>NZ_JAKRRY010000031.1 GCF_026191675.1 Vibrio qingdaonensis | reverse complement strand
CAATTGACTTTCTAAAGACATAAAAAAATCCGATATTAGTTACCTAATATCGGATTTTGAAGCCTTTTAAAGATCGGTCAAATGATCTCGAAAATTTCTTAACTGATCGGCATTACTCATCAGAGCCTTTTTTTATTGGTGTGTACCGTCCTAAATAAGTGTCTGCCTCTGATAATGGGCGACAGCGTTGCTTGTGTCTATATCCAGATATCGTTGAGCACGGCTTTTTCATCATAGTGATAAGCCAGCTGGGCTTGAAGTAGCTCTGCGGTAGCAACGGCATCCGTTAACGCATGATGGGGTGGGTAGTCAGGCAGTCCATAACGACGGCGAGTTTGTCCTAAGCGAACTGAGTCCGCTTGTTTGCCTTTCAACATATTGATTACACCAGCGGTAGCGCGCTTTTGGTAAACGGATTCAATTTGCATTGTGTCGACGACAGGAAACTCAATGCCTTCACCAATCATGCCCTTCAACGCATCATCAAAGAAACCACGTTCAATGGGATTGTAGTGCACCACGATGATATGCCCTGCCAACGAGTCCAACACATCGCCAAGAATGTCTTTGAATTTTGGTGCGTCTAAGATGTCATTATGAGTGATACCATGGATGACCACCGACTCTTCTTCTAGGATTGCCTTAGGCCTGACCGTCCAGTGCTTAGCGGCATTGAGTCGTATCCTTGAGGTGGTGAAAGGCACAAGGCCAATTGAGAGGATGCCATCTTTCTCTGGGTTTAACCCTGTTGTTTCAAAATCTAGAGCAACAAATGATACGTCTTTGAGCAGTGTATCGCTGTTGGGCAACCCTTTAGCGTAAAACGCCTGCAGACGCTCATCCTGAGCGCGACCCGCTAGCGTCTTAAACTTGCTTTGCCATTGTACACTAGGCGCACTAAATAGTTTTTTAATCATAATTCACACTCACCATTTAGACGGACGCTATTTGAAATTGTTGTTAGCTTGATAGCGAAATTTTAGGAAATTTTGACCATTACTCAAGACTTGGAACGCATCTTTGAGATTACGGCGTTCGAAGTCGGACAAGTTCTCAGGCTCAATGTTGTTATCTGGGGCGATCCCCATCTGAACATCCATTGCTTGGTGGCTGATACGAACCATTGAGATGAATTCCATGGCATCTTTCAAATCACGCGCGCGCCCCTTTGGCAGTATACCCGCGTCGTGGATGTCATCTAAGCGCTCGAAAGAGTTAGTAGAACGAGAACCAACCGCTAACGCATGGACACGTATTAAATCAGCCAATGGCGCTGTACCGCGACGTTTTAGGTTGATGGAGTTGTTGTGCTGCCCATCCTTTTCCATCACAAAATCTTTGAAAAAGCCTAATGGAGGCGTGCGATTTAGCGCATTTCGCGCCAAGCAAGCCAGAAAACGGTTATTTCTTCTCGCTCTTCGGACGATAAAGCTATTGAGCTGCTCTGCCCATTTGAGCTTGCCGTAAACCCCATCCAAATCGAAAAAGATCGACGCATTGAGTAACGCTTTCGGGTTTGGATCATCAATCCAATCAGAGAAGCACGCTTCCCATTCTTTTCTCGTCATGCGCCATTCCGGGTTCGTTGCCATAATGTCACCACTGCAGTAGGTATAACCACAATCGGCAAGCGCATCACAAATAAAGGTCGAGAAGGCTTTAAAGTAAGCGCCGTGTTTCTCTTCGTCGTAGCTGTCGTCAAGAATGATGGCATTGTCTTGGTCGGTGACCATGAGTTGTTCATCGCGTCCCATGGAGCCAAGTGCCAGGAAGCAATAAGGAATAGGGGCGTGACCTAACTCTTCTTCAGCAAGTTCAATGATACGTTGTTTAAAGCTGCGGCCAATAACCGACATTGCCGTGCCGACCATGTGTGCATTGGCGTCTTCATTAACTAAGCGAACGAAACTGTCGCGAACTTGATCAGACAGCTGCTTAAGCTCCTCAACCGACTGTTGCTGGAAGATACTACTCACTAGCAGTAGTGAGTTTTGGGACTCGTAGCGAACGATATCGGACGTTTCGATGACACCAAGAGGAATTTTGTTTTTTACAACGGGTAGATGATGGACGTTATAGCGCAGCATGATAAGCATCGCTTCGTACACATAGGCGTTGTGATCGAGTGAAATAAGGTCGGTAGACATCACGGAAGCCACTTCATCTTGTGGGCTTAGGTTTTGTGCTAATACTCGCGTACAAAGGTCTCTATCGGTAATGATACCAACGATGGGGGAGGAATCGTCTTCATCGTTTTCGGTGATATCCGGATTGAGAATGAGTAAGGATGAGACTTGTTCGTCGGCCATTTGTTTTGCCGCTTCTTGAATGGTTCTATGCCGATCGATGGTGGCAGGTTCACCAGTAAGTAGCGTTCGGACTTTTGATGTGGTGAGGTCGTTAGTGTTGCTATTGTTGGAGACGGTTTGTCTTAGCCTGACTCTGTCTTCAACTTCAACAAAATCGGCAAACGAATCAAATTTGTCGTAGAGCTCCTGGAATACGTCTGCGGATAAGCAATAAACAAGGGTGTCTTCGACCGCCTTGGCTGGAAAGCGAACTTTATTATTTGTTAGCAGACCCATTTGCCCAAAGAGATCGCCTTCATCCAATCGGTTGTAGAGCTCGCCCTTACGACGGTATACCTCGACTACGCCACTTCTGACCATATAGAGGTCATTGATCTCATCACCAAAATGTATGATGGGTGTATCTTGGCGATAGTAGGCTATCTCAATATGCTGAGATGCGTACAAAATGGTCTCTTCTGGTAATTCATCAAAAGGAGGGTAGCTGGCGAGAAAGTGTTGGATCTCTATGAGTTCTGCGTCCATGTGCGGCCTTAGGTACTATTTAAATGTAATTACGTACTATCTAAATGTAATCATGATGGCTTAATAGTACACGCAGAAACGAAAAAGGTCAGCCGAAGCTGACCTTTATTTTATCTAGCACAAGCGCTAACACGTTGATTATTAAACCAGTGAATACGCTAAATGACAAGCGTACTCGCGCTTAAGTGTGCCGGGTTATATGGTTATAAAACGGCTGCGATGCCTTTACATAATGGTGTCATGTTAGACTTTGTCATACCCGCAACACTGATACGTCCAGAGCCAACAATGTAGATAGCAAATTCGTCTTTCAAACGGTTTACTTGCTCTTTAGACAGGCCAGAGAAAGAGAACATGCCATTTTGGCGCTCGATAAAGCTAAAGTCGGCATCCACACCTTCTGTTTTTAGTGTCTCAACAAACAGGCCACGCATTTCTTGAATACGATCACGCATTTCAGCGACTTCGTTTTCCCATTCCGCACGAAGCGCTTCATCGTTAAGAATGTATGTGACAACCGCAGCGCCGTGAGCGGGTGGGTTAGAATAGATTGAGCGAATGATGCCTTTTACTTGTGAGAAGGCTGTCGTTGCGATTTCTTCAGAAGCGGCAACTAACGTGAAGGCGCCTACACGCTCATTGTACAGACCGAAGTTCTTTGAAAATGAACTCGCGACGAGAATTTCTTTATTGTATTTAGCAAAGGTGCGCAGGCCTTGTGCATCCTCTTCAACGCCTTTTGCAAAGCCTTGGTATGCAAAGTCGAATAATGGGATCAGACCTTTGTCCGCTACCAGTTTTGCTAATTGCTCCCACTCAGCTGGAGTAGGGTCGATGCCAGTTGGGTTGTGGCAGCAGCCATGCAGCAAAACAATGTCGCCTGCAGCGGCTTGCTCTAAATCAGCCACCATGCCTGCGAAGTCTTTGTCTTTTGTTTCTGAGTTGTAGTAGCGGTATTGAGCCGTTTCAATACCTGCAGCAGCAAATACGCCGTTGTGGTTCGCCCATGTTGGATTGCTGATCCAGATCTTAGCGCTGCTAAGTTGGCGTTTAATAAACTCGCCAGCCACGCGAAGTGCGCCAGTGCCACCCGGAGCTTGTGCGGTTTTTGCCAATTTTTCGCTAACTATCGCTGAATCAGCACCGAATAGCAGTTTTTGTACAGCTAAACCATACTCAGCGGTGCCTTCAATCGTCAGGTAAGATTTTGTTTTTTCATTTTCTAGCAATGCTGCTTCAGCTTTTTTTACTGTCGCAAGAACAGGGGTTTGGCCTTGCTCATTTTTGTAGATACCAACGCCGAGGTTAATTTTTTCTGCACGAGTGTCTTTTTTAAACTCTTCAGTGAGGCCAAGTATAGGGTCAGCGGGTGCAGCTACAACTTTTTCAAACATAATCTTCATCCATGTTAATTGAAGGGGCAAATGTGAACATATTTTGTGACGATAACAGCCTATTTATACCTCTGTAGGCCATACGTGACAACCAGATTAAAGAAGAAAACAGAAAATTAGTTTGATTTGAAGCAGAAAAGGGCGCTAATTCGTTCTTTTTGTAATTTTGAAGCGGAAACGATTGCTAATGTCGCGAGTAATAATGGGATCCCAAACGCCAATTTGGCTTTTGGGATCAAGGAGGTGGTTATTTTTTTAGATTGATTTCTGATTCGTGCGCTTGAGTTTCAATGTCTGGATGTTGAGTAAGTTTTGATTCAACCCAGGCATTCAAATGTTGAAGTACAGCCGAAATTGCGTGAGCTTTTGATGGGGTTTCAGTTTCTTCAACGTTAAGCTCAACTTTTCTGTGAAGCCCCATTTCATCTTCTGCCACGTGAAGCCAGTCAGGGTGCCAGTAGTATGGTTGACCGTTCGTGGCTTCCCATTTATGCACACCGTTGGACTCACCTCGATATTGAATATCAGATTCGGTAAATTTGCTCATCGTTAACACCTTCTATTCTGTCAGCTGCGCTGCTGATTTGAATTACTGTCTTGTTGTTTTAAATATAGTGCTGGCGAAGAAAGAAACCAAGTCGAATGATGGATTGAAAATGAAACGTAAGGGTGCAGAAATGTAAGGTGAAATAGCGGTACATAAGGGAAGGGGCTGTATGAGCTTTGAGTGAGCGGGTGTAAAAAAGGTCACCCTGAGGTGACCTGATTATTATGTGTAAACCCGGCTTAGAAGTTAGCTGAGCGCGGCGTACGTGGGAATGGAATCACGTCACGAACGTTGCCCATACCTGTTACGTAAGACACTAGACGCTCAAAGCCAAGTCCGAAACCTGCGTGAGGCACTGTGCCGTATTTACGGAGATCGCGGTACCAGCTCATGTGCTCAGGGTCGATGCCCATAGCAATCATGCGCTCATCTAGAATATCTAGACGCTCTTCACGTTGTGCACCACCGATGATTTCACCAATACCTGGTGCAAGTACATCCATGGCCGCAACCGTTTTGCCGTCGTCGTTTAAGCGCATGTAGAAAGCTTTGATATCTTTCGGGTAGTTCTTAACGATAACGGGCGCTTTGAAGTGCTCTTCAGCTAGGTAGCGCTCATGTTCAGAAGACATGTCGATGCCCCACTCAACGTCGAACTCAAATTTCTTACCAGAATCTAGTAGGATTTGGATGGCGTCAGTGTAGTCAACTTGTGCGAAATCAGCGTCAACGAATTGCTCTAGACGAGTGATGGCTTGTTTGTCGATACGAGATGCAAAGAACTCAAGGTCATCGCGACGTTCTTCAAGAACGGCTGCAAAGACGTACTTAAGCATGTCTTCTGCCAGTTTTGCAGCGTCGTCTAGATCAGCAAAGGCAATCTCAGGCTCTACCATCCAGAATTCAGCTAGGTGGCGGCTTGTATTTGAGTTTTCAGCACGGAAAGTAGGACCAAATGTGTACACTTTGCTTAGTGCACAAGCGTAAGCTTCAGCATTAAGTTGACCAGATACCGTTAGGAACGTCTCTTTGCCGAAGAAATCTTCGTTGAAGTCCACTTTGCCTGCTTCAGTGCGAGGTAGGTTTTCCATGTCTAGCGTTGATACGCGGAACATCTCACCGGCACCTTCCGCATCAGAAGCCGTGATAAGTGGCGCTGAAGTCCAGAAGAAACCCTGTTCGTGGTAGAAGCGGTGAATCGCTTGAGATAGACAGTTACGTACTCGAGCGACTGCGCCGATCACGTTAGTGCGTGGACGAAGGTGTGCCACTTCACGAAGGTACTCAATAGAATGACGAGTCTTAGCCATTGGGTACGTGTCTGCGTCTTCAACCCAGCCAACGACTTTAACGTCAGTGGCTGCGAGTTCGAAGTCTTGACCTTTTGCAGGAGATTCAACAATCTTACCCGTTACTTCAACAGAACAGCCAGTGGTTAGCTTAAGCACTTCGTCGTCGTAATTATTAAGATTATTAGGGACCACGGCCTGAATCGGGTCGAAACAAGAGCCGTCGTAAATGGCAAGGAAAGAGATTCCAGCTTTGGAATCACGACGTGAACGGATCCAGCCGCGAACAGTTACTTCACTGTCTACCGCAAGCTTGCCGCCGAGTACGTCTGTTACAGGCGCGTAAGTCATGTTATTCATCTTCTCCATGGAGGTAAAAAACCACTCAATGCTTATTACTTAAAATAAGTGTGTGTTGCTTAAAATATAAGCGCGACATTGAGTGGAGTATAAATTTCTTTTCAAACGGATATATTACCTGTCAATTTTCTTGGTTCAACCTTTATTGTGGTTAATCAGCCTTTATTGTGGCTATTCAATACAAATTGATTAAGTAATGTCTCCAATTGATGAGAAAGCTGTTGCAAATCCATGCTAATTTGATGAGTTTGTGTCGCGGCTCCAGAAGTTTCGTTTGCGTGTTCAGTGATTACAACGGTTTTCTGCCCGACACTCGCGCTAGTTTGACGGTTAGCTTGTATCTGAGTTTGCACCTGATTGGCGATGTGCGTCGTAGATTCGATTTGCTCGACAACGGTCTGCATCTTACTGGCTAAGGCTTGGACCTCATCAGCACGTTGATGGGCAGTGTTTGAAACCTTGTTAACGGCTTGTACCGAAAAACTACTGCCTTGTTGGAATTTGGCAATTATCGTTTCTATATCGCTGGTAGCTTCGGTGGTTCGGCTTGCTAGTGAGCGGACTTCATCGGCGACAACGGCAAACCCTCGGCCTTGTTCACCCGCTCTTGCCGCTTCGATAGCTGCGTTTAAAGCAAGTAGGTTTGTTTGGTCTGCAATGCCTTTAATCGTCGATAGAATTGCGGAAACTTGTTCGGTTTGCTCGTTAAGCTCTGAGATATGTGTGGATACTTGACCGATGTCTTGAACCAAAGATTCGATATCCGCGCTGGCGTTTTGTGCTTCTGCGCTACTGACTTTGGTGAGTTCACAAGTTTGTTGCATAAGTTCAGAAGCTCGCTCTGTGGCTTCACTTACGGTACTTTGTTGTTGCTCTAATAGTTGCATGCTGTTTTCAACAGCCGCCGTTTCGTCGAGCTGCCTCTTAGCGGTTTTCTCATTGTTTTGGGCAATATCTGTTAGCTTGTCAGCATTGCCGCTGACGGTCTTCGCCGTTGACTGTACTTTATTTAAACTCTCGGAAACCGTATCTAGAAACGCGTTTATATCGTTAGTTAGATCGCCAACTTCGTCATTTTGGTGTTGAGATAGGCGTATAGAGAGATCTTTACTGCCGCTGACTCGGTTCATAAATCGAGATGTCGTTTGAACCGGTGCCACAATAAATCGGCGAGCAATGAAAATGGTGCACAAGTAACCGATAAAAGCGATGGCAGCCATGATGCCGACAGCAATTGCGGTGCGCTTATTAATTAAGCCGTTCACTTGATTTAAGTTGTACTCAATCCGGATGGCGCCAAGCACTTCCCCTTCCTGTGTCATGTGGCAGGTAATACAGTTAGTGCCGCGATAGTCAGCACTGGCTTTCATTGGTAGGGCGACCACTAAGCCATTCCCCCATTCTGCTTTAAAGGGCTCCAATACGGTCTCACCAAGTAACGCGCGTTTATCGATATCATCAATAGGGACTTGGTTTGCTAATCCTGCGCCATAGAGCTTACTGACAGCATCGCCACGCAGCACTCTTACCGTTTCTATATTCTCCTGTGCTAACGCCTTATTTCTTAGTGTTTCTTTTTGCGCCATGGTGCCAGTAAGCATCATCATATTTAAGCTGTCAAAGTAGTTACCAGCCTTGTCATGGAGTTGTTCACCGAGTACGGAATAAATGAGCTCACGTTGTTGATTATATTGGTACGTAGTGGAGGTGATCACAACGGTGCCAAATACTAAGATAAGCGCGATAAGTAGTTTATTAGTTATTGTAAGTCGCATAATTATGTTTGTTAAAAAGTTGGGCTGACAGCGTGAATGGTAAGTTAATTTCAATAGGTGAGAAAAGTTGAATCTTCGTAAAACCTCGCAAAGCTCATGGTTTTTATTGCAACTCGTACTATTTCTGAGAATTGGAGCAATCTATGGTCAAGCACTCGTTAGTGACTGAATAAACAACTAAAAGGATAGATAGGCGAGCTTGATGGGTTGACGGCTGGCATTAGGTGTTCATGTAATCTTAATCAGCTTCTGACGGTTTACTGACAGGAGGGAACGGCCATAAGCGTAAAACGAGAGTATATGTAACTAAATGTATTTACTCATGCCTTCTCACTCTCTTGAATCGAAAACGGTCGATGACAACATTACCTTGAATAAACGTTTTTTTAGACCACTGACGTTTGCATTGTTACTGAGTCTCTCGTCGTTCTACTTATGGACGCTATATCTTGCCGCCCATCCTAATGTGACGGTTGCTTACCAAACTTATTATATCGACAAGAAAACCCTTTATTGGGCGAAAGCAAATTCAACAATGTTGTGGCCGAGATCTGGTGTTGTGGCAGCCAGTGAAAAGTCGCCCTATTTGAGTCGCGCGGGTTGGGCAAACAAAGCGACTGGGGATGGTAGGGACATGCTTCATTCTGGGGGGCTGTTTTTTAATTTCCCCCAGTTACCAGTGGGACCAGTGCGAGTTCAACTGTCCTTGTCAAAATCGATTACAGAGCCGGTTTACCTGTCGTTGGGGCAGGGTAATAAAATTAAATTGCTACCGCTAGGTATTGAAACATTAGAAGCCATTATCCCCGTAGGCGTGATTGATGGCAGCGCGCCGCTTCAACATTGGCAAATTGAAACGCGAGCGAGCTTAACCATTAAACAGATTTCAATACAGGAATTAACATCATGAAGCAAAATAACGATTTTACCTTATCAATATTGGTTCCTGTCTATAACGAAGAAAGGTCCATTGCACCCTTTATACAAACCTTATATTCGTCGCTAGATTCAATTAAAGCGAACCTTGATGTTGTTTTTGTCAATGATGGTAGCAGCGATAACACAAGGCTCGCGATAGAGGCGGTAATGGCTTCGGATAGTCAAGTGAGCTTAGTCAACTTAGCCCGTAATTTTGGTAAAGAAGCCGCAATGACGGCAGGGCTAGATTACGTAAAAGGCGATGCTTGCGTCATTATGGACGTGGATTTGCAAGACCCACCTGACGTGATTTTAGAGTTTGTCGAGTTATGGCAAACCAAACAGTGGGATACCATCTATGGCGTTAGAGTCGATCGCTCAAAAGATACCTGGTTTAAGCGACTGACTGCTGGTGGCTTTTATCGCTTCTTTAACTGGGTAACGTCAGAAACAAAGATCCCAGAAAATGCTGGGGATTTCCGTTTGATAGACCGTGTCGTGATTGATGCATTACGCCAACTCCCAGAGCGCAATCGTTTTATGAAAGGGCTGATGGCGTGGTCAGCATTTCGCTCAACAGGCGTGCAATTTCAACGGCCAAAACGCCATTGCGGTGAAACGAAATTTAACTACTGGAAATTGTGGAATTTTGCTGTTGACGGCATTTTTAGCTTTACGGCGTGGCCGTTAAGAATTTGGGGGTTTATTGGCTGTGCCATTTCTTGTTTGGCCTTCGTGTTTATGTTGAAGATTATCATTGGTGCGACGTTTTTTGATGTCAAAACGCCGGGCTATGCGTCCACGATTAGCGTTGTACTGTTTCTTGGCGGTATTCAACTTATTTCGTTGGGTATTATCGGTGGTTACATTAGCCGAATGTATCGAGAGTTGAAGCAACGTCCTATATACCTTGTCGAAGGGGTCTATGGGCGGTATGGGAACGAACAAGGCTCGCAGGGCATGAATCTAGACCAATCTAACCATCAAGTTAAAAAGGCGAGTTAATCTAATGCAACATGAACAGCCTTCTCTGACCCTATCAAAGCAGCAATGGTTGACGATACTTCTTGCTATTATCGTGAGCCGAACAGTGTTCTATAGTTTGGGGTTGATAGGTGCCCACGCGTATAACCCAGAATCAATGACAAATATGGATGTTTGGCAGCAGATTTGTCGTTTCGACTGCATGTGGTTCCAAAGAATCGCCGATGATGGGTATGCGATCATCCCAAGTTATATGAAAGGGGGTAATGCGGCGAATTGGGCCTTCATGCCAGTATCACCGTATTTGGGCAAGTGGATGTCGATACTTGTTGGTGATACGAATCTTGGCTTGATAGTGATGTCGAATCTTACCTTTATCGCCAGTATTGTTGTGTTTGTGATGGCACTCAAGCAACGGTTATTTAGTAAAGATACTCAAGATACGGCTATTTGGTTGATGTGTTTTTCACCTTATACCGTCTATTCGTTATCGGGTTACTCAGAGCCTTTGTATATTGCGCTTGTTAGCGGTGTTTTTATTGCGTGCTATCGGAAAAACTGGTGGCTTGTTGGACTGCTTGGGTTAATCGCGGCAGTAACGCGTAATTTAGGTGTTATGTTGGTTTTCTCTGTTCTGATTGTTGGTGTGCAGGCGTATGGTGCATCAAGTTTTGTGCGGTTAAAAAGCAATGCGTTGTCAGTTATCGTCGCTATTTGGTTAATTCCACTGGGATTCTTTGCGTATATGGCTTTCCTTCACTTTCATATGGGGGATGCCTTAGCGTTTGGTCATATTCAAGTTGCTTGGGGGAGAGTCTTTAGTAACCCTGTGGATTGGCTTATTTATGGTGTGGAGACTGGCGGGGCCAAACTTTACTTGGTCATCGTGTCTCTAATAGGACTCACACTTAACGGTTATTTATTCTTTAAAAAACGTTATGCAGAAGCCGTGTTTATGCTGATCAATTTGCTTATTCCTCTTTCATCGGGTGTGAATGCCATGCCAAGGTATTTGTTTGGTCTTTATCCAACTTACTTGGCGATATGTATGCTACTCGAACGGTTTCCGACAGCAAGGATGTCAACACTGCTGGTCAGTTCGGCTGTTTCGACCTTTATCACTATTGGTTTTTTCTCTAACGTATTCTTTACTGTATAACTTGAGATACTGCTCGCTTTTCAGTAGGATTGCGTGTCATTTTTTACCAGAGATACCCTATGAAAACTGAGTTGTATAAAGAGTTCATGTTTGAAGCTGCTCACCATCTTCCCCATGTGCCAGAAGGGCATAAATGCGGACGTTTACATGGGCACTCTTTTTTGGTGCGTCTCTATGTTGAAGGTGAAGTAGATCCACACACTGGTTGGGTGATTGATTTTTCTGAAATAAAAGCGGCATTCAAGCCAATCTATAACCGCCTTGATCACTACTATTTGAACGATATTGAAGGGTTAGAGAATCCAACAAGTGAAGTGCTAGCAAAGTGGATTTGGGAACAGCTCAAGCCAAGCTTGCCATTGCTAAGTAAAGTAGAAATTAAAGAGACGTGCACGGCAGGTTGTATTTATATCGGTGAGTAGGTCGATAAATGTATTGATATGCTATTAAGCAAATAAAAAACCGAAGCTGATGCTTCGGTTTTTTGTTTTCACTGGTAAATTGTTGGGTTTAGCACACAACTTTAATCGCTAGACCACCTTGCGAGGTTTCACGGTACTTAGCATTCATGTCTTTACCTGTTTCAAGCATCGTCTCAATCACTTTGTCTAAAGAGACACGTGGTGCTGAGGCGCGGCGAAGTGCCATGCGAGTTGAATTAATGGCTTTAACCGCAGCGATGCCGTTACGCTCAATACACGGTACTTGTACTTGGCCCGCCACAGGGTCACAAGTGAGCCCTAGGTTGTGTTCCATCGCGATTTCGGCCGCCATACATACTTGCTCAGGGCTTCCCCCCATAAGCTCGGCAAGACCCGCTGCCGCCATGGAGCAAGCAACGCCCACTTCACCCTGACAGCCAACCTCAGCGCCAGAAATAGAAGCGTTCTGTTTATATAAACCACCGACTGCACCTGAAGCCGCAAAGTAGCGAATATAATCTTTTTCAGTCACGGTTTGGATAAACTTATCGTAATACGCGAGTACCGCTGGAATGATGCCACACGCACCATTGGTTGGCGCGGTCACTACACGGCCACCAGCAGCATTTTCTTCATTAACTGCAAACGCATACATGTTCACCCAGTCTACAACAGCCATCGGATCGGTTGTTGTTTTTTCTGAAGTGATTAACTGTTGGCGTAATGCCGATGCACGACGAGGCACTCGCAATGGACCTGGCAAAATACCTTCTGTATTCATACCGCGTTCCATACATTCACGCATGGTTTTCCAGATGTTGGCAAAGTAGGTGCGAACTTCGTCATCAGAGTACATTGCATGTTCATTGGCCATGACAAGGGTACTAATAGACAAGCCGTGTTCTTTACATTGGTTGATCAACTCTTCAGCGGTGTTAAATTCGTACGGTGCTTTGATTGCTGATGTTTCTTCTTTACCGAAATGCTCTTCGTCGACAATGAAACCACCGCCGATCGAGTAGTACGTTTTTGAGTAAGCCACTTCTTCATCTATCCAAGCATGAATTTGCATGCCGTTTTCGTGGAGCGATAAGTTTGAAGAGTGAAAGTTCATTCCGCCATCGCGTGGAAATGACACCGTATGGCAATGCATGCCAACGGGAAGACGCTCAGTTTCTTCTACGCGCGCAATAAAGTTAGGAATGGAGTCGATATCTACCTTTTCAGGTGAGTTACCAGCCAAGCCCATAATAATTGCAATATCTGTGTGGTGACCTTTCCCTGTCAGTGATAGTGATCCATAAACATCTACGGTAATTTTGGTGATGTCACGTAATTTGCCCATTGAACGTAAGTCATCAATAAACTCTTTACCTGCCTTCATTGGACCCACTGTGTGCGAGCTTGAAGGACCAACACCAATTTTATAGATATCGAAAACACTGATCATACTGATTTACCTCTAGCAAAGCCCCCTCTAATGAGGAGGCTTATATTATTGTTATAGGTTGTTTATTTTTTTAATTGATGGAGTCAATTAAAAAGCGCCGTAGATTACAGAAGTAATTGCCGCAATACCACAAACTGCTGTAAAAATTTGTACAGGAGGAGAGGTTTTCAACTTAGCCATTGCTGGTACTTTACGCATTGCAAACACAGGCATTAGGAACAGGATAGCCGCAATCATTGGTGCGCCCATTGTTTCAATCATGCCAAGGATGCTTGGGTTGATGATAGAAACAATCCAAGTAGTGATAACAATGAATAACAAAGACGCTTTTTCAAGTTTCTTAACTGGCATTGCAGAGCGTGATTTGCCCAGACCAACCAAACCTTCATGAGCACCTAGGAAGTGACCAAAGTAGCTTGATGTAATTGCAGCAAAGGCAACGATTGGGCCAAGGTAAGAAATCAGTGGAGATTCATGAACGTTTGCTAAGTAAGATAGTACGCTGATGTTTTGTTCTTGTGCTGTCGCAAGCTGCTCTGGTGACAGAGACAACACAACAGAGAATACGAAGAACATAACAAAGCCCATAAGCATTGTTGCAGCACCGCCAGTGATCATGTCTGTTTTCTTAACGGCATCGTCACCGTAGACACGACGCTGTTCTTTAGAGAACTGGCTGATAATTGGGCTGTGGTTGAATGAGAATACAATGATAGGGATTGCAAGCCAGATAACTGCTGGCATTGTGCCCCAGTCTGGGCTAACGCTAACCATTGAAGTATTCCAATCAGGGATTAGGTAAAGTGAAAGAGCAAGTAAGATCGCAACCAGTGGGTATACCATCACTGAGGTTGCTTTTAGCATAAGCTCTTTACCAAACACCACACCACACGTCATCGCTGCGATTAAACAACCTGACAGTAACCAGCGAGGGATAGATTCCATACCCATTTGGTTTACTAGGAATGAATCAACGGTATTGGTAATACCTACACCGTAAATTAGAACGATAGGGTAAATGGCGAAAAAGTAAGCAAAGGTAATAAGGTTTGCGCCAGTTTTACCGAAATGCTCTTCTACCGTATCGGTAATATCTGCATCTGGGTTTTTAGCTGAAAGAACAAAACGCGCTAAACTTTTGTGTGCGAACCAAGTCATTGGCGCAGCAATTAGCGCTAAGATAACTAATGGCCAAAAACCACCAGCACCCGCTTTAATTGGTAGAAAAAGTACACCGGCACCAACTGCAGTACCGAAAAGTGATAAAGCCCAAGTGAAATCTTTATAATTCCACTTAGATGAAGTGCGGCTTGTAGCCGTAGAAGTTGAAGTAGTCATTAAGTTTTACTCATTTTGGGAACAGGAAATAAGTCGGGAGGAGTTTGCAATGTTTTTACTTGTAAAAATTAGATCTAGGTCATGGTTTGGGTGGGTCTATTGATTGTACTGATGAATTCGTTAGTTGGCTCACGTTTTTTCTGTGCTACAGATTAGATTACCTATCTATGGCATTAGTTAATCTAATCCGATATTGCGTAAACGATTGCTTTTTATTGCGGGATTGTGCGGCTATTGTTGCATGGGGTAACGCTATTGTTGCGAGAGTTGAGTTTGTAAACTTTGAATAATTTGCGCGGTCACTCCCCATATGAAGTGGGATTGATAAGGGATCGCGAGAACACGATGATTCTTTCCATCGATGTTAAAACGATGTGTTGCCATGTTAGCGGTATGAGCAAGAAATTCTAATGGCACTTCAAAAAGGTAGTCGACCTCATTTTTATCCAGTTTAGGTTGATAGTTCGGATCGACAAAGGCAATAACGGGTGTCACTTGGAAGCGGCTGATAGTGAGAAGATCGGGCAAATGACCGATGATGTTTACTTCATCATAGCGAAGGCCTATTTCTTCTTCTGCTTCTCTAAGAGCTGTAAAATGTGCATTGGGATCGCTAGGCTCTACTTTTCCACCGGGAAAGCTAATTTGACCCGGATGGTGCTTAAGGTGAGCGGCTCTTTTAGTCAAAATGACCTGTAATCGCCCTTGTCGCTCAACGAGGCCGATGAGCACACTAGCAGACCGCAGTGATACATGTTGCAAGTGGGCTGAACGCTGCTTTGATTCCGGGTGGTAGTCGGACAGTTGATGAAGTTGAAAGCGTTGTAGGAATTCAAGCCTAGTCATTGTGACTTACGATACTGACGCTAAATATTCATTAATTTGGTTTTTTATCACCTGCATTTCTTCAATAACAAAGTTTATGTCTTCAACATTAGGGGACTGGTTGTTACGAGTTGTTCCTTCAATCGCCTCTAGTTTATCAACAGCTTTGGTCTCACCAAAGCTCGCTAAGATACCTTTTAAAGAATGAGCGGTGATAAAGAGTTCCCCCCAATTTTGTGTTTGGTAAAGGTGTTGGACCGTTTCTGCGCCATTTTCATGTTCTTCCATAAATGCCATAAACACTGCAGCGATGATGTCTTCGTCATTATCCATGTAGCTGCGTAATACTTCGAAATCAATCATTCTAAGATCCTTCTACGATTCTATGGGGAGTTTTACTCTGGTTAACGTTTACTTTTCAACTTCATACAGTTACAAAATAGTACAGCTCACAAGAAAATGAAAATAGAAACTGCATTGGTTTCTTAAAATCAACTCTCATCTAAACTCGTTAGTTTTCCAGGGCGAGAATCTAATACTTTACTACTAGATTTACCGCTAATTTGCTTATTCTTTGGTATTAAACTTTGATGCATGGAATAAACCTGCCTATGCTTATTTGTGCGGCGATTCTTACAAATAATTAACAAACGTGATCGTTGCTTTTATGTCGGAGAATGCAATAAGGAGCACGTGATGGGTACACGGATACAAGACTCAAGTCTAAGAGATACAAACAAGGACTATACCGAAAAAAGTACCGACTTTTACTCGAAGTACATCAGTGATGTTGTGGGGATTGACTTACTTACACCCGAGCAAGAATTTCATTATGCAACATTGGCTCGAAGTGGTGAAAAGTCCGCAAGGGATGTGCTAATTGAATCTAATTTAAGACTTGTCGTAAAAATAGCCAGGGGTTACACCAAGCGAGGGTTGAGTAATCATACAATCTTAGATCTTATTGAAGAAGGGAATCTAGGGCTGATGAAGGCGGTAGACAAATTTGACCCTGATAAAGGGTTTCGTTTTAGTACGTACGCCGTGTGGTGGATACGTGAAAGTATCGAGTCTTCTTTGATGAATACCGGGAGAACGGTTCGATTACCCGTCCATGTTATTAAAGAAATAAATCGTTTATCTAAACAGACCAATAAAATGAGCGCCGATTTAAAGCGCGCACCTTCAGTGAAAGAAATTGCGGCCAAAGCGGACAAGTCGCAAAATCACATTAGTGAATTGATTCATATGAGTGGTTTTATCGAGTCTAGCTCTTCAGTAGATACTATCGATAAAGCGTATTTGTCACTGGATAACTGTCGATCAGAGGCAATACCTGAGCCTTATGAGGTCTGTTATGATGAAAAATTACTGAATAACCTAGAGCAAGTCATCATGACACTACCAGACAAATATAAGGATATTGTCATTCATCGTTTTGGCTTGTTTGGCAAAGAAATCCTTACTTTAGAAGCACTCGGTGAAAAATATGGGTTGTCGAAAGAGCGAGTACGACAACTGCAGCAAGAAGGGGTGGCAAAGCTTCAAACTAAACTCAAGTTTGATGGTTGGATTAACTAAAGGTAATGAGCCTATAGTTTCAGCGGGGAGTCGTGATACGGCGAGGGTGGTATGAACGTTGGCGTAGACCGAGCCGTCCCCCAAACGCTTCACTAAAAATGCATACTTTGCAGAAAAACCCGTTTATTTATGGCAGCTGCACGCCCGTAGGAATCGTCTTTAAGTGCCTGCACCCCAGTCAATAAACATGTTAGCTAACACCCGTCACCTCGTTCTTCGTCGTTATTACTGTACTGAGTAACGTCCTTTTGAATCGGCTAGTAATCTTAACAGGCGCTCTCGACTTGTTGATGCTGTCATCGTCGTTAAGATACGCTCGAATGCTGCTCGATAAACTCTATTTTTCAGTACAAACAACAATGTGGTCTCTACTTTCTTTAAGCGAGCACTTTCTTGTTGGTTACTGTCTCCCAGGCTGTTTGCGGTGACTAAAGGTAGATAGGCCGTGTCATACCACGCGGACAGCATTTCTCTCATCTCTATTTCTTCAAGAGGGATGTCTGCGTGATCCAATTCACGGTCAGTTGGAGGTAATTGGATATATTGAGTGTCCAGTTTGTCGGTAACGAACTTATACATAAAAATCATATGGTTGACCTTTTAACACGATATTAACACGCTCAGCATAATATCTCTATTGATATCCTAGTCATTAATGAGTTGTCTCACAAAAGCGCCAAGTCAATTTATGGAAGAAAGCAATCACCGACGAGCTGTGAACCTTGTGAGTGCTTGTGGAGCAAGTAGGTAAGATATCGACACTCAAGTGAATCACTATTCCACATTGAAATAACGCGTTTTACGGCAAAAAAATACGCTTTGCATTTCATTAGTCTATTTAGTGTGCGGGTTAGTCGTTCAAATGTCATTTTGCTATCAAGAAACTCTGATGGCAATTGTCTTGAATGCTGAAGTGGTAAAAACCCTGCTTCGTACCAACATAACAAGATATCTCTAATCTCAATCTCTTCTTCCGGCACCTCTTTTTCACTTAAGCGCCTCAAAGGAGGGGAAGAAATATAATGATCGTCATATATATCAGACACATAAATATAGTTCATCACACGTTCTCGTTAAGCTTGGGATATCACTAAACTAGGAGTGTTTTTGATTGATTCAAGTGAGTTATTGATAAAGTAGAATTTTGTTAAAGGAACGAGATGAACGTCACACAGTCGGTTGAATCTCTGACATCAAGAGCTCTTACCCCCTCTCGGTCATTAGGGAACTCAAATAGGGAGTTGAGTGGGCTTGGCTTGATTTTTTACGCATTTTTCCTAGTTTGAAAGTAGGCTTATTCGACTTGATGCAACACTGTTCTCATACAATAGTTTTTATCTATCAGATTTTATACAGTGCGTTTGACACAACATTATAATATATAACGTTTTATAAGAGAGACGTCATGGTAGCAAGCACAAAGAGTAAAGGAAAAATATTCTGGACCGAAGCACTGTCCGATATGGCGTATGTCATATCGACGGCGGCATTTTGGCAGAAGCTACTGTCGCTCGATGGCATTCGTGACCACGTACAAGCACCCTCATTAGAGACAATCAATCAATTGCAGAGCCTAATCCGAAATGTAGAGTTCAGTGGCAAACCGGAAGCCACATCGGTAGCGCTACGAACTGCGGAAGCGGATGTAATGATCGTCAAGTTTGAAGTTTATCTGGTACTTGATGGCAAGATTAAGGGTTGTGCCACCGTACTTTCAAAGGCAATCGACTCCATTAGTGTACTCACTCTTATTGAGCAGCTACTCGATGAACGAATGGGGGGAGTGATGATCGCAAACCATAACCATGACGTTATCTTTGTAAATGAAACGCTGTGTCAGCAACATTCAGTCTCCGCCATTACGATGCTGGGACACAACATCACCGACATTAGTTTATTCCATCAAAATCGTGCGCATATTGAAGCATTCAAACAAGCCATTACTTGCTCTGATAAATGGCAAGGTGCAATGGCGACACGGTCTAAAGACAATAAAACGATGCTCGAAATGGTGAATGTGCGACAAATTCAATTAGTCAATTCTCAGAGTTTGTACATCTATACGTTTCGTACTGACTTTGATCTTCGAGGTCGCAGCTCGATGTCCAGCGATGGTATGGACATCTCCAAACGTGTACTTGATGAAATGTCTTTTCGTAAAAAAGCGCAGGATTTATCTCACCGTACCGATAAGTTTGTAGTATTGGCTTTTCAACCCAGTTTTTATTCTGGTCTTGAACAGGCATCACGTGACAAAGTGTTACTCGCACTGAGTGATTTTCATAATAAAGAGAGCTTTGGTTATTTAGGCAATAATACATTTCTAGTCCTAATTAGGACTAGAAATACCGATGGGCAGAACTTACTTACGATAAACACCAGCGTTGGGCAGTTTTTTGCTGGTCTTAGGGCGTATTTAGAGGATCACTTAATTAAAGATATCTCTGAAGGGAAAATCGGGGTAGCCCTTCATGGAGGGAATAAAGATAGTGTCGATGAAGTGATCTCACAGTCATTGCAAGCAATGTATGCCCATGAAGTAGGAACGAGCAATATTAACTTTTATGATGAAACGTTGATCAAAGCGAATATTAGAAGGCGGCACTTAGAGCGCTTGTTAATTGACGCGATTAGAGATAAGGACATTGATGTTAACTTTCAGCCTATTGTAGATTTGTCGACAGGAAAAGTGGCCAAATTGGAAGCGTTATGTCGGTTTAGGTTTGAAGGTATAAATTATACCGTTCAGGAGGTGATTTACTTAGCGGAAGATCTAAAGCTCATTTCAGAGCTTGATCTCATAGTGGCTGAGCGAGCGATAGAGGAATTGCTAAAGATTCAAGCAACAAGAGCTGAAGCCGTGTCGATCTCTCTAAACTGTTCACTTGCAGAGTCAGGAGAGTATTCTGAACATCTCTATGATATTTTTGAGCTGATCAATTCGTCGTTGATTGATAATGGTCTCGTCACAATTGAAATAACCGAAACGTCCTATTTTACCAATAACAGTAAAAACGAAACATTAATAGAAACCATTCGGTCATCGGGTGTCAAAATAGCGGTGGACGATTTTGGTACGGGAAATGCGTCATTTTCTTACTTTAGTGATTTCGACTTTGATGAATTGAAAATTGATAAAAAATTCATTTCAAACATTCAGGATAGCAAGCAGAAATACTTCGCGGTAAAAATGTTAGCGCAGTTATCACATGATTTGAATATTAAAGTGGTGGCGGAAGGTGTTGAAACCGAAGCTGAGTTAGAAGTACTAACAAATATTGGTATTGACTACATTCAGGGCTATTTGTTTTATCGTCCGATGACGCCGCATCAGGTGAAGGGATTACTCTCTAACTCTACAGAGAGGGTCATGTGCTGATATGACAGACTTTGAATCGATATCGCCCCCCTTTGAGAATGCGGCAGATACCAGGACGATAGTGCAACTTCCCTGCGGCATGTTTGTGTTTACCGAGCAGTATTTATTTTCTGAGAGCATTGCATTAAACCAGCTATCTCCGGAGCTTGTTGTATGTGAGCACTCAGGTGGAGTATTAAAAGACTTTGGCCATGGGATATATGGCTTCATTCCTACCGATGGGTTTACTGGCGAGATTCACTTACGTTGTATGGTAGAGGGCGTTGTTATCGGTGTCGACTGCCACCTTATTCATCGTGTTCATAGACACGTTCCCGAGCAATTTAGTCGTATAAACTCCCAAAAACCGACATTTTCTTATTCAATATTAAGTGATCATTCGGTATTTATATCTAAGCGGCAGTTTGCTGATGCGTTAGGAGTACCGGTATCAGTCAGTGACCATTTGCGTATTATGACGGTATCGAGCCCGTCTTTGGGTTATACGGTTAAACAAACCGCGCAGTATTGTGTTGTCATGCAAGATTATGCGGACCGAGGTATAACGCCTCGACGTTGCATACTCGATGTGTCCTTGTTTAACGTAACCCAGAAAACACTAATTCAGCAAAGGCTCGTGGTTGACGTTACCTTGTTTTCAACCGTTATCCCGCAGCGATTGCTATTTCCATCATCGGCCAGTCGCTGTACGTTTGAGCAACGGCAATTGTTAGAAAATACCGACCAGTTGGCGAGTCCCATTTTGTTTGTTGAGGCGTTGTATTCTTTGGTTCAGGGGGCGATATTCGAACCACAACCAAGCGGCGCATTTGAAATAAATTACGCTAACTTGGTTGGAAAGGTTCCCGATCTGCTTTTATATAATATTTCAGATGCGGTAGATATGGTTGGGGTTGGCGTTGCTATACCGGGTGAGAATGACAGCAATATTGCCAGACTGAGTCATACAATGAAAAAGTGGTGTGCAATTGAAATTAATAAGTCTGATCTACGGAGTGCAATTGCAACACCAAATGTTGATGGCGATACGGTTAATTTAGATTATTCCGACAGGCTTGCAGTACAGAAATCGTGTACTGATATTTTTAGACTCACCATTCCTAATAATGGAACAGGACGTGAAAAAATCTCGGTCAGGCCATCTTACTCTTGTGAGTCGGACGCCTTATTGTCCTTTGAACTGATTTTTATGCCTAATCTCGTTTACCAAAACTGTGTGAAAAGGCAGGAAGAAAATCATTGGCAAGTCTGTCGACGTGAAATTGAACAATTAGTGAGTCAACGCACATCCAAGAAAATTCGAGACGTTGATTTGAGTTGTCACCAGGCTCTTATTACCGCAAATAGTACCAACTTTTGTTCAGTGTGGACGAGTGAATCGGCTGACCAAATTAGTTTAAATTTGACTGTGAGCTTTGATGATGGCTCGATTGGTTTTTCTTCCATAACAATCTAACTCGTACCAGTGAACAACGTTATTACTTACGTCAATAGTGTTGATTTATCGTGATATTCTTCTAATACTTTTACTGTGGAAGAATAATAGTGACACATTCAAACGGCAAGCAAGGAGAACGTAGATGAAAGGAATTATCTTTACTGAGTTCATGGAGTTGGTTGAAGAAAAGTTTGGTTTGGATGTTTTGGATGATGTCCTCGAAATGTCAGGGGATGAGGGGATATATACCTCGGTGGGCAGTTATGACCATAGAGATTTGGTGAAACTCATTGTGAATCTAAGTAAAAAAACCAATATTGATCCCGCAACATTGCAACAGGTTTTCGGTCAAACCGTCTTTAATGCGTTGTTACGGTCATTACCTAATAATGCAGGGATCAATAACAGTGACTCTACGTTTCAATTTATTCGCCATGTAGAAAACTATATTCATGTGGAAGTGAAAAAGTTGTATGCCGACGCACAGCCGCCGAAGTTTCATTTTATTAGTGAAAATGAATCCGAAATGGTTATGGATTATGAGAGCGCACGATGCATGTCGCACGTTTGCTTGGGTTTGATCGAAGGATGTGCGAATCATTTTGGTGAAACAATAGAGGTTAATATGGTCCCACAAACAGACGACAATAGTGTGGTTCGCTTTCATTTGACGCTATCTTGAGAACCCTATGCCTAGTCAAGCAGCAATCGAAAGAAAACTAAAGCGTGAAAAGGCTGCCCGTCAGGCCGCTGAGAAGTTATTGGAAGAAAAAAGCCTTGAGTTGTTCTATGCCAATCAGAAACTTGAAGTGGCACTTAAGCAAGTCGAGCAGCGCTCAGAAGCGAGCTTTAAACGTTTAGAGTTACAGCAGCGCGTTGAAAAAATATTGATTTACTTTGGTCGGTTGTTTTTGCGAACGAATATTGATGATGTATTACTGCTCGATGTGGTCAAGCAACTGGATGAAATCTCTGAAAGTATAGAATGTTCTATTACGTTAGCCCCTGATACTTTACCTTCATTAAAGTTACCTTCTTATGTCTCAGGTCCTCCTAAAGTCATACTGGAAGGGGATGCGCATATCAACACGAGTATCCCAATCGAGGTGGAGCAAAAACAAATTGGTTCAATTAATTTGATCGTGTCTCAATCCTCAGTCGATATGGGCTTTGTTCATAGCCAAATGTCCTCGGTTGGTGAGTTACTATCAAGTTCAATTTATCGTAATCTGATCACCCTTCGCTTAGTTGAATCGAAAGAGCGAGCAGAAGCGTCTGAGCGAGCGACTCGAGAGTTTTTGGCGATGATAAACCATGAGCTTAGAACGCCACTTAATGGCTTGCTAGGCAGTGTTGAGCTATTAGCCGATACCAAGCTTACTGACTCGCAAAAAGACCTGCACCAAAACCTAAGCCAATCAGGCTTGATGCTGCGCACCATTATTAATGACCTTCTCGATTTCAGTAAGATTAATGCCGGGATGTTAGAGCTGATTGATTCTGAATTTCGTTGGTACAATATCGATAGTATGTTGCAAAGTATTTTTGAGCACAAAACAACAGAGAAACAACTGAACTTTAGTATCGACGCACAATGCTTAGATGACAAAATCATATGTGCCGATCAGGAGCGCTTGACTCAGGTTCTGGTTAATCTGCTAGGAAATGCGGTTAAGTTCACCGATCGTGGGCATGTCCACTTGAACATTGAAGAAGAAAATGGGAACTACGTGTTCCGTATTTCTGATACTGGTATTGGGATTAGTGACTCTGCTCAAGAAAAATTGTTTCAGCCGTTTACTCAAGCCGATCGTTCGAGCTCAAGAAATTATGAAGGAACGGGCTTGGGTCTGGCGATTTGTAAACGTTTAGTCGAATTAATGGGTGGCAGCATCTCCCTTAGCAGTGAATTAGGCGTTGGTACGGTCTTTAAAGTGGTTTTGCCGCTTAACGTTGAAACGGCTGAAATCCATTCGCAAAGAGTAGAGAACGGAGCGTCAGCATCCTTTGATTTATCAACAATGAAAGTGCTGGTTGTTGATGATATTAAGCTTAATCAAGTCATTATTACGAAGATGCTAAGTAAATTGGCGATTTCCCATGATGTGGCCGTGAATGGTGTTGAAGCGGTTGACTGTGCAAGAAAGCGTCAGTATGACCTTATTTTTATGGACTGCCGTATGCCAGTCATGGATGGATTTGAGGCCACCCGAATATTGCGTGCCGAGCAGTATCAAAACCCTATCGTGGCATTGACTGCTGGCACGACAAGGGAAGAAAGGCAAACATGCTTTGATGTAGGGATGGACGATATTTTGTCCAAACCCTATACCGCAAAAGATCTCGTAAAAACGCTGACGAAATGGAACCCTAACTTAGCTTAAGTGAATATAGAAGACAGTGGCCTAATAAAGTGGGGTTACAGGATAGGTAGGATTTTAGCTAGCTTATCAAAGGTCTCTTGATACTCTGCTTCGCATTGACTATCGGCAACAATTCCGCCCCCCGCCCAAGCGTGAAGTTTACCTTCATAGGCCGCTAACGTTCTAATCGTAATACTCGTATCCATGACGCCATGAGCGCTGATATAGCCAATACTGCCGCAGTATATATGCCGACGGTGAGGTTCCAATTCTTCAATTATTTCCATGGCCCGAATTTTAGGCGCACCGGTAATTGACCCCCCGGGAAAGCTCGCTCTTAATAGGTCAATGGCGTTGAACTTGTCATCTAGCGTCGCGGTAATCGTACTGACTAAGTGGTGAACGGCGGGAAAGCTCTCAATGGCAAACAGCTTGGGTACTTTGACGCTACCTGGTTTGGCAACGCGACCAATATCATTGCGAAGTAAATCGACGATCATCAAGTTCTCGGCTTGGTCCTTTTCTGCATTTACTAACTCAACCGCATTCGCTTGGTCTTGCTTTGAATCAAGGCTGCGTGGACGTGTTCCTTTGATTGGTTTCGTCTCAATTTGTTTGTCGTTAACCTGTAAGAAACGCTCTGGCGATACGCTCAATACAGCAATGTCGTCTAGACGAATAAAAGCGCTAAAAGGGGCTTGGTTTTGTTGGTCAAGTTTCAGGAAAGCTTGCCACTCACTACCTTGATAATCGGCTTGCCAGCGTTGAGCGAGGTTAATTTGGTAGCAATCTCCTGCTTGCAGGTATTGCTGAACCGCTGAAAATTTAGTTGCGTAATCAGTGTGGCACATGTTGGTCAGCCAGTCCGATGTTCGCGTAAACGGCGCAATTGGTGCTGTTTTCTGAGCTTGCAGCCACTTAAGTTTCTCATTGGCGTGACGACCAATGACGACCGCTTCTTTGTCTTGATGATCGACAATCAGAGCCCAGTCGTAAATGCCTACCGCCATATCTGGCGCATGAATATCATGACGTGACAATTCAGGAAGGTCTTCAACTCGTCGTCCTAGGTCATAGGCAAAGTAGCCTAGTGCCCCCCCTAGAAACGGCCATTTTGAATCGTAATTTATCGGACCAATATGGTCTTGAATGGCGCTTTCAACTAAGAGAAAGGGGTCTTGCTGACTATGGCTAACAATGGTTTCTTGTCTTGAGTGGCTAGGGTCGATCACTGCATCATGCGTTAATGTGGTTGTTGAATCGTGAGTGACTAATGTGGCTATTGGATTACTGACGAGAATATCAAATCGGCCATTTTCATGATTCAAAGATGAAGATTTAAGCAACATCGACCAAGGCTGAGCTTCAATCGCGGCAAAGTAGTGTTTGGCAAGATCTTCTTGATAAGGAACGTCAAGGAATTGAATAGGTTGCAGTTCTTTTGTATTCATTTGTGTAAATTGTGACAGAAACGTTGTCGCACACGTGGCGCATAGAGGAAAGCAAGAGTATCATATTTTCACAATAAAAAGTTGGACATTTATCCTTGAATTTAATGGGGTTTAGCCTGTTATAAACAAGGAAATAGTTTATTAGAAGTCCGTCTTACAGGAAGCAATTAGAATAAAGAGGTATTCAATGGCGATTATTCGTAAAGAAGACGTAATCAGTAGTGTCGCTGATGCATTGCAGTACATCTCGTACTATCACCCTCTCGATTTTGTTCAGGCGTTGGACAAAGCGTATCAAAAAGAAGAGAGCCAAGCGGCAAAAGATGCGATTGCACAGATTTTGATCAACTCTCGAATGTCTGCGGAAGGTCATCGACCAATTTGCCAAGATACGGGTATTGTGACGTGTTTTGTTAACATTGGTATGAATGTCCAATGGGAGTCAGATCTTACCGTCCAACAGATGGTCGATGAAGGGGTGCGACAAGCTTATACGAATCCAGATAACCCGTTGCGCGCTTCAGTGCTCGCCGATCCTGCCGGTAAGCGAATTAATACCAAAGACAACACACCCGCAGTAGTACACATTAATATGGTACCAGGTGATAAAGTAGAAATTCAGATTGCGGCGAAAGGCGGCGGTTCAGAGAACAAAACGAAAATGGTGATGCTAAACCCATCAGATGACGTTGCGGAGTGGGTAGAAAAAACCTTGCCGACAATGGGCGCAGGTTGGTGTCCTCCGGGTATGCTTGGAATAGGGATTGGTGGTACCGCAGAAAAAGCGGCGGTACTAGCCAAAGAATCGCTGATGGAGCATATCGATATTCAAGAGCTTATTGATAAAGGTGCCGAAAACGCAGAAGAAGAACTTCGACTCGATATTTTTAACCGTGTGAATAAACTTGGTATTGGTGCTCAAGGCTTAGGCGGATTGACGACGGTTGTTGATGTGAAAATCAAAACCGCGCCGACGCATGCCGCTTCCAAGCCCGTCTGTCTTATCCCCAATTGTGCCGCAACGCGTCATGTCCATTTTACTCTTGATGGAAGTGGTCCTGCTGAACTTACGCCACCTAAATTGGAAGAGTGGCCGGATATTACTTGGGAAGCGGGCGCGAATACGCGTCGTGTGAACCTCGATGACGTAACAAAAGAAGACGTTCAAGAATGGAAAACTGGCGAAACGGTTCTGCTTTCTGGCAAAATTCTGACGGGTCGCGACGCGGCGCATAAGCGTATTCAAGGGATGTTAGAAAGTGGTGAAGGTTTACCTGAAGGCGTGGACTTTAAAGGCAAATTCATTTACTACGTTGGTCCTGTTGATGCCGTGGGTGATGAAGCTGTTGGTCCGGCAGGACCGACGACTTCGACGCGTATGGATAAGTTTACCGATATGATGCTCAATGACACTGGCATCATGGGAATGATTGGTAAAGCAGAACGTGGACCGGCGACCGTTCAATCCATTAAAGAGCACAAAGCGGTGTATCTAATGGCGGTGGGTGGTGCTGCATATCTCGTAGCTAAAGCGATTAAGAAAGCTCGTGTTGTGGCGTTTGAAGATCTCGGTATGGAAGCGATTTATGAGTTTGAAGTTGAAGATATGCCGGTCACGGTTGCGGTTGACTCAACAGGGGCGAATGCTCACCAAATTGGACCAGATACTTGGAAAGTGAAAATTGCTGAGGCTGAAAGCGCATCATAGACGGAAAATAATAAGAGGGTATGTGCAGACATATTCTCTTTTTTATCTATAATTCAGCAGTATACTGAAAAAATAACGAAGGAGAGCGCGCGAATGCCTCGATTTATACAAATATTACAAATTGCAGTACTGCTCATCGTCGGTTTTTTTGTTGGCTACGATCTGATCTTTCATGGTGTCAGCATCTTCAATGAGAAGTATGTAACGATGGTCTGTGTATTGACTGCGCTTCTTGAAATTGCACTCTTCGTTATCTACAAATTGATCGAAGACGATTAAGCGAAATCCTACGCTTTTTTATTAAAACCTCTGACTATGACGAAAACCTCTGAATAATTTCAGGGGTTTTTTGTTCATGTTTCGTTAATCTCGTATAGTACATACTGTCACCTCGTTATTTATTTGGAGTTCGTTGAATGAGCCGAATAGGTCAAGAAGTATCCGATCTTTTACACCGCAGTATGGACTCTCATGTAAGAGTTGCGGTTACCGGTTTGTCTCGCGCGGGGAAAACCGCGTTCATTACTTCGTTAGTTAACCAATTACTTCACACGTCGACTCATGACAATTTGCCGTTACTTGATTGCGCGCGAGACGGACGATTGATCGGCGCAAAGCGTGTCCCTCAATCTAACTTAATGGTTCCTCGCTTCGCTTATGACGAGGCTGTGAGTCAATTGCTCTCGACGCCGCCTAGTTGGCCGGAGCCAACACGTGATGTGAGTGAGATACGTTTAGCGGTTAAGTACAAGCCCGCTAAAGGGGCAAAACGGCTAGTGAGCAAAACATCGACACTTTATATTGATGTTATTGATTATCCTGGCGAGTGGTTACTAGACCTACCGTTACTCGATCTTACGTTTGAGCAGTGGAGTGAGCTACAGTTTGACAATCTTACTGGGATTCGTCGTGAATGTGCGCAAGATTGGCTGACAACGCTTGATCAGTTTGACGCGAATGGCGAAGAGAACGAAAAGGTCATCGCTGACATTGCTGATAGCTTTACTCAATACTTATACACGTGCAAAGCACGCGGACTTCATTGGGTACAACCAGGACGTTTTGTTCTGCCGGGTGAGTTAAAAGGTGCACCAGTATTGCAGTTTTTTCCTTGTCATGCGCCGTCAGAGAAAGTGGTAAAGACAAGTGGTTATGCCATGCTCAAACGTCGTTATGAAGAGTATCAAACCAAAGTAGTGAAACAGTTCTATAAGAACCACTTTTCTACCTTTGATCGTCAGATTGTGCTGGTGGATTGCCTGCAGCCTCTCATGGCAAGTTCAGAAGCCTTTCACGATATGAAAGGTGCGTTGCAACAAATTATGAAGAGCTTTCGCTATGGACAGAGCAATTTGCTTCGTCGTGTGTTTTCGTCTCGAATTGACAAAATCTTGTTTGCTGCCACGAAAGCTGATCATGTCACACCCGAGCAGCATAATAACTTAGTCAGTTTGTTGCAGCAGATGGTTCATCCCGCTTGGCAAGAAACGGCCTTTGAAAACATCGACATGAGTTGTATGAGTGTGGCGTCCATCCTCGCGACAGAGGCGGGGTTTGTCGGGAAAAGTACCGAAAATATGCCAGCACTGCGAGGGACAACATTGGCAGGCGACCCGATGACGCTTTATCCGGGGGATGTACCAGCAAAGCTGCCAAAACCAGAGTATTGGCAAAATAATCGATTTGAATTTACGGCATTTAGGCCTCTTGAGCACGACCCGGATACCCCTTGTCGCCATATACGAATAGATAAAGCATTGCAGTATTTAATTGGAGATAAACTTCGATGAATGACATAAAAGGGCGGAAAGTTTTCGCCGAAGATGAACCGACACTTGATAAGTCTTTAGAGGTGAATAGTCAGGCGTTATTTGAGGCACAAGACACCTTTGTTCCTTCGGTTCCGGAACTATCCGATGACTTGGAAGATAAAGAATTAGAACAAGTCGTCAAAGGGAGCGGTAAGAAAGGATGGTTGGCAAGCTCATTGCTGATCGTATTTACTGGGCTCGTTGGATGGCAAGCAGTTGATAATGTCGTAACTGCAATCAATACCGGTGACTGGCTATCGCTGGGCTGGTCTGGGTTAGTGACAGCCATCGCCGCTTTAGGAATTGGAGCTTTCGGCAAAGAGTTGTACAAACTTAGAAAACTGAAAGATCATTTCTCTGCTCAAGAACAAGCAGAAGCAATTATTGACAATGATGGTGTGGGACAAGGACAAGCCTTCTGCCAGAAACTGGCTCAAGAAGCGGGTATTCAACCAGAGCACCCAGCGTTTGACCGTTGGAAAAACAGTGTTCATAGTGCACATAGCGATGCTGAAATACTCAACATGTATCAATCTATGGTGATAAAGGAACAGGACAAACAAGCGCTGACAACCGTCTCTAAGTTATCGGGAGAAGCGGCATTATTGGTGGCGTTAAGCCCATTGGCCATTGCCGACATGTTATTGATAGCATGGCGAAACTTTAGAATGATTGATCAGTTATCTGCGGTTTATGGCGTCGAGTTGGGTTATTGGTCTCGTTTAAAGCTGTTTAAATTGGTGCTAGTGAATATTGCACTGGCTGGTGCGAGTGAGCTTGCGATTGAATCGAGTGCTGATCTTTTGTCGTTAAATATCGCAGAGAAGCTCTCAGCTAGGGCGGGACAAGGCATTGGTGTGGGGTTGATCACGGCTCGATTAGGGCTTAAAACGATGGCGTTAATGCGGCCAATACCGTTTCCAGAACAAGACAAACCAAGGTTGAGTACTATTAAAACCTCTGTGATATCTCGTCTAAAAGAAAAACTCACATCATAGTGAACCTATCTCTTTGGTAGTAACACTGCCACAAATCTAATGGATCCCCTGAGCCCAATTTGGGGGATCGTTAACGAATACCGTGTTCGCGTAACCGCTTATACATAGTATTCCTACTGACGTTTAAAACCTTTGCCGTCGCGGAAATGTTCCGCCCTTGCGCCTCATACACTGATAGCCAATCATCAGGCGGGCTGTCTAGTGTTTGCGGAATAATACGTTCAGGAGAAGAGATGAGAGACGGCTCCAAATCACTTAAAAAATCATCGGGAAGGTGCTCTATCGTAATGGTATCAGTATCTGACATCGCCACTGCAATCTGAATCACACTCACCATTTGTCGTATATTGCCGGGCCATGGATGTGCTTTAAATAGTGCCAATACATCAAAACTTAAGCGGGGTAAGGACTCAGAGAGCGAGTACCTGCGCAGTAGGAAGGCGATCACGGCTTCTTTGTCAGTGCGTTCTCTCAATGGTGGGATGGTGATATTTAACCCGGTGACTCGATAGTATAAATCTTGTCGAAAAGTACCTTGGTCCACATCCAGTTTAAGATGACGGTTGGTTGCCGAAACAAGTTTAAAATCAACTGGGTAAGAAGACGTGGAACCTAAAGGTGTGACCTGTCTTTCTTGCAAGACCCGTAATAACCTCGCTTGGACATTCATCGGCATATCACCGAGCTCATCTAGAAACAATGTGCCTTTGTCGGCTTTTCTAATAAGACCAATATAGCCTTGCGTATGCGCGCCAGTAAATGCCCCTTTTTCGTACCCAAATAATTCAGACTCCACCAGTTCAGAGGGTATCGCTGCGCAGTTAACCGCAATCAAAGGTGCATTTTTTCGTGCGCTGGACTGATGGAGGGCATTCACAAACACCTCTTTACCAACGCCTGTCTCCCCATGAATCAATATCGGAATGTCAGTATGCAGAATTCGGCTTGCCTGACTGATTGCTTTAGCCAATCGGGGATCGCCCATATTGATTCCAGCGAGATCAAGAGGCGCATCGGTGGTCGTTTGTGGTGGTGTAGGAGTGCTGGTTCGGTAATCAAGTCGTCGAGCTTTTGGCTGCGTAGGAGGAAGCACAATGGCGAACACCCGAGATTGACTCAGCGATGAGACCGGAAACGGCGTAAAAGCAGGATGTGACATGACATGATTCAGTTTAGCATCAAAAATTTGCTCAAATCGCTGCAGGGCAAGGTTTTTACCTAATACGACTTCGGCTCTGCGATTCGCTGAAACGATAATGCCATCCTCGTTGAACACAAGTAATGAAGACCATTGACTATCAATATTGTCGGGGGATGAATTGAACCAAAATAAGTAGTGATCATGTTGGAAGCGGCTGGCAATGAGCTGGTTTTCGATGGCTTGAGACATCAGTTTGACCATACCTAATGTATGGGCTGTCGGCATATACGCATCACTTGAAATGGACAATACCCCGGTGAGCCGACGATCGGCATCAAATAACGGCGCGGCCGATCCTGCCATAAAGCGATTGGACGCGAGAAAATGCTCATCTCTAAAAACTTGCACAACAGAGCCTGTTTGTAACGCCGTTCCTATTGCATTTGTTCCTATTAGACTTTCTTTCCAGTGTACGCCATTTTTAAAGACATTCGGTTGCTGACGACTAAAAAAATGTTGTTCCCCCCAGCTGTTGAGTACTTGACCTTTAGGGTTGGCGAGCGAGATCAAGCAATTGCTGTTGGCGAGCAGACTGTCATAAAACGGCAGCACTTTTTGCTGAGTGGTATGAATCAAACTGGCACTTTGTTCTTCAATGTGCGAAAAAGGCTGCCCGGTTGTCATTTCAATGATGGGCGTACTGGAATGGGAAAGCCCCGCTTCGCGGCATCGTCGCCATGATTTCTCTATGATTGTTTTGTGAATATTGTCCATGCCATTACTTACGCCATTTTTAGAGTGGAAACACTAAAGGTTCGTATGCGAACAAAAATGTTCACTAATTGCTCAAACAACATATCATTCCAGTGAACACTCTGAACACAAAATGTTAACAATTGTTACTTGGATCAAGAAAATAAACAGTGGGTAAATTTGAGTAACAACAGTGTCTTAGTAATTTATTCTATTACTCTTCAATGGCTTGTATCTACAAATGTAATATTTATGTTACTAATTTAATTTGTTGGCACAACTCTCGCATTATTGAGCAATATCGAAAGTTATTGTTTGGGAATGTAGGAGTTACTCGTGTCGCTAACACTTGAGCAGGTAAGCAAAATTGTTGATGGAGAAACTCATATCTCCAATATCAACCTTACGTTTGAACCCGGGTCGTTTAATGTTCTGTTGGGACGTACGTTAGCAGGAAAAACTTCGCTAATGCGTCTTATTGCGGGTTTGGATCAACCCACGTCGGGAAGAATTGAGGTGAACGGTGTGGATGTCACTGGGGTGTCAGTTCGCGACAGAAACATCTCTATGGTCTATCAGCAATTTATTAACTACCCCAATTTAACGGTATTCGAAAATATCGCCTCACCGCTACGATTAGCCGGAACGCCAAAGAAAGATATTCAAGAGCGCGTTCATGCGACCGCTGAGATGCTGCGTATTACTGAGCACTTAAACAAACATCCCTTAGCACTATCGGGTGGCCAGCAGCAACGTACTGCGATGGCGCGGGCGTTGGTTAAAGACGCAGAAATCATTTTGTTTGATGAGCCGCTTGTCAACTTGGACTATAAGTTGCGTGAAGAGTTGCGACAGGAAATGAGAGAGTTATTCAAGACGCGCCACACCATTGCCATTTATGCCACAACAGAACCTAATGAAGCGCTTGCATTAGGCGGGACGACCACAATATTGCATGAAGGAAGTGTCGTACAAACCGGCATCACACCGCAGGTCTACCATCAACCAGATAACATCGTCTCCGCCACGTTGTTTAGTGAGCCTCCCATAAACTTATTGCCTGGAGATGTGACGGACAGTGAAGTTACGTTTGATCAGAGCGCCCATTTTGCGCTTAACCAGTCGCTTAGCCTGTTACCTAAAGATCGCTACAACTTTGGTATCAGACCGAGTCATCTCAGTTTATTGCCGAAAAATGATGATGATGTTGAGCTGACGGTTCAAGTTGAAGTGGCTGAGATTAGTGGCTCTGAAACTTTTTTACACGTGCGTAACATGCATTTTGATTTAGTGCTTCATTTGGCCGGGGTGCACAGCTATGAAGTGGATGAAACGATCAAGATCTATATTCCCATTCACAAATTCTACGTATTCGGCATGGATGAGAAGCTCATTCATGCGCCTATCAATGATGTGCGAGGACGATAACCATGGTGCAAATTACGCTCAAATCACTCGCTCATACCTACGATAAATCGCCAGATGCTAATTCGACCTATGCCATTCAAGAAATGAATCATGTTTGGAAGAAAGGGGGAGCTTATGCGCTACTGGGGCCGTCTGGTTGCGGTAAATCCACGCTTCTAAACATCATCTCCGGATTGATGAGCCCTTCACAGGGGGAAGTCTTGTTTGATGACCTAAAAGTCAATGAATTGCGCCCACAAGATAGAAATATTGCTCAGGTTTTTCAGTTCCCAGTTATCTACGACACCATGACCGTCTATGAAAATTTGGCCTTTCCGCTGAAGAATATGAAGGTTCACAAGGCCAAAATTCACTCTAAGGTTACGGAAATTGCAGACATTCTTGAGCTAACAAATGTGTTGTCAAAAAAAGCGCAGCACTTAACGGCGGATGAAAAGCAAAAAGTATCAATGGGACGAGGCCTGGTACGTGATGATGTGTCCGCGATTTTGTTCGACGAACCTCTCACCGTGATCGACCCGCAATTAAAATGGAAGCTGCGTCGTAAGCTCAAGCAGATCCATCAACAGTTCAACATCACCATGGTCTATGTAACACACGATCAATTAGAAGCTTCGACATTCGCTGATGAAATCGCAGTGATGTACGACGGAAAAATCGTGCAATTTGGGACGCCAAGGGACTTGTTTGAGCGACCTAACCACACGTTTGTTGGCTATTTTATTGGTAGCCCAGGCATGAACTTGATGTCGGTAGAGCCAACACAGCATGGCGTGTCATTTGACAATGTTGAGATACCGCTATCAAAAGGATTCCGAGAGGTTATTGCCGAAACGGCCAGCGACAACATTAAGATCGGCATTCGGCCCGAATTTGTACACGTATGGGAAAAGGAAACACCGAGTGCGCTGGTCTCTCGTGTGGAGCATGTTGAAGATTTAGGTACGTATAAAATTCTGACACTTAAGCTTGGAACGCAGCAAATAAAAGCACGTCTTCAAGAAGATCAGTTGGTCCCGAAAGACATTGCTTACATCAGTTTTCCAGAGCAATGGACCATGTTGTACGTGAACGAATATTTGGTGAAGGTAGGAGAAAACCAATGAATAAGGTAACGAACAATAAGGCTTGGTTTCTGGTACTCCCAGTATTTGTTTTGGTGGCCTTTAGCGCCATTGTTCCTTTAATGACCGTGGTGAACTACTCACTACAGGATATTTTTGATGCTCATACGGCGTATTTTGTTGGTACAGAGTGGTACCGTGAAATGCTCAATGATGAACGCTTACATGGGGCGCTATTGAGGCAGTTCGGGTTTACCTTTACGGTGTTATTAATTGAAGTTCCGCTCGGAATTATTGTGGCATTGACGATGCCAACAAAAGGGAAGTGGTCGGCATTTTGTTTGATAATTCTCGCCGTGCCGTTGTTGATTCCGCTCAATGTGGTGGGCACCATTTGGCAGATCTTTGGACGGGCTGATATTGGGCTGTTAGGTTGGTCGCTCAACAACCTAGGGATTAACTACAACTATGCGGGTAACCCTATTGACGCATGGCTGACGGTTATCTTAATGGACGTTTGGCACTGGACTTCATTGATTGCGCTGTTGTGTTACTCGGGGCTAAGAGCCATTCCAGATGCTTACTATCAAGCGGCCAATATCGATAGAGCGTCAACATGGTCAATCATACGTTATATTCAACTGCCTAAGCTGAAGAGCGTCTTGCTTATCGGTGTCCTAATTCGCTTTATGGACAGTTTTATGATCTATACCGAGCCGTTTGTTCTTACCGGTGGGGGGCCGGGTAACTCGACGACGTTTCTAAGCCAAACGCTCACACAGATGGCCATTGGTCAATTTGATATTGGGCCCGCCGCGGCATTCTCTATTATTTACTTCTTAATTATATTGCTGGTCAGTTGGTTGTTTTATACCGCAATGACGCACGGTGAAAACAAATAAAGGAAGGTACAATGACTAAATCTAAATATACGCGATATACACAAATAGTGGGGCTGTCATTTTATATTGTGTGCTTAATGCTGCCGATCTATTGGTTGCTTAATATGTCATTCAAAGAAAATCAAGAAATATTGGGTGGTTTGAGTTTTTGGCCAGAGGCGTGGACGTTTAACAACTACACGACGATATTTTCTGACCCTACTTGGTATATGGGTTATGTGAATTCCGTTATCTACGTAGTGATGAATATGTGTATTACACTGCTCGTCGCGTTACCTGCAGCCTATGCATTCTCACGTTATAAATTCATTGGTGATAAGCACTTATTCTTTTGGCTATTAACTAACAGGATGGCACCACCTGCCGTGTTTTTGTTGCCCTTCTTTCAGCTGTATTCTTCGGTAGGGTTGTTTGACACGCATATTGCAGTAGCGCTAGCTCATTGTTTATTTAATGTCCCTCTTGCTGTGTGGATATTGGAAGGCTTCATGTCTGGGGTCCCAAGAGAAATTGATGAGACCGCCTATATTGATGGCTATAGTTTCCCCAAATTTTTCGCGAAAATATTCTTACCAATGATTCGCTCTGGGATTGGTGTGACGGCATTTTTCTGCTTTATGTTTAGCTGGGTCGAACTGCTGTTGGCTCGGACATTAACGTCGGTGGATGCAAAGCCAATCTCTGCTGTTATGACGAGAACGGTCAGTGCTTCGGGCATTGACTGGGGAGTGTTGGCTGCCGCTGGCGTACTAACGATTTTACCCGGAATACTTGTAATTTGGTTTGTACGAAACCATGTGGCGAAAGGGTTTGCATTGGGTCGAGTTTAACAGGAGAAGTATGATGAATTGGATGGCATGGACAACACCATCAGCGATGTTTTTTTTAGGGATAGCGTCGATTCTATTAACGATGACAATACTGGAAGTGAAATCACCCTGTATTGAAAGAAAAGGATTTTTGCCGATCAGTACCACTCGAGGAGACAGGCTTTTTATTGGACTACTCAGCGCCGCTTATATTCATTTAGGATTTATCGGCGCAACCGAACTGTCTATTTGGGTTCCATTTTCAATTTCGATTTTGTGGCTGAGCACGGTATTGAAATGGGGGTGAATAAATTCATTTCATGAAATTAGTCATTCGTTATTGTCTAGATAAAAAATGAGATGGCTAATGACCAATAGGAATGAATATTTTAACAAATAAGTTTAACTGAAATTATCTGCATCGCCAACTGACGGTGCTGCTAATGCTGTAATAACCGACACAGGCACAACGTTTATAGAAAGGTGATTGGAACTGTGTCCATTAATTGCGTAGTAAGTTGTAACGTAAACACTCAAAAACGGAGTAAAATAATAATGAAAAAGGATATAAATAAACCTTATCTCGCCACGTGCATCTCATTGTCATTAATGTTTGCGGCGTTGTCACCAAAGGCTTATGCAGATATGGCGGCAGCGAAGAAGTGGATGGATGAAGAGTTTACGCCATCAACGCTAAGTACTGATGAGCAAACTAAAGAAATGCAATGGTTTATTGATGCTGCAAAACCGTTTCAAGGAATGGAAATTAATGTTGCTTCAGAAACGATCACCACTCATGAATATGAAGCGAAAGTGCTGGCGAAGGCTTTCTATGAAATTACCGGAATTAAGGTTAATCACGACTTGATTCAGGAAGGGGATGTGGTCGAAAAATTGCAGACCCAGATGCAAACGGATCGAAATATCTATGATGGTTATATTAATGATTCGGACTTGATTGGTACTCATGTTCGCTATGGCAAAGTGGTTCCTATTTCGGACTTTATTGCGGGTGAAGGCAAAAGTGTGACTAACCCGTACCTCGATCTCCCTGACTTTATTGGCATCGACTTTACTACCGGGCCTGATGGCAAAATCTATCAATTGCCGGATCAACAATTTGCTAACCTTTATTGGTTCCGTGCCGATTGGTTTGAACGCGAAGATCTCAAAGCCAAATTCAAAGAGATATATGGCTATGAGTTAGGAGTGCCGTTGAATTGGTCTGCTTATGAAGACATCGCTGAGTTCTTCAGTGAAAAAGTTAAAATGATCGATGGGGAGCGCGTATACGGACACATGGATTATGGAAAAAAAGATCCATCATTAGGCTGGCGCTTTACCGACTCGTGGTTCTCAATGGCAGGCGCAGGTGACAAAGGGCTACCTAATGGCTTACCAGTGGATGAGTGGGGTATTCGATTGGAAGGGTGTAGCCCTGTTGGGTCGGATGTGGCTCGAGGTGGCGCAACCAATGGCCCTGCTGCCGTTTATGCTACGACAAAATACGTAGATTGGCTGAAGCAGTACGCGCCACCAGAAGCTCAAGGTATGACCTTCGGTGAAGCTGGCCCAGTACCTGCTCAGGGGTCCATCGCGCAGCAAATATTTTGGTATACCGCATTTACGGCTGATATGACCAAACCAGGGCTACCAGTTGTCAATGAAGATGGGACACCGAAATGGCGCATGGCACCTTCTCCCAAAGGACCATACTGGGAAGAGGGGATGAAATTGGGCTACCAAGATGCGGGCTCTTGGACGTTCTTGAACAGTACACCACTTGATCGCCGTCAAGCGGCGTGGTTGTATGCTCAGTTTGTGGTGTCGAAGTCAGTGAGCTTAAAGAAAACATTAGTGGGGTTAACGCCAATTCGTGAGTCGGATATTAACTCACAAGCCATGACAGATGCTGCACCGAAGCTAGGTGGTCTCGTTGAGTTCTATCGCAGCGATGCGCGCAAGCAATGGACGCCTACTGGAACTAACGTTCCTGATTATCCGAAACTGGCGCAACTTTGGTGGCAATATGTTTCTGAAGCGGCAAGTGGCGAGAAAACGCCTCAGCAAGCGTTAGATGGACTCGCAGCAGCGCAAGATAAAGTGCTCAAACGTTTAGAGCGTAGCGGCGTACAGGGAGAGTGTGGTCCTAAACTCAATGAGAAAAAAGGCAGAGAATATTGGTTAGCGCAACCGGGATCTCCGAAAGCTAAATTGGCCAATGAGAAGCCACAAGGTAAGACGATTGCGTATCAAGATCTGATTGCTAAGTAGTATGACTCACAATATGTTCTGAAAAAGGCGGCCAGGTTATGGGCCGCCTTTCTTATTTTTACCTATGTCAACAAAACACTACTCGCACGGCGGTGCAAGGTGAATAAGCGCAAGTCCCCCTTGTGACGTTTCACGATATTTCTTATGCATGTCTTTTCCTGTTTGGTACATCGTCTCGATCACTTTATCTAGCGAGATAAGGCATTTGCTGGTGCGCTTTAGTGCCATGCGAGAGGCGTTGATTGCTTTCATTGCACCCATCGCATTTCGTTCGATACATGGCACTTGAACCAAACCGCCAATTGGGTCACAGGTCATGCCAAGTGAGTGCTCCATGGCAATTTCTGCCGCAATACAGATTTGCTCGTTACTGCCGCCACGAAGTGCGGTTAAGCCTGCAGCAGCCATGGACGATGAAACACCGACTTCGCCTTGACAACCCACTTCAGCACCAGAGATTGAGGCATTGGTCTTGTACAAAATACCGATAGCACCAGAGACGGCAAGAAAGTCTTTCAACTGTTTTGTGTCGAGCTCTTTAATAAAGCGATGGTAATACATCAATACCGCCGGAATTACACCCGCGGCACCATTGGTCGGGGAGGTGACCACTTGTCCACCCGCCGCGTTTTCTTCGCTTACCGCAAACGCAAACAGGTTAATCCAGTCTAGGATTTCCATTGGGTCATTTTCTATGGCCGCATTGGCTTCTAATTTTTTCAGTAGATTCGGCGCACGACGAGTGACATTAAGACCACCGTCTAAGATTCCTTCGGTTTCAAAGCCACGCTCCATGCAACGCATCATGACACGCCAGATTTGTTCTGCTTTGGCGTCGATGTCTTCCATACTCGTGAATGACACCTCATTACGAAGAATGAAGCCGCCTAAGCTCATGCCACTTTTCTCTGCTTTTTCAAGCATCTCATCCGCACTAGAAAACGGAAACTCAACCTCTGTTGTTTGGGTTTTTTTGCCGAATTTTAGTTCGTCCTCGGTCGCGATAAATCCGCCACCAATGGAATAGTAGGTTTCGAAAGCCAGGCGGTTTCCGTCGGCATCAAAAGCTGAAATAGTCATGCCATTTTCATGTAATGGCAGGTTCTCTTCGTGGAAGATAATGTCTTTCTTGAAGTTGAAATTGATATTATGTTCACCAGACAGCGCCAGTTTACCTTCTTTAATCGCGGCGCGCATCGCTTCATTGGCACTGGTGATTTTAATAGTGTCAGGTTTGTTACCCAATAATCCGAGGATAGTTGCGCGGTCGGTATGATGACCAATGCCAGTGAGCGAAAGCGAACCATATAAATCGACTTGAATTCGATCGACGCTGTCTAGCGCAGACGTAAGTAGTTGAGTAAATTCATATCCGGCGATCATAGGCCCATTGGTATGGGAACTTGAGGGGCCGACGCCGATTTTGTAGATTTCGAAAATTGAAAGCATATTGACTGTCTCACTGTTTCTTATAGCTATTCGTCGATTGACCTTTCTATTATATTGTTAAAATTTGGATTTTATTATTATTTGTTTGTAAATTTTGGCAACGGTTTGATTTTCCTCTAGCCAGAGCCCTTAAGTCGCATGGAATGTGCTGTTTCTAATGAGTTCAGTTTTATATGGTGAGTGAAACGTTTGCGGTCTAGTGGTCAGATGTCATAAATTGAGTGAATTTGCCTATTATTTGGATAGGTAAAAGTTATTTTCTTTTTGTCTAGCACGCTGTTAACATTGCGTCCGCTAAACAATTGCCCCCATTGTCTAAGGAAAAAAGATGGTAATCCCTGAAAACAGCAGCATCGTTATTTTTGGTGCTTCAGGTGATCTGACTTACCGTAAGTTGATCCCTGCACTTTACCATTTGTTTGCCAGCAAACAGCTGCCAAAATCATTCGCTATTCTTGGTGTAAGCCGCACAAAATACAGTGACGAGTCTTATAGAGAAAAGCTTAAAAAGTCATTGCAAGAAATGGAGAAAACGGAACCGGAAACACTAGAAGCATTCTGCAACCACCTTCATTATCAAGCGATTGATACATCGGATACTCAAGATTACGCAAAACTGGCAACCCGTCTTGATGACGTTGCCAACCAGTATGGTTTTGAACAACGTAATACGCTCTTCTATTTGGCGACACCGCCAAGCCTTTACAGCATTATTCCTGCAAGTCTAGCGGCTCACGGTCTTAACAGTGAAGCGGATGGCTGGAAGCGTCTTATTATCGAAAAACCATTTGGCTACGATCTTGCTTCTGCTCGTAAATTAGATAAAGAGATTCATGAGCATTTCCAAGAGCATCAAATCTACCGTATCGACCACTACTTAGGTAAAGAAACGGTTCAAAACCTGCTGGTTTTGCGTTTCTCGAATGCGATGTTTGAACCACTTTGGAACCATCAGTATGTGGATTATGTCGAAATCACTGGCGCTGAGTTCCTTGGTGTAGAAGAACGTGGTGGTTACTACGACGGTTCTGGCGCAGTTCGTGACATGTTCCAAAACCACTTGTTGCAAGTTTTAGCAATGGTGGGCATGGAGTCGCCAGCGCAAATCAATGCCGATGCTATTCGTAATGAAGTAGTAAAAGTGCTGCAGTGTCTTCGTCCGTTATCTGATGATGACTTACGCGACAACCTCGTACTAGGGCAGTATACCGAGTCCAATGTACGCGGACAGTTTCTACCGAGTTACCGAGACGAACATGGCGTCGCGGACGATTCAAGAACGGAAACGTACGTGGGCCTTAAAATGTTTATCGACAACTGGCGTTGGAATGGTGTGCCATTTTACGTTCGGTCTGGTAAGCGTTTGCCTACACGTGTGACTGAAGTCGTGATTCACTTCAAACAAACACCACATCCTGTTTTTGGCAAAAATGCACCTGAAAACAAGCTCATTATTCGTATTCAGCCAGATGAAGGCATTCAAATGAGTTTTGGCTTGAAAGAGCCCGGTGCTGGGTTTAACGCCAAAGAAGTGAAGATGAATTTCCACTACGCTTCATTGCAAGAGACTCAGATGCTAACCGCATACGAACGTTTATTGTTGGATGCGCTGAATGGTGATGCCACGCTATTTGCCCGCAGCGATGCCGTAGAAGCATGCTGGGAGTTTGTTCAGCCAATCTTAGATTATAAGCAGGGACCGCAAGCGTTGTATGGCTATGCATGTGGCACTTGGGGACCAAAAGAGTGCGACAAGTTATTGCATGACGACGGCCGAGCTTGGCGCTTCCCATGTAAAAACCTCACAGACACAGACTATTGTGAGCTGTAAACTTAAATAAAATTAACGATCAGAGCCGTTTGCTTTGGTTGTATGAAGTTAAATAAAACTTAATCGCAGCAAGTTAAGTTGCCGAATTGATGGAGAGAATGATGAAAGGTGATATTGGTGTTATTGGTTTGGCCGTAATGGGTCAGAACCTTATCCTAAACATGAACGATCACGGCTTTAAAGTTGTGGCGCATAACCGTACTGCTGCCAAAGTTGATGAATTTTTACAAGGTCCTGCGAAAGGGACGAACATTGTTGGTGCTTACTCTCTAGAAGAGCTAGTTGAGAAGCTAGAAGCGCCACGTAAAGTGATGCTTATGGTCCGTGCTGGTGACGTTGTAGATACGTTCATCGAAAACCTAATCCCGCTTCTAGACAAGGGTGACATCATCATTGATGGTGGTAACACTAACTACCCAGATACCAACCGCCGTGTCGCGCATTGTCGTGAGAAAGGTATTCACTTTATCGGTACTGGTGTATCTGGTGGTGAAGAAGGTGCACGTTTTGGTCCTTCAATCATGCCAGGTGGTGCGGCTGAAGCTTGGGAAGCGGTTAAGCCAATCTTCCAAGGTATCTCTGCAAAAACTGACGCTGGTGAGCCTTGTTGTGACTGGGTTGGTAACGACGGTGCAGGCCACTTCGTTAAGATGGTACACAACGGCATCGAATACGGTGACATGCAGCTTATCACGGAAGCATACCAGTTCATGAAAGATGGCCTAGGTATGTCTGCTGACGAGATGCAAGCAGTATTCGCTGACTGGAACAAGACTGAGCTAGACAGCTACCTAGTTGAAATCACAGCTGACATCCTTGGCTACAAAGATGAAGACGGCGAAGCTTTAGTTGAGAAGATCCTCGACACTGCTGGCCAAAAAGGTACCGGTAAGTGGACGGGTATTAACGCACTAGATCTAGGTATTCCTCTAACACTAATCTCTGAGTCTGTATTCTCTCGTTGTCTATCTGCACTGAAAGACCAACGTGTTGAAGCTGAAGCATTGTTTGAGAAGACAATCACTCCAGTTGAAGGCGACAAGCAAGAGTGGGTTGATGCACTACGCCAAGCACTACTGGCTTCTAAAATTATTTCTTACGCTCAAGGTTTCATGCTAATGCGTGAAGCGTCGAACGAAAATGGTTGGGATCTAAACTACGGTAACGTTGCGCTAATGTGGCGTGGCGGTTGTATCATCCGTTCTGCTTTCCTAGGCAACATCCGTGATGCGTACGAAGCAAACCCAGACATCGCCTTCCTAGGTTCTGATGAGTACTTCAAGAACATCCTACAAAGCAGCCTAGCAGCGTGGCGTAAGGTTTCTGCGAAGTCACTAGAGTCTGGTATCCCAATGCCATGTACTATCTCTGCACTTTCGTTCCTAGACGGTTACACAACCGCTCGTCTTCCAGCGAACCTTCTGCAAGCTCAACGTGACTACTTCGGTGCTCACACTTACGAGCGCACAGACCGTCCACGTGGTGAGTTCTTCCACACAAACTGGACCGGTACTGGTGGCGATACAGCGTCAACGACATACGACGTTTAACAAGCCTCTCTAAGTAAAAAAAGGATACCGACTGGTATCCTTTTTTATTATCTACTATTCGTTTTTTAGTATGGTATCTACCTTACTTTTTCATCATTTTCGCTAAATCAGCGAACGGGTTATGAGTGGCACCTTCATGCTCATCTTGGCCCGGTTTGACTTCACTGCCGTAACGGTCGTGGTCGGTGTACTTTGAGTGCTCATGATCGTGGCAATACAGACACAAGAGTTCCCAGTTGCTGCCGTCGTTGGGATTGTTCGTATGGTCGTGATCTTTATGGTGAACCGTAAGTTCACGAAGGTTTGAATAAACAAACTCACGAGCACAGTTACCACATACCCATGGGTAGAGCTTTAATGCTTTTTCGCGGTAGCCGCTTTCTTGGCGTGCATACGCCGAGCTAGAACCCGTGTAATCAGAAGACATAGTAAATCCTTCGTTTTTTCAATGTTAATACTAACGTTAATTTTATCATATTAATGCAGGATTGAGGCGATGTCACCGTTAGCCCCATCTCATTATTGCTGATTATTCTTAGCTTTTTTTATTCTCTGGGACTTGGCTCTTTGGGTCTTTAAGCGTGTGAAATCCGGAGTAAATACGAGTGAATGTGGTAAACCAGCAAGCGCAGCCGAAAGCATAAGCAATAATGGCAAAATGTTGTGGGAATAAACAAAACAGCACGAAGCAAGCAATGGTTTCAGTGCCTTCGGTTAGTCCACTCATATAGTATAAGGATTTGTGCTGATAAACTGGGTTTTCTATGCCCTGTTTTCCTGCCATTACAGCAAACGCCAAAAAGCTTGAACCAGTACCGATAAAAGAGAAAATAAGAAACGCGCCAGCGATGGCATTGCTTTCAGGGTTGGCAACAACAAATCCGAAAGGGATGAGAGAATAAAACAAAAAATCGAGGCTAATATCGAGAAAACCACCCGCATCCGAGATACCTTGAATACGTGCGAGTGCGCCGTCCAACCCGTCACAGATCCGATTGAGTAAGATGAACATCAGTGCGACAGTATACTGTTCCAATGCCAAGGCGGGGAAGGCTAGACAGCCGAGAGCAAAGCCGAACAGGGTGATCTGATTTGCCGTGATATCGAAATGATTGAGTGCGTCGGCGCATTTTGACAACGGCCAGCGTATAACCTTAATACTGAGTCTATCAAGCATGTGTGTGAGCCTCCCATGGCCAAGTATAGACTCGACTATTTAATGGAATGTCGTCCTTGTCGTGAGTAACCATTAACGCGGGAATATTGGCGTCATGTAATTGCGTGACCACCCAGTCTCGAAATTGGCTGCGTAACGCCTTATCAAGTTTACTAAAAGGCTCGTCAAGTAGCGCGACTTTTGGCTTTGCAAGCAACATTCTTGTTAAGCTGATCCGCGCGCGTTGGCCGCCTGATAACTGTTCAGGGTAATGGTGGGCAAGTTGTGTCAGCGTTATGGCGTTAAGCGCGCTTAATGCCTCTTTTTTGCGGTCTTTGCCTTTTATTGCATTGGGAAGTGCAAATGCCAAGTTTTCCCAAACATTAAGGTGAGGGAATAGCAGATCATCTTGAAATAATATGCCGACACGCCTTTCATGGGGAGCGAGAGCATCCATAGCCTGATCGTTTAGAATAACGCGTCCAGTGTATGTGAATTCAGCACTTAGGTGCCCAGCGACAGCATCGAGCAGCGTTGATTTCCCACAACCACTCGGGCCCATTAAGGTCACAATTTCTCCCGGTTGAATCGAGATGTTGCAATTAGAAAACAGCACCTCGCCATCACTCTTACAGATGGTGAGGTTTTCTAGAGAAAGCGTCATTGAGTCGTAATCCTTTTACTCGAACCTTTCGATAACGAGTATTTAACCGACTGACCAGTATGGCCAGAGTAAAAAAGAGTAGTGGAAGCAGGGCTTGGAAAAGCGCATAAATGGCGGTGACACGGCGGTCAAAACCGCTCGACAGCGCAACCGCTTCGGTGGTGACGGTAGAAATGCGCCCCGCCCCGAGAACCAGTGTTGGCAGGTATTGAGCTAAACTGACACTCATTCCAACTGCCCAAGCAAAGATGATGGCAGGCAGTAACTGTGGCAGTTTTACGTGCATCCAGGTGTAAACAGGGCCCTTGCCAAGGCTTAGTGACACTTGAGTTAATTTTTCATTGTAACTGCGCCAGGGGCCATCTAATGAAAGATACACAAAGGGAAAAGCAAAAAACACATGAGACCAACAGACCCAGAATGCGTAACTGCCATCGCTGACAACCAGCGTCATAATTTGTAATCCGAACAAAATGCTTAACTGTGGAATCAGCATAGGGATGGCAATGACATACCCCGGGATTTGCCATCGATAACGGAGTCGATATTCATGGCCAATCACTGCAAAGAAAAGGGCAAGAGTGGCAGAGACCAAAGCGATGGATAAACTTTGCGACAAAACGTCGAGTACACCGTGCCATTCATATTGCCAAAATCGTAAGGTAAAACGGCTTGGTAAAATATCAGGAAAGCGCCACCGCAGGGCAAAGCTCCAAGTGATTATAAGCGGAACAATGGTAAGCGAAAGCGTGATGATGGCTAGAATAATCGCTCTGCCGGGGAGGCGAGGCGCCTTGCGCCCAGAATATTGCCATTGCTTTGCATAGCTGCAGATTGCGTGTTCGATTAGTCTGGCTAGCAGGATAAAAAGTGACGCCATCATAAATAACATGACGGCGCCTGCTGAAGCGCGAGGCAACAGCTGTAGATCGGGGTCATTGAACCACTGCCAAACCAGTACGGCAAAGGTCGGTGGGTTAGTTGGACCAAGTACTAATGCCACATCAACGACGGATAAACTGTATGCGATGACGGCAAGTATGGGGAAACGCATTTTGTTAAACCATTGAGGCATGATGACCTTCCACCATGTCACATGATGACGATAGCCTAACGCCGACGCGACTTTTATCGTTTCCTGAACTTTAAGCTGTTTAACAATAGGGATACTCATTAGGAGTAGAAAAGGCACTTCTTTTAAGGCCAGCATGAGCGTTAGACCCGCACCATATGGGTCTTTAATAAGCCAAGCGCGAGCCTCGGCGTCGGAATGTAGGTTGATGTCGAAAAACTCGATGAGCATGCGAATACCAAATCCAGTTGGCGCAAATAAAAACGCGAACCCGATGGCGAAAGCCACATGCGGCATAGCAAGCAGCGGAGACAGTGCCAGTTCGATTTTGTTCCAGATTGGACGATTCCAGCAGGACTCTAAGATAAAAAAGGTCAACGCGCAGGCAAGGTAGCTGCTGACGAGTGTCGTGAATAAGGTCAGCAATAGCGACGTTTCAACGCCTTGCCAGGCGAATACTTGGCTAAATCCATCCAAAGAAAATGCATGCAGGTTCAATGGTGGAATGTAGCCAAGTGATGCCACCACCACACCCAGCAATCCGGGTATGGTTGGTAGTATGCAGACAACGACTAATAGGCCGTACAACAGTCTTAGCATCGTGAACTAGCTACCATAACGCTTTAGCCACTCTTGTTCGAGAGCGGCTTGCCAACTTGGATGCGGTTCTGCTACCGACTTGAATTGCTGACTTTTGGCAGCGGAGCCTTGTAAATACTGCGTTTCTAGCACTGAAGGGTCGCCCCATACGGTAATGTCACCCTTGCGAGACTGTGCTTCTGGGCTGAGTAGGAAGTTGATGGCAACCTGTGCGCCTGCTTGTGCCTTTGCATTCCATGGAATTGCAAGAAAGTGAATGTTAGATAGTGCACCATTATCGAAAGCGTAGGCGGCGGTGGTTTCGCTTAATGTGCCGCTTTCTTGAGCAGAAAAAACCGCATTGGGGTTAAACGTAATCGCTAAATCAAGTTGCCCATCATCAAGCAACTGTAGCGTTTCAGCGGTACCTGCCGGGAATTGTTTGCCGCCACGCCATGCGACCTTATGAAATGCGTCGAGATACGCCCATAGTGGTTGAGTGACGCCGGCAAAGTCCGCCTCCGCAACAGGTTTTGCTAAAGACGGATCATTTTCAGTTAACTCAATCAGTAATGATTTTAAGAAGCTGGTGCCATGGAACTCTGGTGGTTTAGGGTAGCTGAGTTTGCCGGGATACGCTTGTGCGTAGTTGAGCATTTCTGAGTATGAAGTTGGTGGATTGTTGAGCGTCGCTGTATCATGGATATAAACCAGTTGACCCACACCCCAAGGTGCTTCAAGTCCGTCGGTTGGTACTGAAAAATCAACATCGATAGGCAATGATTTATCGACGTATTGCCAACTTGGTAGTGATGTGACAAACGGACCATGAAGAAGTGCATTTTCTTTCATGGACTTAAAGTTCTCGCCATTGATCCACACCATATCAACACTGCCGTTTTTATTCTTCCCTGCGGCTTTCTCGGCTAATAATCGCGCACTGGTTTCAGCGATATCCGTGACTTTAACATGATTAAATGTGACACCATATTGCTGTTGGATTTGTTGCCCAGCCCATTGCAAATAGCGGTTGATTTCTTGGCTCCCCCCCCATGCATGGAAGTAGACTGTCTGTCCCTTCGCTTCTTTTACTACCGCGCTCCAGCTGATATCGGAGGAATTGCTTTGCGATGTATTGGTATCTTGTGCGTAGAGTTGAAAAGGCGCAAGACCGAGGATAGTGCTCAATGCAAAACTGCTGAATGTCTTTTTATTCATTTTATCATCCATTGTGAATAGGGTGGCAAACCATGCCGAATTGTTACTAAAAGATACTAAAGGTTAGTGTGTCAGAATCAATAGTGAGTTTGCTTTCAGATCAACACACACGCAAAATTCTTAAAAATCATGAAGCTTATGACACTCGACCGGACAAAATTGGAATAAATTTCAATGATATTGTTTATTTATAGCAGAGATGAGTGAAAGCACGTTTGTACAGTGGGAGATGAGATTGGGTAGACTATAATGCCGTGATCATTTCACGGCATTTTAATGGTTAGGCTAATTGTTATTTTTAACCAGTCCATTACGCATGAGACCGCGTCTGACGCTGTGGCACAGTTTTCCAAAACGACGCAGTTCTTCAAAATTGGGTGTGATGCCGCGATCTAGTGCTGACTCCCAATAACTCACTTCCGTTTCAACCAATTCCAATAGTTTTTTGGGACAGCCTATGCATGAGTTATCAGGGCCACATTTGAATGTGGACTCATCGTATAGCGGCAGTTCAGCTTTTACTTGAGTAATGAGCGTTTTAGTCGCCTCGGCTAAGTTGGGCTTACGACAAATGCTGGGCTTGCAAGAAATAAGCGTACTGGTGGCCGCGTTATGATTGGCTTTATTGTTAAGTTGCTGATTAACAATATTGATTTTGTGGTCTGTTTGAGTGTGCATAGCGAGCCCAAGAATAGGAGAGGCGCGATGCTATTGCATAAGGAACGTGGAATATATGCCTCGAAATGAGTAATCAAACAGGAGTTTGATCTGTCTCAATTTTGAGTAATTTGTAAATAATGGCAAGCCAATGATTCGAATTTTATGAAATACACGCTTCAATATAGAAGATTACGGTTTATTTATGTCGATATCTTTTACGTCGGCAGTTAACCAACAGGACAGTTAGTCAAACATTAAAATGTGATGAGCACGAGAGCATTAAATGTCAGTCAGTTTGAGCCATGTAAGTTTAAGCCGATAGATGCGGAACGGATGCCGTAAGAGGTGATAAGGAAGTGATTGATAAGAGTACACTCAATTTGAATAGTGCAATATTGAAACTATTTGATGTAACGTCAGTACCGACGATCATCACCGACTCGTCAGGTAAGCTTGACTATGTTAATCAAGCGCTGCTGAGTCTATTGGGTTATACCCGAACTGAAATTATGTCTGATCACGTCGTGATTACTCATCCAGATGATAGAGAGCTTAATAAGGTTATTCGTAGAAAACTCGACCAGCATCCTAATGAAGCGGTAGAGATTAAAAAACGTTACCAACATAAGCAAGGGCATATTATTTATGCGTTGCTTTGTATTGTAGCCCAGCGCGATGAGGATGGTTTGGTGACGCAGTTTATCGCTCAAATTCGTGATCTATCAATCGAACGTCAGTCTCAGGCTGGCGAGCTGCTATTGGAGCAACTGGTACTCAAGTCAAACGATGCCATTTATGTGGTGGACCCCGCCTCAGGACAAATTCTCAACTGTAATGAGCTCGCCTATCAGCGCTTAGGTTACTCTAAGGCTGAAATGCTGCGTTTAAGCGTGCCAGACATTAATCCGTTGTTTACTCCCTCTTTGTCATGGAAAGATCATGTATCTAGCATGAAGGTAGAGCGCAACAAATATATTGAAGCGACGCATAGAAGAAAAGATGGTACCGAGCTACCTGTAGAAGCAAGTGTCAATATGGTAGAGCATAATGGGTCTTGTTACTTATTGGCGGTGGTTAGGGATATCTCGGAGCGCAAAGCCCGAGAGATGAAAGTTATCGAAGAGCAGAACCTAGATCCATTAACTAACTTACCTAACCGTCGATTACTTGATCGCCGTTTGCAAACCCTCATCAACGATAGCGAAAGCTTTACTCAATCGATAGCCTTTCTTTATTTGGATGTCGATAATTTCAAATTTATCAATGATCAATATGGTCATACGACGGGCGACGAAATCCTAATAGAATTGGCGCGACGAATTAATGATTTTACTCGTCAGTCAGACATTATCGCGAGGCTAGGAGGCGATGAATTTCTTGTTGTGATGAAAGGAATTAAAAACCAGCCCCATGCTCGAAGTATCGCTGAACATTTGTTACAAGTTTTTTCTCACCGCTTTAAGACCAGTGACGGTAAAGAGATTGATGTGAGCTTAAGTATTGGTGTGACGCTGTGTAAAGAGTCGCAGTGGTGCACAACAGATGCGATTGCGATAGCGGACAGAGCCATGTATTTAGCTAAAAAGCAGGCTGGCTCGGCGATTGCGTACTTAGATTGCCAATAAGATCGTTGCACCTAGCTTAAAATGTTTTCTTTGGGTGATTTCATTCCACGAAAGCACGCCATTTTCTCTAGCGCCGACCTAAACCCTGCTACTTTGTCTCTTCGCATTTTTCCAACACTTGACGTCGTAATAAATCTTACAAAAAAACCATGTGAAATAACTGATTTTCAACTAATTTGATGAGAGGGGACTCATTTATCTGCTCCATTCAGAACTCGATGACTTTATAACATCAAGCGATGCCGCATTTCCTCTATCGAAAACCAGTGGAGCAACCATAATTTAAGGAGTAAGTGAGATGAATAAATCATTGTCACTGCTATTAGCATCTATGACTTTGTGTTCGTCTGCTACCGCTTATGCGTTGGTGACACCAAACCCACCAACATTAAATGCGAAAGGCTATGTGCTGATGGACTACCAATCTGGCGCAATTTTAGTGGGTAAGAATCAAGATGGAGCGTTAGCACCTGCAAGCCTGACAAAACTGATGACGGCTTACGTCGTGGGCAAAGAAATTGAATCAGGGCGAACATCTTGGGACAGTAAAGTCGCCGTGAGTGAAAATGCGTGGTCGGTAAAATTCCCAGATTCGTCCAAAATGTTCATTAAGCCTGGTGACAACGTCACAGTAGCAGATTTGATGCGAGGACTGATCATACAATCTGGTAACGACGCCGCTGTTGCGTTAGCTGAACACGTAGCGGGCACAGAGAGTGGTTTTGTCGCATTAATGAATCAATGGGCACTGTCGCTGGGAATGAGCAGTACAGAGTTTATCAACGCCCACGGACTTGATGGTGAAGGGATTCATACTACGCCACAAAATATGGCCATCTTGATGCAACGTATCATTGAAGACGTACCAGAGGTTTACGAGCTGTACTCGGAAAAACGCTTTGTTTGGGCGGATATTAAGCAATATAACCGAAACCGTTTATTGTGGGACAACTCACTCAATGTGGACGGCGGGAAAACGGGGTATACATCAGAGGCTGGTTACAGTTTGGTTAGCTCTGCGACAGAAGGGCAGATGCGATTGATTTCTGTTGTGATGGGGACGCCAAGTAAACAAACGCGAGTAGAGGCGTCCAGACAGTTGCTTAATTACGGTTTCCGCTTCTATGAAACCGACCAGTTGGCGGTAGCCGATAGTGATGAGCGCTCGGTCCGAATCTGGAAAGGCGAGGGCAAGAATCTCTCGGTCGGCTTTGAACAAGATGTCTACGCCACGTATGTGCGAGGGAAAGGCAGAGAGCTGTCGAAAGAAGTGGAGATCTATGCGCCGCTTATCGCACCAGTAAAACAAGGCGATATTGTTGGCAGTGTGACGTGGCGAGTGGGCGTTGAAGAGATCATGACGGAGCCGCTCGTAGCGAAGTCGAGTATTGAGCAAGGTTCGTTTTTTACACGTCTCATTGATACGGTGGTTCTTTGGTTTAAGTCGTTGTTTTCAGATACTAAATCATTGTGGGAGGGCTAACAATTTCACCGTAAAATAAAAATCTGGAACCAAAAAAAAGCCCAAACCAAGTGTGGTTTGGGCACATACAAATATAGGAGTTTATAAGAAAAAAGCAGCATTGCCGCCAGTAATGAAAAATCAGTGGAAATGTGTTCATCGGTTCATTACTGACTGCATAATAATAGACCCCCCTCTTTTGCGTTAGTTCCCTTTTCCTTTCAAAAAAATCAAACAAATTTCTTTTTGTAACCGTTTGATGTTCCGTGACCTTTTTTACCGCTGGTCTAACCAGTTTTGAATTCTTTGATGTTAATCACTTGTTATATTGCTGTTGCGGGGGTATATTCAAACATATGTTTTATACGGATGATTGAAATGGCAAAGATAACCACCAAAGACAAAATCTTAGATGTAGCCGAGGTATTGTTTGCCGAACAGGGCTTTAACGACACATCCCTGCGTACGATTACCAGCAAAGCGAATGTGAACTTGGCATCGGTCAACTATCATTTCGGTGATAAAAAAACGTTAGTAAGAGCGGTATTGAATCGTTATCTAGAAGCCTTTATGCCAGCAGTAGAAAAAGCGTTGTATGAGCTTAATGATCGCGACACGTACACGATGGAAGAAGTGTTTGTTGCACTGAAGCAGCCGTTGTTGAGTTTGAATCAAGTAAAGCCGAATGGCGCCAGTCGCTTCATGTTGTTAGTGGGTCGTGGCTATACCGATGTTCAAGGGCATTTACGCTGGTTTATTACCACGCGTTACACCGAAACCTTGGCAATGTTTACTCAATCGGTGTTAAAGGCGAATACTCAGTTAACCCCCGAAACGCTGTTTTGGCGGTTGCATTTCACCCTAGGAACGTGTGTTTTTACTATGGCTTCAAGTCAAGCCCTTTCAGAAATAGCATACAGTTCATTTGAAAGAAATGTCGATGCCGAAGTGATCATCGATCAAATTATTCCGTACTTGGCTGCAGGTGTCGCTGCTGAATAGCCAAGATGGTTAACTTGAGTTTTTTATTTTGAACTCGACAATTGTTTACGTGTTTCCCTTTTTCAACCATGGTTGAAAGGGCTGTACCTCAAAGTTTGTACCCTAAATAATTATTTTAAAAACAAGACAAATTGTGAACAAAAGGATAGGTAACATGAGCTCTCTAAGAAGAAAATGGGTAAGTGACCCAGCGTTTAAAATGTTTAAAAAAGTACTGCCACCACTATCCGCAACAGAGCGTGAGGCCATGGAAGCGGGCAGTGTTTGGTGGGATGGTGAGCTGTTCTCTGGAACGCCTAATTTTAAAACACTACATCAATACCCCAAGCCTTCTCTAACGGCGGAAGAGCAGTCGTTTATGGACAACGAGCTTGAAACGCTACTGGCGATGCTTGATGACTATAAAATTGTCACGGAAGATCGTGATCTTCCGAAAGACGTGTGGGACTTTTTACGCAAAGAACGTTTCTTCTCACTGATTATTTCCAAAGAATATGGCGGTCGTGAATTTTCTTCATTAGCGAACTCAACGATAGTGACCAAAATTGCAACGCGAAGCATTAGTGCGGCTGTGTCGGTAATGGTTCCTAACTCGTTGGGCCCTGGTGAGCTATTGTCCCATTACGGAACACAAGAGCAAAAAGACTACTGGCTACCACGTCTTGCAGACGGAACGGATATTCCGTGTTTCGCATTGACGGGCCCAGAAGCTGGCTCCGATGCGGGTGGTATCCCAGATAAAGGTATTGTGTGTTATGGCGAGCATGAAGGTAAAGAAGTACTTGGTATCCGCCTTAACTGGAACAAGCGCTACATCACCCTTGCCCCTGTTGCGACGGTATTAGGCTTAGCCTTTAAACTTCATGATCCTGACCAACTGATGGGTGAGAAAGAAGATTTAGGTATTACCTGTGCTTTGATTCCAGCAAACCATAAAGGGGTGGAAATTGGTGAGCGCCATGATCCTATTCATCTTGCCTTTATGAATGGTCCAACACGTGGTAACGATGTATTTATTCCTATGGATTGGCTGATTGGCGGCGCTGATTACGCAGGTCGTGGATGGCGTATGCTGGTGGAATGTTTGTCAGCAGGGCGTGGTATTTCATTGCCAGCATTGGGCACGGCAATTGGTCACCTTACAACACGAACGACCGGGGCGTATGCCTATGTGCGTAAGCAATTTGGCATGTCGATTGGTAAGTTTGAAGGGGTGGCAGAGGCCATGGGCCGTATTGGCGGTTTGACGTACCTGCTTGAAGCCACGCGTACCATGACCACAACTTCGCTTGATATGGGTGAAAAGCCAGGCATTGTCACTGCGATTGCGAAATACCACATGACGGAGATGGCGCGTACCATTCTAAATGACTCCATGGATATTCATGCAGGGCGAGCGATTCAAGATGGCCCTATGAACTATTTAGCCTCCAGCTATCTTGGGATCCCAGTAGCCATTACGGTGGAAGGGGCGAACATTTTAACCCGTAACTTAATGATCTTTGGTCAAGGTGCCACACGTTGTCATCCTTACGTGTTAAAAGAGATGGAAGCGGCAGCAAACCCAGATGAAAAGCAGGGGTCGGCGGACTTTGATAAGTTACTATTCAAGCACATTGGCCACGCGACGAAAAATACCTTTGGCGCATTTGGTGCGGCGTTAACAGGCTCCGCTTTTGTTGGGGCGTACATGAGTGGCCCAACGAAGCGCTACTATAAAGATCTGACAAGGCTTAGCAAAGCCTTAGCGGTAAGTGCGGATTTTGCCATGCTAACGCTTGGTGGTGACCTAAAACGAAAAGAGACGATCTCAGCGCGTTTAGGTGATGGATTGGCGTATTTGTTCATGGCTTCTGCGGCGTTGAAAAAGTATGAAGATGATGGTCGTCAGCGTGCGGATCTAGACTTTGTCCACTATGCGGTTCAGCACTGTATGCATCATGCCGCGACGTCTTTGAATGAAGCGTATCGCAACTTCCCGGCACGTTGGGCAGGACGTACTTTAAAAGGATTGTTATTCCCAATTGGTAATCACTTTGAAAAACCGTCGGATGATATTGGTCTGAATATCGCCAAAGCGATGATGATTCCGGGTGCGCAGCGTGATCGATTAACTCAACTTTGTTACATCGGACCTAAAGAAGATGACAAAATTGGGTTGATGGAAAACGCTTTCATTGCGATGTTTAACATTCAAGACCTAGAGAAGAAGTTATTCAAAGGCGTCAAAGCGGGCAAAGTGGCGAAAAAAGGTTTGCTCAACGAGCGCTTGGCTCAAGCATTGGAAGCGGGGGTGTTGACGCAAGAGGAAGTCGATAAAATCAACGCAGCTGATGCTTTGCGCTATAAAGCGATTCAAGTGGACCACTTTAGCCACGATTTGAGTGAGGTCAGAACACACAGTGAAAATAAACCGAAGTTAAATAGTGTGGCCTAATCACTGACTCCTGCCGAGCATCATTTCGTTCAGCAGGATAAAACGTAACAAGTTAACCAAAGAAGGGCGCTTATGCGCTCTTCTTTTGATCTCAATAAAAGAGGCTTTTGCTCTGAAAGTGCTCCAACCACTTAGGAAATTAAGGGGTTTTGACAGAAATAAGATGCGATTTGTCTTTGAACCTTTTATCCTAACAAGGATTTTTTGAGGAACTGAATATGATCATCAAACCCCGAATTCGTGGATTTATCTGTACTACTACTCACCCAGTAGGTTGTGAAGCTAACGTAAAAGAACAAATTGCTTATACCAAAGCGCAAGGCCCAATCGCTAATGCACCAAAGCGTGTACTTGTCGTTGGTTCTTCTAGTGGTTACGGCCTTTCTTCTCGTATCGCTGCGGCATTTGGTGGTGGTGCGTCAACAATCGGCGTATTTTTCGAAAAGCCAGCGACTGAGCGCAAGCCAGGTACTGCGGGTTACTACAACTCGGCAGCATTTGAAAAGTTGGCGAAAGAAGAAGGCCTGTATGCAAAAAGCATTAACGGTGATGCCTTCTCTCACGAAGCAAAACAAAAAGTTATCGATCTGATTAAAGAAGACCTTGGTCAAATTGATATGGTGGTTTACTCACTAGCATCGCCAGTGCGTAAGTTACCGGATACCGGTGAGCTAATTCGTTCATCGCTAAAACCAATTGGCGAGACGTACACGTCTACCGCGGTTGACACTAACTCTGACACGATTATTGAAGCAAGCGTTGAGCCTGCAACAGAAGAAGAGATCAAAGATACTGTTACCGTTATGGGTGGCGAGGATTGGGAATTGTGGGTTAACGCACTGTCTGATGCTGGTGTCTTGGCTGATGGCTGTAAGACTGTCGCTTACTCATACATTGGTACAGAGCTAACGTGGCCAATCTACTGGGAAGGCGCATTGGGTAAAGCGAAAATGGACTTAGACCGCGCAGCGTCTGAGCTAAACGCTAAGCTTGCAGAAAAGGGCGGCAGTGCAAACGTTGCTGTGCTTAAATCTGTTGTGACTCAAGCAAGTTCAGCAATCCCTGTTATGCCATTATATATCGCGATGGTCTTTAAGAAGATGCGCGAAGAAGGTATTCATGAAGGTTGTATGGAACAGATCCACCGTATGTTCTCACAGCGTCTATATAAAGAAGATGGTACAGCACCTGAAGTAGACGACAAAAACCGTCTGCGCCTTGATGACTGGGAACTGCGCGAAGACATTCAGAAGCACTGTGAGGCACTATGGCCACAGATTACTTCTGAAAACTTGAAAGAGCTAACGGATTACGTTGAGTACAAAGAAGAGTTCTTGAAGCTATTTGGCTTTGGTGTGGAAGGCGTAGACTATGAAGCGGATATCTCTCCACTTGTAGAGTTTGACGTTATCGACCTATAAATAGTGAATTGGCGAGTATAAAACCGAAGAAGGAAGCCTAGTGCTTCCTTCTTTTTTATTCGCTATGTACCTTATTCAGCATTCACCTTATTCGCCGTGCACCTTAATATCATCGAGTCGCTGTCCGTTCGCCAGTTGAATAATCGCCGTTGCTTCTGAGTTGAAATGGTTGTTTTCATCGTGCATGTTATCAATTTCAATCACTTCACTTCCTAGTAGAAGGTGTCCATCGCGATAGACATTGGCGTGGCCGTTTTTATTGAGTCTGACGTAATAATCTAAAGTATCCATACTGTTCACCTAAATGCCGTTTACTTGAATGGGTAAGGCGTTGCCAAAGACGTTTAACGCTCACACTATTAAAACGCTTACACTACTAATAATAGGAAAACTGGTTGGTAATTCAATCTTCATTATTATGTCATTGACTCGTCATATGAAGACGCCGGACAGTAAAAATGTGACGAGAGATAGAATTCGATTGTTATTTAACACTCATTAGTTACAATGTCGCACTGCGCTAAAGCGTGCATCTGTATTTGCACTCAATACCGCAACTCTCTCTATAAATAGTGACAGTCTTACCCTGCGTAAGGTTGTTAATCATTAATGCAAGTCTTGCTTGGTGTGCAAGACCACTGTAATAGGATTATACATGCCTGTAATTACTCTTCCTGACGGCAGTCAGCGTTCATTTGATGCCCCTGTTTCTACTCTAGATGTTGCCCTTTCTATTGGTCCTGGTTTAGCGAAAGCAACCATTGCTGGCCGTGTAGATGGCGAACGTGTAGATGCTTGTGATCTCATCGAAAATGATGCAAGCCTAGAAATCATCACGGCAAAAGACGAAGACGGTCTAGAGATCGTTCGTCACTCTTGTGCTCACTTATTGGGACATGCGATTAAGCAATTGTACCCAGACGTAAAAATGGCGATTGGTCCTACGATCGACAATGGCTTTTATTACGATATCGATCTAGAAGAATCTCTAACACAAGATGATATAGAGAAGATCGAAAAGCGCATGAAAGAGCTTGCTAAAACCAAATATCAAGTGGTTAAGAAAAAAGTAAGCTGGCAAGAAGCGCGCGACGCATTTGAAAGCCGCGGCGAAACTTACAAAATTGAAATCTTGGATGAAAACGTCTCTAAAGATGATCGTCCAGGTCTATACCATCACGAAGAATACATCGACATGTGTCGTGGTCCACATGTGCCAAACATGAGCTTCTGCCAGCACTTTAAACTGCTGAACGTAGCAGGCGCATACTGGCGTGGTAACAGCGACAACAAGATGTTGCAACGTATCTATGGTACGGCATTCCACGACAAGAAAGCACTGAAGGCGCATCTAACACGCCTAGAAGAAGCGGCGAAGCGTGACCACCGTAAAATTGGTAAACATCTGGACTTGTTCCACATGCAGCAAGAAGCACCGGGTATGGTGTTCTGGCACCACAATGGTTGGTCTATCTTCCGTGATCTTGAAGTCTTTGTTCGTGAGAAGCTAACAGAATACGATTACCAAGAAGTAAAAGGCCCATTGATGATGGACCGCGTACTTTGGGAGCGTTCTGGCCACTGGGACAAATACGCAGAAGCGATGTTTACGACCTCTTCAGAGAACCGTGAATACGCTATCAAACCAATGAACTGTCCTGGTCACGTACAGATCTTTAACCAAGGTCTTAAGTCGTACCGTGATTTACCGTTGCGTATGGCTGAGTTTGGCTCTTGTCACCGTAATGAGCCGTCTGGTGCCTTGCACGGCATTATGCGTGTTCGTGGCTTTACACAAGATGATGCACACGTATTCTGTACCGAGCAGCAAGTTCAGCAAGAAGTGAAATCTTGTATTGAAATGGTCTACGATACATACCAGACGTTTGGTTTTGACAATATCGTTGTTAAGCTATCTACGCGTCCTGAAAAACGTGTTGGTTCTGATGAAATGTGGGACCGTGCAGAGTCGGATTTAGAGCTTGCGCTTAAATCTATGGACATCGCATACGAGATTCAAGAAGGCGAGGGTGCATTTTATGGACCTAAAATTGAATTTACTTTGCATGATTGTTTGGACCGAGCTTGGCAATGTGGTACAGTGCAGCTCGATTTTGCACTACCAGAGCGTTTAGGGGCAACTTACGTAGGCGAAGATAACGAGCGTCACACGCCAGTTATGATTCACCGCGCGATTTTAGGTTCACTAGAGCGCTTTATTGGTATTCTAATTGAAGAATATGCAGGCTTCTTCCCAACATGGTTAGCTCCAGAGCAAGCTGTTGTTATGGGAATTACTGACAAACAGTCTGAATATGTTCAAGAAATTACGAAAAAACTGCAAAAAAGTGGAATTAGAGCCAAAGCGGACTTGAGAAATGAGAAGATTGGCTTTAAAATCCGCGAACATACTTTGAAACGTGTACCGTATATGCTTGTTTGTGGCGACCAAGAAATGGAAGCTGGAGAAATTGCAGTACGTACTCGTAAGGGCAACGATTTAGGTAAATTTAAAGTGGATGACTTTATCGCATACATCCAAGCCGAAATCGCAAGCCGTAAGCTCAATCTGGAGGAATAACCTATTAAAGGCGGAAGACGTGGCCAACAACCGGCCAAACAAAACCAGCACCGTTTAAACGGTGAGATTCGTGGCATTCGTGAAGTTCGTCTAACAGGTGCAGATGGTGAACCTGTTGGTGTCGTTCTGATTCAAGAAGCGCTAGATGCAGCTGTAGAAGCTGGTATGGATCTCGTAGAGATCAGCCCTAACGCCGAGCCACCAGTTTGTCGTGTGATGGACTATGGTAAGTTCCTCTTTGAAAAGAGCAAAGCTGCTAAAGAGCAGAAGAAAAAGCAAAAACAGGTTCAGATTAAGGAAATAAAATTCCGTCCTGGAACTGATATTGGAGACTATCAGGTAAAACTACGCAACCTGACTGGTTTCCTTGAAGACGGCAACAAAGTGAAGGTAACAATTCGCTTCCGTGGCCGCGAAATGGCTCACCAAGACATCGGTGTTGACGTTCTACATCGTTTGAAAGCGGATACTGAAGAATTTGCAGTAGTCGAATCTTTCCCAACGAGAATTGAAGGTCGCCAGATGATCATGGTGTTGGCCCCTAAGAAGAAGTAATTTACGGCTTGCAAGTAATATAACCTTGCCGTCCCTTTCTAAAGAAGGAAACGGTAGGGTTTTATTCGCCTAATTACTATTGTTTAATTAACTCAACAATGCGGAGTTCTTCATCATGCCTAAGATGAAATCCAACAAAGGTGCAGCTAAGCGTTTTAAGAAAACAGCTGGTGGTATCAAATTTAAGCACGCTGGTAAACGTCACATCCTGACTAAGCGTACTACTAAGAACAAGCGTCAACTACGTCCGAATGCAATTCTTCCTAAATGTGAAGTTGCTGCAGTTCTACGTATGTTGCCATACGCTTAATTCTTTTTAGTTTATCAATCGTTTAGTTTAGGAGAGACATAATGCCTCGCGTAAAACGTGGTGTACAAGCTCGTGCACGTCATAAGAAAGTTCTAAAACAAGCTAAAGGTTACTACGGAGCACGTTCACGTGTTTACCGCGTAGCTTTCCAAGCTGTTACTAAAGCAGGTCAATACGCTTACCGTGACCGTCGCAACAAGAAACGTCAATTCCGTCAACTGTGGATTGCACGTATCAACGCGGCTTCTCGTCAAAATGGTCTATCTTACAGCCGTTTCATCAACGGTCTTAAGAAAGCATCTATCGAGATCGATCGTAAGATCCTTGCTGATATCGCTGTATTCGACAAAGCTGCATTTGCAGTTCTAGTTGAAAAAGCGAAAGCTGCTCTTTAATTAGCAGTTTAGATCTTTGATAAAGGAGAGCATTTGCTCTCCTTTTTTATTGCCTAAATTTTATTGCCTACAGTAAGTTGGATAGTGGGCTTTTTACTCCACTAGCGCCACGATTCACTACATGAGTATATATCTGGGTGGTTTTAATATCCGTATGGCCAAGTTGTTCTTGAACTGTGCGAATATCTGCACCACTTTCGAGAAGGTGAGTTGCAAAGGAATGTCGCAAAGTGTGACAGCTTACCGACTTACTGATACCCGCCTTTTTTACCGCTTGTTTGACGACTTTTTGAAGGCTCGTCTCATTAATATGATGACGATAGAGCCGCTTTGATGCAGGATCAACGGCCAATCGTAGCGAAGGGAATAAATACTGCCAGTTAAGTTCTTTGTTAGAGTTGGGGTATTTCGTTGCTAATGCATTAGGTAAAAACACACCTGAGTATTCTTTTTGCTTAAGATCTTGCTGCCAAAGCTTCATGACATTTTTTTGCTGTAGTTCGATTGCCGGTAATAGCTCTTTAGCCAATGTAACAATACGGTTTTTATTACCTTTAGCTCGCCATATCCTAAGTGCACCATATTCAAAATCAATATCTTGATATCTAAGCCTTAAACACTCCATTAAACGCAGTCCAGAGCCATACATCAGTTGTGTCGGTAGCAAATAGTTAGCGGGAATGTTTTCTAATAGCTTTGTGACTTCCTTCGTTGTTAGAACCGTAGGCAGTTTTTTTCCTTTATGTGATTTTTTGAATTGAATATCTAACTCAATCGGGTTTCCAATTATGTGTTTATATAAGAATACTAAAGCATTGAGAGCGACAGCTTGGCTACGAGCCGCTAGGTTTCGACTCGTCACTAGATATGAAAGAAAGTCCTCTACATCTTTGCTATTAAGATCGCGAGGATGCTTCTTGTTATGGTAGACAATGTATTGAACTATCCAGGTAAGGTAAGCATCAATGGTTCGCTCTGAATAATGCCTAGCACGCATAAATTCACGAATGTAATTCATAAAAGGAGATTTCATCGGCACTACCTTAAGTACTGTTTATACATACAGTTTATCAGTTTAGGCGTAAGATCCGAACTTAGACGGAAAAATTCAAGCTTTTGTGATGAGCAACAAGTTTAATACTACTTAGCTAACTGATTTTTCAGTAATAATACTCTAACATAGACCAATTCTATGATTATAGAAGGCGGTAGCGTGCGAGAAAGTGCGGAATAGGTCCGTCTATAAAGCGTTATGGCTCTCGAGATTTAATATCAATAAACTCACATTCAGCAATGAGTTATTTGTCGAGTATCCCATTTATTATTTACAGGTTTTCAAATATGCGTGACTCATTAAGACGCAAAGTCATTGAAGTTTGCCAAAAGAAACTAGATCAAAAGGGTGAGAACGTAGGCGTATCGTTTTACGCATTTTTCGCCAACAAAAATGATGACCCTGAGTTGCTAATGGAAGCGGCGACGTGGTGGATACAAGAGCACAAACTTGATCATTTCGAGAAAGCCAAGAAGATAAAGACAATGGTTGAGGCAGGGCAGTAAAGCCTTTGCTGACAGTCCAAGCCATAACAAATTGTTCAAGCAGACAGCTAACAGTCGGCGATTTTGGTTTGAATTGGGTTTAGTGATTACGGTGGCTTTGCTTGAGTGCAGTGGCAGTTAGCTGCTACTTAACAAGGCGTTATATGCAATGGAGAATTCAGTGGGAACATTTTTACGAGATCAGTTCATCAAGAACGTGACTGTAGACGAAGAGCTTTTGCAGCAGGTTAATGATTTTCTTGCTGAAAGGTGCATCTCATCTAACGAACAACTGGAAAAGAAAGGCGGAGTTCAAGAAGACGTTTTACTTCAGAACTACATTATTAGGTTTGATAATCGTGGTTATAAACTGACAGAGTTCTCCGATGTACAAAAGCATTATGCTCAGGCTACAAGAGTTGAACGAGTCATCTTTACGCTAGACTCCAATCGAGCTGTATTCTCGAACAAACAGCAAGGCACTAGTATTGAGTTACGTCTAGATTCCAATGAACCCAACAACACAACCCTGCAAGTCTCTTCAGATGACGGTGACCTTGTGGATTCAGTTTTCTGTGGGCTGTTGGAGATTATCAAAAAATTTCAGAATCATAACGGTAAAATTCGCAACAACTGGACTCAATTATTAATTCAATTGTTTGGGGTTGGCTTGGGCTTCGTTGCTAGTTTAGTTATGGCTCTGAAATTGTACCCTTATGTAAAAATTGAAAGTGCATTTATTATTACCTTTTTGTTTACATTTCTGGTTTTCTCAAATGCTTGGGGGTTCATCAATCAACAAATTCTTAATTTGGTTAATAAGATATTTCCTAACGTTAGGTTTGCAAGGGCAGGACGCTCACCACTGAATTGGCTGTGGCAAACCCTTGTTGGCGGGCTTATTGTTGCTTTTGCACTCTTAATCATCAATGGAATTCTTGATTGGGTAATAAAAGTACTCAGTAACTACGTTCAGTGGTAAATGCATATAACAAATTGTTCAACTGGATTCAAAAACGCTCGGCACTTTTGTAATGGTCAGCATTGGTGGTTAAGGTGGTCATACAAAGTTTGGTGGAAGCGTTTTCTCACCAATTAACAAGGCGTTAAATTTCAAATTGACATAGGTGTCAGAATGTTAGAAACAAGAAATGTATTTATAGATACGCAGTATTTCGTAAAAAGTAATTATAATTTTGAATCTATCTCTTTTTTATCGTTGAAAGAGCTTTGTCAAAAGGAAGAATTGCGCTACCTGATGACCAGTGTAGTCGAAAGAGAGGTTGAAAATAAAATTGAACTCTCCATTAAGGAAGCGCTGGGGTCACTTCAGTCTTTTAAAAGAAAAGCTCATATCCTGTCCACAATAGACGACCCAAGTTTGTCTTCCTTGTTTGCTGATGTTCGAGAAGAGGATGTATATGGTAAGGCAAACGAAGTTTTCCATAGCTTCAATACAGAATGTAAGTATGAATATGTTGAAGCAGATCAAATAGACCCTGAAAAACTATTAGAGCTCTACTTTGAGAAAAAGGCTCCTTTCGGTGACGGTAAGAAAAAGTCTGAGTTTCCCGATGCAATTTCTTTATTGTCTCTAGAGACATATCTAGAGGAAAGCGAAAAGCTGTACGTCATTTCAGATGATAAAGATCTCAAAGCATATTGTGAGGGAAATGAAAGACTTATAGCAGTTGATAGTTTAGAAAAGCTACTTGATATTTATAACCTCCATACAAATGCTCGAACGGAAAAAGTAAAGCAATTTATCGAATCAAAGACAGACGAGATCAAAGCGCAGGTTTCAGATTATATCTCTGGTAGTGACGTATATAATAGCTCCAGTTGGGAAGACGCTGAGGTTGACAGTTTTTCGGTTTCAGAAGTTGGTGATTTTGAAATCAACGTTGTTCATGTAAGCGACGAAGAGTGTCAGCTGGCTTTAGACTTAACCATTGAGCTAGATGTGACAGTTATCGGTCCAGACTTTTCCAACGGTGTTTACGACAAAGAAGATGGGCATTTCTATTCGTTCGGTTCAACCACAAGGGAAGAGGTAATTCCTTTTGACTTTATTTGTGAGCTTAACTTGAGCTATGAGTTTGTCGGAGGGGAGTTAGAAGACGTCGAAATCGTAGACTTATACATACCTAAGGCGCATAGCATTGAGGTAAATGTTGAAGAGCATGACCAGTCAGAATGGTATTAGTTGAAATTTAACAAACTGTTTAAGAGTGATTCGCAACGCGTGGCATTTTTACTATGCGTTGCGTTGCGTTTAGTGTTTAAGGTGGTATGCGGCGGCATCGGTATTGCGTTGCTCACACCTTAACAGGGCGTTAGCAGTTCAAGGAGAACACAATGATTGAAAGGAAGTGTGGTGTCTATCAAGGCAGAAATAAGTCCTCAGCATATAAGGATTTGGTATGGACGGTAGCAACATCATCAGACACTTCTTTTGACATAGTAGGTCAAACTAAACTGACGCTAGAGACGATAGAACAAAACCTTGAAGAGCTAGGTTCTGATAAAACTCAAATAGTAAGTGCACAGGTGTTTATCGCGAATATGCCTGATAAACCTAAAATGGATAAAGTCTGGTGTGAGTGGTTGGGTGAAAACTCAGAACACTGGCCTCAGCGAGCGTGCCTAGGTGTTGCGTTAGAAGGTGACATACTTATTGAAGTCACAGTAACGGCGGTAAGACGTTAGAACACTGCTAACAAACGCTTCAAGTTGATTCGTAACGCTTGGCGGTTTTGGCGTTAATTTTGGTTTGGGTGATTACGGTTTAAAATTTGGCTTCAGTGGTGCGTAACTCACAACTTAAGCGGGCGTTAGTTGCACTTAGAAATTTAGTGGTCAAATCATTGTCCCTTTAGCTATGCAGTGACAAGCCCCACTGCTTAACTTTCTTTCCGGTGGCAGCGTGAAAGCGTCATTCGCTTTAGCCCTCGAGGTTTCGCGGAACTGCTTTTTGTGTCCGTCCGTGAGCAACGGAAGTGACATCTTCCTCAACCCGTTTTTCAGTGACTTCGGTGGTGTCTTTTTCGCGCCAACTCGCATTAATCGAAAGATGTCAGTTCTGTCAGCTATCAAGCACGGCGTGGTGGTAGTAATTTAGTTTGCGGCAAGCAATGAGCACCTTGGTGCAAATAAAAGAATAGGGGCGTAGGCAACTAACAAACTACTCAAGTGGACGCCATAAGCTTGGCGGTTTTGGTTTGAAGTTAAGTGCGCTTGGTAAGTTAATCGTCAGCGCCACTTAGCA
>NZ_JAKRRY010000030.1 GCF_026191675.1 Vibrio qingdaonensis | reverse complement strand
ATTTAAAAACTGAGATTAACGAGGCATTAACAACAAATCTTTAGCACTCCGAAGCCCTTATATATCAACGACCTTCATGCGGTTTCCCTGATCGCTTATTAAGTTGTTATTTTGAGTGATTCACGCTATTTTGAGTCATTAGCTCATCACGCCCGAACCCTTATTCCATAACGGGTTTTCATGATCTTGCCCTGTGATGAGATTTTGTGCTGCTAACAATGCGCTTTCGCGACACGCCCTTTAGAACTTAAAACATATTCATCCACATAGGCTGGAATGAACACCGATTGTCCTTTATTTAGTGTTACCACTTCGCCGCTACTATGAGATATTTCGAGCTCATCATCTAAGGGCAATAGAATCTCTGCGCTTATTGGGCGAACAAGTTCACTTGATGGTTTCAAATATACTGAAAATTTGAAGTCTGGTACCGGAACAGAATAGGTGATATTTCCATTGTCTTCTATTGGCGCGAGCTTTAACTCATCAGCACTTTTCTCTTCAAACAATGTACACCGTGCGAGCTCTTTAACATCAATATGTTTCGGTGTTAAGCCTGCCCGTAACACATTATCAGAATTCGCCATAACTTCTAACGCAGTTCCTTTCAAATACGCGTGTGGCGTTCTGGCATCCAAATACATGGCTTCCCCAGGTTGAAGTGTTAACACATTGAGTATCAAAGGCGTGAGCAGTCCAATATCGCCAGGGTACTGCTCTGATAACGTAAGGATGAGTGAAAACAACTCCTGATTTGATTTCTCTTTTGCTACCGATAATAGTTCATCTATAACACAATTCTTTTTGTCACCTTCAAGCGATAACACCTCAACAAAAAACGCTTTTAGCCCTTCAGAAGATGGGTCGCATCTTAAGCGCTCTACTATTGAGCTTAAGTGCATTATGCCCACACTTGAAAACAACTGAACAATCTCTGATGTCGAACGAAAGCCATTCATTGCTTGATAGGGTGTTAAAGCATAAACCAATTCGGGTTTATGATTCACATCCCTGTAGTTACGATAACTGGCCGAGAGCGAAATTTTTAACTTTTCTTCTTTATCAAAACCTTGTTCAGCCTCCTCCTTACTAGGATGAACTTGAACAGATAATGCACTCTCAGCCGCGAGTACTTTAAACAGATAGGGGAGCTCTCCAAAAGCTTTGTCGGTAGACTCAGACAAGAACCGTCTTTTGTCAGAATCAATTAGTGTTGAGAGTAATACCTTCGACTCACCAACTATAACTCGAGAACAGCCATTGGGGTGCGCGCCCATCCATATTTCAGCCTGAGGTTCACTTAAGGGATTTGCGATATCAAATAATCGATTAAAGGAGGACGTGCTGCCCCATACAAAATTTTGAATCACGTTTTCCATCGGATAGAAAAACTGTTCCGAACTAATATTAGGGTTCACTTTCATTACAAACACACTCAGCCTTGAGTCTCTAACCAGTCAAAAGTAGGTACGCTACCGCCCTTAGGTCAAGCTCCCAAATGCTATAATTAAGCCATAAAAATATACAAGATTTAACAGTACAGTTATAATTTCTGGTAATTATATAGGAAATCTTAAGAGACCGCGAGACCGCGAGACCGCTATGCTTTAGCTATACTAAATAATAAAGTCTATTTACCGAAAAAGAAAAGACGAGGAGGGTAATGCTACTTCAACTGATTCATTTCAAGTTCTAAAGCTATCATCCATCTAAGCCCGCTTTATCTCTTGAGTTTTCCTTTGCTGTGGGCGGCATTTGTATGCTCTTTTCCACAACTCACTTCCATTTAGCCGCCATTGTTAATTAAAACAAAAAAAAAAGAAAGAGAAACTCCCACTGTCATCTTCCATCCTCCGTAAATTTTGAAGTGAGTCAAATTTACAAAACCCTGACATTTACTGGAAAAATAAAACACCGGAAACCATTCATCCAGCCACTTCTAAGGCGACGCGCCATGCATAGCAAGTAAACATTCGTTTCTCATTTTGATATTGCCTTTTTTCCTTTTAAACGACAATCTCCAGATCTGGGTACTTAGTCTTCAGGTAAGCAGCAAAGCTTTCTTTACTGTGCTGTTCGCCATGAATCAAATGAAGCTGCTTTAGATGTTGCCCACACCCTGCAATAAATTTCGTTAAGTCACTTTGATCAGCGTGTGCTGAATATCCGGATATTGAGTGGATGTTTGCTGCTACTTCAACCGGTTCTTCATCAATCCACACCACATTTTCCCTCTGCTGAATATTGCGCCCCAATGTTCCATTAGCTTGATAGCCACAGAAAAGAACATCGGTTCGCTTATCGGGCAATAGCGCTTTTAAGTAATTCATCACACGTCCCCCTTGGCACATCCCCGAGGCCGAGACCACAATGGCGGGCTCTCCTGTTGATACTAAGCGGTTTACTACTCGTTTGTGCTCTTGGTGGCTATCAATAATAATGCATTGTGCAAAGTTTAAAGGGTGACGCCCCTGTTGGTGTTTCTGCCTCGCTTCCTGCGCCCACAGTTTTCTATAGTGCCTATACGCTTGGGTGACCTTCGCCGCCATTGGCGAATCAATAATAATGGGTAATCTACTTTCAAGCGTTTGCTGATGTAACAACGACTCAATATCAAACAACAGCTCTTGCGTTCGTCCCACACTAAATGCAGGCACAATAATCGCACCACCATTGGTTAAACTGCGATTCATTATGGCACTCAAACGCTCACCACGATCTTTTATACTTTCATGGTGTTTACTACCATAAGTCGATTCTAAAAATAAGTAGTCAGCCCGTTTGGGTGGCACAGGGTCGGGAAGTAAAGGCGTGTCACTGGGACCTAAATCCCCCGAGAACACGGCAACTTCTCCCTTAGGCAGCTTACATTCCACATAAGCGCTCCCCAATATATGCCCTGCTGGATTAAACCTAACGTAAGTAAAGTAACGTTGTTTCGGGTTTTTTATCGGAATCCACTGCGCGTAATCCACTGGGCATAATTGCTTTTGGATGCGTTCTAAAATACGGGCTCGTTGCTGGCGATTTAAGCCTAGCTGTAGCCTTAAGCCATCATCTAACATTAGCGGCACCAAATACGCTGTCGCGTGGGTACAGTAAATGGGGCCTTTAAACCCAGCAGCAAGCAACCAAGGCAGCCTGCCTATATGATCAATATGTGCATGGGTTAACACCAGCGCCCTAATCTGTTGACATCGAAAAGACACTTTAAGATCTTGCTGTTGTGACTCCGCCCCTTGGAATAAACCACAATCGATTAAAATCGCGCCCCCGTTGATCACTAACTCATGGCATGAGCCGGTGACTGCATGTTTGCCACCATGGTGGCGAACGTAAACTTGATTGGTTAGCTGCATCATTACTCACCATTGCGTTTGATTATACACTAGAGCTAACCTGCCGCTTTCTCACCGTCAACCGCCTTCCTTCGATTCGTTTTGCTGTATCGCCATTGTTCATACTTTAGCCATACTTGCTGGTTGTATCGGCATAAGCATTGTCTGTGACATACGCTCAGACCAAGGTTTAAATTTCAAGACTAAGCTGCTTAGCCAACGATACGATGTCTTACGTCCTATTTAGACTCGATAGCTAGCACACCACAATCTAGGCACACTGGCTCAAATCTTATATACTCGAATTAATTATCCTATTCAATTGGAAGAGTTTTATGATCATCGTAACTGGCGGTGCTGGCATGATTGGCAGCAACATTATCAAAGCGCTAAACGCAGCGGGCTTAAACGACATCCTAGTGGTAGACAACCTTAAAAATGGTCGTAAGTTTAAGAACTTAGTTGATCTAGACATTACCGACTATATGGATCGTGATGACTTCCTGACTCAGGTCATGGCTGGCGATGACTTTGGTCCTATCGAAGCGGTATTCCATGAAGGTGCTTGCTCTGCAACAACCGAGTGGGATGGCAAATATGTCATGCTCAACAACTACGAGTACTCAAAAGAGCTGCTTCACTTCTGTTTAGAGCGTGAAATCCCGTTCTTGTACGCCTCTTCTGCGGCGACTTACGGCGAGACAACCATTTTTAAAGAAGAGCGTGAATACGAAGGCGCATTAAACGTTTATGGCTATTCAAAGCAGCAGTTTGATAACTACGTTCGCCGCTTAACTGCAGATGCAGAAGCGCACGGTGAAAAACTGTCGCAAATTACCGGTTTCCGTTACTTCAATGTTTACGGCCCACGCGAGCAGCACAAAGGCAGCATGGCGTCGGTTGCGTTCCACCTTAATAACCAAATGAATGCCGGTGAGAACCCTAAATTGTTTGCAGGTAGCGAGCAGTTTATCCGTGACTTCATCTACGTTGGCGATGTGGCAAAAGTGAACCTATGGTTCTTGGAAAACGGTGTGTCTGGTATTTTTAATTGCGGAACCGGCAATGCGGAAAGCTTTGAAGTGGTCGCTGAAGCGGTCATTAAGCACCACGGTAAAGGCGAGATTGAAACCATTCCATTCCCTGACCATTTGAAAGGCGCTTACCAAGAATACACCCAAGCGGATTTAACCAAACTGCGCGCCGCTGGCTGCGATGTTGAGTTTAAGACGGTTGCGGAAGGTGTGGCGGAGTATTTGGCTATTGTGAATAGTTAATGGGTCCTTGGTCCTTGGTCCTTGGTCCTTGGTCCTTGGTCCTTGGTCCTTGGTCCTTGGTCCTGCAGGATTGTGTTTTAAAGACGACACCGGTCAACGACAACCAACGGTTTTCCGTATATTCACCACAAGCACCACCTAGGGCCTAGGAACCGCTCTTCCCTAGGTCCACTTTTAGTTTTAAGGATACCACCATGAACATTCTTATGGCCCTCTCCCAGCTCGAAGTCACGGGAGCGGAAGTCTACGCCACGACGGTTGGCAATGAATTAACCGCCCGAGGTCATAATGTGTTTTATGTGTCTGACACGCTAACCAAACCTCATGATGGTCCGTTTTTCTCACTGCGCTTTAATAAACGCAGTGTGCCACGTCGCTTCTGGCACGTGGGGTATCTGATTTACCTTATCAAAAAGCACAATATCCAATTGGTGCATGCCCATTCGCGCGCCTCTAGCTGGAGCTGTCATGTGGCGTGCAAGCTCACTGGTACGCCTATGGTGACCACGGTTCATGGCCGTCAGCCTGTGCATGCGTCGCGTAAAAAGTTTCATGCGATGGGCAATAAAGCGCTACCGGTTTGCGAAGCGATTCGTGACCAATTAGCCAATGACCTTAATGTGCCTTTAGAGCAGATGGAAGTCAGCCGAAATGGCATTGAGACTGAGCGTTTTCAATGGTGTCCTGCCCCTGTAAATGCGAAGTCTGTGCAAGCTAAGCCTGTGATTACCATTGTCGGGCGATTAACGGGACCAAAAGGTGAATTGTGTTATCGCCTATTAGATGAATGCTTGGATTTGGAACGCTATCAGGTGCAAGTGGTGTCAGGCTCTGCGTTTGAACCTCGCTTTAAAAAATTTAAAGAGCGTGTCACATTCACTGGCTATACCCATGATGTGCCAAAAATGCTCAGCGAAGCCGACTTAGTCATTGGAGCCGGTCGTGTGGCGATGGAGTCTTTGCTGTGCGGTCGCCCTACTTTGGCAATTGGTGAAGCGCAGTGTGTGGGTATTGTCGATTCAAACAATGTCGCCGACGCGATGGCGAGCAATTTTGGGGATATTGGCCCACAAGATCTGGATATTGATTTTTCGGCCATTCCAAGCATGGTCAAGCAAGGCTTATCAACGCCACATTGTGACGAAACTACCAGCAACATCATTCGTGACAATTACACGCTCACCAAAATCGTCGACCAAATCGAGCGCATCTATCAAGATGTCTATGTCGATACACTGCGCCGTGAAATGCCGGTCATCATGTACCACCGCTTTATTAGCGATGACAGTGGCAAAGGTGTGCATGGCACTTACCTGCACATTGATATGTTTGAAAAGCACCTTAAGCTGCTCAAACGCATGGGCTTTGACAGCCTGACGTTTGAAGACTTGCAAGATGGTCGACTTATCCGCCGCTTAGAAGCGGGAAAGCGCTACATCATGATTACGGTCGATGACGGCTACGCCGATAACCTAGATCTCATGCTGCCGATGCTGGAAAAATACGGCTTTAAAGCGGTAGTTTATGTGGTGACTGGGGAAACCTTCAACCGATGGGATGTAGAGAACCCAAACAACCCAGAAAAATCCGTGCCGCTGATGAATACCCAGCAAGTGAAGCTGCTCGCTGCCTCACCACATATTGAAATTGGCGGGCATACTCTAACGCACCCTAAATTGGACACGCTCAGCGATGACGCGCAGCGAGCAGAAATTCTTGAGAACAAGCAAACACTTGAAGCTTTACTAGGTAAGCCGCTAACGTCATTCGCTTACCCGTTTGGTGAACACAATCAGGCGTCAAAAAATATCGCTAAAGAGGTGGGCTATCAATACGCCGTAGCGACCAATTCTGGGTCATTGCGTTTTCATGAAGACCCGTATCAAATTCGCCGCATTGCGATTTTTCCAAGAACCGATGTGTTGGGATTGTGGCGCAAGGTGCGTGGTAATTATTTATTTAGAAAGGTGAAACGATAATGAGAGCACTCATCTCTCGATTACAACTACTCCGCGACCAGGTTCGCCGTAAACTGGGCATAATGCTATTCGATAGGCATAGAACTTCTCAGCCTATTGATAAAGAACAATTGCAGCATATTGTTTTTTTACGAACCGATGCCAAATTTGGCGATGCTTTCGTGTCGTCCTTTATTTTTAAGGACATCAAAGTCCACTACCCCAATGTTAAATTAACGGTCGTCACGGCGCCAAATATGCGTGATTTATTCTTAAATCACCTTGGCGCAGACTCCGTTATTGAGCTTAAAAAGAGACCAAGCTACAAAGAAATAACCAAGGCATGTATTGAGGTTGGAGAGTGTGATTTATTAGTTTCACTTAACCTTAATCTTAAAATGAAAGACCTATTTTTTCTTAACCAATGTAAAGCGAAACACATCGCAGGACTAGATGACTCGCTCAACGCTGTCGATATCAAGCTCGGAGCTGCTACACAAGCGCTTCACTTTGCAGAACGCTTTGGGGCACTATTGGGGGAAATTGATGTTCCTGCCAATCCACACCACTACATCATTCCACAAACAGAAAGCTCTACACACTGCGCCCAGGCATTTATTAACACTCATTCCTTGCTGGGGTTTTGTGTTATCAATGCCTACGGTAGTGGTAATGCACGTAAGCTCAATGCACATTCCGTGGAAAAACTGGTCACGCTAGTCAAACAGGACTGCCCTGAGCTATCCATTGTGTTGATTTCAGCACCTGACACGTTTGAACAAACAGAACAAATGATTAAAGAGCACCAATTAGACGCCATTCACTATAATGTCAGCAAAACGATATTTGATGTTGCAAGCCTCATTGCGGCGGCTAAATTTGTGATCACGGTGGATACCGCTATTGTTCATATGGCGTCTGGATTACGCGTTCCACAGCTTGCATTTTATAATCCAGACCCAGCAAATTTTAATCAGTGGCATCCTAACTCAGATTTGGCTATTACCAGCATGGCAACGCATTGCGCGGTTCCCGATATTAATGCCCTAAATTGGCTAGACGTAGAACAAAAGTTGGCCCAGCTCATTCTTAAGAATAAAGATATTTAACTATGAAAATTCTCGTAATAGGCCCCTCTTGGGTCGGTGATATGGTCATGTCACAAAGCCTTTATACCGAGCTAAAGCATCGCAACCCAACCGCGACAATAGACGTGTTAGCTCCGGCATGGTGCAAACCTATTCTACAACGCATGCCGGAAGTAAATAACGCTATTGAAATGCCGATTGGCCACGGGGCTTTTGACTTAAGAGGGCGCTGGAAAATTGGCCGCAGCCTCAAAAAAGAAGGTTATACCCACGCTTACGTGCTGCCAAACTCCGCTAAATCTGCGTTGATCCCTTTGTTTGCGGGTATTCCTAAACGTATCGGTTGGAAAGGTGAGATGCGCTATGGTCTGTTAAATGACTTGCGCCCCAACAAACGTATTTTCCAATATTATGTGGAACGCTTTGTGGCACTTGCATCACAACGCGATAAAATGCTTGATGAAGTATCGCTAGCGACGTGTCCTCGCCCTCAGCTTTCGATTGATCGTAGCATTCAACAACAGGCACTTGATAAGTTTCAGCTGACAACTCAATTTACAACAGGTCGCACAGCAATAGGCATGTGCCCTGGGGCTGAGTTTGGACCAGCAAAACGTTGGCCTGATCAATATTACGCCGAAGTGGCGCAGTACATTATCGATAGTGGCCAACAAGTTTGGCTATTTGGTTCAACCAAAGATAGAGAAGTCACGGAAAAAATAAGAAAGAGTCTAACCGTTGAGGCTCAACAACATTGCTTTAACCTTGCCGGTAATACCTCGCTAACCGAGGCAGTAGACTTACTTGCGGCGTGTGATACCGTGATTAGCAACGATTCTGGTTTAATGCATGTTTCAGCAGCCGTTGACTGTAAAATTATCGCCATTTATGGATCGAGCTCGCCTGACTATACTCCGCCTCTTAGTGACAACGTTCAGATCGTTAACACGGATATTGACTGCCGCCCGTGCTTTAAGCGAGAGTGTCCTTTAGGGCATATGAACTGCTTAAAACAATTATCGCCAAATACAGTTATCTCGATACTAAAGAGTCAATCATGATTACTAACGCCACGTATAACCGAATAACCGCTTTCACAGTGGCCTTTACATTCTTAACGTTATTCGTTTCGAAAGCTGGTATGAATATCGCCTTTGCCTTAATTCTATTAACAGCAATTACAGGTGCTCTAAGCAAGCAACCTTTACTTTCTGACATCAAAAACCTTCGAAGATTATCTTACCTATGCTTTGGTATGTATATACTGGGCATCGTTGTCACAATAGTCTACCCAGTTGGGATGCAAGATCTGGCATGGTTTGCAAGAAAAGGCGCCTTCTTTCTTCTGCTTCCTTTTTTAATCCCGATGGTAGAACGCCACCATAGTAAGGCGTTTAAAGCGTTGCTCATTGGGGCGTTAATTGCTTTCAGTTATAGCGCCTACCTGTACCTCACCGATCAAGCACGTCCCGATGGCCGAGTGCAAAGCTTCTGGGATATTGGTCGCTGGAGTGAGATAATCGCATATCTAATCGCTATATTAATACCATTGGTATACTTCAAAGGAAATATGAACGCTCATCAAAGAGCAGGGGTCACTATGCTTTCTCTTGTGGCATTCGTCGCGTTATTAGCTTCTGGCTCTAGAGGACCATTACTCTTCTTGGTCGTTAGTTTATTGCTCTTTTTAGCATTTCAAAGTCACAGACTATTTATAGGAAGCCTTATTGTCGGGATTGCTGTACTTATCTTAATGAAAGATTCTTCAACATTTGGGGCGTTATACGAGCGTATTACTAGCATTTCCTCAAGCAGTAACCATTCCAATAATGCTCGCCTTCTAATGTGGCATAATGGCATTGAGTTCAGTATATTCAATCTACAAGAACACCTAGGGATTTTTCTATTTGGAACCGGAGACTCTCAGCTTAAGCCCCTCTACACCGAGTACTTAAACTCTGTCGGTTCAATTGAAGAGATGCAAAGAAGTGTTAGTAATCAAATGTCACTAAGTGATTTTCACAATCACTATATCGATAACTTTGTGCGAATGGGGCTAATTTACTCTGTTAGCTACTTAACCATGATTATGTTTATCATTTCCTCTCTTGTCACTGCGATTAAGCACGGCAACAAACGGGCCTGGGCCGGCCTTACCCTCATTAGCACCTATTTAGGTATTGGCTTGGTTTATAGTAATAATTTAGAGTTTCAAACAGCTATCTTTCTGTTTATGCTCACTCTGATTTTGACTTGGCCCAACACCTCAGTAACAAGCCTTGATTTTAAGGAAGAAAAATGACTGAAAAAAGCGTAGAAGTAATCATGGCAGCATATAACAATGTCCGCGACATGCGACTTGTTTTTGATGGCTACCTGCGTCAGAACGATACGGATTTTTCTTTATGCATAACCGATGATGGTTCTGGACCTGAGGTCAAAGCTCTCGTTGGTATCTATAGCTCACTCGGACTCAATATTCGTTATTTATGGCAAGATGATTGTGGATATAGGCGAGCAATGGCATTAAACCACGCTATTGCTTCATCCAAAGCAGACTTTATTATAATGACGGATAATGATTGCATTCCTTCCAGATATTTCATAGCTGACTATCGTGCTCGCCTCAACCCAACAAGCATGCTGTTTGGGCGACGAGTAGACCTCTACGAACGTGCTAGTTTCGGGCTTAGAACCCAATTCACTTCTTTTAGACAATTAGAAAATCCGTTTTGGTTGGCGCTACAATCACTTAAAAAGAATCTAAAACGTCCCGAAATGGGCATCCGATTCCCCAGTTTTATTTGCAGTGTGTGGAACAAAAAAACTCGAGGCGCCATCGGAGCAAACTTGGCGGTCCCAACTCAATCCTTACTTCAGGTAAACGGTTTTGATGAAGACTTTGAAGGCTATGGTATGGAAGAAACCGACTTAGTACGACGCCTAAAGTTAACAGGGCTTAAGACCGAAACAGTTTTAGGTCGCTGTGCGCTTTTCCATCTATACCATAAAGAAAAACAACAAGCTCCAGAAGCTCACGAAATGTATACTAAGAAAAAATCTGAAGGTAAAGTAGTCTGTGCGAATGGTATAAAGAAAATACAAGCTCTCTTGGGTTGAGTTTTACCGAGAGATGTACAGCATTTGCGATACTAAGAAGCGTTAAATACGATGGCAAAAACATCCCGTCATGAACGATTTGCCATCGGTCTTGTCTAAACGGCAAACACTGTTGATTATTTTCCTAGTGCACTTCAACTAAACTCGAAACTAAAATTATCAAGTGCTATTCAATCATGAGTAACAATAAGTAATGAAAATATTTGTAGTAAGCTTGTTACATTCTACGGAACGTCGAGAAAGAGTCAGCCAGATTTTCAAAATGTCCGGCTATCATTTCGAATTTTTTGATGCCGTTAATGGCAAGGATGGATTGCCACCCCGATTAGCTGAAAAAGTAAATGACAAATATAGAACAATCTATCGGAGTCGCCCTCTTTCTGCTGGAGAAAAAGGCTGTTTCGCTAGCCACTACTTACTCTGGGAGAAGTGCTTACAACTCAATGAGTCTATAGTAATATTAGAAGATGACTTTAGTCCTACCGAACACTTTTGTGATGCTATCGACAATATCGATTTGCTCATAGCTGATTTAGACTATTTAAGGCTTGAAAAGCGCAGTTGCAAATGGGTAACTAAAGATGAGGTCGCTGGATTTGAACGTCGCTTTCTTTTTGATAACTCCTGCGGAACCACAGGATATGTACTAACTCCACAAGGAGCAAGTAAGCTGCTATCGAAATCAGACCAATGGCTTTGCGCTGTGGATAATTACATTTCTGAAAACTATATACATAACATGCACTCTTTTAACCTATCCCCGCCAGCTATAACGGCATTGCACGACATGGGAACTTATATTCAACTTGAGCCGAAACAACGTGTTCCTATTTACTTCAAGCTCACAAGAGAGCTCAACCGATTTTATCGTTTTGTGTGCTCGTCGATTAGCAACCAACGGTTTGCCAATCAATTAAAAAAAGATAAACATCTATAAACACTTACTATAAAAATCTGTACAGTTTTAATTTAACCTTGCGAAGGCATGCCCATGTTAGTTGAACAAGTCCATCCAAAACCAACTATTTCTATTGTTTGTCCATGCTACAACGAGCAAGAAGTCCTCTCGGTTTTTATATCAAGAATTACTGATGTTCTTGATAGTACTAAGTATGACTACGAAATATTACTGATCAATGATGGTAGCAGAGATAATACGCTCACCACGATGAAGCAGCTGCAACAAGAATACTCCCCCATACGCACCGTCAATTTATCTCGTAACTTTGGTAAAGAAGCCGCGATGACTGCTGGTTTAGATCTCGCATTAGGGGACGTCATTATTCCTATTGATGCTGATTTGCAAGATCCACCAGAACTTATCCATGACTTTCTAAGAGAATGGGAGAATGGCTATGATGTAGTTGTGGCTAAGCGTACCGACCGTAGTTCAGACTCTTGGGCTAAAAAGCTCACTGCTGAGCTATTCTACAAATTCCACAACGCCGTCGCTCAGGTTGAAATTCCTGAGAATGTTGGCGACTTTAGGTTGATTAATCGCCGCGTTGTAGACGCTATCCAATTACTCCCAGAAAACCAACGATTCATGAAAGGTATTTTCTCATGGGTAGGCTTTAAAACTGCCGTGGTTGAATACAAACGAGAAGCGAGGAAAGCCGGAGAAACCAGCTTTAATGGTTGGAAGCTTTGGAACTTCGCACTCGACGGCATCACTAGCTTTAGTACCGCGCCGCTGCGCATTTGGCTATATGTTGGCGGATTTATCTCCGCGCTGTCTTTTATTTACGGCAGCGCGACCATAATCAAAACTCTGATCTATGGTATTGACTCACCTGGTTACGCATCTTTGATTACCGTCATACTCTTTTTAGGCGGCGTTCAACTGATAGGTATTGGCGTGATGGGCGAATACATTGGCCGTCTTTATATGGAATCAAAACGTCGACCAACGTATATCATTGAAGAAGATAGCTATCGCGTGACACAAACTGATACCTCTTCCAGTGATGAGTCTGCCCATTCATGATGGTTACACTTGAACGACTCTTAGAATATCGTATTGTTCGATTTGCGCTATCTGGAGGCATTGCGACGGCTATTCATATAGTTGTCGCATTCTTGTACTTACACTTTATCCAAGACAGTGTTTTTTTTGCCAATGTGATTGGGTTTTGCTTAGCCTTCATTTTCTCCTATTTATCTCAAACACTTCTCGTGTTTAAGCAAAACGTAAATTGGAGTAATGCTACTCGCTTCTTTGTTGTACAGTTTGGATCATTGATGCTAGCTCAAGGACTCAGCGAGCTCATTTCCGATCTAAATAGTTATATTCGAGTAATCGTAGTTGTGCTTATTCTTCCTGTTATCACCTACATTATTCACAAACTTTGGACCTTTTCAGAGTAGGTCCGTGTACAGGCTCTCTTACTTAAAGATAATAAATATGCTGCGTATAATTTATACACTATTACTTCTGATTGTTGCTCCATTTTTTCTGGTTAATTTATTCAAGAGTAAACCTGGAAAGCCCAACGTGGGTCATCGCTGGAAAGAGCACTTTGGTATCACTCCTCCTCTTAATAACACGTCAAAAGAGGTCGTTTGGTTTCATACTGTTTCTGTTGGTGAGGTCATTGCTGCAACCCCCCTCATTCGACGTTATGCGGCTCAAAACCCTGATAAAGCGATCGTTGTAACCACTACGACACCAACAGGTGCAGAACAAGCCGATAAATTGTCTGATATAGCCACTCACCGCTATATGCCATTAGACTTTGGCTTTGCAGTACATCGCTTTGTCCGCACAATTAAGCCTACGCTACTAGTCATCATGGAAACTGAATTATGGCCGAATACACTTACTACTGTCGCTAAATTTCAAATCCCCATCGTCGTTATTAATGCTCGCTTATCCGAACGCTCATACCTTCGCTACCTTCGTTTCAAACCCATTTTTGAAATGACGACACAGCATTTAACCCACATAGCTTGCCAGTACCAAGAGGATGCGGACCGATTCACCAAGTTGGGTATCAACTCCAATATCATTTCTGTTTCGGGGTCCATTAAGTTCGACATTACAATTAATGACGAAGATAGAAAACTCGGCAATCAACTTAGAAATATTTTGGGACAAAACCGACCCGTTTGGATAGCCGCAAGCACCCATAATGGTGAAGAAGAAATCGCACTAGAAGCACACCAACAACTGATAAAAACGATGCCTAATGCGTTACTCATTATCGTTCCAAGACACCCTGAACGTTTTGAGTCTGTTTTTCAGCTCTGTCAAACAAAAGGACTGACGGTCGAGCAGAAAACCAATATAACCAAAGCGCTGCCTGAACACACTCAAGTGTTCTTAGGCAACACCATGGGAGAAATGATTGCCTACTTAGTTGCTAGTGATATTTGCTTCATGGGAGGAAGCCTTGTAGGCACAAAAGTCGGTGGTCATAACCTACTAGAGCCTGCTGCTGTTGGGATACCAAGTATAACAGGGCCGAGCTATTACAACTTCACTGAAGTCACTCACCTATTACTCAAAAATAACGCCACCATGATTTGTCAAAGCAGCCAGGAGCTTGAACATTGCCTTTCTAGTATCTGGAGTAACAAAGAGGTAATAAAAGAGATGACAGATGGTGCGATTCATACCGTTGCTGTGAATCGCGGAACATTGGAAAATACATTATTAATGTTAAATGCAATTATCATTAAATGAAACTACATACTCTATAGTTTCATTTCTGCTAAACTTACTGGCTAGCAGAATTATAAGCCTTACTTGACATTTTTCACTTAATGACAGCGTCCTAGGCTTATTCATACACCGTAATCCATAGATTTCCCTTAGGAAAAACCACTTAATGCCAACCTCAATTACCAATTACTTATCAAAATCTTACCAATGGATTCTAAAGGGAACGCTTGTAAGTACCAGTGCTCGCTCGCTACTAATAGGGATCGTAATACTTCTAGCAGAGGTAATCGTAAGAGCCCGTTATGACGTTGTTCCCATCGGTGAGCCCTACTGGATTCCTATTTTTTCACTCGTCTTTGGTCTACTCATCTCATATGCACGCTCTTTAGTAGCTGCGCTTATACTCACTATTTTTTTAGTGCTTGGATATGCCATACAATTTTTTAGTATATCGAACTACGGGTACTTCATCACCCCTATCAAACTTTGGCTACTCTTTGAAAAGTTCTTAGAAGTTATAGTTTCCGGACGCGATGCAGTAAAAACTATGGGAGTCACAATTTTCGCTCTTACGTTAGTGTTCATTAGCTTTTTTTCCCTTGTATGGACAAGAAAAAACATCCCTAAAAAGTCTCATTGGGTGAGCATTATAGCAGTAGCCGTTGTTCTATTTTATCCAATAAGACAAACTATTAACTCTACCAACACATTAGGTAGACTTCCTGCTATGTATCACTCAACGATTAAAAACACTTTTTATACATGGGGGTTTTTCACCTCCCGCACAGTACCGGAAGAGCTTTTAGGTCACTCAAAAGTAAAGCCTTTCTCTAGCCCTTCACCAGCCAAGACCTCAAATGGCTTAGCCGATAATATTGTGGTAATCATGGGAGAAAGTTTATCTTCAAAATATATGAGTGCTTTTGATTACCCTGAAACAACAACACCTTGGCTGGACGAGCAGAAGAGTCTATCGAATACCTTTTTTGCGGAAGGATTCTCTGGCGGCCTTTTTACTGATGTTAGCCTCCCTTTTTTCTTTAACTCTGTTGCCAAACCCAATGGGGTCAAACAGATTGGGAGTGGGAATTCTAATTTATTCCGTTTAGCAAAAGAAAATGGATATACCACCCATTTCTATTCTACCCAAGCTAATTACGGCTTAAGCCTAATGTCCCTCGTCGGGTTGCAATGGGTTGACAACTATGATGATTCGTTCAGTCTAACAAACAACAGTTATCAAGGTGTCTTAGACATGGAACTCATGAACTGGTTGAAAAAAGTCGATTTAAATAAAAAAAATCTCATCGTCCTTCATCAAACTGGCTCACACATGCCTTATGCCGATAGAACTCCGGATGATTATAAACCTTTTGGTAGTGAGACAGATTATGCTGAATATATGAATAGTGTGCATTACACTGACGATTTAATAAGACAAATACAGCAATATATCGTCGATCACGACTCTCCAAGCTGGGCATTACTAATGACCTCTGACCACGGTCAATATGTCACTAAAAATACGGCGGGGCATGGTAATTTTCTACAACGTTCTAACTATACCGTGCCGATTTATCTGTCATCTGGCGTACCTGACATCATAAAACTAGCTCAGACTCAGCTCGGTCAATGTAAGTCTGTATTCCAGATTCAACTCTCTCATTACCTTGCTGAGATAATGGGTTTTAGTTACCCCAATAACAATGGTTGTAAGAGCGGTTACATAGCAGGCTCTCGTCTTACTGGTGACAATGGTTTTTTACACATCAAACAAGAGAAAGATAACGAAAGCTCTGAACTAGTCTACGAGTAAACACTTTCAGTATGGCGACACTTAACTCTCGAGTGTCGCCCTTTCCAAAGCTCTAAAGTCAAACTCTGTAAAATGAATATTTCTTCGAACGACCTCCTTTTCAAATGAGCGCTGCAAACGTTCAAGATTGCCTTTTTTCCATTCCTGTCCACGCAGTTTAAAACACTTATCAAAATCAATAATCCAAACTTTATCTTGATCATCAATCAAGATATTGTGAATGTTCAAATCAGTATGGTTCACTTGCGCGTCGTGCATTTTACGAATTTCCGCACCAATTTTTTGGTACATCTCTTTCGGTAACGGTTTGTCTTGTAAGATGGCGACAAGATCGCGGGCATTGGCAATTTTTTCACTCAATAAGTCAGCTCGATAGTAAGGCCCTACCTTGACCGCTCTCGCCGCAATCGGTTTGGGTACATTGACACCCGCTTCTCTTAAGGTATTGAGCAGATGAAACTCTTGGAAACTGCGGGTTTTCTCCCAGCCTGTAAACCAATACTGGTCTTTCACCAGCTTTCCAAACAGTCCACCACGGCGATAGTGTCTAAGCGCCGCTTCACCGGTTTGGGTTTGCACAAACCATGTGGTTCCACGCCCTTGCGCACTGCCGATCACCTTACCTTGTGATTGCCAAAAATCCGCTGCAAACACTTGCTCTATCGGCTCTTGCAATAAAACCTCATCAAACCAATAGGTGGTGTTGTTACTGTTCACTGTTTTCACGCTTAAGTCCTACCCCTAGGAACTAGGACCAAGGACCAAGGACCCAGCACCATCTTTTCTATTTTTCCACTGTTTCTGATTTTACATTCAAACCGCCCCCCTGCATAATCTTTACATCTGTTTCTGGCGTTGTGTATTTATGGCACTTTTCGATTCTGCTCCTCACTCTGTGTGTATTTTAAGGCTTTCTGCTATTGGTGATGTCTGTAACACCATCGCAGCCGTACAGGCAATTCAACACCATTGGCCTGAGACTAAAATCACTTGGGTAACGGGTAAACTTGAAGCGCAATTGCTAAAAAGTATCGAAGGCATCGAGGTCGTGGTTTTCGATAAGAAAGCAGGCTGGCAAGGCTACCGAGCACTTTGGAAGCAACTCAGACACCATCACTTTGACGCACTGTTACACATGCAGTACGCCTTTCGTGCGAGTATTGCCACGCTGGGAATCAACGCGAAGTATAAACTGGGCTTTGATGGCGAGCGTGCGCAAGATTTTCAGGGGCTGTTTACCAATGTTAACGTGCCCTCGCCAGCCAAAATGCATGTCCTTGATGGCTTAATGGCGTTCACTGAAACGTTAGGTATACCAACCACTCAAGCCAAGTGGAGATTGCATTATTCAAGTGACGATCTGACTTGGGCGAAGCAGCAACTTGCCAGCGAGCGAAATTTGCTTATCGTCCCTGCGGCAAGTAAAGGCTATAAGAACTGGACCGCTGAGGGCTATGTGGCGGTGATTGAACACGCGGCCAAACTTGGTTGGAGCGTGACGCTTGCTGGTAGCCCCGCGAGCATCGAGGTAGAACTTGGCAAAGCGATTGAATCTACGTTATCCACACCAGTAAAGAATTTAATTGGTCAAAGCAGCTTAATGCAAATGCTGGCACTCATTGATAATGCCGACTTACTGATAGCCCCGGATACTGGCCCTACCCATATGGCGAATGCCATGGGCACACCGGTGATTGGTCTTTATGCGCACCATAACCCAGCGCGAACGGGGCCTTATAACTATCAAGATTATGTGGTTTCTGCTTATGAAGAAGCGATTCAAGCTGAAACTGGCAAAGCAAGCCACGAACTTAATTGGCGGGCTCGAGTCAAAGACAAGCAAGCTATGCAGCGCATTGACGCCCAAGCGGTGATTGCTATGTTTGATAAGGTCATCAAATTAGAAAATCTCGGCGCATAAAGATACTAGGAGCACTCTCCTAGATCAACGTAGCGCCCAACAAGGTATATATCGTGACAAAACCGACACTGGCTGTTGCCCTTATTGTAAAAAATGAATCCAAGCATTTGCGAGCCTGCCTTGAAACCGTGCAAGGCTGGGTGGATGAAATCGTTATTTTAGACTCAGGCAGCACAGATAATACCGAAGCCATCGCCCATGATTTTGGCGCGAAGTTTCATGTTAATCATGAATGGCCAGGATTTGGTCCGCAAAGACGACTCGCACAAAGCCATGTTGAGTCTGATTTTGTTTTCTGGTTGGATGCGGATGAACGAGTCACACCAGAGCTTAAGCAAAGTATTTTGCAAGCGGTTGAGAAAAATCAGCCCTCGACGATTTATCAGTTTGCTCGCCTAAGCTGGGTATTTGGTCGCTTCATTAAGCATTGTGGTTGGTATCCCGATAAGGTTCTTAGGCTCTATCCTACGAATCTTACCCAATACGATGATTCACTGGTGCATGAAAAAGTGCAAACGAATAAATCGATGAAAGTAGAGACACTAACGGGCGATCTAATTCATTATACCTATGATGATATCCACCATTACTTGGTGAAGTCCGCAGGGTACGCCAAAGCGTGGGCAGAACAACGTGAAAAGCGCGGCAAGCGTTCAAGTCTTTCTCAAGGCATCATTCATGCCATAGCTTGCTTCGTGAAAATGTACATCGTTAAAGCGGGCTTCTTAGATGGCAAGCAAGGTTTTTTGCTGTCGTTGCTGTCGGCTCACTCCACCTTTGTTAAATACGCTGATCTTTGGGTTCGTACCAGTACACAACCCGCACAGGTGGCTCAAAAAGACCATTCGCCTGAATAACGTTCTCTGGAATAAAACTCTCTGAATAAAAAAGTAGTCGTTAATTTTATGATGTATCAAAAACACTTTAGACAACTCACCAAACTGGTTTGGTTTCAGGTGCTGTTTGTCACCCTCATTATGTGTGTGGGTCGAGCGGTGATGTTCGCTTACTTTGTCGACACTAACCAGCTGACTGGCAAGTCGGCTGATATTTGGCGCATGGTGGTGACCGGGCTTCGCTACGATCTTCGCGTCAGCGCAATCGGCTTCGCGCCCTTATATCTGATTGGTTTACTACTAGCAGCCCACAGCACCATTTGGCGTGCGTTCCGACCTATCGCGATAACGTATAGCACGGTTATTGTGTTTATTATCACCGCCATCACTATCGGCAACTATTACTACTACCAAACGTACCATAACCACTACGACTTATTTGCCTTTGGTTTGTTTGAAGATGACACCGAAGCCGTTGTCATGAACATGTGGCAAGACTACCCGATCGTGCAAAGCACCCTACTCACCCTTGCTGTTGCCGTACTTGGTGCTTGGATGAGTCACCGACTCACTGCCACATCAAAACACGTCACGCGCTGGTTTAGCCCTGTTGCGGTTGTTTACGGACTCATTTCAATCACGGTGTTTTTTGTGGCTGCTCGCGGGTCTATCGGCACCTTTCCACTGCGCCAAGCCAATGCACAAGTGTCTGAACTGGTGGTATTGAATAAGCTGACTCCGAATGGCTTTATGGCGATAGATTGGGCGATAAAAGCGCGTAAAGCAGATACCAAATTTGTTGATGTGTCCCTCCAAGACGGGGAAGCATTGCTCTCACAAGTGGTTGGGAGTAATGAACTCTTTACTCACACCGCTGAGAACCCATACCTAGAGAAAAACCAGCCAAATGTGGTTCTGGCGGTGATGGAGAGCCTTGGCTCGAATATGTTGGCCTTTGATGACCCAAAAACCAACGATATGCTGGGCAGCTTGCGTCAACACTTTAACCAAGACTTCTTGTTTACTCGCTTCTTGTCGGCCGATAACGGCACCGCGCCGTCGATGGCGCAAATCATGTTTAGTAGCCCTGTTCAATCTATCAGTCAGTCGTCAGCGCAAAACTTAACATTAGCAGGCAATGCCTTCCAGCCATACAAACAAGCGGGTTACAAGACCATTTTTGTCTCGCCGGGCAATATGGCATGGCGTGATTACATGAGCTATCTGCCCAAACAAGGCGTGGACAGAGTCGTCGATCAAAATACGCTACTGGCGCAATACCCTGAAGCCGAAAAGTACATGACCGATTGGGGGCTACCGGATGACGTGGCCTTTAAGTATGTAGAAAAACTGCTCAGTGAAGAAACACAGCCGTTGTTTATTATCTTGCTGTCGGTAACCAATCACCCTCCGTACGAAACACCTGACTATTACTCGCCTTATCCTACTCACGTGTCGGATGACTATCGCACTCGCGCCGGGCAAGGACAGATTGCGCCAGAAGGTATTCAAACTACTTTCCAATATTCCGCCGATAGCTTGGGTCAGTTCATTAGCCACGTAAAACAGTCTCCGAAAAGACCAACGGTCATCGCTGCGACCGGCGATCACCAGATGCGACGTATTGCTGCGACCATGCCACAGGAAATCTTGCTCGATAAAGGGGTCCCTTTCTATTTGTACATCCCAGAAGCGATACAAGCGCATTTAGACATTACCTTTGATGCAAACCGTATTGGCTCACACAAAGACATCATGCCATCGCTCTATAATGCTAGCTTGTCTAATGCGCGTTATTTGAATGTGGGTGGACGTAATATTGTTGCTAAGCACGATGATCCAACGCTGGCATTTGGTGCCAACACCAAGGTGTGGTTATCAGACAAAGGTGTCGTGTCACTAGAGAAACCGCGCAGTTTTTACCCGTGGCCTGAATCTGGGCTCTACCTCGATCCAAATGCAAAGCAACCTGTGCCGGTGGACATAGATAAAAAGGCGGATGATTACGTGAAGATGCTGCAATGGCAACTTAACTATCGCGTCATGCAAGCAAAGCAAGCGCAATAGCGCACTCGTCATACAAAATCAGCCCTCAATTGAGGGCTGATTTTTTAGTGTGCTTTCATTGAATGCGCTGTACCTTGACCGCTAATTTACGTAGCTGGCAATCCATTGGTTAAGTGTCGGCAGTAGTGATGTCACGTCGATACGAGACATGTCTTCCTGCGAAGACTTGTCCTGTGCCTGAGGTGGGCAAAAGGCGAGATGGCGCCCTTCAGAATTAATCGGTTTCCAACGCAGTGGTGTCGCCGAACGTTTAGAAGGAAAAAAGCCTACCGTTGGGACATCTAGGGCAGCGGCAATGTGTAACGGCCCCGTAGAGCCAGCAATAAAGGCACTCGCGCAGGCAATCGAGCATGAAAAATCAATAAGACCCTCATTTTTATCGTACACCACGCTGGCAATGCTTCGTTGCTCTAACGCAAGTTTAAGCTGCTTGGCTTTTTCTTCTTCGCCAGGTCCCGCAGTAAGTACGACTTCAACGTCCCTCGTCATACCGGCAACAAGATCGGCGTATTGTTCAATAGACAAATTGTTGGCCGAACCTCCGCTCCCTGCATGAACAAATAGCCACGGACGTGCTTTATTCAGTAGATACTGCTCGGATAATTTTTCTTTTTGCTTAGCCAGCGCATCCAATGAGAATGAAAAATACGGGGCTTTAGGCTCAATAATTGGCTGACCAATATCAATAAGGAACGCGCGAACAAGGTCTAGGTTATATTCAAACTCCGGTTTAGCGCTTTGCGAGCGCTTTTGCTTAATCCGTTTGTTATAAAAAACCTGAGCTAGCTTCGTGGCTGGCGCTAAACGGTAAGGGATCTTCGCCTTCCACACCAATAAGGCATTATAGGTGGTGGAGAACAGGTTGATCGAGGCGTCAAACTTGGCGGTTTTTAACGTCGAGACTAACGATTGCTGAGTAAGCTTGTCGGCTTTGGGGCCTGTGTCCACAATCACTTCATCTATCCATGGGCATGCCCTGGCAAGCGCCACGGTATAACTCGGCACGAGAGCGGTAATTCGGCACTCGGGCAACGATGCTTTTAGCATGGCAAAGCTTGGCCATGCCAACATAAAGTCACCAATTTTATCATTTCGAACCACGAGTATATTTTTCATCAAGCATCTCTTTTTATTTTCTAAGCGATATTACACCAAACGGTACTACGCCAACTGACTATCGAATAATAGCAACTCGTGGCGCGCATGATAACTGTTACCCTTACCCTTATCGTATTTATTATGAGTTCAATGCTCAGTAATGAAAAACCTCTTCTCCAATGAAGAAAACCGCGTGCCAATAAAAAGGAATGAGCGATAAAGTGTTACACTAAATAAAACCCTTATACAGAGCTGATATCGTGACACAAAAACGCCTTTCTCGAGTGGTCTACCCTGGTACCTTTGATCCTATTACTAACGGTCACCTTGATCTCATCGAACGTGCCGCGACGATGTTTGATGAAGTGATTATCGCCATCGCCGCCAGCCCAAGCAAAAACACCATGTTTACGTTAGACGAACGCGTACACTTTACGCAAGCTACAACGGCACATCTGGATAACGTGTCTACAAAAGGGTTTTCTGGATTGCTGGTGGATTTTGCTAAAACCGAGCAAGCTAACGTCCTCATTCGTGGTCTGCGAACCACCGTCGATTTTGAGTACGAATTTGGCCTCACCAATATGTACCGCCGCCTCATGCCGGGCCTTGAGAGTGTGTTCTTAACTCCAGCAGAAGAGCATGCTTTTATTTCCTCAACCTTAGTACGAGAAGTCGCGATCCACGGCGGTGACGTCAGTCAATTTGTGCCAAAACTGGTAGAAACCGCACTAAACGCGAAAAAAGTGGTCTGATTAAATTCATGTATATCTATGCTATTTTCCAACTGACACATTTTGAGCCAAACTTAACCTTTGTTTGCCAGACAAGTTGTTGACGATAGCAAACATAGTGTGTGAGACTTCACCACTTTGCGACCGCGGTAATAATTACCGACCGTTTTTTGATGTTGTAGGAGTAGAAAATCATGGCTAAAGGGCGCACCCTTTGGATTTTGCTGATTGGCGCGTTAGTCATTCGCTTGTTGACGCTAGGCCTCTATCCTTTGATGGATACCACCGAGTCTCGATACGGTGAAATGGCTCGTTTAATGGTGGAAACGGGGAATTGGCTCACGCCCCTTTACGACTACGGCGTCCCTTTCTGGGGCAAGCCACCACTCTTTACTTGGATGAGCGCGGTCAGCGTTGAACTGTTTGGTTTATCTGAATTTACCCTACGCTTCCCTCATTGGATTGCTGGTGTCTTAGTGGTGATTGGTACCGCGTGGTTTGCCAAGAAAAATGGCTACAACCCGCTAGTGGCGGCTGTCGTACTCTCGACCACATTGGTGTTCTCTATTTCTGCTGGCGCCGTCATGACCGACATGGCGCTGACCTTAGGCCTTGCAATGGCGATGATTGGTTTTTACCAATGTTGGCGTGGCGAAACCTTCATGGGCTATATCGGGTTCATTGGTCTTGCTGTCGGTCTACTCGCGAAAGGGCCGGTTGCCATTGTGCTCTTTGGTCTGGCCGTCTTCCCTTGGATGGTGATTCAACACGGCATCATTGGCGCATTTGTTGAACTATGGCGTCGCTTCCCGCTGATCAAAGGTACGTTGTTGATGCTAGTGATTGCTTTGCCTTGGTACTTAATGGCAGAACAAGCAACGCCGGGCTTTATTGATTACTTTATTGTTGGTGAGCATTTTAAGCGCTTTGTTGAACCGGGTTGGACAGGCGATCTCTATGGCTCAGGCCACCAAGAGCCTAAAGGCAAAATCTGGTTCTTTTGGGTGTTAGCCGTTTTGCCGTGGTCACTTATTTTACCAGTATTAATGCTGGTTAGAGCCAAGTTTGGTCTTGAACAAGCTAAGCAAAACCATGGTTTTAGTAGTTTTGCCCTTTGGTGGGCACTGTCGCCATTAGTTTTGTTTACGGTTTCTAGTAATATTCTACCGACCTATGTACTACCGGGTACCTCTGGTGTGGCACTGCTTATTGCTATTTTCTGGAAAAAGAAAGATATGCTTTGGCTGTCTATCGCCGCTCTCATTGTGCCTGTTGCTCTGATTGCCGCCACCTACCTTCTTGCGACAGGAAAGGTTGCCGACAACAGTGACAAAAGGCTGATTGCTGAGCTCGACCCAGAAGTAAAAACCTTCTACTTCCGACCTCGTTCGTACTCTGGTCAGTTTTATAGCTTTGGGCAAGCCAAGCAATTGAAATCAGATGACCAACTTGTTGGGCACAACGAGTTCTACTTAATCACTTATAAAGAACGCGCCGAGCGTGATTTTGCACCTTACCAAGAGCGCTATCAATGTAGTGATACGGTAGCAGAAAACTTTGACCGTGTGGCTATTCTCTGTAAAACACCAGAGTAACGCACGACGTTAATAAACCGCGCACATGAAAAAGGTCTGAGTATTCAGACCTTTTTTTGTTTCGTTCATTTAAACTGTAGTTATGGGTTAAACCATAACAGCGAGTTCAACCGTAGCGCCAGATTAGATACCGTACTCAGCACGATACGCTTTCACCGCTTCAAGGTGCTCAGTATTGTCGCCTTTGTCTTCTAGGTAAGTGATTAAGTCCGTTAAGCTCACGATAGAAATGACGGCACAACCAAAGTCACGCTCCACTTCTTGAATCGCAGACAACTCGCCTTTACCTTTTTCTTGGCGATCAATGGCAACCAATACACCCGCAAGATCGGCGCCGTTCGCTTTGATGATTTCCATCGACTCACGAATTGCCGTACCGGCGGTGATTACGTCATCCACCAGCATAATACGGCCTTCGAGTGGGCTACCTACTAGACTGCCGCCTTCACCGTGCGTTTTCGCTTCTTTACGGTTAAAACAGTAAGGCGTGTCAACATCATAGTGATCGGCAAGTGCTACGGCTGTTGTTGTCGCGATAGGGATACCTTTGTATGCTGGGCCAAATAGCACATCATATTGAATGGCAGAGTCCGCAAGTGCCGCTGCGTAGAAGCGACCTAAACGCGCAAGATCACGGCCTGTATTGAAAAGACCAGCGTTAAAGAAATAAGGACTTTTACGACCTGACTTAAGGGTAAACTCACCAAACTTTAGCACTTCTTTTTCTAAGGCAAATTCAATAAAATCACGCTGGTATGCTTTCATGTTTTCTCTCTTTTGTTGTGTTCGTCATCCCCTTAAAAATGGGATCGTCCAAAGCGAGTCATGCGCTTTGTGAGATCCCATTTTTAAGGGGATGACGGTTATCTTTTTAACAGTTATTCAGTGTGCGTTATGCACAAAAAAATAGCCCCCTTATGGGAGCCATTTAAATACTAATCTTCTAACGCCGCCTTCTGAGCGGTGACGATCTCGGCAATGCCGTTTTTCGCCGACTCCAGCAACGCCATTAACTCTTCATGACAGAATGGTTCGCCTTCTGCGGTACCTTGAATTTCAATCATGCGACCATCTTCAGTCATCACCACGTTCATATCGGTATCAGCGGCTGAATCTTCTACGTACTCTAGGTCGCAAAAGATGTTTTCACCAAGAATGCCTACCGACACTGCCGCTACGTGGCTCTTCATTGGGTTCGCTTTCAAGGAGCCTTTCTTCACTAAGTGAGCAAACGCATCCGCCATTGCCACACTTGCGCCAGAAATAGCAGCAGTACGAGTGCCACCGTCCGCTTGAATAACATCACAGTCAACGGTGACCATGATTTCGCCCATTGACTCTAGGTCTACAACGGCACGTAAGCTACGAGCAATCAGGCGTTGAATTTCCATGGTACGGCCACCCTGCTTACCGCTTGCGGCTTCACGGCGCATTCTTGAATGCGTTGAACGTGGCAACATACCGTATTCAGCGGTTACCCAGCCCTTACCTTTGCCTTTTAACCAACGCGGGACATTTTCTTCCACGGTGGCATTACACAACACTTTGGTATTGCCAAACTCGACAAGAACAGAGCCTTCAGCATAAGCAGTATAGTTGCGAGTAATTGTAATTGGGCGCACTTGCTCTGCTGCGCGGTCATTTGGACGCATGGACATTACCTTCAGTAAGGGAGGGGTTTGGTTGGGCGAAGATTATAGCGGAGAAGGGAGTATGGGTCTAGGTGCTTGGTCCTTGGTGCTTGGTCCTTGGTCCTTGGTCCTTGGTCCTTGGTCCTTGGTAGAAGATAGTTCGCTTGACCCCAAGGGCCTAGGACCGTCTTTTACCTAGAGCCATCTTTTTAAACTGTGCTACCATGAGTGCAGTTTGAACACATTTATTGAATCCAAGGGAATCATTTCATGATCTACAGCATGACCGCTTACGCTCGTAAAGAAGTTAAAGGTGACTGGGGCAGCGCCGTTTGGGAAATCCGCTCAGTAAACCAACGTTACCTGGAAACCTACTTCCGCCTTCCAGAGCAGTTTAGAGGCCTTGAACCTGTACTTCGTGAGCGCTTCCGTAAACGCCTAGCGCGCGGAAAAGTTGAATGTAACCTACGTTTTGAAGCCAACCCTGCCGCAAAGACAGAGCTTAATATTAACGAAGCGCTTGCTACTCAGGTTATCAACGCTGCGAAACAAGTCATGAGCCTAACCGGTGAAGAAAGCCGCCTTAACCCATTCCAAGTGATGAATTGGCCTGGTGTGATGGAAACTCCTGAGCAAGACATGGATACCATCAACAAAGAGTTGCTCACAGGCTTTGAAGCCGCATTAAGCGACTTTATTGATGCGCGTGCAAGCGAAGGCAGCAATATGAAGGCCCTCATTGACCAACGCCTAGAAGCCATCACAAGCGAAGTTGTCAAAGTGCGCGCTCGTATGCCTGAAATCATTGAATGGCAACGTGAGCGTTTACTGGGTAAGTTTGAAGATGCAAAAGTAGATTTAGACGCGAGTCGCGTAGAGCAAGAATTAATTTTACTGGCACAAAAGTCAGATGTTGCTGAAGAGCTCGACCGTTTGGATTCTCACGTAAAAGAAACCACCGCTATCATGAAAAAAGGTGGCGCATGTGGCCGTCGTTTAGACTTCATGATGCAAGAGTTCAACCGTGAGTCTAATACGCTAGCATCAAAATCCATCAGCACAGACATCACCGCATCAGGTGTTGAGCTTAAGGTATTGATTGAGCAAATGCGTGAGCAAATTCAGAATATTGAATAATATAGGTTTTATTCACCGTCATATCAACACTTACAAACCGCCCAGCTTGATTGACATAATTTAGCTTCAATGTAACAACCCTGTAGTTTAGAAGGTTGTTACATTGAAACGGTGATTTGCCAATATGAATACTACCTGCTAGCTATAAGTTATGTACCGAATGAATTAAGACTCAAGCTATAATAGGCTCTCCGCGAAAATCATCCATTCTAAACCTCTTGACGAAAGTTAATGGAATTAGCTATCCTAAACTATGTGCCTCTGACTGATTTGTACGCTAACAACTAGACTTCCTCTTACACTGGTAGTTTTGGCATCACAGTCTAGTAATCCTTTCACATCGCAAAACTCAATCCCAATAAAACAGGTTACATAAATGAAAAATGTCGTTTACTGCACTACTCGTCAATGGAATCCAGGTGATGAATTTATCTTGATGGGAACTCAATACCTACTAGAGAAGGTTATTGGAAAACACAACCCCATAATTTTCAACAGAAACCCGCAGATTAGACGTGCACGCAAGTATGACTTCATCAAGAGAATCGACAACACGCTTGGGAAAGATTTTGTGGAGAAATTCCTCGATAACTCTGTGAAAGAACGAACTCCGATGGACTACGCTGATATTGCAGTATTTGCAGGGTCTCCTGAGTGGCGGGGCTTAAGAACTAGAAAGCTCTACAGTTCGATACTTGAATATAAGCTACCTACCTTATTCATGGGGCTAGGAACCAGCAGTCCAGTTATTTTTGGGGATGAAAGTTTTTCTGAAGATGAAGAGGATGTATTCAAACAAGCCAAGCTCATTACGTGTCGAGACAACGACAGCTATCAGGGGCTTAAAGAATTAGGAGCACACCAGCTGCCCTGCCCTGCCTTATTTTCAAGTCCGGAATATAGAAAAGTCAATAAAGTAAAAAAAATAGGGATCTTGTATGGAACAGCGAGTGCTGTTGCTTGCAATAATATATCTCAAGATACTTACAGTTTTATGATGAAGAACTACCGAGCTATCTTAGAGAAATACAGTAAAGACTACGAGATAGAATTTGTAGCACACTATATTGATGAGCTTTCAGAGTTCCAAAAAGACTTCCCAAATGAAACACTTCGCTACTCTTTTGATGCCAAAGACTATCGCGATATCTTCTCTGAATACGATTTGATAATCGGTTATCGAGTTCATGGGATTGGTATGTGTGCCTCACAAGGCACTCCAGGTATTATGATAGCGCACGACCCTCGCGCAAGTACAGTCAAAGGCTTTCTAGCTGAAATGGTTACCCTTGACACTAGTACTGAAGACTTTATCGCCTTGATCGATAGCACCATTAACGATATTTCAGACAAGAGTGAAGCGTTACTAAAGCACAGACATGCTGTCGAAGCATTATACTTACCACTTATAACAAAGGCACTTAGTCAATAACGACTACCAGTCCCAAGAATAAACTGACCTCCCCAGACAATTTAGGGAAGGTCAGTCAATCATATATCGCGACGTATAACGTAGGTAAGGTAGTTTAAGGAACTTACTTCGTTAGAATAAGGGCTAGTCCCGATAAGGTTAGACAAAAGAAGAACTCAATAACTCTCGTTCCTCGCTGCAATCACGTATGAAAAAACTATAGCGAATTCATCCTAGAATCTCTTTTATCCGTTTTTAAATAGCCTTCGGACTTAATGCTACAGCAACAACAAATACGTCATAAACAACGCACATAGAACAAAAATAACTGGATGTACTTCTTTGCGCTTGCCGGCGACAACCATGGTAAAGGCGTAGCTAATAAAGCCCATTGCCATGCCGTTGGCTGGTGAGAAGCTCAGCACGGTGAACATGATGGTAAAGAAGGCCGCGATACGGGATTCTTTCTTTTCCCAATCAATCTGCCCTAGGCGGCCAATCATATAAATACCCACAACCACCATGGCAGGGGCAACCATCGCTGCCGAGAATACCGAGAACAGTGGGTATAAGAACAAGGATAGGAAGAAAAGTCCTGCTACAACCACTGCTGCTAAACCGGTTCTTGCGCCTTGGGAGGAAGCGATACCCGATTCAGAAAATGCGGTAATAGACGTGGTGCCCAAAATAGAACCAATCACCGTACCACCAGCATCAGCCACGAGTGCAGAGCGTGCATTCGGCACTTTGCCGTCTTTATCGATAATGCCCGCGTCTTTACCGACACCAACAATGGTGCTCAAGCCATCAAAGAAATCAACAATTAGGAAGATAATCACAATAAACAGCAGATCGAACATCTTTTCTGCCGTTAAACCAGAGATATCAAAAATGGCGCCAAAACTGCCAGCCATACTCGGCGGCATCGACACCAATTGATCCGGCAATGGGGCGTTTGATGTGCCCATGAAGGTATCGGCTAACACCGTTAGAACAATCGCAGAGATAAACGAAATGAACGTTGCTAATTTAATATCACGCACCATGCAGCCAAGCGCCACAAAAATACTGATGTAAGCGATGATCACTTTCGGGTCTGAAATATCGCCCATACTGACCAAAATAAATGGGTTTGAAACAATAATTCCCGCATTCTTTAGGCCAAGGAAAGCAATAAACAAACCAAGAGAAACGGTAATGGCGAGTTTTAAATCTTCTGGGATAGACTCAATCATCGCTTTGCGTATTTTTGTCATCGATAGAATGAGATAAATCACGCCGGAAAAGAAAATCCCCAATAACGCTTCATGCCAGACCAATGCAACAGAGCCACTTAATAGCATGCCTTTAAAGAAGCCGTTCATGCTCATGCCCGGTGCTAGCATCACTGGATAGTTACCAAACACGCCCATAATTAGAGTCGCAATACCTGCCGCCAATGCTGTCGCGGTAAAGACAGAGCCTCTGTCCATACCTGGTATGTCGCCTAAAATCGCCGGGTTAACGGCGAGGATGTAGCTCATCGCGAGAAAGGTAATAAATCCGGCATACACTTCGGTACCAATAGTGGATTTACGCTCAGAAATTTTAAACGTTGTTTCAATTAACGAAGTTTTCGCTGGGCTTTTGCCTGCTACATCAACACTCACGATAAAACCTGCTTACTTTGATTGAGAAAAGTCGTTCAGTTCATCAACTAAACTTGAAAAGTTGGCGCGGATTTTAATCAGCTGCGTGAATAATTCAATCAATTTCGCTCTTTTTTGTAATCTTTTTTATCTCTTAAAAAACAACATCTTGATAAATAAGCAATCGTTTGCCGCAAACCTTACCCTTTTTTTACCTTTCGTCTTTATCCTCTCTTTTGTTTTTCCATGTAGCCGCTCGTTGAGCAGTCAAGCTCTGTCACTTGTCGAAAACCCCCAACTTATGCTACTCTTCGCCTCCATTTTTCTGACTGATTTTTCAACAACTTCAGTCGGTACTATATTTATATTGTGAAGCGTGGCTAACGGTACGCTTCTATTATTAATCCTGAACTATGGACTCACACCTATGGGCAAAGGCACTTTATATATCGTTTCCGCACCGAGCGGAGCAGGTAAATCAAGCTTGATTTCAGCGATGCTGGAGACGAATCCGACGTATGCTATGAAGGTATCGGTCTCGCACACGACTCGCGACATGCGCCCAGGTGAAGAGCACGGCATTCACTATCATTTTGTTGAAAAATGCGATTTTGAATCTCTGATTGAGCAAGGAGCCTTTCTCGAACACGCTGAGGTGTTTGGTAACTACTACGGCACCTCGCGAATTTGGATTGAAGAAACCTTAAATAAAGGGATTGATGTTTTCTTAGATATTGATTGGCAAGGCGCACGTCAAATTCGTGAGCAAATGCCAGCAGCGAAGAGTGTCTTTATTCTGCCACCATCAAACGGTGAGCTAGAGCGTCGTCTAAACGTTCGTGGTCAAGACAGTGATGAAGTCATTGCCAAACGCATGAGTGAAGCTAAGTCAGAAATATCACACTACGCTGAGTACGATTATGTCATTATCAATGACGACTTTGATGTCGCACTTATCGACTTCAAAGCCATTTTACGTGCGGAACGTTTGAAGCAAGATAAACAGACCATTAAATACAAAGGTATGCTCGACGCGCTGCTGTCTTAATAGCAAGTTTAGCTTACCTTGATCATTCATAACGCAATGATCAGGTTATAAAATCCTCATTTACCTATATACTTGTCAGCGACGTACTCGATACTCGTCAACAAAATACGGGTAAATGAACAGTCATCGGGCTATTTTGGGATCATTTGTGATCTAGTATCCACACCCATTAGCCTGTATACTTTCTCGTCATCTAAAATTTAGTTAATTATTGGAGTTCTTATGGCACGCGTAACTGTTCAAGACGCTGTTGAAAAAGTTGGTAACCGCTTCGACCTAGTTCTTATTTCGTCTCGCCGCGCACGTCAAATGCAAATCGGTGGTAAAGACGCATTAGTGCCAGAAGAAAATGATAAGCCTACGGTTATCGCACTGCGCGAAATCGAAGAAGGTTTGATCACTAAAGAAGTCCTTGATGCTCGTGAGCGTCAAGAACAGCAAGAGCAAGAAGCAGCTGAGCTAGCCGCTGTTAGCAGCATCGCTCACAACCGTTAATTCGAACCGAATGGTTTAAAGCGTAAAGGGTTAGATCGTCACTCGTTGTTATCTGCCCTTTAAGCCATGACACTGTTCGAGTTCCATCGACTTTCGGGCCTACAATTTGTACCTATTCGATAGCCTTAAAGACGTTGCCCAAGAATACCTAACAGAGCCTCACCTTGAGGCTCTGCGTCAATCTTATGTGGTAGCAAGAGATGCCCATGAAGGGCAGACCCGCTCAAGCGGAGAACCATACATCATTCACCCCGTCGCGGTTGCTCGTATTCTCGCAGAAATGCGCTTGGATATTGAAACACTGCAAGCGGCGCTGCTGCATGATGTTATTGAAGACACTGAAGTCACCAAAGAAGAGCTAGAAGAACAATTCGGTACGACCGTTGCCGAGCTCGTCGATGGCGTTTCCAAACTCGACAAGCTTAAATTCCGAGATCGCAAAGAAGCCCAAGCCGAGAACTTTCGTAAGATGGTCCTTGCTATGGTGCAAGACATTCGCGTGATCTTGATAAAGCTTAGCGACCGCACGCATAACATGCGCACGCTTGGTGCCCTACGCCCAGATAAAAAGCGTCGTATTGCCCGCGAAACTCTCGAAATTTATGCCCCACTCGCCCACCGTCTTGGCATCCATAACATTAAAACTGAGCTAGAAGAGCTCGGCTTTGAAGCCTTGTATCCCAACCGATACCGCGTTCTTAAAGAAGTGGTTAAGTCGGCGCGTGGTAACCGTAAAGAAATGATCCAGCGCATTCACAGCGAAATTGAAGGTCGCCTTGAAGAAGTCGGCTTGACGGTTCGCGTACTGGGTCGTGAAAAGAATCTGTTCTCCATCTACAACAAGATGAAAACCAAAGAACAGCGCTTTCACACTATTATGGACATCTATGCCTTCCGCGTAATTGTCGATACCGCCGATACTTGTTATCGCGTTCTCGGTCAGGTACACAGCTTGTATAAGCCGCGTCCAGCCCGCATGAAAGATTACATTGCGGTACCGAAAGCCAATGGCTATCAATCCCTGCATACCTCTATGGTTGGCCCTCACGGTGTTCCGGTTGAAGTACAAATTCGTACTGAAGACATGAACCAGATGGCAGACAAAGGTGTCGCGGCGCATTGGGCTTACAAAGGCAATGGGGATCGCTCAGGCACGACAGCGCAAGTGAAAGCACAGCGCTGGATGCAAAGCCTACTTGAGCTGCAACAAAGTGCGGGTAACTCCTTTGAATTTATTGAAAACGTAAAATCCGATCTGTTCCCAGATGAGATTTACGTCTTCACACCAAAAGGTCGCATTGTTGAGCTTCCGCTTGGGGCCACTGCGGTTGATTTTGCTTACGCGGTACATACTGATGTGGGTAACACCTGTGTTGGTGCTCGTGTTGATCGTCAGCCTTATCCATTGAGTAAAGCGCTGAAAAATGGCCAAACGGTGGAAATCATCAGTGCGCCGGGCGCGCGTCCAAATGCCGCTTGGTTGAACTATGTGGTGACGTCCCGAGCTCGTACTAAGATCCGTCAGGTTCTTAAGACCATGCGTCGCGAAGAATCCGTCGTTCTCGGTCGCCGTTTGCTCAATCATGCGTTAGGTCGCCACTCTGTCGATACCATCTATCCAGAGAATATCGACGAAGTGCTGAAAGATCTGCGCCTTGATAATATTGATGACTTACTCGCGGCCATTGGCTTGGGTGAACTCATGAGTATCGTCATTGCACGACGCCTATTAGGTGATACCGATGAATTAACACAGACCAGTTCTGTTCCGTCATCAGGTAAGCGACTGCCAATCCGTGGCGCCGAAGGCATTTTGCTGACGTTTGCAAACTGCTGCCACCCGATTCCAGACGACAGCATTATTGCCCATGTCTCTCCGGGTCGTGGGTTAGTGGTGCACCGTGAAACCTGTCCTAACGTAAGGGGTCATCAAAAAGAGCCCGATAAGTATATGGCGGTTGAATGGAGTGACAGCTACGAGCAAGAATTTACTGCTGAGCTCAAAGTGGATTTGCATAACCACCAAGGCGCACTGGCTGATTTGACTAACGTCATTGCAAAAACAGGTTCCAACATTCACGGCATCTCTACTGAGGAGCGTGATGGTCGCCTGTATACCGTCACAGTACTGCTCACGACGAAAGATCGTGTGCACTTGGCTGGTATCATGAAGCGTATTCGTGTCATGCCGCATGCGTTGCGAGTCAGACGACGTAAAAACTAGTTGTTAATGAGTAAACTTCAACGGGTTCGATAGTCATATCGAACCCGTTTTATTTGGACAGAATCATGAACCTTGAACGATACAACCGAATTCAAGACGTACTTCGCGCGCGCCAAACCGACCTAACCCTGTTACTTGAAGAAGTGCACAAGCCTAATAATGTCTCCGCCGTCATTCGTACCGCAGATGCGGCAGGTGTTCACAAAGTGCATGCCGTTTGGCCTAACAAACAAATGCGCACGCTGAGCCACACTTCTGCAGGGGCTCGTAACTGGGTTGAAGTCGACACCCATCACTCAGTCTCAGACGCGATTGGTGAACTGAAGCAGCAAGGCATGCAGATTTTAGCAACGAACCTTTCTGAAAATGCCATAGATTTTCGCGATATCGACTACACCAAACCGACGGCGATTATTTTAGGCGGTGAGAAAGAAGGCATATCCGGTCACGCGCTTAATGGCGCCGATCAAGACATCATCATCCCGATGGTCGGCATGGTGCAATCGCTCAATGTCTCGGTCGCCAGTGCTCTCATTTTATTTGAAGCGCAACGACAACGTCAGCTTGCAGGCATGTACCACCGAGACACCAGTGCACTGCCCCCGGAAACGATCCACCGTATTTTATTTGAGCGTGGTCATCCCGTTCTGGCGAAAGTCGCTAAGAAAAAACGCCTCCCTTATCCTCCACTGGATGACCAAGGGCAGATTATCGCCGATGAAGATTGGTGGAAGGAAATGCAACAGAAATAGGCATGGTTCTATGGTTCAAGCCAACACTATCCACAGAACCATAGAACCATAGAACCGCTCTTATTCCCTCCTGTACAAAAAGACAGTAAAATGCTTGAATATCGGTATCTCATTTAGTAATGGTTTGTCATATGGCTCAGCTGTTGTCCGCAATTTCTCTCACGTCCCTCAACGGTGTTGGCGCAAAGGTCGCTGAAAAACTGGCGAAGGTCGGTCTGCATAATGTTCAGGACTTACTGTTCCATCTACCCCATCGCTATGAAGACCGTACGCGCATTTACCCCATTGTAAAACTGCACGCGGGATTATGGGGGTCGGTTCAAGGTAAAATCATGAGCAGCGATGTCAGCTTTGGACGCAAAAAAATGCTGACGGTCAAAGTGAGTGATGGCAATGGCACCATTACGTTACGTTTCTTTAATTTTACCGCTGCCATGAAGAACAACTTTGCGGATGGCAAAGTGATCGTTGCCTATGGTGAAGTCAAACGAGGGCATTTGGGGCTGGAAATCATCCACCCTGACTACAAATTTCAAACTTCAGATCGAAGTCCTGCTCTTGAGCAAACGCTAACACCGGTCTACCCAACAACGGATGGATTGCGCCAACTGACACTGCGCAGTCTCACCGACCAAGCACTTGAGCTCATGGATAAAAGTGCCGTAGACGAACTGCTGCCCAGCGGATTGTACAACCAGCAAATCACCCTAACGCAAGCCCTGCACACCATCCATCGACCACCACCGTCGATCAATATCGACGATTTTGACGAAGGTAAGCACCCCGCTCAGCAGCGACTGATCATTGAAGAGCTCATGGCGCAAAATCTGTCTATGCTTGCGGTGCGCAGTCAAGGTCAACAAGACAAAGCCGTTGCCCTGCCAGAAATGGGGCGCTTTAAACAGCAACTTCTCGAGCAGTTGCCGTTTTCGCCAACCAATGCTCAACATCGTGTGGTTAATGAAATCGAGCAGGATCTACTCAAAACCGCGCCAATGATGCGCTTAGTGCAAGGTGATGTTGGCTCAGGAAAAACCCTCGTTGCGGCGCTTGCGGCGTTACGTGCTATTGAGCATGGCTACCAGGTGGCGATGATGGCCCCTACTGAACTGCTCGCTGAGCAGCATGCTATTAACTTTGCTAACTGGTTTGAGTCGATGGGAATTGCCGTTGGCTGGCTCTCTGGCAAGCAAAAAGGCAAAGCAAAAGAGGCCGAATTAGCACGCATTGCCAGTGGTGAGGCGCAAATGGTGGTGGGGACTCACGCGCTATTTCAAGAATCGGTCACGTTTAATAATCTCGCGTTGGTCATTATTGATGAGCAGCATCGTTTTGGGGTTCATCAGCGTTTGGAGCTACGAGAGAAAGGCGCGAAGCAAGGCTATTACCCTCATCAACTTATTATGACCGCGACCCCGATACCGCGAACGCTGGCGATGACGGCCTACGCTGACTTAGAAACCTCGGTCATTGATGAACTGCCGCCCGGACGTACACCAATACAAACCGTGGCGCTGCCGGACACCAAACGAGACGCGATTATCGAACGTGTGAAACACGCCTGCCTAACGGAAGGCAAGCAAGCCTATTGGGTCTGTACGCTTATTGACGAATCGGAAGTGCTGGAAGCACAAGCGGCCGCCGATACCGCTGAAGACCTGCAACGTCAATTGCCCGATGTTAAAGTCGGCTTGGTGCATGGCCGAATGAAGCCAGCAGAAAAACAGGCGGTCATGCAGCAGTTTAAAGCCAATGAGCTCCATCTTCTCGTCGCCACGACAGTGATTGAAGTTGGCGTTGATGTACCCAACTCCAGTTTAATGATCATTGAAAACCCAGAACGCCTAGGCTTAGCTCAGCTTCACCAGCTAAGAGGCCGTGTCGGGCGTGGAACGGTTGCGAGTCACTGTGTCCTGCTCTATCACTCGCCGTTGTCTAAAACGGCTCAGAAACGCTTAGGCGTGCTACGAGAAAGTAATGATGGGTTTGTGATTGCACAGCGCGATTTAGAGATCCGTGGCCCAGGAGAACTACTTGGCACCAAACAAACCGGGCTGGCAGATTTTAAGATAGCCGATTTAGTCCGAGATCAACGCTTGGTGCCTGAAGTGCAACGACTCGCACGGCATGTGCATGAGCAATACCCAGAACATGCGAAGAAGATTATTGACCGCTGGCTGGGCGATAAAGAGTTTTACGCTAAAGCGTAGGGTGACCATACTACGTAACCGATCATCATTGATAAGCCATACGCGTTGGGAGATCCTCACTTTCGTGAGGATGACACCTACTTTTTCTAAATACCATTCCGTGAGAGAAAATCGTCATCCCCTTGAATAAGGGGATCTTCTTCAGCCCTTCACGTACTTAAAGGGCGCACTCCAAACAACCGCAAGACACTCTACCTCAACCCATTCTTAGCGACAGGGAAACTGACTTGAGCCATGAGGCCACCCTGACTGCGGTTTGAAATACTCACCGTGCCGTAATGCTGACCGATAATACGCTTAACAATCGCTAAACCAAGTCCAGTTCCTTCACTTCCTCTTGCCGTATCACCACGAGTAAACGGTTCAAAAAGGCGACCAATTTGGTCAGGTTCAATACCAGGACCATTATCTTCAATGCACACCCACGCCAATTTTTTATCCGCCGTCATGCCAGTACTCACCTTAACCCAACCATTCCCATAACGAATTGAGTTCACCACTAAATTGGTGATGGCGCGCTTAATGGCTATCGGGCTGCCACTAATGTCTTTAATCGCTTCCATTGGTTCAAAGTCGATCTGAATTTCGTAGCCGCCTTCTGAAGAGACAATATCCGATGAAATGTCATTTAAACTCAGCGCTTCAAAGCTCTGCGTGTTCACCGGTTTGAGGTAATCCATAAACTGACCAATGATTTCATTACACTCTTCGGTATCGCTAATAATGCCTTCGGCTAAATAACTGTCTTCAGGCGACATCATTTCTGTGGCAAGACGAATACGCGTCAGTGGGGTGCGGATGTCATGGCTAATACCCGCCATCAATAAGGTTCGATCTTCTTCCAGCTCCTGAATGCCTTTAGCCATTTGGTTAAAGGCTCTGGTCACCGAGCGAATTTCAGAGGCACCTTTTTCTGGCAGTGGTGGCGGGATCTCGCCTTTACCCACTAACTTTGCCGCATGTTCTAACGCCATTAATGGTCGATTTTGCAAACGAATAAATAACCAGCCTCCCATCACCACTAAGATAGCCATGATCAGACTATTTCTAAACAACGGTGCAAAGTCTTCTTCTTGTAATTCAGACAAGGGAATACGAATCAGGGAATTGGGCAGTGCATCGATTTGCATCCAAAGAATATAACTCTCAGACCCTAGGATAAGCCGCACTTCCGTTGGTGAATTTAATTCGTCGCTCATTTCCTCACTCATCAAGTCGATAGACATCGCATGATGAAACTCGTTTGCCATCGCGCTATCTTTCGCGTGAATGGTCACGCCCAGTTGCTCCAATACGCGACGCCTTAATGGCGCGTCCATTTCTAGTTTTTCATCCACCGCCTCTTGGTCTTCCAAAATGAAATTCAATTCATGGGCGAGGATTTTATTAAACTGCTGCAAACTTGGCACCAAGGCATAGTTGTATACGGCGTAATAGGAAAAAACTTGGCTCGCCACCAGCAGAGTAAAAAACAATAGAATGGATTGCGTAAATGAGCTGCGAAATCGCATAGAACTTCCTTTGGGGAGATGAAAGTGAAAGGTTGAGGCGTATCATAAACAAAAGGCTCTGAATTCATCCAGAGCCTTCGCGTTATTTCTCGTTATGCTTCTTTACCATCGGGTACGAAAACATAACCCAATCCCCATACGGTTTGGATATAACGAGGTTTGCTTGGATCCACTTCTAACATGCGACGCAAGCGGGAAATCTGTACATCAATGGAGCGTTCCATCGCCGAGTATTCACGACCACGAGCCATGTTCATCAGTTTGTCACGTGACATTGGCTCACGAGCGTTGGTCACCAGCGCTTTAAGTACGGCGAACTCACCGGAAGTCAAAGGCATAGCCTCTTCACCACGGAACATTTCTCGCGTGCCTAAATTCAGACGGAATTCACCAAATTCCACCTGAGACTCTTCTTGGCTTGGTGCGCCGGGGGCTTCGATGGTTTGACGACGCAATACCGCCTTGATTCGCGCTAACAATTCACGCGGATTAAACGGTTTTGGTAGATAGTCATCGGCTCCAACTTCTAGCCCAACGATACGATCAACTTCATCGCCTTTTGCTGTCAGCATCAAAATAGGCAACATATTGTTGGCGTTACGTAAACGACGACAAATCGACAAGCCATCTTCACCTGGTAGCATTAAATCCAATACCATTAGATGAAAGTTTTCACGGGTTAACAGGCGGTCCATCTGCTCACTGTTAGCAACACTGCGTACTTGGAATCCTTGCTCTGATAAGTAACGCTCTAACAACGCACGCAAACGCGCATCGTCATCAACAACTAAAATCTTGTGATTTTCTTGCATATTTGATTCCACCACTAAATAAAGCTATCACCATATCCATGCCTGCGAAATGCGGCATCAATATCAAAGGTAAATGTAACATTTCGTGGGCAAAAATTGCGCACAGAATTGTTAACGTTTATTAATTATGGCTCATATCAGACACATCCGTCACTGCTCTAAGTGATATAAGTGATGTATATCTAATGTTGCCTAATTTTACTTGCTGCAACTTTGTTAACCTGCACGCTAACTATTCAACGTCTACTAACCCTTTGTAACGTTTTAAAATATGCTTTTGTGCGCCCCACCAAGCCCATGTCATATAACCTAAGTACACTATCACTAGTTTATCGAACTCAAGGAGAGATTATGACATTTGAAGCACAATCGGAGAGTCCGTTTTCACGCGATAACTTCGCACAAGCACTGAAGTATTGGCGCAATTTTAATGGCATGTCTCAATTGGAACTGGTTGAAGCGCTGAGCTTATCCCATCGTGCATTTCAAGGGATAAACCAGCCAATGCTCAGTAAGTGGGAACATGGCAACGGACAGCCTTCATTAATGCGCCGAATCGGGGTCGCTACGTTTTTCCAGCAAAGTTACCATTATTCAGAAGATGAACGTCGCATCATTCAAGGGGTCGAAAAATATGACGACTTCTTTAGAGGATTTGACACGCTCTACCCTTATACGATTGATACTTATGAAAACTATCGTTGGGATAATCTGCCAGAGATCTATCGAGAGCAAATCGTCTACGCGCAAGAGCACTATCGCTTTATCACGTTTCAAGAGCTGATAGACGTCATGTCCATTCAAGAGATCAACGTGGTTCTTGCTAAGCACCGGAACGCGGTGGTTGGTCATATTGTGCATGGTAAGGATATTAACGGGCAGAACTGCCTACTTAGCTATGTCGCGCTTAATAAAGATCTGCATCGATTAGTGCATAACTACGCGTGTGAGTTGTTTGAAGGTAAAACGTTACTGATCACCGCGATCAAGCCTTACGCTAAAACTCTGATCTCGGATATCTATATTCCTGAAAAGTACCAAAGCGGTCATATTACTGTGTATGAATGCCAAGTCGACACGCTAGCCGCCAATCCGTTTTTCGACCAAATTCACGATGAAGGGCGAATCCTAACGTTACTGAGCCATCATCAGAAGATTCAACGTAACCGCCGCTCAGCTCCCACACACAAAACGGACGAGTTAGCTCTGTCATAAATCACAGCACGCAATTTGAGCTCTCAAGGACATACCACTTTAGGAGCTCAAATCGCTCTATTTATTCAGAGTGCTGTTGGTAAGTGATGGAGTTAATAAACCACTCCTTATCTCCTTGAGGGGTCTTCACCACTACCTCATCATCCACTTGTTTTTTTAGCAGCGCCCTCGCCATAGGAGAATCAATCGATATATAACCTTTTGCATCACCGTAAATCTCTTCGGGACCAACAATCCGGAAATGCATGGTTTCACCTTCTTCATTCTCAATCTCCACCCAGGCACCGAAAAAGACCTTCCCTTCTTGTTGAGGTGAATAATCAACGATGGTGACCTCAGGTAAGAACTTGCGCAGAAAGCGAACACGGCGATCGATTTGGCGAAGCAAACGCTTATTGAAGGTATAGTCTGCGTTTTCAGAGCGATCACCTAGACTCGCCGCCCACGTCACTATCTTAGTGACTTCAGGGCGTCGCTCGTTCCAGAGGTAATCATGTTCTTGTTTCAGTTTGTTGTAGCCTTCACGCGTGATCAATTTGGTCTTCATTTTGCTCTCTATTAATAGCAACTGCTGCTGAGAGATTATAACGAACTATTTGACTTTGTATGAACCCAAAATCCTCCCACCTTGTACACCAACGAATTGCTGAAATGATAGTAAACCGTCAAAACACCGCTTTAAACAACCTAATCATCAACATGGTTAACCAATTATTTATATCGTTTTTATTTTTTATTAGGACTTATTCTTTTACTTACCCCTTAACTAATACCAATAATTAATTCTCAACGCATCACTTTCGAACATTCACTGTTAAGGAAAACATCATGTTTAGAAATAAAGCCTCTTTTCTACCTCCACTTAAACTTACCAAACTTAAACTTACCAAAAGAGATCTTCAATTAGAGGATATGGAGCAATTAGGCGTACATTTTGTTCATGGCACCAATTCAAGCGCTTTAGAAGGGTTGGTAAAATTCCGAGCGTTATTATCGGCTGAAGAAATAGACTGCACTCCTTGGTTCCATCGGGCTGAGGGACTAAAATCTGGAGAAAGGTTGAATACATTTGACAACTTGTATCGCAATCAACCCATAAGCCAAGGTGTTAGCCTAAATTATACTCGCAGGTACCACGAAAGCCTTAATCATTATGCCAAACTCGGTTTACTCGATGAGGACAACTATGAAGTGCTAATCGGTTTAGACTCATTTGTCCCGCTGCGTGCTAAGTTTACCTCACATCCCGTTAGTATCGGTGGTATTAGCATAATGCGAATCTGCGCAATTTATGTTCCTGCACAATATGTTTCAGACGTAAGAGCGATGTTCCAAACCATTCCCTCTTTAGTCACCAAAGTACGAAGTTTTAGATAGTTGACCAATCCTTTCGTGAAGATAAACCCCATAGAGTGCTGAAAATCTTACTTCGCTTAGCACTCTTTTTTCGAAAGTCGTTGACCTCTTTTTATTTATCAACTTTAGAAGCATATTTCAAATAACTCCACCAACCAACAACTTATCCAATTGTTGCCCCCCCCCATATCAAACTGCAAACTAATACCAGATTCTAATATTTAACTTTCAGTAGTTTCTCTCTCAAGTTTGTTTATTTTAGTGCTATAGGCTCTACAGCTGGCGAAAAGCTCAACATCAACAAGAATTAGTGTTGTATAAAAACACAATAGAAAATATAAGTGGCTGATATAGCTGACTTTTATTTTTTATAATCATTTATTAGTTAACTGAGTTCCAAAAAAACAATAAATTTCGTCTCGAATCAGAACACACTGACATTCATATTTAACTCATCTCAATTAACAAACTATTTAATTTGGAAAATAACTCATGACTTTTAACCTAACAAAACAAACTCTAGCTAGCAGCGTTGGCCTTGTATTAGCGCTAAGCACATCATCAGCAATGGCTGTAGACCAATATGCGTTCAAAGAAAGCTTATATGGTTCTCACGACCAAATAAATACTCGAAACGTGGAAAGTAAAGACATTGAATTAAACATCACAGCAAATGTTGAGTATGAAGGAGCCATTTGTTCATTTGCTTTTGAGAGTGGCACCGGATTTGATGTTAATTTTGGCGATGTGAAACTCAATAACGGAGCAAACAATACTATTGATACTAAAGAAACAGACTTACACTTAAAGGGTAATGGCTGTGAAATGGCGTTTTTTAATATTGAAAATACATCAATGAAAGGAAAAAGTGCAGAAGAAGGGAAATTCGCCTGGCCCGTTGAAGATGCCTATTGGAACGAAAATGGTCAGACTTGGTATGCACTAGGGGACGATATTGGCGTATGGTTTACAACGGTTATCAAGAAACAAGACATCGGTGTTAAAGCATCTATTGATGGCAATCAAAAAGTCCAGATCGAGAATGGCTATAAGATTGTAAAAGCAGGAGATACATCAGAATGGCACCGACTGAAAGACTTTGCTAAAGATAATATGCTTACATTAACAACGATTATGAATATTGACCATAGGAAGTATGCCATTTGGAATAACACGGCAGATAAAACAGTCGATAAAGTGATGTCTTTTACTGCCAAGATTCAATAAAATTTATTTAAGACCTATATTTGGAGTATTTATATACTCCAAATATATAGAGATGTAAAAATGAAAAAATATATATTACTAATGCTAATATTACCAAGCATTTGCTATGCCATTGCTATCCCCGGAGCTAGGGTTGTTTATATTGAAGGGAATAGATACTTTCAAGGAGAAATCGTTAATAACTCAGATTCTGCTACGTTGGTACAGCTTTCCATATTAAATGACAGCTTTGATGAAGAGAGGCTACCAATAATAACACCGAATATCATTCTATCTAAAGCGGATAGTCGCTCAGGATTCAGAATCTATAATTTAGAATCAGTAATGGACTCTAATGAGGTAGAAACATATCGGACTCTTAGTGCTGTCTCTATAAAAGAGCAGTCAGATACTCCATCAGATGTCGTGGCTGGCATGGATATGCATTACAAGTTATTTATTAGGCCGAGTTCTATTGCAACATTGACTATGGAAGAAGCAGTAAAAAAACTCGTCGTTAACAAGCAAGGGGATGATTTTACTGTGAAAAATGAGTCTCCATTGCATATCACTCTCACCTCAGTTGAACAAAGAAAAGAAGAGGTAATGGTAGTACAAATGATTGCCCCTTATCAGGAGATCACATTTACTAAAAGTAGTAATTTTAACCCACAACGTTCTTTTGAATTGAATTACATCAACGACCTTGGGTTCCTTGCTAAAGATAAACGCTCACTATAGAAATATTACCTATGTTACGCTCCTTAATTCTGTTCATTCTGACTACTCCTTTACTATCTTTTGCGGGCGGTTTTGATCTTTCTCTCCTTAATGGCATCTCTAAAGATGCCTCCTTCGGCAGCTTGGTTAATCACATCCCTGATGGTAACTATGACTTTAAAATTACCGTTAATAAAAGGCGAACGTATTTTGAATCCATTCTCTTCTACAGCAATGAGCAAGGAGAAAGCACACCATGCTTCTCAGAGCAACAATTAAGTGAGTTCGGCATTAAACCGGATATCAACTTAAAACAGAGCTCGTGTGTGCTAAGCAGCGAAATTGGCTTGGATATTGATTTTGGCAGTTTCGAAATAACCATGAACATTCCTTCCAGATTTTTGCTGTCAGAAAAGCAGTATGCTCTGGCTCATTATGATGATGGTGTCACAGCATTAATGTTACCGTATTCGGCTGGAATGACGACTAGGTTTGACGATAACTACCAAGCTTACGGTTCAGCAAGCCCACAATTCAATGTGGGACGGTTTCGCTTCAAGAGTAGCCTCTCAGCCTCTATGGTGAATCAAGAGACGACAATGTCCAATGGATATCTCTATGGATATACCAACATTCCTTCACTGCGCAGCAAATTTATGTTTGGTGAGCTAAGTCAAAGCACAGCAGTCATGGGGTCGGTCGATATGCAAGGCGTCAGCTTGAGCAGTAATAGCCGTTTGTATCAATCAGGGCAAATGACGGACACCACGACCATTCGTGCCAATGCGGAAACGAATGCCGAAGTGCGTGTTTATCAAGACAACGAACTGATTCACACTGAATACGTGGCGGCCGGCGAATTTACTATTAACGATATGAACATTCGCTCCAATAGTGATTTCGTGGTCAGCATTAAAGAAGAAGATGGACGTGAAGCGGTTTTTTCAGTTCCTAGTCAATTGGTACTCAGTGTCCTAAAGCAAGGCACTAGCGAACATAGCTTATTTACAGGGCTGCAACGAACCAACTCACACGCCTTTTTAGGAGGAGAATTGATCTATGGCCTAACGGACACTCAATCTTTAACTACTGGGCTTTTTGTCGAGCGCGACTATAGTAACCTATCTGTAGCTAGTACGATGAATTTCGACCTATTGGGTGGTGTTCGCTTTTCGGCTGCACATTCTACTTACCTACCAACGGGTCAGTCAGGGACTAAAATCAATTCAAGCTTAACCAAAAGCTTGCCATTCTGGTCGCTGAATTTTCAGACCTCTCTGAGTCATTTTTTGGGAAATGGGTACCGAGATATCAATAGTAGCCATATTGCCGATATGGTTAGAAAAGGCTATCAGCTCTCTACGTCAGCGAGTAGCGGCCTGCCCTTTCAACTTGGAAGCGTCAGCCTGTTTCAGTCTCTGGGAGGATCAGACAAAGCACAATTCCAAAGCTTTGGCTTAGGGTACTCATTTGGTAATGAATACTATCGATACTCCGTTAGCGCGCTAAAGGCCTATTCTAAAGAGAGTAACCAGAATGACTTTGCCGTCGACAATCGACTCTCAATGAATTTTTCGATGCCGCTCAACTGGGGAAAATCGCGCGTAAGCCTATCTCGCTCACACAGCAGTGGTCGCCCTGCGAGTACCTCGTTGTCTAGTGGTATGCGGTTCGGCGACAGTAGCTCCGTATCAGGCTCTCTGCGTTTCGATGATAAGAAGGGCATTGTTGGGCATGGGTTGTCTTTATCAAGCAATAGTGAATATAACGATTATTCTCTGCAATACTCCAACTCTCAATCGGGCTCACAGGTTAGAGGCACCGTAAAAGGTGGCTTGGTCGTTGCGGAAAATACCGCGCTTCCCACTCGGCGTCTATCTGACACCAATATATTAGTCAGAGTTGACGATGTGGAAGGGTTAAAAATAACAAATGCCGGTAAAACAAACGCGGATGGCTTTGCGCTCATCCCTTCAGCCTCTGCGTACAGTCAAAATCGAGTTTTAGTGGAGACTAAGTCCGTACCTGATGGAGTCTACCTTGACAATACCGTCGCAAATACGATTCCAAGTGAAGGTGCTCTCACCTTAGTCACTTATCACGTTAAAAAAGGGCGCGACACCATGCTTAAGCTGAGGCAAGAGGTTTCATTAGGAACTAAGCTTTATAGTAATGATGCCCCGATTAGTAGCTACTTTGACAGTGATGGCCGTGTATTTATTGCGGCATTTGACAAAAATGAGGAACACCTAAGTGTTCCTATGCTCAGCTGTGACGTAAGCATTATTGAAGACAGCTATATCGATATGTCTGGCTTAGATTATTATGAAGCCGAGTGTCTGTCCCCAAGTAAAAGAAGCTAAATCATGACACCAACCACAAATATAACCTTGAACCCGAATAATGGTCACCTGGCGGAAGACGGGCTTACTTTCGCCAAATTAAACAGCAGTGAGCGACTTATCCTAGAGGCTCTGTGCAATGCCCAAGGTCACCCATTAACCAAGCAACAGTTATTGGACGTTGGCTGGCCTGGCAAGATTGTTGTGGCTAACTCGCTCAATGTCGCCATCCGAAACATTCGGACAGCGTTAGATAAAGTTGGTTTAGTCATGTGCTTAGAAACCGTTCCAACCATTGGTTTTCGGTTAGACCTTAATGTCATTTTGATCACCAATGACGTCCCTTTTGTCAGCGTGAACGTAAGTTCAGCCAGCGCAAATGCTAATGACAATGACGCCAGCTCTTCTGAACGAGCCGCTCAGCCAGTCGAAGAATGCCCCTCACCCAACGACGCAGTTGTGACACCAACTCGGTTTGAGTTAGTCAAAAAGGTGCCTTTAATGGCACTTTATACCGCCTTGTTGTTTTGTGCTTTAGTGATTTTTTACGTGTCATCGATAAAGCCAAGTATGCACACCTATAAGCGTGGCAACACCACTTTAGTCGGCTCATTCTCTCTGCCAGATAACACGGTACACGCCCTGTCTCAAGAGACGGAGGGTCATGCGGTGTATTTTCGAGATACTTCTGATGAAGATGGCATTATTCGCTTGGTCCCAATAGAACACTGAACCGAGATTTTAGCTTCGAATAGTAAGGAATACGGAATGCGCTCTACCAATGCTCTGGCCAACCTGCAAACAATAGCGACATCAAAACGCTTCGTTGCTTTACTGCTAATGGTTTCTGTTGTTTGGCTATTGTACCCCTTCGCTAATGGCTTGGGATGTAGCTATAGGTTTACTCATGATGGTGAGCTCAATTTGCAAAAGGGCAAATGCCGCTCGGGCGTGTTGTCTGTGTATATTGAAAACAAAGCCAGCGGGAGGGTCATTAATAAGACCATGCTTTGGGGTAAACGAGGGTCGGAGATTTACACGTTGTTTATCAGCCAGAGAGAGGTAAAACCTGCAATGGTCACAAAGAACCAAGCACTGTATGCCGATACGTTTTATGATAATCAGCTGTTGATTGTTGGGCTGCTGCTCGAGACAAAACAGCCTAATCAGTACGTCTCTGTGTTTGATTACCCATTTGATATCGGCTACGACATCACGTTGTTTGGCAAGACGAGTTTTTTTGATTAATACGAGAAGGTATTAAGTTTAGGTAGGTCGTTCTCAGGCTGGTCGTTGATAACTTTCCTGAGAACGCACTTTTCTAACCTGAAGGCGTACGCTAGATACTTACACCAATGTTACTGACTCCCTCTTCCTTGAGCTCAAGGCGAAGATCTTTAATCAGCGCTATATCACGCTCAGTGCAATCACGTAGTGGGCGGAAAATCGCCCACTGAACATCCCACTCTTCACAGACCACTTCGTTGTCTTTTTGGTTGTCGTTGGTGATCTCAATACCGGTTTGCGCTTCTTCTAATTGCGCAACGGTAGCCACGGACTGCTGACTGATTTTCAGCGTCGACTCTAGTAGGTAATCTCTATCCAACAAACCATGTAGCAATGTCGATAGGGCAACACACGCGTCGATCGCAGGGTACACGCCGTAAAAATCAAAATCCTCAGAGCTCGGGATAATTTCTTCTAGTTTTTCGAGTTGTTTCTCAAAATTGATTTTTGCCGTTTTCACGGTCAGCAATTCCCAGACGCTATCCAAAATATCTCGGTATATTCGCGCTTCGGCAAACTGTGTGCTTTCGCAAAACATCGCAAAGTTTGGATACATGCGCTCGCACAAGCTAGTCATAAAAGTGATATGCTGCCAAGGCTCAAATTTTTCGATACGTACCTGAATAGGGTTCTGTAACATGGTCGCTCTGCTATGGTAGATAAAGACCGCGAAAGTGTAACCCCAAGGATGAGGAATAGCCAGTAATGACGATGCAAAAGCACACCTTAGCGCTTGTTACCGAAGACAATGACAAATACTTGTCGTTGCTTAAACAGCGACAGTTACCCGATTTGGAGATTTGCAGCAAAGGTCACGCGGCTTCCATTGTACTGGCTGCGCCACCAAAATTAGCAGACAGCTTAGATTGCTATCCAAAAGTGCAGTGGATTCAATCCACTTACGCAGGCGTTGATGCAATACTGGAGAAAGCGAGCGCGCCGCGTTTTCAGCTCACCAATGTTAAAGGCATATTTGGCCAGCAAATCAGTGAATACGTGCTCGGTCATACCATTAATCACTATCGTCACTTTGCTTTATATAAGCAGCAACAAACCAACAGAGACTGGCAACAGCATCACTATCAATCGTTAAATGGTAAGCGTATGGCGATTTTCGGCACCGGGGCGATTGGCAGTCATCTTGCCAATGTTGTCAAAGCGCTGGGCATGATCCCAATTGGCATCAATCGTACGGGCATTCCACCGAGACAGTCAGCATTTGCAGAAACGTACCACATCAATGAGGTTAACACTCTGCTCGCCTCTGTTGACATTATCGTATCCACCCTGCCCAACACCAGAGCAACACACGGCATATTCAATCGTGAGCTCTTTGCTCATTGCCGGGGAGTTTTGTTCTTTAATGTTGGTCGTGGCGCCACGGTAGACACCCCATCGCTGCTCACTGCACTTGAAGCAGGCCAAATTGACCATGCTTTTCTCGATGTCTTCATCAACGAACCGATCTCGCAGGAATGCCCTTACTGGCACCACAGCCAAGTGACGGTCACGCCACACATTGCCGCCCTGAGCTTTCCCGAACAAGTCGTCGATATCTTTGCAGAAAATTATTTACGCTGGCGAGATGGCTTTCAGCTGCAGAATTTAGTGGATTTTAATAAAGGGTATTAGTGGTTCTATGGTTCTATGGTTCTATGGTTCTATGGTTCTATGGTTCTATGGTTCTATGGTTCTATGGTTCTATGGTTCTATGGTTCTATGGTTCTATGGTTCTATGGTTCTATGGTTCTATGGTTCTATGGTTCACAAAAACCCATAAGGCACACAGAATCAACTAATTAATAAAACTATAATTAGTCACACCCCACAGGGCCACAGGGCCACAGCTCCGCTCTTAATCCGCTCTTACCTCGGATACTCTTCAAACATCTTATGCACTTGCTCTTGCACAAACACATCCCTATCCGCAGGTTCCATGGTTTCCGTGAGCTGCCTTTGCGACACCGAACTCCATACCACCTCATTATTTTTGGCGTCAATCAACTCGACGTTCAATTTGCCAAATTTCTTCTCTTTAATTCGTTCTGGCGTTCGTACTCCTACCCCATAACCACCGCCCCCATAGCTTCCTCCACCCACACCAAACCCGAAGGTGGGGCCGCTACTTTGTAACTCTGTCCCTTCTAAAATACGGTAGCGCACTAGCACGTCGCTATCACGTTCCACTTGTTGAAAGCCTTTGTTTGCCAGTTCCCTATCCACCGCTTTTTTGATACGCGCCGCGTCAAGCCCCACGGCAACATCGGGATTTTCTTGATATTGATAGGTCTTGAATAAAGAAAAGTTGGCGTTAGCATCATAGTCGGTCGCCACGTCAGCCGCGCACCCTGATACGACCAATAGGACAATCGATAAAAAGAGGGGGAGTTGTAGAGTCATACTGTCACCATAATTCGTACTCGCTGAAATAAGCTTAGCTAAGTTCGCTTAAGGTTCCTGCCCTTTAGCAACATTTCTCACTAATAAGATCCTTCACCCATAAAAAAACGCTCAGGGAAACCCTGAGCGTTTATCATTACTTCGCCAGCAAGCGCGCTGGAGCTAACCAGCAATTACTTATGGTAAGGCTTTGATAGTTCATGAACGGCGTCCACAAAAACACCGGCGTTTTCTGGCGGTACATCTAGATGAATACCGTGACCGAGGTTGAAGACATGCCCGGTTCCATCGTCGCCAAACCCTTCAAGGATGGTTGCGACTTCTTCACGAATGCGCTCTGGTTGCGCGTAAAGAATCGAAGGATCCATATTACCTTGCAGGGCGACTTTATCGCCCACTCGTTTCTTAGCATCGGCGATATTGATCGTCCAGTCTAAGCCAAGAGCATCACACCCTGTTGCGGCGATTTGCTCTAACCACATGCCGCCATTTTTAGTGAACAGTGTCACGGGTACGCGACGACCTTCGTTTTCACGAATTAGACCATCAACAATCTTGTGCATGTACTGCAGTGAGAACAGGTTGTAATCTCGCGGTGTCAACACGCCACCCCAAGTATCAAATACCATGACGGATTGTGCGCCAGCTTTAATTTGTGCGTTCAAGTACTCAATCACGCTGTCCGCCAGTTTATCGAGCAACAAGTGCAAGGTTTGCGGTTCCGCGTACATCATTTTTTTGATTTTAGTGAAGGCTTTTGAGCTGCCACCTTCTACCATGTAAGTTGCCAGCGTCCAAGGGCTACCAGAGAAGCCTATGAGAGGTACTTCGCCTTTTAAATCCTTACGGATCTGACGAACCGCATTCATGACGTATTGCAGTTCACCTTCAGGATCAGGTAGGCCGATTTTTTCAACATCAGCCTTACACGTAATTGGGCGTTCAAATTTAGGACCTTCACCGGTTTCGAAGTAAAGACCCAGTCCCATCGCATCTGGAATCGTCAGAATGTCGGAAAATAGAATCGCCGCATCAAGAGGAAAACGACGAAGCGGTTGAAGAGTCACCTCAGAAGCCAACTCGGCATTTTTACACAGCGACATAAAATCACCCGCCACACCACGTGTTGCGCGATACTCTGGGAGATAACGACCAGCTTGACGCATCATCCATACAGGGGTGTGGTCTACTGGCTCTTTTAATAGCGCTCTAAGGTAGCGATCGTTCTTCAGTTCCGTCATTCATTTTTCTCCAATTCGAAAGGCCATAGTTTACCGCTAATCATTGACGGTTTGCAGTCATAGATAACATTTCTTTTACCAAAATTTGAGTGTCGTCCGCTTGCGTGCGCTATCGCTCAAAAAGACAACACTTTGCAGGCGAGATCATATTATTAACAACTAAACGTTGAGTGTGTTTGCAACCGCTAATCGGGGGTGTTAAAAATCAATCTGCTAGCGAAAATTACAATAATATACTGAGTGTTACACTCAGCATCTCATAACGACATCTTACTTACCCCCTCCGCTTGCGGAGGGTTTTTTTTATCTATTTTCTCGCTGCATTTTTCTCAATACTCACTTGAGTCACTGTTTCTTCAATGAGTGCCCGAGCGATGGTGCCTTTTGGAGCAACCAATGGCAACTTGCTGGTATCAAACCACTGCGCATCTTTGAGTTCGTGATAATCCGGTTTCACGTCGCCACTTTCGTAGTCGGCTAAAAATGCCATCATCATGCTGCTCGGAAACGCCCAAGGTTGGCTCCCGACATAGCGTATGTTGTTCACTTTTATACCTGTTTCTTCATAAACTTCACGAGCGACACAGGTTTCCAACGTTTCCCCGACTTCGAGAAACCCAGCGATAACCGTATACATCCCTCCCGCATGCCGCTGATGCTGCGCAAGTAAGATTTCGTTGCCTTTACGCACGGCAACGATGATACAAGGAAAAATGCGTGGGTAATGCAGTGTACGGCAATCTTGGCACTGCATTGCCAACTGATTATGATTTAAGTGCGCCCGCCCGCCACACTGCGGGCAAAAACGCATTGTCTGAGTCATATGCCCATACTGTACTGCCTTCGACACCAGACAAAATAGAGCTTCTGGTAAAGACAACAGCTCTCGCAAGGAGGTCATGGTTCGCTGGTCATCCAGGTTGGCATCGTTAATCCACATCACGGGCGTGCCTTCAAACTCACCAATCTTGACCGCTTCTGATGCAGGAAGAGAAAATGCTTCCGCTGGACCATAAGGAAGCACACCATCATGAAGCCAGAGCTCACTTCCGGATACAATACACCAATAGGCAGGATGAATAGCATCTTCACTTTTTTTTAACATCTTGAATCCTCAGCGCTTGCAGTTCATCCATTTTACTGGCAATCTAATTTCATACCAGCTGGAAAATTAGAAATTCTAAATCTGGTACCAAGGGAATCAATTTCTCACTAACCATGTGTTATTTCAACACTTAAGGTTATTGCAAAACGTGTGGCTGCAGATCGTAGCCCCGATCATGAGGACATGGTCATGCTGAATAAATTTAAAAATGCACAAGAACAATGGGGTGGCTCTAGTGAAGTCATCGATCATTGGTTAGAAACAAGACAAGCGCTTATTGTTGAATATTGTAAGCTTGCCGCGCTGCAACCCGCCTCTTCTCAATCGAATGTCATTGAGCTTCCTGCTCCATCAGATATTGGCTCATTTTGTAATCACTTAGTTGACTATATCTCTGAAGGTCATTTCAAGATCTACGATATGGTGATGGACAAGTGGAAAGCAACGGGCTTTAAGACCAATGAAGAAATTGATGGGACGTACGCTAAAATCGTTCTAACCACTGAGCCGTTACTTGAATTCAACGATAAGTATGTCGGGCTTTCACAAGACAATGATTTGCCAAGTTTTGAACCGGACATGTCGAAAGTGGGCGAGATTTTAGAACTGCGCTTTGAAGTTGAAGACCTACTGATACAGCTAATTGCCGACAGTTTAGCGATACCGCCTGGGGCATAGAGTTAAGCAAACGACATTAGAATGCCATCGCCTCTTTCCTAGGAAAGGGGTGAAACGCGTCCCTAGGAACCAGGAACCAGGAACCAGGAACCATTATCCTTTATTCCCTACCAGACAGATACAAAAAAGGCGCCTTTCGGCGCCTTTTTTCATGTCTCTAACAACGATTACTCGTCAGAAGAGAAGCCTGCATTTAGAAGTGCTGCTAGGTTATCCGTTGCTTGTTCAGCTGACGGGCCTTCTTGTACTTCGTTACGCTTAGCTTGACGGTCTTGGTGATACGCAAAACCTGTACCTGCTGGAATCAAACGACCAACAATTACGTTCTCTTTCAGACCACGAAGATCATCACGCTTACCAGAAACTGCCGCTTCTGTTAGTACACGTGTTGTCTCTTGGAACGATGCCGCTGAGATAAATGACTCAGTTGCAAGAGAGGCTTTCGTAATACCTAGTAGGTCACGTTCGAAACGTACTAGTTCTTTACCTTCCGCTTCTAGAGCGCGGTTAGCGATCTTAACGTTGTGGTATTCAACTTGCTCACCAGGTAAGAACTCAGAGTCACCAGCATGTGTAATTGTACACTTACGTAGCATTTGACGAACGATAGTCTCGATGTGCTTATCGTTAATCTTAACGCCTTGTAGACGGTATACTTCTTGAACTTCGTTCGCGATGTATTGTGTCACAGCGTGAATGCCACGTAGACGTAGAATGTCATGTGGAGTTTCTGGACCATCAGCAATTACGTCACCACGTTCAACACGTTCGCCTTCGAACACGTTCAACTGACGATGCTTAGGAATCATCTCTTCGTAATTATCACCGCCATCGCGAGTGATAATTAGACGACGTTTACCCTTGGTCTCTTTACCAAATGAAACCATACCTGAGTGCTCAGCAAGAATTGCTGGCTCTTTAGGCTTACGAGCTTCAAATAGATCCGCTACGCGAGGTAGACCACCGGTGATGTCTCGGTTTCCGCCAGATTTCTGAGGAATACGAGATAACGTGTCACCAACGCCAACTTCTGCGCCATCTTCAATGTTAACGATCGCTTTACCAGGTAGGAAGTAAAGTGCTGGCATATCTGTGCCGGCGATCATTACGTCTTTACCTTGCTCATCTACAAGTTTGATAGCTGGACGCATATCTTTACCTGCAGCTGGACGAGCAGCTGGTTCAGTTACTTCACTTGAAGATAGACCAGTTAGGTCATCTGTTTGACGAGAAACAGTTACGCCATCGATCATGTCAACAAACTGGATGCGACCTGCCACTTCAGTGATGATTGGCAGTGTGTGCGCTTCCCAGTTAGCCACAACGTCACCAGCTTGTACTGCGTCGTTGTCTGCTTTGCTTAGGATCGAACCGTAAGGAAGTTTGTGCTTCTCTTTAGTACGGCCAAACTCATCAATAATCGTCATCTCAGATGCACGAGAAGTGATAACCAGTTTCTTATCTTTGTTGATAACAAACTTAGCGTTATGAAGTTTAACGGTACCCGTTGTCTTCGCTTGGATGCTGTTTTCTGCTGCCGCTGTCGATGCTGCACCACCGATGTGGAACGTACGCATCGTTAGCTGTGTACCCGGTTCACCGATAGACTGAGCAGCAATAACGCCAACTGCTTCACCTTGGTTCACTAGGTGACCACGTGCTAGGTCACGACCGTAACACTGTGCACAACAACCGAAGTCCGCATCACAGGTAACTACTGAGCGCACTTTCATGCTATCTACAGAGTTATCTTCCATGATTTGACACCACTTCTCATCAATCAGAGTATTACGTGGAATCAGAACATCTTCAGTACCCGGCTTAAGAACGTCTTCAGCCACTACACGACCAAGAGCCAACTCAGAAAGTGCAACTTTAACGTCACCACCTTCGATGTGAGGCATCATGTCAACACCTTCATGGGTGCCACAGTCATGTTCGTGAACTACAACGTCTTGAGCAACGTCTACTAGACGACGAGTTAGGTAACCCGAGTTTGCTGTTTTCAGTGCTGTATCCGCAAGACCCTTACGAGCACCGTGCGTTGAGATAAAGTACTGAAGGACGTTTAGACCTTCTTTAAAGTTCGCGGTGATTGGTGTCTCGATGATTGAACCATCTGGACGTGCCATCAGACCACGCATACCAGCAAGCTGACGAATCTGAGCGGCAGAACCACGAGCGCCCGAGTCAGCCATCATGTAGATGCTGTTAAACGACTCTTGTTGCTCTTCTTCACCGTCACGGTTAATAACCGTTTCAGATGAAAGGTTGTCCATCATCGCTTTCGCTACGCGATCATTGGTCGAAGCCCAAATATCGATCACTTTGTTGTAGCGCTCACCCGCGGTTACTAGACCAGATTGGAACTGATCTTGAATTTCGCGAACTTCTTCTTCTGCTGATTCGATTTCGTCGTACTTCGCTTGAGGTACAACCATGTCATCGATACCAACTGAAACGCCTGATAGTGCCGCGTAAGCGAAACCAGCGTACATGATTTGGTCAGCAAAAATTACTGTGTCTTTCAGACCCAGCTTACGGTAACACTCGTTCAGTAGGTTAGAGATTTGCTTCTTACCTAGCTTTTGGTTTACCAAGCTGTATGGAAGACCCGTTGGTACGATTTGCCACAACATTGCACGACCAACAGTAGTATCTACCATGCCTGTGCTTGTTGTGCTGTTACCATCTTCGTCAACCACTGTCTCAGTGATACGTACTTTTACGCGAGCGTGAAGCTCTGCGCTCTTAGTACGGTATGCCTTCTCAGCCTCTTCAGGGCCAGCAAGGTACATACCTTCACCTTTAACGTTGATCTTGTCACGCGTCATGTAGTAAAGACCCAATACAACGTCCTGAGAAGGTACGATGATCGGATCACCTGATGCTGGAGACAGAATGTTATTCGTCGACATCATCAGTGTACGTGCTTCAAGCTGTGCTTCTAAAGTTAGAGGCACGTGAACCGCCATTTGGTCACCATCGAAGTCGGCGTTATAAGCCGCACACACTAGTGGGTGAAGCTGAATCGCTTTACCTTCGATTAGTACTGGTTCAAACGCTTGGATACCTAGACGGTGAAGTGTAGGTGCACGGTTAAGCAGTACTGGGTGTTCGCGGATAACTTCGTCTAGGATATCCCAAACGATCGCTTCTTCGCGCTCTACCATTTTCTTAGCTGCTTTGATTGTCGTCGCCATGCCACGAGTTTCTAGCTTGCTATAGATGAATGGTTTAAATAGCTCTAGTGCCATCTTCTTAGGAAGACCACACTGGTGTAGACGAAGGTATGGACCTACTGTGATTACAGAACGGCCAGAGTAGTCTACACGTTTACCTAGAAGGTTCTGACGGAAACGACCTTGTTTACCCTTGATCATATCAGCAAGAGATTTCAGAGGACGCTTGTTCGAACCTGTGATCGCACGACCGCGACGACCGTTATCTAGAAGGGCATCAACAGACTCTTGCAGCATACGCTTTTCGTTACGTACGATGATGTCTGGAGCCGCTAGCTCTAGAAGACGCTTCAAACGGTTGTTACGGTTAATCACACGACGGTAAAGGTCGTTCAGATCAGATGTCGCAAAACGACCGCCATCTAGTGGAACTAGAGGACGTAGATCTGGCGGTAGAACCGGAAGAACAGTCAAGATCATCCATTCTGGGTTGTTACCCGATTGAATGAAGGCTTCAACTAGCTTCAGGCGCTTAGTGATTTTTTTACGCTTAGTTTCAGAGTTAGTGGTTTCTAACTCTTCGCGCATTTGTTCCGCTTCTGCGTGCATGTCCATAGTAGACAGCAGATCTTTGATCGCTTCTGCACCCATCTTAGCTGTGAACTCATCACCCCACTCTTCTAGGCGATCAAGATACTCATCTTCAGTAAGCATCTGTGATTTTTCTAGATCAGTCATGCCTGGTTCTGTCACGACGTACATTTCAAAGTACAGTACGCGTTCGATATCACGTAGAGGGATATCCATCAACAAACCGATACGAGACGGCAGTGATTTTAGGAACCAGATGTGAGCAACAGGTGAAGCAAGCTCGATGTGGCCCATACGGTCACGACGAACTTTAGTTTGCGTTACTTCAACGCCACACTTTTCACAGATAACACCGCGGTGTTTCAAACGCTTGTATTTGCCACAAAGACATTCGTAGTCTTTAACTGGACCAAAAATACGCGCACAGAATAGACCATCACGCTCAGGCTTGAACGTACGATAGTTGATCGTTTCTGGTTTCTTAACTTCACCAAAAGACCATGAACGAATCATGTCAGGTGAAGATAGACCGATTTTGATTGCATCAAATTCTTCGGTCTTATGCTGTGCTTTTAGAAAGTTTAATAAGTCTTTCACAATCAGCTCCTGTGAGGAGTTAAAAGGGGCCCGCTCTTAAACTATAGAGCGAGCGCCTTCCTACCAGATAACCCTAATAAAGGATTATTCGTCTTCTAGCTCGATGTTGATACCTAGCGAGCGGATCTCTTTCAACAGTACGTTGAACGATTCTGGCATGCCAGGTTCCATGCTGTGGTTGCCGTCGACGATGTTCTTATACATCTTCGTACGACCGTTAACGTCATCAGACTTAACCGTTAGCATTTCTTGTAGAGTGTAAGCCGCACCGTATGCTTCTAGTGCCCATACTTCCATCTCACCGAAACGCTGACCACCGAACTGAGCTTTACCACCAAGTGGTTGCTGAGTTACTAGGCTGTACGAACCAGTAGAACGAGCGTGCATCTTATCGTCAACCAAGTGGTTCAGTTTCAGCATGTACATGTAACCAACAGTTACAGGACGCTCAAACTGGTCACCAGTACGACCATCAAACAAGGTTAACTGACCAGATTCAGGTAGGTCGCCAAGTTTCAATAGTTCTTTAATAGAGCCTTCAGTAGCACCATCAAATACTGGTGTCGCAATTGGTAGACCACCACGTAGGTTTTTCACCAATGTACGAACTTCGTCGTCGGACAATTCAGCAATGTCAACGTTCTGGCGAGTACCGCCTAGGTCGTAGACTTTTTGCAAGAATTCACGGAATTTCGCGAGTTCTTGTTGCTCTTTAACCATTTGGTTAATCTTGTCACCGATACCTTTCGCCGCCAGACCTAAGTGAACTTCTAGGATCTGACCGATGTTCATACGCGAAGGTACACCCAGTGGGTTAAGCACGATGTCAACAGGCTGACCTTTGCCATCATATGGCATGTCTTCAACAGGGTTGATCTTAGAGATTACACCCTTGTTACCGTGACGACCGGCCATCTTATCACCAGGCTGGATACGACGTTTAACCGCTAGGTAAACTTTAACAATCTTAAGAACGCCAGGCGCTAGATCATCACCTTGAGTGATCTTACGACGCTTAGTTTCAAACTTCTTATCGAAGTCTGCTTTTAGCTCGTCGTTTTGCTCTGCAAGTTGCTCAAGTTGAGTTTGCAGTGCGTCATCTTCTAGCGTTAGCTCTAGCCATCTCTTACGACCGATAGTATCAAGCTTCTCTTCAGAGTAACCACCTTGAAGAAGTACAGCTCTTACACGCGCTAGTAGACCACCTTCAAGAATTTGGAACTCTTCAGTCAGGTCTTTCTTCGCTTCTTTAAGCTGCATCTGCTCTATTTCTAGAGCACGTTTGTCTTTTTCTACGCCATCGCGAGTAAAGACTTGAACGTCGATGATGGTACCAGAAACAGAGTTTGGTACACGTAGTGATGTATCTTTAACATCTGATGCTTTTTCACCGAAGATCGCACGTAGTAGCTTCTCTTCAGGCGTTAGTTGCGTTTCACCTTTAGGGGTTACTTTACCAACTAGGATGTCGCCACCCTTAACTTCAGCACCAATGTAAACGATACCTGACTCGTCTAGTTTAGACAGAGCAGATTCACCTACGTTTGGAATATCCGCTGTGATCTCTTCAGAACCCAGCTTAGTATCACGTGCCACACAAGAAAGCTCTTGGATGTGGATAGTCGTGAAGCGGTCTTCTTGAACTACGCGCTCAGATACTAAGATCGAGTCTTCGAAGTTGTAACCGTTCCAAGGCATGAACGCGATACGCATGTTTTGACCAAGTGCCAATTCACCGAGATCCGTTGAAGGACCATCAGCCAATACATCACCGCGAGCAACAGGCTCACCAGGAAGTACCGTTGGACGTTGGTTAATACAAGTGTTCTGGTTCGAACGCGTGTACTTAGTCAGGTTGTAAATGTCGATGCCTGCTTCACCAGGAATCAGCTCATCTTCATTAACCTTAACTACGATACGAGATGCGTCAACAGACTGCACCATACCGCCACGTTTCGCTACCGCGGTAACGCCCGAGTCAACGGCTACGTTACGCTCAATACCAGTACCAACAAGTGGCTTATCAGCCTTCAGTGTTGGAACGGCTTGACGTTGCATGTTCGCACCCATCAATGCACGGTTCGCATCATCGTGTTCTAGGAACGGGATAAGCGAGGCAGCGATAGATACTACTTGGTTGGTTGCAACGTCCATGTAGTTAACATGGTCGCGTGGGTGAAGACCAGATTCACCTTTTTGACGAGCTGTGATCAGTTCATCGTCGAATGTCCCTTCCGCTGTTAACGCAGCATTTGCCTGTGCGATAACGAATTGACCTTCTTCGATAGCTGATAAGTAATCAACTTCGTCAGTAACTACACCATCAACAACACGACGGTACGGTGTTTCTAGGAAACCGTACTCGTTACAACGTGCAAACGCTGACAATGAGTTAATCAAACCGATGTTTGGACCTTCTGGCGTTTCGATCGGACATAGACGACCGTAGTGCGTAACGTGTACGTCACGTACTTCAAAGCCAGCACGCTCACGAGTTAGACCGCCAGGACCCAATGCAGAAATACGACGTTTGTGCGTCACTTCTGATAACGGGTTGTTTTGGTCCATAAACTGAGACAGCTGTGAAGAGCCAAAGAATTCTTTAACGGCTGCAGAAATTGGCTTAGCATTGATAAGATCTTGAGGCATGATAGCGTCAAGGTCACCAAGGCTTAGGCGTTCTTTCACTGCGCGTTCTACACGAACTAGACCAACACGGAATTGGTTTTCAGCCATTTCACCAACGCTACGGATACGACGGTTGCCAAGGTGGTCGATATCGTCCACTTCGCCAATGCCGTTACGGATAGCAATCAGTTTCTTCATCACTTCAACGATATCTGTTTCGTCAAGTGTGCCTTGCTCTAGTGCGTCTTCACGACCGATAGAGCTGTTAAACTTCATACGACCAACAGTCGATAGGTCATAACGCTCTTCAGCGAAGAATAGGCTTTCGAATAGCGATTCTGCCGCTTCTTTTGTTGGTGGCTCACCCGGGCGCATCATGCGGTAGATTTCTACCAATGCAGAGATGCGGTCTACCGTGCTGTCGACACGTAGTGTGTCTGACATGAACGGACCGTGGTCTAGATCGTTCGTAAATAGAACTTCTAGTTGCTTGTGGCCAGCCTGCGAAAGGTTCGCAAGTGCTTCTAGGCTGATCTCGTGGTTTGCACCAACAATGATCTCGCCAGTCGCTTCATTGATGTAGTCTTTAGACGCTACTTTCCCTACGATGTACTCGACAGGTACTTCAATGAAATCAACGCCATCTTTCTCAAGTTGACGGATATGACGCGCAGTTACGCGACGGCCAGTCTCAACATAAGTCTTGCCGTTTGCTTCGATATCAAAAGAAGCGGTCTCGCCACGTAGGCGTTCCGGTACCAACTCCATTAATAGAGTTTGGTCTTTTACTTCGAAGTTAATCTTATCGAAGAAGATATCGAGGATCTCTTCCGACGTTTTACCTAGTGCACGAAGAATGATCGATGCTGGTAGTTTACGACGGCGGTCGATTCGAACGTACAAGTTATCCTTAGGATCAAACTCGAAGTCGAGCCATGAACCACGGTAAGGAATAACACGTGCGTTATAAAGAACTTTACCTGAAGAGTGGGTCTTACCCTTATCGCTGTCGAAGAACACGCCTGGGCTTCGGTGCAGCTGGGATACGATAACCCTCTCGGTACCATTGATTACGAAGGTACCATTGTCTGTCATAAGCGGAATTTCGCCCATGTAGACTTCTTGTTCTTTAATATCTTTTACAGTACCCGCTGGTGCGTCTTTATCAAAAACAACCAGGCGCAATTTTACGCGAAGTGGTTTTGAATAAGTTACGCCACGAATTTGACATTCTTTAACATCAAATACTGGCTCGCCAAGACGGTAGCTAACGTATTGCAGCTCAGAATTGCCGTTATAGCTCTGAATTGGAAACACAGAACGAAAAGCAGCTTCAAGTCCATATTGTCCTTCAGGATCCTGTTCGATAAACTTGTCGAAAGAATCAAGCTGGATCGATAGCAGGTATGGAATGTCCAAAACTTGTGGACGAGTACCAAAGTCCTTACGGATGCGCTTTTTCTCGGTATAAGAGTAAACCATGGGGTTCCTCAGCTCGCTGATAAGTGACCCAAACTGTCCGCCCAAGCCTAGTTACTTAAGGTGGGTAATGGGACAGTGACTAACAACTGTTTACTGTAGTGACGTTGACTCAAGCGTCGAGCAACGTTTTTTGCATGGTACATAGGTGCTTAAACAGCGGGAAAATTCACCTATGCCCTACAGCGCAAAAAGGCCGGTGGTTAATAAACCACCAGCCATTAGCCTGTCGGCTATGAAACTAAGTAATAATTACTTAATTTCAACAGTAGCACCAGCTTCTTCTAGCTGAGCTTTAAGAGCTTCAGCTTCAGCTTTCTCTACGCCTTCTTTAAGAGGTGCAGGAGCGCCGTCTACAAGAGCTTTAGCTTCTTTAAGACCTAGGCCAGTTGCGCCACGTACTGCTTTGATAACAGATACTTTGTTACCGCCAACAGCAGTAAGAACTACGTCGAATTCAGTTTGCTCAGCAGCAGCGTCGCCGCCAGCTGCGCCACCAGCTACAACTGCAGCAGCAGCAGTAACACCGAATTTCTCTTCCATAGCTTCGATAAGCTCAACAACTTGCATTACAGACATTTCTGCAACTGCGTCTAGGATTTGCTCGTTAGTAATAGACATAACAATTCTCTTTTAAGTCAACAATAAGTTTATTTAGCAACCAGTAAAAAGCAAGGCTTAAGCCGCAGCTTCTTCTTTTTGGTCGCGAACAGCAGCGATAGTACGAACCAGCTTGCCAGCAGAAGCTTCTTTCATGCACATCATTAGGCGTGCAATTGCTTCGTCGTAAGTTGGTAGTGTCGCTAGTACATCAGCATCAGTAACTGCGCCTTCAAATGCAGCAGCTTTGATCTCGAATGTTTTGTTCTCTTTAGCGAAGTCTTTGAAAAGACGCGCTGCAGCACCAGGGTGCTCATTAGAGAACGCAAGTAGGCTAGGACCAGTAAATGTGTCTTGTAGACACTCATACTCAGTACCTTCTACTGCACGGCGTGCTAGTGTGTTACGAACAACTCTCATGTAAACACCCGCTTCACGCGCTTGTTTACGTAGAGAAGTCATCGCGCCAACAGTAACGCCACGAGAGTCAGCTACAACTGCAGAAAGTGCACCACTGGCTGCTTCGTTGACTTCAGCAACAATTGCTTTTTTGTCTTGAAGGTTTAAAGCCATTTGGGATTTACTCCTGGTTGTTATTACACCACCCAGCATCATAATGATGCCGAGAGCTAATACGGTGCATTCCCATAAGCCAATTGATTTCGAAAAATCAACCCGCTTTAAGTCGGGCACCGTCTACGTAGGTTTAATTAAGTTCAAATCGAAAAATGAACGCCTACGGTCTTGGACGGAGACTGACATTCCACAAGTGGATTATCAGCCTCAACCACAAATTTTGATAGGCGCAAAATTATACATAATTTTTACGCCTATGCAAGCTTTTAAGCGATTAGGCTATTAAGCTTGAGTGTTCAGGGTACCCTGATCCACAGTAACGCCAGCACCCATAGTAGTAGAGATGCTCACTTTCTTCAGGAAAACACCTTTCGCTGAAGACGGCTTAGCTTTCTTAAGAGCAACTAGAAGAGTCTCTAGGTTCTCTTGAAGCTGGTTAGCTTCGAAAGATACTTTACCGATTGTAGTGTGGATGATGCCGTTTTTGTCGTTACGGTAACGAACCTGACCAGCTTTAGCGTTCTTAACCGCTTCAGCAACGTTAGGAGTTACAGTACCAACTTTAGGGTTTGGCATAAGGCCGCGTGGACCTAGGATAGTACCTAGTTGACCAACAACGCGCATTGCATCTGGAGAAGCAACAACTACGTCGAAGTTCATTTCGCCCTTCTTCACTTGCTCAGCAAGATCTTCCATACCAACGATGTCTGCGCCAGCTGCTTTAGCTGCTTCAGCGTTTGCACCTTGAGTGAACACTGCTACGCGGATTTCGCGGCCAGTACCGTGAGGTAGTACAGTTGCACCACGTACGTTCTGGTCAGATTTACGAGCATCGATGCCTAGGTTAACAGCAACGTCTACAGACTCTACGAATTTAGCTGTTGCTAGTTCTTTAAGAAGAGCTACAGCTTCGTTGATGTCGTATTCTTTAGTTACTTCAACTTTGTCGCGGATTACGCGCATACGCTTAGTAAGTTTTGCCATGATCTTAACCCTCTACCACTAGGCCCATTGAACGAGCAGTACCCGCAATAGAACGCTTCATCGCTTCAATATCAGCACCAGTCATATCAGCAGCTTTAGTTTCTGCGATTTCTTGGATTTGAGCATCTGTAACTGTACCCACTTTTTCAGTGTTAGGACGGCCAGAGCCAGACTTAACGCCAGCAGCTTTCTTAAGAAGAACAGCAGCAGGTGGAGTTTTAGTTACGAATGTGAAAGAGCGGTCACTGTAAACAGTGATTACTACTGGAGTCGGTAGACCTTTCTCAACAGATTCTGTTTTTGCGTTAAACGCTTTACAGAATTCCATGATGTTCACACCGTGTTGACCTAGAGCAGGACCAACCGGTGGACTAGGGTTCGCCATACCTGCTGCAACTTGCAACTTGATATAAGCTTCAACTTTCTTAGCCATGATATTTCCTAATTTTTGGGTTCAGACGCTAACCATTCGATCAGCTCCCCAGTTTTCAATAAATACTTTTTGCAGCAAGACCTGCAAAAAGGCGCGAAATTATAATCATAATTCGCGCCTTAAACAACCCTATAAAGGTGTTTTTTTAATCAAGTTTTTCAACTTGACCAAACTCAAGCTCAACTGGTGTTGCACGACCAAAGATCGATACAGACACTTTAATGCGGCTCTTGTCGTAATCCACTTCTTCAACGGTACCGTTGAAGTCTGCGAATGGACCATCGTTCACACGTACCACTTCACCCGCTTCGAACATTGTTCTTGGACGAGGTGCTTCACTTGCTTTCTCTAAACGGTTAAGAATAGCATCCGCTTCTTTATCTGTGATAGGTGCAGGACGGTCAGAGGTTCCACCAATGAAGCCCATGACAAGTGGCACACTGCGCACTAAGTGCCAAGATTCATCGTTCATCAACATCTGAACAAGAACATAGCCTGGGAAGAACTTACGCTCACTTTTACGACGTTGACCAGCGCGGATTTCCACAACTTCTTCAGTTGGTACTAGCACTTCGCCAAAGTAGTCTTCCATCGCGTGCATTTTAATATGTTCGCGAAGAGACTGAGCCACACGTCCTTCAAAACCTGAGAAGGCTTGAACAACGTACCAGCGTTTTTTCGGAGCTTCACTCATGAATTAAGACCCTCTATATCCCGGTTACTAAAGCCACTAGGCGAACCATAATGCCGTCAATACCCCATAGCGCTAGTGCCATCACAACACTTACAGCTAGGACGATTAACGTAGTTTGCGTCGTTTCTTGGCGCGTTGGCCATACCACTTTGCGCACTTCTACTCGCGCTTCACGAGCAAACAAAATCGCAGCTTTACCTTTTGTTGTTGTAGCGGCAACACCTAGTGCTACTGCAATCAATACAACGACACCTGCAGCACGGAGTACTACTGAAAGCTCTCCATACAGGTAATTACCCACAACAGCGGCGGCCAACAGAGCAAAAGCGACAATCCACTTCATTACATCTGCTGCATTTGAGCTTTCAGGAGCTTCAGCGTTTGCTTTCATAAAACCAACCTGTGACAAGTCTTTATTAGACGACAACAACCCCGCTGCTGCAGGGCTTATTCCTTTGTGCTGGTGAAATATGAGTCAAACCAACACCCTACAAAAAGCTCAGCAAGTGTTTAAACACTTCCTCAGCCTTCAAAATCCTTTAATTATTCACCAAATTGGCGAATATTGCGCCTCTATAAATAGTAGCGCATAAAAAGGGCATCAAATGATGCCCTTTTTACTAGTGCTTCGT
>NZ_JAKRRY010000003.1 GCF_026191675.1 Vibrio qingdaonensis | reverse complement strand
TCATAAGAGGCTCCTTTTATATCACTGAATAACTATTACGGGATTAAATCTATTAAATCTTGTTCGGTTTTTATTTCCACACCTAGCTCTTGAGCTTTCGCTAATTTAGAGCCTGCATTATCACCAGCAAATAATATGTCGGTTTTCTTAGACACACTGCCGGTCACTTTTGCCCCTAATGCTTGCAGCGCTGCTTTTGCATCACCGCGATTAAGTTGTGACAGTGAACCTGTTAACACCACCACCTTGCCCGCTAATGGTTGTGGGACATCATCACTAAGCAGTTCAATAGCAGGCCAATGAACGCCAACATCAATCAATGAATCAATGACCTGACGATTTAATTCTGCGGCAAAGAAGTACCTGATATGCTTAGCCACAATTTCGCCAACATCCTGCACTTCTAGTAACGCCTCATGAGATGCCCCCATGATGGCCTCAAGTGTTTCAAAATGCGCAGCTAGATTGGCCGCTGTGGCCTCACCAACTTCGCGAATACCTAAAGAATAAAGAAAACGCGCGAGCGTCGTTTCTTTTGATACCTTAAGCGCATTAACGACATTCTGCGCCGATTTAGGCCCCATGCGCTCAAGAACCGTTAATACACCAGCGGACAATTTAAAGAGATCAGCAGGCGTTTCAACCATCTCTTTATCAACAAGCTGCTCTATCACCTTGTCTCCAAGCCCATCAACATCAAGTGCTTTCCTTGAGACAAAGTGCTTGAGCGCCTCTTTACGCTGCGCTTGGCAAACTAATCCACCAGTACAACGAGCCACCGCTTCGCCCTCTATTCGCTCGATACCCGATGCACATACCGGACAGGTTTGCGGAAAACAAATATCCTGCGCATCTTCTGGTCTTCGCTCTGGCACAAAGGCAACGATCTGCGGAATAACGTCCCCCGCTCTTCTGACAATCACGCTGTCGCCTATTTTGACGCCAAGACGAGCAATTTCATCGGCATTATGTAGCGTGGCATTGCTCACCGTTACGCCGCCAACAAATATAGGCTCTAGTTTTGCCACCGGCGTGATCGCTCCGGTTCGCCCAACTTGGAACTCAACGCTGTTTAATGTAGTAATTTCTTCTTGCGCTGGAAATTTATAAGCAATCGCCCAACGTGGTGCACGAGCGACGAACCCGAGTTGCTCTTGCAAGGCGATGTCATCCACTTTAATCACTACCCCATCAATTTCATACGCTAATGCATCGCGCTTATCTGAAATCGATTTATGATACTCCTTCACTGCTTCAATACTACTGACTCGCATGGTTTCCGGGCCCATAGGAAAACCCCAAGACTTAAGCTTCGTGAGCCTATCGTAGTGACTCGGTGGCAGTTCAGTGCCTTCTACCACACCTAGGCTATAAGCATAAAAACTCAATGGTCTTGTCGCCGTCACTCTAGAATCTAGCTGGCGTAAGCTACCCGCCGCTGCATTACGTGGATTAACAAATACCTTGTCACCTTTTTTGGCGGCAAGCTCATTCATTTTGTTAAAGCCCGCTTTAGGCATAAACACTTCACCACGTACTTCAAGACGCGCGGGAATATCACTGCCTTGTAGCTTCAATGGGATCGCACTAATAGTGCGGACATTTTCCGTAATGTTTTCACCTGTTGCGCCGTCACCACGTGTCGCTGCCTGAGTGAGAACACCATTTTCGTACATCAAGCTCACCGCTAAACCGTCTAATTTAACTTCGCAACAGTAACTTCCCACAGTGGTGCGGTTAACACGTTCGCCTAGCCTCTTATTGAATGCATCTAAGTCTTCATCCGAAAAAGCATTGTCGAGCGATAGCATGGCGATTTCATGTTTGACTTGAGTAAAACCATCCAATGGAGCCCCGCCCACACGTTGGCTTGGTGAGTCCACCGATACCCATTCAGGGTTGTCCGCTTCAATCGCCAGTAACTCTTGCATTAAACGATCATACTCGGCATCGGGGACGACTGGTGTATCCTCCACGTAGTACTTCACGGCGTAATGGTGAAGTTGATCTTTAAGTTCATTTAATCGTTGCTGAGACATGCTTTTATCCTGATCGTAATGATAAAAAAGGCTCCTATTAGTAGGAGCCCTTTTTTACTAATAAATGGTTATGTTACGCACCCGCTTTTAAGCGGTTAAAATCCTGAATCTGTTTCTTATAGGCATCAATGCGAGTTGGGGTGAGTAAGTTACGCTGGTCATCCAACACATTGCCACTGACATCGTCCGCGATCTGTTGTGCGGTTCTAAGCATGAGCTTAAAGTTTTGCTCAGCTTCGCCAAAACATGGCAACGTCATAAAGAATGAAATCCCCTTGGTGGTAAAGGTCTCTGGATCATCATGCTGAAGTGTACCTGGCTGCATCATATTCGCGACACTGAAGAGGACCTTCCCCGTTCCAGATAGATCGGCATGACGGTGGAATATATCCATATCACCGTAAATCAGGCCGTTTTGACGCATGCTATCGAATAGCTTACTGCCGATAAACGGTTCATTACCAGCGCAGTGTACATTCATCACCAACACTTGCATTTCCGGTTCTTCGGGCTCACTAATCTCTGACTCTTTGGGTGTGCTTGGCGCCACAACCTTGTCCTGAGCATTCGAGACTGGTTGATTCTCATCAACATCAGAAAATGCTTGTGATGACACGACCTCATCGAAACGCTCTACCTGTGGCGTAACCACATCGATAGCATCAAGGTCGATCTTAGGCTCTTTTAGATCCAGTGGCTCTAAATCATCTGCCGTTTCTTTCGCACTAAATGATGGCATATCGTCAGTTTCATAGGAGGCCGTCAACGAATTCGTCCTATCCCGACGGTTCTCATAGTGAGTCGGTCCGTCCGACACAACGACATCATCGAGAGCATCATCAAGAGGATCAAACGCGGGTGCTTGTTGGTTCAAACCAAAATCAGGTTCGCTTTTAACCTTACGCACGATCTCAAAATCATCTTCTGGTGCCACATAATGATCATCATCTGATGTCTCATCGATATTTCCCAAAGGTCGATCAGCAAATTTTTTCTGGCCTTCTTTCTTGCTTGACCATAAGCCATGAAACAACAGCGCCGCTATGGCTAAGGCACCGACAATAATGAGTACGAATCGCAATTCCTGCATTGTTTGCTCTCAATGTTATAAAAATAGTCCTTATTGAAGTGCTTAAACACTTCCAACTGACCTACTTTACCAAAACTCTACCTATTAATAGAACACCTTAGTATAAGAAGTTTGTGATTTCCTCTGACCTTTTTTGTTATAGTCGCCCTAAAGCCCTGCTAAATCACTATAAAGGAGCTCAACTTTGAACAAAGCCAATACCGGATTTGGTTACTTCCACCAAGGTTTTCAGCTTGCTTTCACGCCTGGCATTCGTCGTTACGTGATTATGCCTTTGCTCGCTAATATTTTATTGGTTGGCTCCGCTATGTATTACCTCTTTTCTAACTTAAATATTTGGATAGAGAGTTGGATGGGCGCTTTACCAGAATTTTTATCATGGCTGAGTTATGTCTTGTGGCCGCTGCTGACGTTAACCATCTTGGCCACCTTTTCGTATTTTTTTAGTACGCTTGCTAACTTTATTGCTGCGCCATTTAATGGCCTACTTGCCGAAAAAGTTGAAGAATCCCTCACTCAACAAAAAGTGTCTGATGATGGCATACTCAGCGTCGTCAAGGATGTGCCACGAATTATGGCAAGAGAGTGGCGAAAATTGCTTTACGTACTACCAAAAGCGATCGGGCTTTTTCTGCTGTTATTAATACCCGCTCTTGGGCAAACTATCGCGCCATTTCTTTGGTTTATTTTTACCGCTTGGATGTTAGCGATCCAATATTGTGATTACCCATTTGATAATCATAAGGTCCCATTTAACGATATGCGTTTATCTTTAAAAAGAAAACAAGGCAAAAGTTACAGCTTTGGCGCAATCGTTGCGTTATTCACGTCGATCCCAATTTTAAACTTGTTTGTGATGCCTATTGCGGTTTGCGGCGCAACTGCAATGTGGGTACAAGAGTTTAAAGAACAGCACAAATAACCCTGCAAACTCCAACAATTCACGAATCAGTCCCCCTCTTAGTAAGAAGGGACTGATGAATTGATGGGATTAAGGCTTAAGAGGCTGCCTATTAAAGGTTTTGTGACCGCACTTGCTGCAATTTGAAATGGTTGTCGGGTGATTGTATTCCGCTTTATGGCCGCACTCTTCACATACCAGCACCCCAAAACCGATCATCTCTCCGGCGCTATATACACCTTGGTGCTCGAGATCCTGAAATAGCTCTAACCACTCAACTTTCGTTTTGTCCGTGATATCTAACAGTCCTTGCCAAATCGAGTTAGCCACCATCAAATAAAATGGCCCACTTTTACTTTCTTCATAGTTGTCAGCAAATTCTTTTAAATCCGAATGGATATAAGCAGAGATCAACGCCATTTCATCTTTTGTCATGTCGTTCGCGGCTTCAATCACAGAGCCTGACTTTTCGAGCACATGCTGCACTTCTTCAGGGCTGTGCTTGAGGTTATCCACCACATCTTCAAACATCTCTTCATAGCTGGCTTTACGTTTAGGCATAGATCCCCCTTTTTCGCCACAATCATCACAGCTTACGCTAGACAACAAATGGAATAATCTTATAAGTATAGCGTGCTACGTCATAACACCTAACTGACTACCCCATCAGTCTGCACTCTGCCTAACATTACCATTCAATATGGCAACTTCAACGACTCTGGGTACATTGACTATTGTTGACCGCGCCTGCTTTAGGTATTCTATGATGATCTAGTAGTCTCTGTTTTAACAGAACTCACAAATTCCAAGATAACCGGAAATCATCGATGCAAGAACAATACAACCCGCAAGAGATTGAGCGTAACGTTCAAGAACACTGGGACAACAATAAAACCTTTGTTGTAAGTGAAGACGCAAATAAAGAAAAATTCTACTGCCTATCTATGTTCCCATACCCAAGTGGTCGACTGCACATGGGTCATGTTCGTAACTATACCATCGGTGATGTGGTTTCACGCTTCCAACGCCTGCAAGGTAAAAATGTCATGCAACCAATCGGTTGGGATGCATTTGGTCTACCGGCAGAAAACGCAGCAGTAAAAAACAATACTGCCCCAGCACCGTGGACGTACGAAAACATTGAGTACATGAAAAACCAGCTTAAATTATTGGGTTTTGGTTACGATTGGAGCCGTGAATTCGCAACCTGTACGCCTGAGTACTACCGTTGGGAACAAGAGTTTTTCACTAAACTTTACGAAAAAGGCTTGGTCTACAAAAAAACCTCTTCTGTTAACTGGTGTCCAAACGACCAAACTGTACTGGCTAATGAGCAAGTAGAAGACGGTTGCTGCTGGCGTTGTGATACGCCTGTAGAACAAAAGAAAATTCCACAATGGTTCATTAAGATCACTGAGTACGCGCAAGAGCTACTAGACGATCTAGACAACCTTGAAGGTTGGCCTGAAATGGTTAAGACCATGCAGCGCAACTGGATCGGTCGCTCTGAAGGTGTTGAGCTATCTTTCGCTGTTAACGGTGAAGAAGCGCCACTAGAAGTATACACAACACGCCCAGACACACTAATGGGTGTATCTTATGTAGGTATCGCAGCAGGTCATCCGCTGGCAGAGAAAGCCGCGAAGAACAACGCTGAACTTGCCGCATTCGTTGAAGAGTGTCGTAACACTAAAGTTGCAGAAGCTGAACTTGCAACAATGGAAAAGAAAGGCATGGATACTGGCCTAACGGCTACCCACCCTCTTAACGGTCGTGTTGTTCCTGTATATGTAGCAAACTTCGTTCTTATGGATTACGGCACAGGCGCGGTAATGGCGGTTCCTGCTCACGATCAACGTGACTACGAGTTCGCCACTAAGTACGGCATCGATATCATTCCAGTGATCAAGCCAGAAGACGGTTCTGATCTAGACGTGTCTGAAGCGGCTTACACGGAGAAAGGCGTACTGTTCGATTCTGGTGAATTCGATGGTCTTGCTTTCCAAGCAGCATTCGATGCCATTGCTACGAAGCTAGAAACTGAAGGCAAAGGTAAGAAGACTGTTAACTTCCGTCTACGTGACTGGGGTGTATCTCGTCAACGTTACTGGGGCGCGCCAATCCCAATGGTCACCACTGAAGACGGTGAAGTTCACCCAGTACCAGCAGACCAACTGCCCGTCATTCTTCCAGAAGACGTAGTCATGGATGGCGTCACTAGCCCTATTAAAGCTGACAAGTCTTGGGCTGAAACCACATTCAACGGCGAACCAGCTCTACGTGAGACTGACACCTTCGATACCTTCATGGAATCGTCTTGGTACTACGCGCGTTACTGCTCACCACAAGCCGATGACATTCTCGACCCTGAGAAAGCCAACTACTGGCTGCCGGTTGACCAATACATTGGTGGTATTGAACACGCGTGTATGCACTTACTTTACTCTCGTTTCTTCCACAAATTGCTACGCGATGCGGGTTACGTAACCTCTGATGAACCGTTCAAGCAACTTTTGTGTCAAGGCATGGTACTTGCGGACGCGTTCTTCCACACGAACGAGAAAGGTACGAAAGAGTGGATCGCTCCAACTGACGTAACTATCGAACGTGATGGCAAAGGTCGTATCGAAAAAGCTGTCGATAACCAAGGTCGCGAAGTTGAACACTCAGGCATGATCAAAATGTCTAAGTCGAAGAATAACGGTATCGACCCACAAGAAATGGTTGATAAGTACGGTGCTGACACGGTGCGTCTATTCATGATGTTTGCATCGCCTGCAGACATGACGCTTGAATGGCAAGAGTCTGGTGTTGAAGGAGCAAACCGCTTCCTGAAGCGCGTTTGGAAATTGGTTCACGCGCACTCTTCTAAAGGTGCTGCTGAGACTGTTGATGCGTCTGCGTTATCTGGTGATCAGAAAGCACTTCGTCGTGATGTCCACAAGACCATTGCAAAAGTAACCGACGATATCGCCCGTCGCCAAACGTTCAATACGGCAATCGCGGCCATCATGGAGCTGATGAATAAGCTCGCAAAAGCACCTCAAGAGTCAGCGCAAGACCGTGCCATCCTTGATGAAGCACTAAAAGCCGTGGTTTGCATGCTTTATCCAATGACGCCGCACATCTCTTACGAAATGTGGATTGCTCTTGGTGAATCAAACGTAGACTCGGCAACATGGCCAACGTTTGACGAGAAAGCTTTGGTTGAAGACGAGAAAACGATCGTTGTTATGATCAACGGTAAGCTACGTGCGAAGCTAACGGTTGCCGCTGACGCGACAGAAGAACAAGTTCGTGAGCTAGGACTCAACGATGAGAATGCGAAAAAGTTCTTAGATGGACTAACGATTCGCAAGGTTATCTTTGTTCCTGGTAAGCTATTGAACATCGTAGCAAACTAAACAGCGTCCTGGATCCTGGATATAAAGTCGCAGGTGTTATACCTGCGACTTTAATCGCTCACGATTATTCAACACCATTAACCCATCATCGTTTTATTTAAGCCTCCTATTTAGGGCGCTTACATAAACCATTGTCTAACGAGTAAGCGGTATTATGCGCCTGTTAAAACACAACCTACTAAAACTCTTTTCTGTGTTCCTACTCACCTCGCTCCTTAGCGCTTGTGGATTCCACCTTCGTGGTGAGTACACAGTACCGGATGATATAAAAGAAATTTCTGTCACCAGCTTTTCACCATATGGCGAAATAACAAGACTTGTTAAAGAGCAGCTGCGATTAAATAAAATTAAATTGGTAGAACCAAGTGCTACGATTACCAATATCCACATTTTGGGTGAAAGCATCGGTGACAGAACACTGTCTCTTTACCAAAACACACGAGCTGCTGAAAAAGAAATCACATATAGCGTAAACTATAGAATTACTATCCCTAACATTGGCTCAAAAGACTTCTCCGCGTCCATGACTCGTAGCTACCTTGATAACCCATTATCTGCATTGGCAAAATCAGAAGAAAAGTCGCTAATCGAAAAAGAAATGAGACAGACATCTGTCCAACAAATGATGCGTCAGATGGCACGTTTGAAATCAGAAATTGAAGAGTTTGAACTCAAGAAAAAAGAAGCAGAAACAACAACTGAGCCAGTAGCAACGTCTCACTCCTAGTCTATCTTAGAGAATGTACGTTTTACTTCGTGAATGTAAGTTGTACAGCGAGAAGCTCATGCTTCTCGCAACAATTAAGCCTTCGTACAAGGAATTAATGTGAAAGTTTTTGCCGATCGTCTTACTGAGTCGCTTACTCAGCGCTGGTTTGCTTGCTACCTGTTATTTGGTAATGAACCACTATTTATTCAAGAAAGTCGCGCCCACATCATCGCGCGAGCCAAAGCATTAGGCTTCGAAGAACACCACAGATTTGTCGTCGATGCTTCTATTGATTGGAATGACGTTTTTGATTGCACGCAATCTATGAGCCTGTTCTCATCAAAGCAAATTATTGAGTTAGAGCTTCCGGAAGCGGGGGTTAACGCCGCTATTGCGAAACAACTAACAGAAATAGCGAGCCAACTTCATGAAGATATTGTCTTGCTAATATCCGGCAGTAAATTAACCCGCGCTCAAGAGTCTGCCGCATGGTTTAAGGCGCTAAATGGCTGCCATGTAAGCTGTACGACTCCCGATATCAAACGGTTGCCACAATGGGTTACACAGCGATGCCGAGCGATCAATCTCACTCCCGATCATGAAGCGGTCCAGCTACTATGCCAATGGCATGAAGGCAACCTATTTGCGCTATCTCAAAGTCTCGAAAAGCTGACACTTTTATACCCAGATGGTCAGTTAACGCTCCTTCGAGTACAAGAGGCGCTGAGCCGCCACAATCACTTTACCGTCTTTCATTGGGTTGATGCCATGCTAGAGGGAAAAGCGAAACGCGCTCAAAGGATCTTAACCCAGCTTGAATCTGAAGGCATTGAAGCGATCATTTTGCTTAGAACTGTTCAAAAAGAGTTGTTTCAACTGGTAAAAATGCAACAAGCCCTAACGCAACTTTCCATGGCGCAAGTGTTTGATAAGTTTCGCGTATGGCAAAATAAGAAACCCCTTTATAACGCAGCGCTGACCCGCTTATCTCCAGCTAGGCTCAAACAATCTATTCAGTTACTAGCACAGATAGAAGTCCAAGCGAAAACACAGTATGACATCAGCCCTTGGCCATTAATCCATCAGTTATCCATGAACTTAAGCGTTACTGACACACCGATGTCTTTACCTCACTAAAACCTGTTATAATCCGAAGATCAATAACCGCGTTAGTGTTATTGCCTTGTTCTATTCCACCAAAAGAGGAAAACCCCTTGCAACACGAAGAATTGAAACTATTTCTAGCTGATAAAGCGGATGACATGAAAGCCGTCGATATCGTTACCATTGATGTAATCGGTAAATCAAATGTCACTGACTTCATGATCGTGTGCACCGGTACATCGAAAAGACACGTTGTTTCTATTGCAGACCACGTCGCAACTGAAGTGAAAAAAATGGGCCTAGAGCCACTTGGTGTCGACGGTGAGCAAGAAGGCGAATGGGTCGTTCTGGATATGGGCTCCACCATGCTACATGTCATGCAAGAACAACACCGAGAGCTTTACCAACTAGAAAAACTCTGGGGCTAATCGCTTGAAACTACAACTCATCGCTGTTGGGACTAAAATGCCTAAATGGGTAGAAGAAGGCTTTCAAGAGTATCGCCGACGCTTCCCTCATGATATGCCTTTAGAGCTCATTGAAATTCCTGCTGGAAAACGCGGGAAAAATGCTGACATTGCACGTATCTTGCAAAAAGAAGGCGAAGCCATGTTAGCGGCTGTCCCTAAAGGCAATAGAGTCGTAACCTTGGATATTCCGGGTAAGAAATGGGATACCCCTCAGCTTGCCGAGCAACTTGAGAGTTGGAAACTCGATGCCCGTGATGTTTCTATTTTGATCGGTGGCCCTGAGGGCTTAGCGCCAGCATGTAAAGCGGCGGCCGACCAAAGTTGGTCATTATCGGCATTAACACTGCCGCACCCATTGGTACGAATAGTGATGGCTGAAAGCTTATATAGAGCTTGGTCAATTACCACTAATCACCCTTACCATCGAGAGTAGTTTCACCCCCTATGAGACTTAAACGTAGCCAGATAAGAGACCATCAGGCAGAAGCGCGACTGTTTAAAAGTCGCGCTTTAGTATCTTTCATCTTCATTATTGTGATGATGATGCTTTTGGTCGCCAATCTATACAACATCCAAATCAATCAATATCAAGATTACAAAACCCGCTCAAACGACAACCGTATCAAAGTCGTTCCGATTGCACCCAATCGTGGGCTAGTTTACGACCGAAATGGCGTACTACTGGCGGAAAACCGCCCGGTATTCAACTTAGAAATCATCCCTGAGAAAGTCAAAGATATGGATCAAACCATCTTAGACTTACGCGAATATCTCGACATATCCGATGACAGAATCGAAGCCTTTCAACGTGAGCGTAAGCGCACACGACGCTTCAAGTCTATCCCACTGTTGACCCAACTCAATGAACAACAAGTGGCCACTTTTTCTGTCCATCAGCACAAATTCCCTGGCGTTGAAATTGCGGCAACCCTGAAGCGCTACTACCCATATGGTGACGTGCTGACTCATGTGATTGGCTACGTATCTCGCATCAATGACCGTGATATTCAACGTCTAGCTCGCGAAGAAAAAGTAGCAAACTATCAAGCAACTCGTGACATTGGTAAGCTTGGTATTGAACGCTATTATGAAGATTTATTACACGGTACTGCTGGCTACCAAGAGGTGGAAGTCAACAGCCGTGGACGAGTGCTACGTACCCTGAAGTTCGTTCCGCCCACGCCGGGCAAAGATATCGTTTTAAACCTAGATATCAATTTACAACTGAAAGTCCATAAACTACTTGATGGACGCAGGGGGTCCGCCATCGTGCTCGACCCTACCGACAACGGCGTATTAGCGATGGTTTCCAGTCCGAGCTATGATCCGAATGCGTTTGTGAATGGGATATCAAGTAAAGCCTACCGAGCATTACTTAACGACAAAAATCGACCGCTGGTAAACCGAGCAACGCTGGGTATCTACCCTCCAGCCTCCACGATTAAGCCATTTATCGCGGTAGCCGCTCTGCAAGAAGGGGTGATAACCCCGACGACAACCCGAAACGATCCGGGTTACTGGCGCATACCGAACTCCAAAACCCGTCCTTATCGTGACTGGCTGCGTTGGGGGCACGGTAAAGTCACCATTGTCAAAGCGATTGAAGAGTCGGTGGATACCTTCTTCTATCAAATCGCTTATGACATGGGCATTAACCGCCTCTCATCTTGGATGATGATGTTCGGCTTTGGCGACTATACCGGTATTGATATTCATGAGGAAAGTAAGGCAAACATGCCAACTCGTGAATGGAAAATGGCAAGGCACCGCACCCCTTGGTATCAAGGTGACACGATCCCTGTCGGGATCGGACAAGGCTATTGGACTGCCACACCAATGCAAATTGCAAAAGCAACATCCGTTCTTGTGAACCGTGGCGAGGTACTCTCTCCTCACCTACTGCGTGCCACAATAGACAATGGTGACAACTTCGACCAACAAGTCTTAGCTGAAGTCGATAGCCGACAACCAATTACAGGTGTACAACAACGTTATTGGGATCTCGCCTTGGAAGGGATGCGCCGAGTTAACCACGGCGTCAAAGGTACTGCTCGTCGTTCCTTTACCAACATGCCCTATCAATCTGGAGGCAAGTCAGGTACAGCTCAAGTATTTAGCTTGGGTGAAGATGAAAAGTACAACGCGGATGAAATCGCAGAGCATTTGAAAGATCATGCTTTATTTACCGGCTTTGCTCCATTCAAAAATCCAGAGGTTGTGGTCACCATAGTGCTCGAAAACGCCGGAGGAGGGTCTACAAATGGTGCTCCAGTAGTAAGGCAAGTGTTTGATCTCGCACTCACTGAAAATGAAGAAGGTGAAGAAGAATAATGAAATTCGATCCATCAACAGGACGAAACCGCTTCCTACTTGAACGCTTTCACATCGACCTACCCTTATTGCTCGGTATCCTTGCTCTCATGGGCTTTGGGTTGGTCGTGATGTACAGTGCTAGCGGGCAAAGCCTCGCGATGATGGATAGGCAAGCCATGCGGATGGTATTGTCATTGGTTGTTATGATTGGCTTAGCCCAGTTATCACCTCGCACGTACGAAACCCTTGCGCCACTCATGTTCTTCACAGGCGTCATTCTGTTGTTGGGCGTGTTGTTTTTCGGCGAGTCTTCTAAAGGAGCACAGCGATGGCTAAACCTCGGTTTTGTCCGTTTTCAGCCCTCTGAGCTGCTTAAACTCGCCGTTCCCCTTATGGTGGCAAGATATATTGGTAAACGCACGCTCCCCATCAGCTTTCAAACGCTCATCATTTCCCTCGTTATGGTAATGGTACCTACCATTCTTATTGCAAAACAGCCGGATCTTGGTACTTCCATCCTTATCGCGGCGTCGGGTATTTTTGTCATTTTCTTAGCCGGAATCAGCTGGAAAATCATTACCGGAGCGGCTATTGCCGTGGGGGCATTTATCCCCGTGCTATGGTTCTTCCTGATGCGGGAATACCAAAAAGTAAGGGTTCGAACACTATTTGACCCTGAATCTGACCCCCTTGGCGCTGGTTACCACATCATACAGAGCAAAATCGCGATTGGCTCTGGTGGTTTAGGCGGCAAAGGTTGGTTGCACGGCACACAATCGCAGCTAGAATTCTTACCAGAACGTCATACTGACTTTATCTTTGCAGTCATTGCCGAAGAATGGGGTATGATTGGGATATTGCTTCTTCTGTCATTGTACTTATTCATCATTGGTCGCGGGCTCTATCTAGCAAGCTCTGCACAAACTGCGTTTGGCCGAATGATGGCAGGCAGTATTGTTCTCAGCTTTTTTGTTTACGTTTTCGTAAATATTGGTATGGTAAGCGGTATATTACCTGTTGTTGGTGTCCCTCTGCCGCTTATTAGCTATGGAGGCACTTCCATGGTGACCTTGATGGCTGGCTTTGGCATATTGATGTCCATCCATACTCACCGAAAAGCGTTTTCAAAGGCGACATAAATGACTCTGTTTTTTTCCTCATTACAATCTCGCTGGTTGCTTACTGGCTTGAGTATCATCGTCATCGCGGGCTGCTCTTCGTCAGACAGCCGCTACGATATTGATAATGATGTGGCTCCTACCACCCCCATTTCTGTTGATCATATTGAAGGGGCTCAGCCAAAATATGAACCTTATAGCATGGGCGGTAACAAAGACTATAAATTGCGCGGTCAGCAATATACCATTGTAAAAGATGCTCAAGGCTTTACTGAAAAAGGTCAAGCATCATGGTATGGAAAAAAATTCCATGGACATTTGACGTCAAATGGTGAAGTGTATGACATGTATTCTATGTCAGCCGCGCACAAAACGCTGCCAATACCTAGTTATGTAAAAGTCACAAACACCGATAATGGCAAAGAAACTATCGTACGCGTTAATGACCGAGGTCCATTTCATGAGGGTCGAATCATCGACCTCAGCTATGCGGCGGCCAAAAAACTCGATGTGATAAAAACGGGGACAGCCAATGTTAAAATTGAAGTCATTACCGTTGAGAAACCAACGGGAAAGCATCAACTAGATAAGCACCCGAAATATGGCATACAAGTGGTGGCGTCACCACATAAAGACAGAATCACCAAACTGTCTAACGAATTAAGTAATACCCTATCGGTTGAGACGTTCCTATCACCGATAAAGAATAATTATCGCTTAATGCTTGGTCCTTTTAGCGACTATAAAGATACTCATGATGCGTTAGAGCAAGTACAAAAGCTCGGTTATACCTCAGCTTTCGTCAAAAAACTTTAAACATCATTGACATAAATCACCGTTGTTACTTAGTGTGTAAGCTCTTTAGTGCGCAGCGACCAATCTGTTACTATACGGATAACTCACAAATACTGTGTTCAACATGAATAAAAACAAGTCTTCTATGAAATTCATTACATCTATTGCTCTTGCAGCAACATTAACGGCTAGTTATGCCGTAGCTACGCCTGTCGTGATGCCTAACGCGCCGCAAATTGCCGCGAAAGGCTTCGTACTTATGGACTATAACTCAGGTAAAGTCCTCGCTGAAAAAGAGATGAATACCCAACTTCATCCTGCCAGCTTAACCAAAATGATGACAAGCTACGTTATCGGCCAAGAGCTAAAAAGCGGCAAAATTGCACCAACAGATGAAGTCACCATCAGTAAAAACGCTTGGGCAAAAAATTTCCCTGACTCTTCTAAGATGTTCATCGAAGTAGGCACTAAAGTCACAGTTGAAGAGCTAAACAAAGGCATCATTATTCAATCTGGTAACGATGCTTGTGTCGCTATGGCAGAGCACATTGCAGGTTCAGAAGATGCGTTCGTTGATTTAATGAATGCTTGGGCGAGCTCAATTGGCATGAACGATACGCATTTTGCGAACGTTCATGGTCTCGATAATCCAAACCTATATTCAACGCCATACGACATGGCACTGCTAGGGCGTGCACTTATCAAAGACGTTCCAGATGAATATCGTGTTTACTCCGAGAAGAAGTTTACCTACAACGGCATCACACAATACAACCGTAATGGTCTATTGTGGGATAAAAGCATGAATGTTGATGGTATTAAAACCGGTCATACAAGCAAAGCTGGTTACAGCCTAGTCAGTTCAGCAACCGAAGGTAAAATGCGCCTTGTTGCCGTAGTGATGGGCACAAAAAATGCCAATGCTCGTAAATCGGAAAGCAAAAAGCTACTCAGCTATGGCTTCCGTTTCTTCGAAACCGTCAACCCTCATACCGCGAATGAGACCTTCGTTGAAGAAAAAGTATGGATGGGTGACAAAGATACCGTTGCTCTTGGTGTGGCAGAAGACACCTTCGTTACCCTCCCTCGTGGACAAGCGAAAAATTTAAAAGCGAGCTTCGTGCTTGAAAAACAACTTGAAGCACCCATATCTAAGGGCGATGTTGTGGGTAAGCTATACTATCAACTAGATGGTGAAGATGTTGCCGAGTACCCATTACTTGCACTTGAAAACGTACAAGAAGGCAGCTTGTTTAGCCGCTTATGGGACTATATCGTTTTACTGGTTAAGAGCTTCTTCTAACCACAACGTAAAATGACGATAGCAAACAAAGCCGCATAATGCGGCTTTGTTGCTTTTTACTTCAAGTATCATCGACTAACTTATATGCAGCGAACTCGTCTTGAGTTTCGTCGCCTTTGACATTACTATTCGCACCGTTACAACAAATTTGATTTTTTGGAGTCGCCATTATGTTAACCATCAATTCAGATGCAAAACTCAAAGACCTACTAGAGTTCCCTTGCTCGTTTACATATAAAGTGATGGGTTATGCTAAGCCTGAACTTCCTGAAAAAGTGTTGGAAGTGATCCAGCGTCACGCACCTGGAGACTACAGCCCAACGATTAAGCCTAGCGCTAAGGGCAACTACCATGCTGTTTCAATTAACATCACTGCGACGTCTATTGAACAGGTAGAAACGCTCTACAAAGAACTTGGCGAAATTGACATCGTTCGCATGGTTCTGTAAAAATTTGAATTATTCAATTTTTTTTGAAAGCAGCCTCGGCTGCTTTCTTTTTATTTTTCAAAAAGTTAACTAGAGAACATAACAAACTGGTTAAATTTTCACTATTTAGCTGTAGTTCAAGTCAATGAACAGGTTTATAATGCAAACACTTTATTAAGTGACGACGAGGGTACGAGTGAAGAATCAGCTAATAGTAAGAAAGCTTGGGCGCAAAGACTACGAACCAGTCTGGAAAGCCATGCATGCTTTCACCGACAATCGAAACGACGACACTCGTGACGAAGTCTGGTTAGTAGAGCACAACCCAGTCTTCACTCAAGGGCAAGCAGGTAAAGAAGAACACTTACTCAACACCGGTGACATCCCTGTCGTCAAAAGTGACCGCGGTGGACAAGTGACCTATCATGGTCCTGGTCAACTGGTCGCTTACTTTCTAATTAACCTTCGTCGTAAAAAATTAGGTGTCAGAGATCTCGTCACTCATATAGAGAATCTCGTCATCAACACGCTAAACACCTATAATATTGCGGCGGCGGCAAGGCCGGATGCTCCTGGTGTTTACGTCGATGGAAAGAAGATCTGCTCTTTAGGGCTTCGTATCCGTAAAGGCTGTTCGTTTCACGGATTAGCCTTAAACGTCGATATGGATCTCTCTCCTTTCTTAAGAATTAATCCTTGCGGCTATGCCGGTATGGAAATGGTCCAAATTAGCCAACTTGGTGGGCCTGATAGCGTTGCCAGCGTCGAAGAACAGCTGGTCAACGAATTAATACAATTACTTGATTACGAGCAAGTAGAATTCAGCGAAGAAGCATAAGACGATGAGCAAACCTATACAAATGGAAAAAGGCGTCAAATATCGCGACGCAGATAAAATGGCACTGATTCCGGTAAAAAACATGCCGGAGGAACAAAGAGAAGTCCTACGTAAGCCAGAATGGATGAAGATAAAGCTGCCTTCTGACAGCCAAAGAATTCAAGACATCAAAAAGGCGATGCGTAAAAACAATCTTCACTCAGTCTGTGAAGAGGCGTCTTGTCCAAACCTCGCCGAGTGTTTCAACCATGGTACTGCGACGTTTATGATCCTTGGTGCTATTTGTACTCGCCGCTGCCCATTTTGTGATGTTGCCCATGGTCGTCCAAATGCACCTGAATCTAATGAGCCGCAAAAACTGGCTCAGACCATTAAAGACATGAAACTCAAATATGTGGTCGTGACTTCCGTTGACCGCGATGATTTACGTGATGGCGGCGCTGAACACTTTGCTAACTGTACTCGTGAAATACGAACGCTGAATCCTGAAATTCGTATTGAAACCTTAGTACCGGATTTCCGTGGCCGTATGGATGTTGCCTTAGAAGCATTAAAAGACAACCCACCCGATGTCTTCAACCACAACTTAGAAACCGCCCCTCGCCTTTACCGTAAAGCGCGACCTGGTGCGAACTATAAATGGTCGCTACAGCTGCTAGAAAAATTTAAAGCTATGCACCCAGATATTCCAACAAAGTCTGGGGTAATGATGGGGCTCGGTGAAACAAAAGAAGAGATTGTTCAAGTACTTAAAGACTTGCGAGCTCATGGCGTCACCATGCTGACGCTCGGTCAATATCTCGCACCAAGCCGCCACCACTTACCGGTTGAGCGTTATGTACCACCATCAGAATTTGATGAGCTTAAAGAAATTGCACTAGAGCTTGGCTTTACCCATGCCGCCTGTGGACCTTTTGTGCGTTCTTCTTACCACGCGGATCTACAAGCGAAAGGCGTAGAAATTAAATAACCGCCGTAAAAAGTCCCCCACATAAAAAACACGGATGTGCGTTGCACTATCCGTGTTTTTTTTAAGAAAAATGACCATCATGACAATCTCGTACTCGCATTTTCGTCATTTTTAGGTAGGCTTATAGAAAAACATCAGCCATTCAAGGATGTACGCATGAAATTGCTTAAAATAGGTTTACCCATCATAGCCGCCACACTCATTGCGGGTTGTGCTCAAAACTCGCAACAAGACAATTACTTAGAAGCTTCATTCGAGTTATGTAATACCGAAGTGAACCTTTACTCAGTCAGCGATGATGGCCGTGTTCGAGTAGTATGTAAAGATGGCGCGAAGTTCTCAATGAACAGTGAGAAAACGCTGGAAATTATGCGAGATATCAACATTGATTACTGTAACGGTGAAGGCTTAGGGCAATTTAACGAAAGCCGTAAGTACTACTCCTTCAAGTGTAAGTCTGGCACGTTACTTAATATAAATAAGTAATTTCACGTTAATTGCTAAGCGTCACGCACAAAAAAACGAGCTAATACGCTCGTTTTTTTAATGCCTGTTATAGCAGAGTTCTTTTAGCTCACTTACGCGTAAACTGGCAGACGCTTACAAATGTCCAGAACCTTCGCTTTTGTAGCAGCAATTACCGCTTCGTCGCCAAGATTGTCAAGAACATCTGACATCCAATTCGCTAACTCTTTCGCATCAGCTTCAGAGAAACCACGACGTGTGATCGCTGGCGTACCAATACGAATACCAGAGGTTACAAATGGGCTGCGTGGATCGTTCGGTACTGAGTTTTTATTAACGGTAATGTTAGCAGAGCCCAAAGCCGCATCCGCTTCTTTACCTGTGATGTCTTTATCAATCAGGTCAACAAGGAATAAATGGTTCTCTGTTGAGTTAGATACGATCTTGTAACCACGCTCTTGGAATTGTGCAACCATCGCTTTAGCATTATCAACTACACGTTGTTGATAAGCTTTAAATTCAGGCTCCATCGCTTCTTTAAACGCTACCGCTTTACCCGCGATCACATGCATCAGAGGACCACCCTGACCACCAGGGAAAACCGCTGAGTTCAGTTTCTTGTACATGTCTTCGCCAGCGTTTGAAAGAATCAAACCACCACGTGGGCCAGCAAGTGTTTTATGCGTTGTTGTTGTAACAACATGAGCATGTGGTACCGGTGTTGGGTAAACACCAGCGGCGATAAGGCCGGCAACGTGTGCCATATCAACAAAGAAGTACGCGCCAACTTTGTCTGCGATTTCACGCATACGTGCCCAATCAACGATTTGAGAATAAGCAGAGAAGCCACCGATGATCATTTTTGGTTTGTGCTCAACAGCCAACTGTTCCATTTCGTCGTAGTTGATTTGACCCGCTTCATCAATACCGTAAGGAATGACATTGTAGTGCTTACCAGAAAAGTTTACTGGAGAACCGTGAGTCAAGTGACCACCGTGCGCTAGGCTCATGCCTAAAACCGTATCTCCTGGGTTCAAAAGCGCCATATAAACCGCACTGTTCGCTTGAGAGCCAGAGTGTGGCTGAACGTTTGCATACTCACAGCCGAAAAGCTCACATGCACGATTGATTGCCAATGTTTCCGCTTTATCGACATACTCACAACCACCGTAGTAACGCTTGCCTGGGTAGCCTTCAGCGTACTTATTGGTTAATTGCGTGCCTTGCGCTTCCATCACGCGAGGGCTGGTGTAGTTTTCCGAAGCAATAAGCTCAATGTGCTCTTCTTGGCGAAGAGTTTCTTCTTGAATGGCTGCAAATAGTTCCGCATCGTAATCAGCGATGTTCATATCACGCTTTAGCATCTGTATCTCCTGACTCAGATTGTACTGAAAGTTTCAAAAAAACCACACAATGACCAAAAGCAAACGTTTTCGTCACCACGTTTGATGAATCGCATAATACATAATTTGATCTAGGTCATAAAGGAAAAAATGGATCTTTTTCATGCAGTTTCTTCATAGTGAACGTTAGGTTGCATCATGTACGGCAAGAAAATAACCCCATTAGCAACCTAAAGTGTCAATAATTCCTTTTACAGTGTGTAAAAATTGAATTACATAGGTTTACCGTAATTTTCCCCTCCTAGCTATCGAAACGATCATCTTTTTAATACTATTGCCGCCAATTACTATCGGAAGATTTTTAACTTGATGGAAAAACACTCACGTAAAGAAGACTGGATAGCCATTTTGACCGGCACTTTCATAGTGGCCCAAGGCATATTCTTCTTGCAATCGGCTCAATTACTGACTGGCGGGACCACAGGTCTTGCGTTATTACTTAGCCAGTTTCTACCGATTTCATTCGGTATGCTCTATTTTGCCGCCAATACGCCATTCTACTTATTAGCCTGGCGACGCTTTGGTAAACGCTTTGCGATGAGCAGTGCCATTTCCGGTGCGCTCGTGTCCATTTTTGCCGATAACATGCATCATGTCGTGTCTGTCGACCATGTGAATACCGTTTACTGCGCAATCGCAGGGGGATTACTCATGGGGTTAGGCATGTTGATCTTATTCCGTCATCGCTCCAGTCTTGGTGGCTTTAATGTTCTATGCCTATTTATCCAAGAACGTTTTGGCATCTCTGTTGGTAAAACTCAACTTGCCATCGACTGTACTATTTTGCTGGCCTCTTGCTTCTTCGTTGCGCCACCAATTATTTTGGTTTCTATTATCGGCGCCGTGGTACTCAACATTGTCTTAGCGATGAATCACAAACCGACTCGGTATGTGGTCACCTACGGATAAAAATGAAAACGCCCCTCAATTTGAAGGGCGTTTTTACCTAATGACACCTCGCTAGTTTACCAAAATGGCTTATGGCTTATGGCTTATGGCATAATAGCTTAATGGCTACTTTTTCAATAAGATCGCCATTGTCTGATACGGCTTTAAGGTTATCTCCGCTTCGAGCTCAATACGCGCCTCTGAGTGCGAATAATTCCCCACGACCACCTTGCCGCTTTGAGAAACATAGTGTTCCGGCAGCGTGACGGTTGTCTCTTGGCCATAATAATTGTTCAAGCAAAGTAAGCGACTGTCTTGGTTCTCTCTCATGTAACCATGAACTTGTGCATGCATTGGATACAGATCGACATAACGACCATCAGTGATGACTTTGAGCTGTTTACGCAGCGCAATCAAATCCTTATAAAAATAAAAAATTGACTGTTCATCTGCTATAGCGGCTGCCGCGTTAATCTCTGCGTAGTTGTCTGATACACCAATCCAAGACTCACCGGTGGTAAAACCAGCTTGAGCACTCTCATCCCACTGCATCGGCGTACGAGAGTTGTCTCGTGATTTTTGCTGTAAGATGGACATGATTTCATCGTGACTGTACTGTCCCGCTTGTTGCATCACACGATACATCGTCAGGGTTTCCACATCTCTATACTGCGATAGCTCACTAAAACCTGGGTTGGTCATACCGATTTCTTCACCTTGATAAATATAAGGTGTTCCCTGCATCAGATGAATCGAAGCTGCGAGCATTTTTGCCGACTCATTCCGGTAGAGCGTGTCGTCACCAAGGCGGCTTACCACCCGAGGTTGGTCATGGTTACACCAAAATAACGCCCCCCAACCACAACCATTGAGTCCTGTTTGCCAATGATTGAAGATTCGCTTTAATTCGATGAAATCAAATGGAGCAAGACGCCACTTTTCTCCATTCGGATAATCGACTTTAAGGTGGTGAAAGTTAAACACCATTGACAGCTCTTTGCCATCTTGCGCGCTGTATTGCTGGCAATGCTCTAGGGTTGTCGAAGACATTTCACCCACCGTCACAGAGCCATATTTTTGGAATACCGCTTCACTAATTTCTTGCAGATACTCGTGTACTCGTGGGCCATCGGTATAAAAGCGTCGCCCATCACCCTCATCATCGTCCAAAAAGGTTTGTTGCTTAGAAATAAGATTAATGACATCGAGGCGAAAACCATCCACGCCTTTTTTCGCCCAGAACTCAATAACTTGTTTGACTTCTTCCCGTACTGCCGGGTTCTCCCAGTTTAAATCCGCTTGTTCTTGTGCAAACAAATGAAGAAAGTACTCATCGGTTTTCTCATCCAGCTTCCAAGCCGAGCCACCAAACTTGGACTGCCAGTTATTCGGTAGCGAACCATCTTGGTTTGGTTTCCAAATATAGTAGTCTCGATACGGGCTATCTTTGTCTCCAAGGGCGGATTGAAACCATTGATGCTCGGTAGAGGTATGATTAACCACAATATCCATTACTAAACGGATACCGCGTTGATGCGCTTGTGCCAACAGTTCATCAAAGTCTGCCATGCTACCGAAGTCAGGATTGATCGCGTAATAATCAGAAATATCATAACCGTTATCGATCATTGGTGACGCATAAATCGGTGTAAGCCAAATGGCGTCGACCCCCAAGTTCTGCAAATAATCGAGTTTAGAGGTGATCCCCTTAATATCCCCGATCCCTTTACTACCGCTATCACAAAAGCTTTTCGGATAAATTTGATAGATTGTGGCGGTTTTCCACCATTGTTGCTGAGCCTGTAAACCCATCACCGTCTCACTTACACTTTAAAAAGGAAAAATAGGCTCGCAGATACGAGCCTTGAAATGTTATGCATTGGCGAGTTCAAGCTCACCTTTAGACTGAGCTCTCTTGTACATAAATAACGTAAGCATGATAGGAATCACGATAGCCACCAGCATAGCCACGAGATAAACGGTCCAATACTGAGGCTGAATAGATAAGATGCCTGGCAAACCACCCACACCGATCCCATTTGCCATCACACCAGCGCTCCCACAAATCGCCGCGGCTGCCGCACTGCCAATCATGGCGCTAAGCATTGGGAACTTGTACTTCAAGTTGATGCCATACATAGCAGGCTCGGTGACCCCTAAATAAGCCGAGATAGCAGCGGGAACTGAGATATCTCGCTCACCTTCTCGCTTACTAATAATGATGATGCCAACGACAGCCGATGCTTGTGCGATATTTGACAACGCAATCAATGGCCAGATTGGTGTGCCACCCAACTCTTGCATCAACTGAAGATCAACAGCATTGGTGGTGTGGTGAATCCCTGTAATGACCAAAGGAGCGTAGAAAAAACCAAAAACAATGGCACCAAGTACCGCAAAATCCCCAGTCATCGCCGCTTGAGCTGCGAAGGCTACGCCATCACCAAGCACTCGACCAAAAGGGCCAATCAGAGCGTGAGCGAGCACAACGGATAAGATAATGGATACAAAAGGTACGACGACCAAGTAGAGGTAACTCGGTACGATACGCTTTAAATGCGTCTCAATGAACGCTAACGCCACGCCCGCTAACATCGCTGGGATCACTTGCGCTTGATACCCAACTTTCTCGATAACAAATAGTCCAAAGTCCCAGACTTCAGGTACTTGTTTACCAATAAGGTAAGCATTCATCAATTGTGGTGACACCAAGGTGACCCCTAAGGTAATCCCCAAAATCGGCGTACCACCTAATTTTTTAACGGTAGACCAACAAACACCAACGGGTAAGAAGAAGAATATGGCTTCACCAATTAACCATAAGAAAGAGTGTACCGTGGCCCAAAACTGGCTAATTTCTGTTAACGTTTGACCATCAAACATTCGAATGTCGCCAATAACATTACGAAAGCCCAGAATTAAACCACCGGTAATAATCGCAGGTAACAGCGGAACAAAAATCTCAGCAAGGTGAGAGATACCGCGCTCTATAATGTTCATGTTGCTTCGTGCGGCAACTTTAGCTTCATCTTTTGAAGACTCACTTTTACCCGTCATGGCAATCAGGAGTTTATAAACCTCATCGACTTCAGTACCTATCACGACCTGAAATTGACCAGCATTAGTAAAGCACCCTTTTACTAATTTAAGCGCTTCTAAGGCACGCTTATCGGCTTTGTCGGTATCGTTTAATACAAAACGAAGACGAGTAAGACAGTGACTGACACTGGCAATATTCTCTTGCCCCCCGACACCGTCAATGATGGCAGCAACATCTTGTTTGGCTATATGGCTCATCGTATACAGACCTTTTCTGATAATTGAGATGAATCTCCGCTCACCTCTAATGAATTATAGTATCTTCACCTCAATAATGGGAACATTCCCAAAAGAGAGTAAGCACAGTGTGCCACCAGAACGCACCTTACAAAATGGGAACATTCCCATTAATTGAGCATGATCACACTCTTTGGTCAAATTTACAGCGTTTGTTGTTAATAATGAGAAAGATCAACGAAAGGAAGTCGCTGACGTCAAACGGCTTCTTGAGTGAGGTGCTGAATAGATTCTCCCTGTTCTAGCTGACTGATCAACAAGTGAGCGGCTTTACTGCCAGCTTGTTGGTAACCTGGGTCAATGCTATACACTTTGGGGAAAAGAAATGAGAGAAGCTCATTGCCACCAATACCGGTTACCACAACATCTTCGCGACCCAATTCCTGCAAGCGTTTCACCGCGCCAAGTGCTAACGTGTCACTGGCACAAACCAGTGCTTGCAACTGAGTACTAATCACTTTATCCACTAAATGGTAAGCACTGTCATGGTGAAGCGCTCCGGTCTGGTAGCAAAGCGCAACTCCCTGCTCTTCACACCACTCCTGATAAGCCGTTAAACGTGCTAACCCTGTAGTTTTATCTGTAGGATCGACGCCAATAAAGGCCAAATTCGTTAAACCATCTGTCGCCAACTTACTGAGTACAGACCGAATGAGCCCTTGGTTGTCATAATTAATCGACGATACTTTATCAGTGTCCATCGCAATCACCACCGCTTTCGATTGCCAACGGCTCACCTCGTCCACATCAAGAGAAGTGAAACCAAAAACAATGACACCATCCACATTACGCTTGCGTAACACCGTCAGGTGCTCATTGGTTTTTTCTGGATCGAACTGACTTTCCATGATCACAACGTCATAACCAGCTGCGTACAATACGCTGAGCATGCCGCTCACCGCTTTGTTTTCTGAAGGGGAATCCAAACGAGAAATAATGACGCCAATAACCTTGGGGTTGCCACCACTGCGCATTGACTGGGCGGATTTAGACGGCACATAACCATGCTCGGCAATAATCGCCTCAACTTTCTGCCTCGTATCGGGCTTCACTTTAGGATCCTTAGTGAGCACCCTAGAAACCGTCGATTTCCCAACACCAGAGAGTTTAGCAATGTCCAAAATAGTGAGTTTCTTGCTCATATTACCTTCAATCTTTGACGTTATTTCGTCATACAGCCATTATACGTTTGACCTGATATCGTCAGTATTGCCTGCTTACCTTTGGTAAACAGTGCCACTTCCGCATCATTTTCTAGCTGGCCATCTAGTGTATATTTCACTCCAGATGCAGAAGGCACACGATGTAAGTGATTTTCTGTGCCATCAATAAGCACTAGCACTTGCTCATCATCTAAAGCCGTAACCACAAATTCAGCCGATTCACATTGATACAAAGTCGAAGAAAGCTCACGGCTTGCATCGTTCTGATACAGTGAGTTTGCACTTTGCTCGGTCTCGGCAGCATGTTGACTACAACCAGCAACAACACTAAGTACGCTGCCTACCAGCAAGTACTGCCATTTATTGACGTTCATATTTATCTGCACTCCTTTGCTTTATCGCCATCATAGCTTTATCGCCATCATAACCTTAGTCAGTCATTCAGTTCCGTAGCCCGTTTTCCTTTCTTGTCGCATTCACGTAAAGGCTATGATTCAAGTAGCCTAGTCATACGGGCAGTTTATTTGGCAAGATAAGCCGGCACGTCACGAATACTATCTAACACCACTGAAGCAATACTTTCACCACGCTCAGTTACCGGCTTGCCGGTTCTGACCAAAATTTTGGTTGTCACCCCAGCCGCTTCGGCTGCCATCAAATCTTCAGCTTTATCGCCCACCATGACAGAGTTCGCCATATCAATATCAAGAAAATCGCGCGCTGAAATAAACATACCCGGTTTTGGCTTACGACATTCACAGTCTTGCTTATATTCGCCAATACCATGCTCGGGATGATGAGGACAGTAATAAATCCCATCTAACTCCACACCATTGTCGCTAAAATTCCAATCCATCCATTGTGTCAATGACATGAAGCGGTCTTCAGAAAACATACCACGAGCGACGCCGGACTGGTTGGTCACCACCACCAGCATATAGCCAAGCTGTTTTAATTTTTTGGCCGCTTCAAATACACCATCGATGTACTCAAAATCATGCTCATCACTGACATAACCATGATCAACGTTTATCACGCCATCACGATCCAAAAATACGGCGGGTTTGGCCACAGGTCACTCTCTTCTTATATATAGGTGTTAATAGACTGAATTATTACATGCTTTGATCGCTTCATCACTATGAAAATGACGTTTAGACGTCTAGACGTAAAAATATCCATTGACACAAATAAGCAAAACCCATAGCATCTTCTAGTAATTGGGATGTAGTTCAAACTTTTATGCTACTCATAGAGTTCAGGTTGATTAGATGATCGAAATTAATCAGGTAAACAAAGTGTTTTATCAAGGCACTAAAGCCATCAATGCGCTTGCTGATATAGACCTTCATATTCCAGAAGGCACAATTTTTGGCGTGATCGGCGCATCTGGCGCAGGGAAAAGCACCCTTATTCGCTGCGTCAATATGCTTGAAGCACCGACGTCTGGCGCAGTGATTGTTGATGGCGTTGATCTTACTCTGCTCTCTAAATCAGAGCTCAGCCAAGCTCGCCGTAATATTGGCATGATCTTCCAGCATTTCAACTTGCTCTCATCTCGCACTGTTTTTGGAAATGTTGCTCTTCCTCTTGAATTGGCAGGCAAAAGCCAAGCGGCAATCGAAGCGAAAGTATCTGAATTATTGGTACTGGTTGGCCTTGGCGATAAACGTGATACGTACCCAGCCAATTTAAGTGGTGGACAAAAGCAACGTGTTGCTATCGCTCGCGCACTTGCCTCCGACCCTAAAGTATTATTGTGTGACGAAGCGACCAGCGCATTAGATCCTGCCACCACCCAATCTATTTTAGAGCTGCTTAAAACCATTAATCGTAAACTTAACATCACCATTTTATTGATCACTCATGAAATGGACGTGGTAAAAAGTATTTGTCATCAAGTGGCGATTATCGGTGACGGTCGATTGGTAGAGAAAGGGTCAGTTGGTGACATTTTTGCTCACCCAAAAACTGAACTTGCGCACCAGTTCATTCGCTCGACATTGGACTTATCCATTCCTGAAGATTACCAACGTCGATTGCAAACCAGCCGAGTCGAAGGCAGCTATCCATTGGTTCGCCTTGAATTCACGGGTGCAACGGTTGATGCTCCACTTATTTCGCAAATCGCTCGCAAATACAATATCGATATCAGCATTCTTAGCTCTGATCTCGATTACGCCGGTGGCGTAAAATTCGGCATGATGGTTGCTGAGCTCTTTGGCACCGAACTTGATGACAATGCGGCAATAGAATACTTGCGCAACCACAACGTAAAAGTAGAGGTACTCGGTTATGTCCTTTAATTCTGTTTCAGATTGGCTGTCCCTTAATGGTGAACTGCTACTAGGCGCAACATGGGAAACCCTCTACATGGTGGCGGTTGCTGGTGTCGTTGGTTTTGCTGTAGGTATTCCTCTTGGTGTTATTTTACACACCACTAAAAAAGGTGGATTACTTGAAAATACTCGCCTCAATAATATCCTTGGTGCGATTGTTAACATGGGTCGCTCTGTGCCTTTCCTCGTCCTTATGGTCGCGATTATCCCGCTCACCAAGCTGCTAATCGGCACATTCATTGGTACTACCGCAGCGATCGTACCACTAACGATTGGTGCCATTCCATTTGTGGCTCGCCTTATTGAGGGCGCGTTACTAGAAGTCCCAAGCGGCTTGGTTGAAGCCGCCCAGTCGATGGGCGCGACGCCATATCAAATTATTTCCAAAGTGTTGCTTCCAGAAGCATTACCAACCATTGTGAATTCAGTCACGATCACGCTAGTCACGTTAGTCAGCTACTCTGCTATGGCAGGAACCGTGGGCGGTGGTGGCTTAGGTGATGTTGCGATTCGATATGGATTCCATCGATACGATGTCGTGATTATGGCCGTTACTGTGGTCATGCTTATTGTATTAGTTCAAATTATTCAATCGATTGGCGATCACATTGTTCGTCGCGTCGATCACAGATAAAGCAGTTAAAAAGTTTATAACAAGGAGAAAGTCATGAAATTCAATGTTAAAGGTTTGCTTGCTATCGCAGCGGCAGCATCAGCACTTGTGCTATCAGGTTGTGGTGAAAAAGAAGCGGACACTAACAGCATCAAAGTTGGCGTAATGGCTGGCGCAGAAGCTCAAGTTGCAGAAGTCGCAGCGAAAGTCGCGAAAGAAAAATACAACTTAGATGTTGAGCTTGTTACGTTCACTGATTATGTAACGCCAAATGCTGCACTGGATGATGGCTCAATTGATCTTAACGCATTTCAACATAAGCCATATCTTGATCAACAAGTGACTGACCGTGGCTACAAACTGACTATTGCAGGCAACTCGTTTGTTTACCCTATCGCAGGCTACTCTAAGCAGGTCACTTCTGTTGACGAGATAGCGGAAGGCGCACGTATTGCCGTACCAAACGATCCAACTAACCTTGGTCGTTCGCTACTGCTGCTTGAGCAGCAAGGTCTTATTACATTACGTGAAGGGGCTGATCTTGCAGCCACTGTGCGTGACATTGTAGAAAACCCAAAAAACATTACGATTGTTGAACTGGACGCGGCGCAACTACCACGCTCTCTTGACGATGTAGCGCTATCAATCATTAACACCACTTACGCAAGCTCTATCAACTTAACGCCAGAAAAAGACGGTGTGTTTGTTGAAAACAGTGAGTCACCTTATGTGAACCTGATTGTGGCTCGTGAAGACAATGTAAACGCTGAAAATGTGCAAAACTTTGTTAAAGCTTACCAAACAGAAGAGGTTTACAACGCAGCGTCTGACATCTTCCAAGGTGGCGTCGTTAAAGGCTGGGAATAAACCGGTACGGATTTTTAATTATTTGAAAATCCAATAGGTTACCATGATGCAACTCTCGGTTCGCATTAAAAAAAGGTTGAAGCTAAACGCTTCAACCTTTTTTATTATCAGTCGAAAATACTGGCTAGTCTGCGCCCTACTTTAGGTGATCCCAAGAAATATTAGAAACGAGTCGGCAATCCTCACACTTAAAATGGAAAATGTCGTGCAGTGGCTCATCAAGTAACCATTCACCCTCACACTTAGGACACTTACGCGCCTTCTCTTCCGCGAGACTCTTACCGCCCACTTTATAAAGGTAATAGTAAGTCGGGATATGAGTCATGAACTCAATACGGCCACGAAGATCCCAACCACGTCTAAACAGATCACTGCTAACATCGCTCAACTCTCTAAGTGTGGCATGCTCAGCTCTGCAGCCTCCGCCCATCTGCACTTCATCACACGCTTGCCACTCCGTCTGCCATTTAATCACAGACTTATGGTCACCATTTAGCGTCGGTGGATTACGATACAGAGGAATCGGCAATAAGGTGTCGCCGCTTCTCAATGGCGAACACGTATGAACATAAGTCGTGTACAGCACCTGCCAACTTGGCGGCGTGATCTCCGCTGACTCTTCTGAGTTTAAATCTTGTCCCAGTAAACGCATTTTGGGTGCCAGCAAAAACGCATCCGACAATCGCTTAAAGCAAACTTTAACAAAATCTGAATGGTTTTTAGGATGTAAGCTGTCTTGTTCAGGGCAGACAACCCGAACATAAAACTCGCCATCCCCCATAACGATAGGAAACTCTCGTCCAAGTACTTGGCCATTAAAGCGAAGCGCGTCCATTAAGCCATTAATGCCTTTTTCTACCGCGGTGATCGTAGTGTTGTCAAAACACTCAAATTGAAGCTCTACAACGTACATATTAAGCGCTAAGCTCCTTTGAATATGGGTTTTTATTAAACATTAGGCTCCAACCCATTAAGAAATGAAGCTAAGTCGTCAGCAATAATATCACGGCGATCAGTGCCCAAGCGCTCTAATATGACTTGTCCGCTAATGTTACATATCGAGATCACATCCATATCTGCATCGGTAGCGGCAATAAAAATCGTCGGTTTTAGTTTCAAGCGTTTTTGAGTGACTAAGTGCCCCAATATATTTTCTTGCAAGCGAACATAATCTTCATCACTCCACACTTGCAACAGCGTTAAAGTATTGCCTTGCCATGTGGCGTCCATGTCCGCGCTGTACTGATGACCGTAGAACGCTTTGACATCATCATGAATCAATAGCTCTATACCACGCTCAATACTCTCTAACTGCTCTGGTGTTTCACGTAAGCTCGCACGCCAGAATACCTGTTGGTCATCTTTGCTTTCAATACATGGAGAAACTAGATCATATAACGCTTCATTCGCTGGGAGCGTTTGGTGCTTTTTCTGCCATGACTCTTCATAACGCTTAGCAAAAGCTTCTAACGCCTGTTGTACACTTTGATTCATATTATCTCCACTTATCATCGTACTGAACACGGATTTCCGCTCACAAAAGATGACAGCTATTCCGGGATCTCGTAAAATTCGCATTATTCTAATCGAAATATCACACAATTATGAGCAAATATTCCAACGCCAAAGAGCTTTCTGGTCTCACTCTCGGCCAAAAAACCGATTACACCAATCAATACGATCCATCTTTATTGCAGCCGGTGCCAAGAAGTCTTAATCGTGATGATCTCGAGCTAGGCGATGAATTACCATTTAAAGGTTGTGATGTTTGGACGCTTTACGAAATCTCATGGCTAAATAGCAAAGGGTTACCACAAGTTGCCATTGGTGAGGCCTACATCCCTGCCACCAGCGCGAACCTCATTGAGTCCAAATCTTTTAAACTCTATCTCAATAGTTATAACCAAACTCGCTTTGCTAGCTGGGACGAGGTTCAGCGTTCAATTCAAAGCGATCTGTCGAACTGTGCAGGGGAAGAGGTCACCCTCAAACTGATTCCAGTAAAAGACTATGAACACTCTGCAATTGTCGGCATGGCGGGCGAGTGCATCGATGATCAAGATATTGAAATTAATAGCTATGAGTTCGATGCTAATTTACTGCAACACGCAACCAGTGACGTGATAGTAGAAGAGGCACTTCACAGCCACTTACTAAAATCAAACTGCCTCATCACCAATCAACCAGACTGGGGGAGTGTTGAGATTCAATATCGTGGTCCCAAAATTGATCGTGAAGCGTTGCTACGTTACTTAGTCTCGTTTCGTGAGCACAATGAATTTCATGAGCAATGTGTAGAACGCATTTATACCGATATAATGTCCTACTGTCGCCCAAGCTCGCTGACCGTTTACGCGCGCTATACTCGACGTGGTGGCTTAGATATAAACCCTTATCGATCTAGCCTCCAATCTGCACCTGAGCATAATGCTCGTATGGCTCGACAATAAATCATCATTAGGAATGGATGCACTCATGAATTCTAAATTCTGGCCTGTATTAGGGTTATTCGCTTCGCTTCTTGCGGGGGTGTACTCCATGCCTCTTCACGCCGTTAATTTTACGTCGCCATTACTTGTTGAAGCCGATAAACTGGTCAATATTGAACCACAAAAAGCCAGCGACATTGCCAGTGATTACTTGGATAGCCGCAAATTCATAGAACAAACTGACGACCGCCCATCGAATTTGTCTAGAGACGACACAGACCAACGGGTCCGTACGCCTCTAAGTTCGGTCAATGCCCTCACAATTTTGGCTCAAGCTCAGTTCAATCTGGGACATGTGAAAGATGCGCTTGAGCGTTTAGATGAAGCAGAAGCAATGACGAAGCAGTACCGTTTACTGTTTCTAGAGCTTGATATTCGAATTTTGAAAACACGATTAACCTGGCTAAAGGATGGCGCGGGAGCCACCGCATTAGACGCCTTAAAAAGTATAGAAAGTGAGTTGGAAGGCATACGCAAAGGGCAAAGCATCGCTAATCGCACCAGCTATCGAATCAAAAAACTTCAAGGTGAAATTGCCTCCGCGGAAAACGAATTCGAGCTCGCTAATCACATGTACCAAAAGGCGGGGGTTTACATTCCTAGTGACTCCATATCGAAGCTATCTATTGATTATCACACGGCTTATGGCACACACTTTTTACGCTATCGTCGCTATAACGAAGCATTATCTGAACTATTACTCGCATACTGGGCAGCCATTGAGCTTAATTCAGGTGATCAACTGGCAAACATCAACCAGTTACTCGCACAGCTATTTATGCAAAGGCAAGTGCTCGACAAAGCACTAGAACACCTTTCTCAGGCTGCCGACTTTTACGATAGCTACCCCGACTCTCCAGTGCTCGTTGACGTATTAAAACTCATGGGCGACATCTACTTCTTACAAGGCAAATACAACCTTGCATTGGTACACTACTTTAATGTCGTCGATCATCGGAGTTTCGACCGGAATATAGAGAAAGTTATCGACATTCGCATTAGCCTCGCATCGACCTATTTGCAGCTCTATAACTATCCATTAGCGGAACAGTATTTAACTCGAGCACAAAGCTTATTGTCCTTGTCTGACTACCCTGCGCTTAAAGCGCGTGCAGCACTGCTCTACGCTGGGTTGGCCTATCACCAAAAGGACAGTGACAAAGTCTTACTGCACGCCAACGAAGCGTTAGCGCTTAGTCAATCACTTAAGCAGACCTCAATTGAGCAACAATCGTATCAACTGCTGGCTCTTGGACATGAGCAAAAAGGTAATTACAAACTCGCACTCGAAAACATTAAGCATGCCAACTCACTACGTACGTATCAGCAAGAGCAATTAAACCAAATTAGTGAAGATGCGTTTCGTCAACAAAAACAATTTGTAGAGCAAGGGCTTCACTATGAAACCCAAAAGCTTGAGTTAAAAGATTCCCTGATCGCGCAACAGAAATTTCAAAAAGTCGCATTTGGGCTTTTTTGTACCGTTGCCATCGTATTTCTCTTCGGCTTGCGAATGTTTATTGTCAATCGACGAATCAAACGCGAACTCTTAGAGCTCAACGAGACCCTATTTACTCATGCTCGCTCCGGCCTCCCCAACCTTCGGTTGCTGAATGCGAACTTACCCAGCTCATTACAACGTACCCAGCGTAATTTTGAACAATGGCAAGTCGGTGAGCTGATCAATGAGCCACTAAGTGACCGCCTACGGTTTGTCATGATTGATGTTCCGTTCCTGCGCAACATGTATCTACAAAATGGTTATAAAGCGGGATTAGAGCTAGAGCGTGCTTTTGGTGAATTTGTTCGAAATAAAATTGACCATCCAGCTCGCATTTATCATTTCTCCGATGCGAACTTGCTCTATATCGAACCGAGTATCAAACCGCGCACTGCTGAGAGCCTATTTGAGGAAATACAAAGCTGGGTTAGCGAGTTTGAACCCGATCGAAAAATCAACCGCATTGTCCGCGTTGGTATGGCGAACTACCCGTTCCTACCGCGAGCTTACACCGCTATCAATGATAAAGAACTCTTGGATATTTTACTGGTTTCAACGCATATGGCTCGAGACATAAGTATGCAAGAAAATAAGAGTCATTGGGTATACCTCAAAGCCATTGATAACGCACCGGCAGCGAGTCTTGCAACTGATGACATACGAAAAGCGTGTAAGACAGCGATTAAACAAGGGTTAATAAAAGTACATTCATCTTCTCAGAATGAGGACGGCTTCAAAAAAACGCTTACTGAAGGGTAAAAAAACAGCACTTAAACCGAAGACTAGGTGACGTTGTGATGTTTTTTGTTATTATCATTCAATGCATCAATAACATTACAACTGATTAGTTTTTATAGAATTTATGGGCCCATCTGAAAGTGATACATTAGAGCAACTCCATCTGTTAAAAGTACAGCTGGAACAATTACGTCTTGCTCAAAGGGATGCATCGCTAAAAAGTCGACGAGAGCAGACTGTACTTAAGCGCTTTATTGCCACTCTCAGCCGCGCCCATATTGGCTCTCATCCTCGTATCGATGAGAAACTGATCGAACTTCGTCACGAACTTGAACACAACGCTGACATCAGTAGTTTAATTCCTCGTTTTGCGATTTTGGAGCGACTCATCGCTCAAAAATCAGCGGCCGTCGATAAACAGAATACTTCACTAGATGAACAACTTCGTCGCAGTGGTGAAACCCTTCAGCGTATTTCTGGCTTGCCTGCACAAATTAAACGTGATTTGCGCGTGGTTCTGACCTACAGCGACAAACACAGCTTCAAAAAAACCGATAACGCCATTAAGCTACTCGCGATTTACGAGAAGGCCGTAAAGATCATCACGTCAAATAGTGCTCTCACCCCTAAAGAACCCGATACTAAGCCCAATAACCATCACCTTCTTTTAGGTTTAAATGAAGAGCTGCAAAATCTCATTACAGAGCTTGATTTTGAAGGCGAGTCTGGGGAGCAACTACTCGAAATTCGCGCTAAACTACTCATGGAGATCTCTGGAGACGCGCTTCTAGAGTTGACACTAAACGTGCTACGTCTGGTGATTGATGCCACAAATTACGAAAGAAAGACCTCTGAGCAATTTTTAGAACAAGTTAACGTATCCCTGTCTAACTCGCTAAAAAATAGCACTCAAAATTTAGACCAAAACCAAGTTTACTTTGAGCAAAGACAACAAATTCATCAAGAACTTGGCTCACTGATCACGACCAGCCAAACGAATATTAACCAAAGCCAGGATCTAGAAACGGTAAAACGTACCATGGACCCGGTACTTGCCCAATTGGCCTCCCTTGCTGAACGTCTGCAACATGCCGAAATGAGAGAGCAAGCTCTGCTCGACCGGATGCAGTACAATAATAATCAGCTAGAAAACCTATTTGACGTAACACAAGACTACCGCCGTCGGTTAGAAGACCAATCGAAGCGATTGCTTACCGATCCGTTAACCAAGGTTTACAACCGAACAGCCTTGCTAGACAAGTTAGAATTAGAGTACCGCCGATGGCTAAAAAATCAGCATTCACTGCGATTAGTCATTCTTGATATTGATAAATTTAAGAGTATTAACCATAACTTTGGCTACAGCGCTGGTGATAAAGCGCTAAAGATCATTGCTCGCACTATCGCTAATACGGTCGCTGATACTGATACCGTCGCTCGCTTTTCAGGCGAAGAGTTCATTCTTATTATGCCGGAACAAAACGACGCTCACTGCCAGAAGATAGTTCAAGAAATTCAATATAAAATCAGCAACTTACCATTTAAGTTTCGCGACCAACTCATCACTATCACCTTGTCGGCTGCCAGTACTGAGTTCAATCAAAACGACACCCCAGACGAAGCGTTGGAGCGTCTCAACCAGATCTTAATACAAACCAAAAAGCTGGGCCCAAACCAGTTTGCATGGAAAGCGTAATCCACTGTCATTAATAAATAGTGATAGAAAGTTGCCTTATATTTGCTAGTCTAATAACTAACCTATGTCGTTAAGTATTAACGAGTTGTGGTTTATAACAATACTAATTATGGCTAATGCATTGCCCTCCCCTACGTTCAGTACCGCACATTTTCATGTACTGTCTCTTCGCCTCGGTTGGCAATCGCTTTTGGTTCTAGACAAAGGAAATGCCTATGATCACGCATATCAGTCCTGCTGGCAGCATGGACCTTCTTTCTCAACTTGAAGTTGAGCGCCTTAAAAAAACCGCCGCTAGTGACCTCTATCAGCTCTATCGAAACTGTACGCTTGCGGTACTAAATTCAGGCAGCCACACTGACAACTCAAAAGAGCTACTAGACAAACACCTTTCCTTTGATGTCAATGTCATGCGACGTGAGCGAGGCATCAAACTTGAACTGTCTAACCCTCCTGAGCACGCGTTTGTTGATGGACAGATTATTAAAGGGATTCAAGAACACCTATTTGCGGTGTTACGTGACATCGTCTATGTCAATATGCACCTTGCCGATAGCCAGCGCCTTAATCTCACTAACTCGGCGCATATTACTAACCTGGTCTTTGGTATTTTACGCAACGCCCGAGCACTCACTCCGGGAATTGAACCTAACCTCATTGTTTGTTGGGGTGGGCACTCAATCAATCCAACCGAATATCAATATACTCGAGAAGTCGGTAATGAATTAGGGCTACGAGAACTCAATATTTGTACTGGTTGTGGACCCGGTGCAATGGAAGGCCCTATGAAAGGCGCAGCCATTGGCCACGCCAAGCAGCGCTATACCGAAAAGCGCTACCTAGGGCTCACCGAACCTTCTATCATCGCCGCTGAGCCACCGAACCCTATCGTTAACGAACTGGTGATCATGCCAGATATAGAAAAACGTTTGGAAGCCTTCGTGCGCATGGCACACGGCATCATCATTTTCCCAGGAGGCCCAGGAACAGCAGAAGAGCTGCTCTATATTCTGGGCATTATGATGCACCCTGATAATGCAGAACAGCCTCTACCTATTGTGCTGACTGGACCAAAAGAAAGTGAAGCCTATTTCCGCTCTATTGATGAGTTTGTGCGAGACACGCTGGGTGAAGAAGCGCAAAAGCACTACCAGATTATTATTGACAATCCTGCTAAAGCGGCCAGAGTCATGAAAAATGCCATGCCTGATGTCCGTGAGCACCGGAAGAAAAATGGCGATGCGTACAGTTACAATTGGTCGTTACATATTGAGCCTGAATTCCAACTCCCGTTTGACCCAACACATGAGAATATGGCGGGATTAGACTTACACCTTAACCAACGTCCAGAAAACCTCGCAGCGGCGCTTAGGCAGGCATTCTCTGGGATTGTTGCTGGTAATGTTAAGGCAGAAGGTATTCTAGAAATAGAAAAGCACGGTCCATTCTTGATTGATGGCGATAAAGCACTCATGACAAAAATGGACAAATTACTTGGCGATTTTGTTCAGCAGCAACGTATGAAACTACCCGGCTCAGAATATATCCCATGTTATAAGATAGCCAACCGCGAATAAAAGCCTGAAACTGCTCGTGAGATTCATTACAATAAGACCACGTTATTCTGTGGTCTTTTTTTATGTCTATTCATCTTGTTATTATTGATGCACTTAATCTTCTCCGACGGGTGCATGCCGTACAACCTGACCCAGAAGATATTGATCGTACCATCCTCACGACGACCCGCACTCTAAAGCGAATCATTAAAGAGTCCGAGCCGACTCATATTATTGCGGTTTTTGACCATCACGACCAAGATCGCGGTTGGCGAGCAGAGATCCTTCCTGAATATAAACAAAACCGCAAACCCATGCCTGAGCCGCTCTATTTAGGGCTAGAAAAGGTTCAAGACGCGTGGTGGCAGCTGGGGATTGATTCGCTACTCTCCGAGGGAGATGAAGCAGACGATTTAGTAGCAACACTAGCCGTTAAGGTTGCGAGTCGCGGCGAGAAGGCCACTATCATCTCAACAGACAAAGGATATTGCCAGCTACTATCACCAACCCTACAGATCCGCGACTATTTCCAACACCGTTGGCTTGACGCACCTTTCATCGAAGCTGAATTTGGTGTCAAACCGGCACAACTTGCCGACTATTGGGGATTAACAGGCGTGAGTTCTTCTCAAGTGTCCGGTATTCCTGGCGTGGGACCTAAAGCGGCCAAAGAGATCCTAACGCAATATGACAGCATTGAAGCCGCGTTTGCAGGTGAAGAGTTGCCAAAGAAATATCGTAAAAAACTGAATGAGCACATCGACATAGCACGCAAGTGCAAACAGATCTCGTCGTTAAAAACCGATATAGAGCTAGGCTTTAATTTACAAGATATTCGCTTTGAAGAGGAATAGCGATTTTGAAAAAGAATAGAGATAGAGCTCTTGGTTTCTAGGAGCGTATCGTCCAGAAACCAAGAGTCTTAAAAACATTAATGTGGCGAGATATTAGATAGCACTTGAATATGTACCGTAATTTCTTCGCGGTCATGGTACAAATGCTTCGCTTGAAGCGTAAACTTCACCTTATTTTCTATTAGAAATATTTTCAGGTTCTCAATGTCCTGAAGCACTTCATCATAGCGGCCTTTCATCGGCAGCTTGAGGTTAAAGATGGTTTCTTTCGCCCAGCCTTTAATTAACCACTCACCCATCAGTTGTGCAACACGTGAAGGCTTTTCAATCATATCGCACACCAACCACGTCACATTCTTACGGGGTGGCTCAAACTTAAAACCATCCGCTTGGTGGTGCTTCACTTGCCCTGTGTCCATTAGGCTATCCGCCATCATGCCATTATCAATCGCATGCACAAACATAGAACGACGCACTAACTGATACGTCCAACCACCCGGGCACGCACCTAAATCTACGCCCCACATACCAGAAGCAAGGCGTGTATCCCACTCTTCTCGTGGGATAAACACATGGAAAGCTTCTTCCAATTTCAGTGTTGAACGGCTTGGTGCATCGGCTGGGAACTTGAGTCTAGGTATCCCCATAAAGAACGCAGAGTTGTTCACAGGTAAAGAATAACCAATATAGCAGTGACCCGGCTCCGTAAAGCAAATATGCAAGACTGGCTTTTTCGCATTGTCTTTGTTGTAGAGCAAACCTTTACCACGCATCGCTTGACGCACTGGAACCGTGAATTTACGGCAGAATTTTAGCAGCTCTTTGGCTTCATTCGTGTCTGGCGTTTCGATACGAAGGTCGCCACACATCGGCAAGCCATCTACCTGACTTAACGACTCGAGGATTGGCGAGATACGGTCGTCTGATGGAAGTGACTCTAGCTCACTCGCAATGGCAAAGATCTGACGAGCAAAGATCAGCGATTTAAAGTCAAGGTCGCGGACTAGTTTTGCTGCATCACCTTCTTGGTAGCATTCAAATAACACATATCCTGAGTTATTTTTTACTCTTGGAAAACCAAAGACCTCAAGCTGTGTTGCTTTGTCTTGAATTTCACCAGCACACTCTTTTTCGAATCCAGAGCGGCAATATAGCATTAACTGTTTCACTGATTGACTCCATCGTTGGTCGTATCGTCAGTCATCCGATATCCACCTAGCGCGAGAAAGCCCCACCCCAACATGAACATCACACCACCTAAAGGGGTAATTGGTCCAAACCACTTCACCCCTGTCAGCGCTAGTGCATAAAGACTACCGCTGAAGAAAAGGATGCCGATGATAAAGCAAATCGCGGCACGATGAAACGCCTTTTGTGAATTAGCGTGTCGGGTAGTAATCATGAACAAGGCACAAAATAGTAATGCCAGCGTATGAAGAAACTGATACGTCACACCCGTTTGAAACACACCCAATAAATACGGAGACAGTAACGCCTTTAACCCATGCGCAGCAAAGGCACCTAAAGCGACGCTAATTAAGCCGGATAACGCCGCTGTCACAATAAATAACCGGCTAGATTGACGGTAGTATTGTGTCATCAGGTTAGCAGACATCCGTGATTCCTTTAACAAATAGTGCTAATCGATCAACCGCCATTTGGCGGTTTTGAGTTTCAGTAAAGCCAGAAGACTTTCTTGGTTTTAAGCTATGATCACCGTCGGGGATAAAGGTTACTGCGACTTCGTTCGAAAACTCAAAGGCATCAAACTCTTCACGTTTACCAAACGTATCTCGCTCACCTTGCAAAATTAGACAAGGTTTAGCGATGCTCGCCAGCTGCTCGCCTTTATATTTTTCCGGTTTGCCAGGGGGGTGAAATGGGAACCCCAAACAAGCCACCGCTTTTACGTTGTCATGTTCAGAAAGCAGCGATGCCATACGCCCACCCATGGATTTACCACCGATCACAATCTGATTATCACCGGCAATATGTTCAATCACTTCGGTCATCGCTGCTAATAACTTAGGCGCACGATCCGGTGGGCGCTTCTTACCATCTTCGGCTCGCTTAACCATATACGGGAAATTAAAACGTACCACTCTGATCTCTTTGGCCGCTAATCGGCTGGCAACATCTTGCATGAACTCATGGTCCATTCCCGCCCCCGCCCCATGAGCAAACAAAAATATCGGCGCGCCTTCTGGGCCATCAAAAATAAGATTATCCATCAAATAATACTTCCTGTTCTTTTTGCGCCTTAGCTAACATCCAGTCTCTAAAAGTCGCGATACGCCCCATGTCCGCTTGTTTTTCATGACAAACAACATAGAAGGCATTTTTGCTAACAAGGACTTCATCAAACGGCGCAATCAAACGCCCGGCATCTAACTCTGGTTGCGCTAATACGTTATTACCTAACGCAATGCCTTGCCCATGAGCCGCGGCTTGCAGCACCATTGTCGAATGACTAAAAATTGGACCATGGTTCACATTGACACCATCTAATTCATTTTGCTTAGTAAATTGTTTCCAATCTTTACGCGATGTGTCATGCAACAAGGTATGTTTCGATAGATCAGCTAAGGTATCCAGTGGTTTTGTCCCCAGCAGTAATGCAGGAGAGCACAGCGGAACCAAAAACTCTTGATATAATTTATCTGCACGTAGACCCGACCAATTGCCTCTACCATAGTAAATCGCCACATCCACATCATCGGTTAGTGAGCCCTCATCCATATCAACCGCCTTAATACGCACGTCAATATCCGGCTCTTGCTCATTAAAATCCGCGAGGCGTGGTACCAACCACTGAATGGCAAAACTAGGCGGCAAACTAATGGTTAGTGCGCCTTTCTCACTACGCTCAAGCACTTTGTCAGTCGCTTCCGACAAGGCGGTAAATATATCTTTGATATCAAGAAAGTAGCTTTGTCCCTCTTCCGTTAGAAGTAGCGAACGATTCCGGCGTCGAAATAACTTTAACCCTAGGAATTCTTCAAGCGCTTTTATTTGATGACTCACTGCGGCTTGAGTAACAAAAAGCTCTTCAGCTGCGCGAGTAAAGCTTAAATGACGCGCGGCAGCTTCAAAAACTTTCAGTGAGTTTAGTGGCGGTAAACGTCTAGACATAGAGCACTCTCAAATGCATTAGTTTTTTTTATCTGAAACATTATAATTTGTCCATTGCCGAACAGCCAGAGAAATTCTATATTTCATCCCGCAAACGCGAGTCTGAACGGCTTGGTTCTCTCTAGAATCAATTGACTCGCGATTGCGATGTTGTGTTTGCAATCTCGATTTTCGAGTTCGGTAGATTCTACCACCATGCTTTGATTAGTTATCCCCTATTCGAAGTGTGTACTTCCTGTATTTTGACCTGTCTGTCAAATTTTCATACACCGCCTTTATGGCGGTGTTTTTTTTGCCTAAAATTGGCCAGTTCAAAATCTGCATAAAAAAACGGTCACAATATGTGACCGTTTTTTGCAAATCTATAAATAGCTGAGCTAATCGTTAATTACAGTCCTGCGTTAGCAAAAACTTGGTTAACAATCTCTTGAGCTTCTGCTTCAATAAGCTTGAGGTGCGCTTCGCCCTTAAAGCTTTCACAGTAGATTTTGTAGATGTCTTCTGTTCCAGATGGACGAGCCGCAAACCAACCATTTTCGGTGGTAACTTTAAGGCCACCAATTGCCGCACCATTACCCGGAGCGTGCGTTAGGCGTGCAGTTATTGCATCACCCGCTAACGTCTCAGCCGAAACCATATCCGGAGACAGTTTCTTCAAGATATTTTTCTGCTCAGTATTAGCAACGGCTTGAATACGGTTATATTGTGACTCACCATGCTTAGCAGCAAGCGCTTCATAATACTCTTGTGGGTTTTTACCCGTCACGGCCGTAATTTCAGCCGCAAGAAGACATAAAATAATGCCGTCTTTATCCGTTGACCAAGGTGTACCATCTTTACGCAAGAATGAAGCACCAGCGCTCTCTTCACCACCAAAGCCAAACTCACCGTTATACAGCCCATCAACGAACCATTTGAAGCCAACAGGCACTTCACATAGCGTACGACCAAGATCGGCAACAACACGATCAATTAGAGCGCTTGAAACTAAGGTCTTGCCCACAGCAACATCTGCGCGCCATTGCGTACGATGGCGGTATAGGTAGTCAATACAAACCGCAAGATAATGGTTAGGATTCATTAAGCCTTTTGGTGTTACGATACCATGGCGGTCGTAATCGGGATCATTACCAAACGCAAGGTCATAGTCATCCTTAAGCGCCAATAAACCCGCCATCGCATACGGCGATGAACAATCCATACGAACGACACCATCTTTATCGAGTGACATAAATTGGAAAGATGGGTCAATGGCTTCGCTCACTAAGGTCAAATCAAGATTGAACGTCTTGGCAATTTGACGCCAATACTCAATGCCTGAGCCGCCCAATGGATCGACACCAATTTTTAGATTCGCTTTTTGAATCGCTTCAATATCAATAACGTTAACAAGATCATCGATATACGGTTTAACCAAATCACGCGACTCAACAAGTTCAGATTTCAATGCTGTTGCAATAGGAAGACGTTTTACGTCTTTTAGCTCTGCAGCAATGATCTCATTGGCACGATCTTCAATCGCCTGAGTCAATTCAGCCTCAGCAGGACCACCATGCGTCGGGTTATACTTAATACCACCGTCTTGAGGCGGATTGTGCGATGGCGTAATAACAATACCATCAGCCTTAGCGTCATTGACAAGGTTATGAGTCAAAATGGCGTGAGAAACGCCTGGAGTTGGGGTGTAACCGCCTTCTTCTTGAATGACGACATGCACTCCATTAGCAACTAACACCTCTACCACATTGGCAAAAGCCGGCTCAGATAATGCGTGCGTGTCTTTACCAATAAACAACGGGCCTGTGGTCCCGTGTTGCGCACGTACTTCAGCAACCGCTTGAGATATAGCGAGGATATGATTTTCGTTAAACGTGGCTTTATCGGCACTGCCACGGTGACCAGAGGTACCAAATTGAACTCGATGTGCGGAGTTTTGTGGTTCTGGTTGAATGAGAAAATAGTTCGAAACTAGTGCGGGAATGTTGTACAAATCTTCTTGCTGAGCCTTCTGGCCCGCTCGAGGATGGATAGCCATAACAGACGTCCTTATAATATTAAGCCTAAAATAAAAAAAACCTCATAATGTCCGCCAGTTGCCGGTCGCTATGAGGTTTGAATCGAAACTCTAAATCGAAGTCGTCACTTTCTCGACGATATCTACAGGCAATCCCATCACGGTCATCACCTGCTCGACCATTTGCCGCTTGCGGCTAGTATTGGTATTGGTAATGACCCACAGCGGTGTATTTGGAATGGCTTTAGGTTTTGTTGTCGTGCCACTTTCTAATAACGTATTTTCATTATCGGCGAAATACACTCGCTTACGACCTTTAACCTGCGTCGCTTCAGAAAAGCCTTCTGGATTCAAGCGATGAAGGGTTGATAGCACCAACATAAATCTATCGATCGCTTTCTTTAACCCTGCAAATTCGTCAGAGATAAGCAAAGTGCGCATTTCTTTAACAAAATCAACCTGTTCTACTTTTGGCGCTTCTTTGCTGACTACGATAGTTTTAGCGGCGGCCGGTTTCTGTTCCGTTTTAGACGCATCAACATTGAGCAGTCGCCTCAAAATATCAGAAGCACTCTCACCGATATGGTGGGTTTGACTGGCAATGTAACGGTATAGATCCTCATCAACCTCAATTGTTTTCATTCGCTTTTCACAATCTCTATGTTTAAACTCTGGATGATTATAACGAGTTCCGCCGTGAACCTCTACGATAAACGCATCACGAATAACAGAAAAATGTCATCACTATTAAACTATAAAAGAGAAGGGAGTGGCCAGCCCGTCGTATTGATTCATGGCCTGTTTGGCGACCTCAACAACTTAGGGGTACTTGCTCGCGACTTAAAACAAGACTTTGACGTCATCAGTATCGACCTAAGAAATCATGGTAAATCCTTTCACAGCAGTGAACACAGCTACCCTGTGATGGCAAAAGATGTCAGTATTCTCCTTGATTCTCTCAACATCACATCACCCATTATTATTGGTCACTCTATGGGTGGAAAAGTCGCCATGGCGCTTTGTGAGCATTATCCACTAGCCAAACTGATTGTGCTCGACATGTCACCAGTAAAATATCACACCCGACGCCATGATAATGTGCTAGCGGGACTGGATACGGTACTATCAACGAAACCGACCACTCGTAGCGAGGCGATGGAACAGTTAGCACAACATGTTGAAATAGAGGGTGTACGCCAATTTTTGGGTAAATCGCTCTACAAAGTTGATGATTATTTAACGTGGCGATTTAATGTCCAATCCCTTAAAGCAAACTACTTAAACATCCTAGACTGGCAGCCCATTACGAAAACCGATGTCCCCGTGCTGTTTATTAAAGGCGGTGACTCCGATTATCTAACCGTGGAGCATCAACCTTTCATTCAACAACAGTTTTCTCATCCAAAAGCACATGTGATCGCGAATACAGGACATTGGTTACATGCAGAAAAACCCACAGAAGTACTCAGAGCAATCCGTAAATTTATCTAATTTAGACATCAAACCAAGGCTTGTTGACCAGCGTGGATTAACTTTAGCTTTTAACAGTGGTATAGTTTCGCGCAAGCATATTGGCATAAAGGAATAGCATGCTCTACGACTACATAGACAAGTTGGAATCTATCGGATTAGATCTATTGTTTGCGTCGATTTTCTTTTTAATCGGCATGGCAATAAAAGACGTTCTCAAGCAAGGCAACGTCCCAACGTTTGGTCGTCGTATCGTATGGCTGGTGCTCTTTCTAGGTTGTGCTGGATTCATTGCCAAAGGCATAATCCAACTAAGCTGGGAAGGCTCAGGGATTAGTTAACTATCCCCACTTCTTTAGTCAAAAATAGACAATGAAAAGGTACTGAATCTATGGCAAGTGTAGGTCTATTCTTTGGTAGTGATACTGGTAATACAGAAGCTATTGCAAAGATGATCCAAAAACAATTGGGTAAACAGCTCATTCACGTTCAAGATATCGCGAAGAGCAGCAAAGAGGATATCGACAACTTCGACTTACTTCTTCTTGGTATCCCAACTTGGTATTACGGCGAAGCTCAAGCAGATTGGGATGACTTTTTCCCTGAGCTTGAAGGCATCGATTTCTCAACCAAGCTTGTGGCTATTTTTGGCTGTGGTGACCAAGAGGATTACGCTGAGTATTTCTGCGATGCTATGGGTACGGTACGTGACATCGTTGAAGCCAAAGGCGGCACTGTTATTGGTCACACTTCAACAGATGGCTATGAGTTTGAAGCGTCGAAAGCCCTTGTTGAAGGCGACGATTCCCAGTTCGTAGGCCTTTGCATTGATGAAGATCGTCAACCTGAACTGACTGACGAACGTGTATCTACGTGGACGAAACAGCTCTATGAAGAGATGTGTCTTGCCGAGCTAGAAGACTAATAATAAACAGCCTCCTTCGCGGAGGCTTTTTATTGACTTACCTATCGCCAATCTCTTCATTTCCCCTTCACGACGTTATCACCTCTTCCTCACTGTTCTCCGATGCGCGATATTTTGGTTTTTTCCGGATATAGAGTTTTCGTTGAATCGTCGCCACCACATCACCACTGTCATCTTTAATGTGTGTGACAAACTCCGGGAAGCATTTTTCACCGCTCGCGGTTTTTTCCGCTATCTCATCGAGCATGTTTTGTGTAACAACAAATTCCGCCTCAAGGCATGAAAAGCCTGGTTTAACAAAGTTAATGCTCGCCTCTTTGTCCCATACATAATACTGCTCACGTAAAATACCCATTAACATCAGTGAGTAAATTGGGTCCGTCATGGAAAAAATACTTCCCCCAAATTGAGATCGATTCGCGTTTTTGTTCCACCATCGCAATTTCAAGCGCACCTTTACCGTTCGAAAGTCTTCACTGATGTCTAAAATTCTAATTCCTGCGCCCCAAAAAGGCGGCCATATATTTAAAGCAAACTTAACGTTGTTAGGCTTGTATATTTTGGCCAATCGTTTATCCATACTCAGTAACCACATCCATCTGCAATTTAGTTTCACATGTAAACAAATTGTAACTGGTCAGACATGTATGTAAAGTGACCGAGTTCGAGTTCTATGTTAATAGTTAGTAACCCCTTGAACTTCGTGGTTTATTGTTAAGCCTTAGTACCCTATAATGAACACAGATTATTGACATCTGTTTATTGCTGCAGATCATCACAGGAAAGTATATGTCAGACAATAACAAAGCACTTAAAGATGCCGGCCTTAAAGTCACACTGCCTAGACTAAAGATTCTAGAAGTATTACAAAAGCCTGAATATCAGCATATTAGTGCTGAGGATTTGTACAAAAAACTCATTGATTTGGGTGAAGAAATTGGATTAGCCACGGTTTATCGTGTCCTTAACCAATTCGACGATGCAGGTATCGTGACTCGTCACCACTTTGAAGGTGGTAAATCGGTTTTTGAATTATCAACTCAACATCACCATGACCACCTAGTTTGTCTTGATTGTGGCGAAGTTATTGAGTTTTCTGATGAAATGATTGAAACTCGCCAAAAGGAAATTGCGGCAAGATACAATATTGAATTGACCAATCATAGCCTATATTTGTACGGGAAATGTGTTGGTGGCGCTTGCAAAGAGAACCCTAAAGCTCACAAACCAAGCTAGTACTAATTCAAGAACGTGATTCAAAAAAACCAGCTCATGAGCTGGTTTTTTTATTCGTAGAGAACTTTAATTAAGCTCTCTACGATCGGTTTGAACAGTGGCGTTAATTGGTCTCGATTTTCGCCCAAGTATCACGCAGCCCCACCGTGCGGTTAAACACAAGAGCGTCTGGCTGTGAGTCCTTGCTATCAATACAGAAGTATCCTGTACGCTCAAACTGGTAACCTTGGTCAGCCGTCGCCAATGCTAAACTCGGCTCTACGAAACCATTTAGCTCAACCAATGACTCTGGGTTAATTGTCGCAGCAAAGTTGTCTTCCGCCGCAGGGTTCGCAACAGTAAACAAACGATCGTAAAGACGGATCTGAGCGGGTAGACCTTTATCAGCAGAAACCCAGTGAATCACACCTTTCACTTTACGGCCATCTGCCGGGTTTTTACCCAAAGTCTCGTCATCGTAACTACAGAAAATAGTCGTAATGTTACCTTCGGCATCTTTCTCGATACGTTCCGCTTTAATCACATAAGCGCCGCGTAAACGAACTTCTTTGCCAAGCACTAAACGCTTGTACTTCTTGTTCGCTTCTTCACGGAAGTCATCACGCTCAATCCATAGTTCACGAGTAAATGGAACTTCTCGACTACCCATCTCTGGTTTATTGGGATGATTCGCAATATTCAGAGTTTCCACTGCATCAGCCGTAAAGTTATCAATCACCACCTTTACTGGCTCTAACACAGACATAGCACGAGGCGCGTTTTCATTTAGATCATCACGGATACAAGATTCCAATGAACCAAATTCAATCATGTTCTCTTGCTTAGTGACACCTATGCGCTTACAAAACTCACGAATAGATGCAGGCGTAAAGCCACGACGACGAAGACCTGAAATCGTCGGCATACGCGGGTCATCCCATCCATTTACTAAGTTTTCAGACACAAGCTGGCTAAGTTTACGCTTAGACATCACCGTATACTCAAGATTCAAACGGCTAAACTCGTATTGGTGAGGCTGGCAGTCAATCGTAATATTCTCGAGAACCCAGTCGTACAAACGACGGTTGTCTTGGAATTCAAGTGTACACAATGAGTGAGTGATACCCTCAAGCGCATCAGAAATACAGTGTGTAAAGTCGTACATCGGATAGATGCACCACTTATTACCTGTTTGGTGATGTTCAGCAAAACGTACACGGTACAAAACCGGGTCACGCATCACCATAAATGATGAACCCATGTCAATTTTGGCACGCAAACACGCTTTACCTTCAGCAAAGTCTCCGGCGCGCATCTTTTCAAATAGCGCAAGGTTATCTTCAGCGCTGCGATCGCGATATGGGCTTGCTTTACCTGGCGCCGTTAATGAACCACGGTATTCACGGATTTGCTCTGGACTTAACTCATCAACATAAGCTAAGCCTTTGTTAATTAGTTCAACGGCATAGTCATACAACTTATCGAAGTAGTTCGATGAATAGCAAATGTCACCAGACCAATCAAAGCCCAACCAGCTCACATCATTCTTGATCGATTCAACGTATTCAACGTCTTCTTTTTCAGGGTTCGTATCATCAAAACGTAAGTTACATTGGCCTTGATAGTCCTGAGCAATACCGAAGTTCAAACAAATAGATTTCGCGTGACCGATGTGCAGGTAACCATTCGGTTCCGGCGGAAAACGAGTATGCACGCTAGTATGTTTGCCATCGGCTAAATCTTTATCAATGATTTGGCGGATAAAGTTCGATGGACGAGCCTCAGCTTCACTCATCTATAACACCTCTATGGTTTAGTATTGTCAGATTGTATAAGCTCCAATGATCCACAATTCTTCGGAAAACCACAACAATAACTCGCACTTTATAAGGATTATTTTCACTTATCCCTTTGCTCAATACTAATTGAGCGGTACCAAACAAAAAAAAACCTCTCCGAAGAGAGGTTTATTAACTTATTTTTTTAAGACCGATGTTCTTAAAACTTAAGCTTTTTAAGGCCTAAACAACTTAGTTAGGTTTTAGCCTAAGGAAGTTTAACATCAGATAGGTCTTCACCAGCACCGATTGCTTTCATTTCACCAGCAACGATTTCCGCTAGAGGACCAAGGATAACTTGTAGGTTATTTTCACCTAGTTTAACAACACCTTTCGCGCCAAGCTTCTTAAGTACAACTTCGTCAGCGACTGAGCGGTCTTTTAGAGTAAGACGTAGACGAGTGATACATGCATCGATAGACGTTAGGTTATCGTGACCACCAAGCGCTTTTAGGTATTGACGAGCTAGGTCGCCTTTAGGTGCATCACCAGCTGCTGCAGGTGTTGCTTCATCGTCATCTTCACGACCTGGCGACTTCAAGTTGAATGCGCGGATAGCGAAGCTGAAAGTGAAGAAGTATAGAGCACCAAAACCTAGACCGATTAGTAGTAGTACGAATGGTTTAGTCGCTAGACCCCAGTTCAATACGAAGTCAATAAGACCTGCAGAGAAACCAAAGCCGTGTAGTGTACCAAACATGTTAGCAACCACTAGAGACAGACCAGTGAACACGGCGTGCATTGCGTATAGAGCAGGAGCAAGGAACACGAACATGAACTCTAGAGGCTCTGTGATACCAGTTAGGAATGAACAGAATGCTACTGAGAATAGTGCGCCACCAACTTGGCTGCGTTTTTCAGCAGGTGCCGCTAGGTACATGGCAAGTGCAGCACCAGGCAGACCAAACATCATGACAGGGAAGAAGCCGTTCATGAATACGCCAGCGCCTTTATCGCCGCCGAAGAAACGGTGAAGGTCACCAGATTTAACGGTTTCAGTCACTTCTTTCACAGTTGCTGTGATTTCAGGTGTTACTGAGTTAGCAAATTCAAATGTGTGAGTTTGACCAGCAACTAGAGTCTTAGCAAGAGCAGGGTCAACACAAAGTTGTTGGATAGCAGGAAGAGCTTGACCAGCAGCTTGTGCGCCAGCAACTAGAACTTCTTGACATGTACCCATACCGAACCAGAAGTACGAGTTAAGAACATGGTGAAGACCAACAGGGATAAGTGCACGGTTAAGTGTACCGTAAACGAATTGGCCAACAGCGCCAGACGTTGATACCGCGTGTGCTAGTGCATCTAGACCAGATTGGATACCAGGCCAAATAACACCAGAAAGCGCACCAGCAACTAGAGCGAAAAGACCCGCCATAATTGGTACAAGACGCTTACCAGAGAAGAATGCTAACCATTCAGGCAAACGCGTTGTGCTAAATGCGTTGTAAGAGTGACCTGCGATGATACCTGCAAAGATACCGCCGAAGAAAGACATGTTAACGTCTGCGTTAATTGTCGTTGCTGTCGCAGTCAATACAAAGTAAGCCACGGCACCAGCAAGACCTGCTGCACCGTTACCGTCTTTAGAAAGACCGATCGCAATACCCAAACCGAATAGTAAAGGTAGCTCACCAAAAATTGCGCCACCCGCCTGTGCCATAAACGGAATGTCTAAAAGGTCTGGCTGACCCAAACGAAGTAGAAGTGCTGCGATTGGAAGCGTCGCAATCGGAAGCATTAACGCCTTCCCGAGCTTCTGTGCATATCCTAGTATATTCACCGTGTGTTCCCCCTATAGGAATTTAGAATTTTGGACGACTTATTTTAGCCGTTCAATTTAGTCCTACTCAGTTTATGAAATTAATTTTGCTCCGCAAATTAAAACGTCCCCATTTGTGATCATAATCACCAGTTTTCACCAAAATGGAGGCTTTTTGCTAGCGAGATCATAAAACTTATTTTATCATACGAAAAAATGACGAGATCTCGTTAGGATTTCGCTGAAGAGAGTTGGCTCATACCTGGAAAATTTGCGACAAACATCAAAGTCGCCCGGTAGATTCGCACAGAAAAATAACAATAACTCTCATGTAATCATTTAGTTAAAATTAGTTATTTATTAATTTGCAGCTTGCTAAGTATTAAATATGACTCTTTGCTAAGTGACACAAACTAAGTGACTCTAACCGCAAGGTGGCGTCTTTGTTTGGCACTCGCAAAGAGGTAAACCGAATTAAAAACACAAGGATTCGCTAACGATGTATGCATTAACCAATTGTAAGGTCTTCACAGGTAGTGATGTTCTCAATAATCATGCTGTTGTTATCAACGGTGAACAAATTGAAGCCGTCTTACCCATTTCAGAACTGTCTGCGTCTATGGAGCGTATCGACCTTAATGGCGCAAATATCAGCCCAGGGTTTATCGACTTACAACTGAACGGTTGTGGCGGTGTTATGCTCAATGATGAAATTACCGCTGAAACAATCCATACGATGCATCGCGCTAACCTTAAATCCGGCTGTACCAGTTTCTTACCAACGCTTATCACTTCTTCTGATGAAGATATGCGTCAAGCATTGGAAGCGGCGCGTACTTACCAAGACCAGTACCAAAACCATTCCTTAGGACTTCATTTAGAAGGTCCATACCTAAACGTTGAGAAGAAAGGCATTCACAGCGTTGACTTTATTCGTCAATCCGATGACTCAATGATCGACTTAATTTGTGAAAATAACGACCTCGTCGCAAAAGTCACGCTTGCTCCGGAACAAAATGCACCAGAGCATATCGAAAAACTACGTAAGGCTGGCATTGTTGTTTCTATTGGCCATACCAATGCCACTTATGCAGAAGCTCGTAAAGGATTTGAGTCGGGCATTACCTTTGCGACTCATTTGTTCAACGCTATGACGCCGATGACCGGTCGTGAGCCCGGCGTTGTGGGTGCTATCTACGACACACCTGAAGTCTACGCTGGAATCATTGCAGATGGTTTCCACGTAGACTACGCAAACATTCGTATTGCGCATAAAGTAAAGGGTGAAAAGCTCGTATTAGTGACCGATGCCACAGCTCCAGCTGGTGCTGAGATGGATTACTTTATTTTTGTCGGTAAGAAAGTATATTACAAGGATGGTAAGTGCGTAGACGAAAATGGCACACTAGGTGGCAGCGCACTCACCATGATTGAAGCGGTTCAAAATACAGTTGAACACGCCGGTATTGCTTTGGATGAGACGCTACGAATGGCAACGCTCTACCCTGCTAAAGCGATGGGACTAGATAACAAACTTGGTCGCATCAAAAAAGGCATGGTCGCAAACTTAGCCATCTTCGATAGAGATTTCAACGTCCAAGGCACAGTTGTTAACGGACAATACGAGCACAATTAAGCATGAATGGCGGACAGATAGGTAACGTAGATTTAGTAAAACAACTTAATAGCGCAGCGGTTTACCGCTTAATAGACCGTCAAGGGCCTATCTCGCGCATTCAAGTTGCCGATGTGAGCCAACTGGCTCCAGCCAGCGTTACCAAAATTACCCGCCAGCTTTTAGAGCGCGGCCTCATTAAAGAGGTCGCCCAGCAAGCTTCAACTGGTGGACGACGAGCAATTTCACTGACCACCGAAGTGGCGCCCTTTCACTCTATCGCCGTTCGTCTTGGCCGTGATTACGTCCAACTTTCCCTGTATAACCTTGGTGGTAATGAACTCGCTTTTGTCCAAAAAGAATTACATTACGCCGATCAAACTGAACTGGCTAACGGCTTACTAACTAACCTGCACGCCTTTCTCAGTGACCATGAACATCGTATCGACCAATTAATAGCAATTGGTATTACTCTGCCGGGACTTGTTAACCCAACGACTGGTGTTGTTGAATACATGCCCAACACCGACATCGATAAACTCGAACTGGCTGATCTCATTCGTTCACAGTTTAATGTCGAATGCTTCGTCGGTAATGATGTGAGAGGCATGGCGTTAGCCGAGCATTATTTTGGCTCTAGCCGAGACTGTCAGGACTCGATTCTAGTCAGCGTACATAGAGGTACAGGTGCCGGGATCATCGTTAATGGACAAGTTTTCTTAGGGTTCAATCGAAATGTCGGTGAAATTGGTCATATCCAAATCGATCCACTTGGCGAACAGTGTCAATGTGGCAACTTTGGTTGCTTAGAAACTGTGGCTGCTAACCCTGCAATCGTTCAACGCGTCAAAAAACTCATCGACCAAGGGTATGAGTCAACGTTAGCGCAAAAAGAAGACATCACCATAGAAGATGTGTGTACGCACGCGCTTAATGGTGACGAACTATCCAAGCAAAGCTTAGTGCGCGTGGGCAACCAATTAGGTAAAGCCATCGCCATGACTGTGAATTTGTTCAATCCACAAAAAATCATTATTGCCGGCGATATTACTATGGCGAAAGACATTGTCTTCCCTGCGATCCAGCGTAATGTTGAGAATCAATCGCTCACCACTTTCCACACAGGCCTCCCTATCGTCGCGTCAGAAATAGACAAACAACCAACCATGGGCGCATTTGCCATGATCAAGCGTGCGATGCTTAATGGTGTTCTGTTACAAAAATTGTTAGAAGATTGAGACCTTGTATCGAACCTATCAAATAATAGTTTGATATACTTTGATAAAATGGATGACCACACTTCGGTGTGGTCTTTTTTATAGGCAGAAATTCGTCGTACTTATGGAACTAATACTTGTTACCGTCGCCTTCTTAGCAGGCTTTCTTGCATTAAAGTGTCAACTGCCGCCTATGGTAGGCTTTTTGCTCGCTGGATTTGCACTCCATAGCTTTGGCTTTCAAACTTCTGATACCATCATCACGTTGGCTGATCTTGGCGTCACGTTATTGCTCTTTACCATCGGTTTAAAGCTCGATGTAAAAACCCTACTCTCTAAAGAAATATGGGCCGGAGCCACCATACATAACCTTCTGTCGACCTTCTTATTTGCATTGTTGCTAGTCGGATTAAAAGTACTCGGCGTTTCAAGCTTGGCGACGCTTGAAATCGAGCAGTTGATACTTCTCGGCTTTGCTCTCTCTTTTTCAAGTACTGTTTTTGCTGTCAAAACTCTACAAGAAAAAGGGGAACTCAACGCCACCTATGGTACGCTCGCGATCGGTATTCTTGTCATGCAAGACGTGTTTGCCGTCATATTCTTGACCGCATCGACTGGAAAAATACCAGAATGGTACGCTCTCGCTTTGTTTGCGCTGCCACTGGCAAGACCTATCATGTTCAAACTACTCAATAAAGCAGGCCATGGCGAAATGCTCGTATTGAGTGGTATCTTTTTTGCGTTAGTGATGGGAGCAGGACTGTTCGAAATTGTTGGTATGAAACCGGATCTAGGCGCGCTGATTCTGGGTATGCTACTCGCAGCACACCCTAAAGCATCCGAGCTTTCAAAATCGTTATTTAACCTTAAAGAATTGTTCCTAGTCTGCTTCTTCCTCAATATTGGTCTCTCCGATCAACCCACCATTGAAGGCTTTATACTCGGCGTCCTGCTCTTGTTTTTACTGCCACTCAAAGGTGTACTGTATTTTGTCGTTATCAACGCATTCAAATTCCGCGTCCGTACCAGCTTATTAACCACACTCACACTCTTTAACTTTAGTGAGTTCGGTCTTATTGTTGGAGGACTCGCGTTCAAATTGGGCTGGATTTCTGGTGACATACTGGTCGCATTGGCCATTGCAGTCTCTTTGTCCTTCGTAATTTCAGCGCCACTCAATCGTATGGGGCACCTGCTCTATTTGCGTTCTGCGAAGTGGTTAAAAGAACAAGCGGCCGAAAAAATAAATCTACGTGACCAATTTATTAACCCAGGAGAAGCGCAGGTGTTGATCCTAGGAATGGGAAGAATTGGTACCGGAGCTTATGACGAACTGTATGATCGCTACGGCAAAGTAAGTTTAGGCGTTGAAGTCCGTGAAGACGCTGCACTACAACACCAAAAACAGGGACGTAATGTCATTGCTGGTGATGCTACCGACCCGGACTTTTGGGAACGAATTCTCGATACCGCGCAGGTTAAGCTAGTCTTATTGGCCATGCCTCACCATTTGGGTAACCAAACTGCGCTATCACTTTTACAGCAAACAAACTTTAATGGTCAGGTCGCTGCGATCGCCGCCTATCCTGATCAACTAGAAGAATTAAAAGCGAAGGGAGTTAACGCTGCGTTTAACATTTACAGCGAAGCGGGCAGCGGTTTTGCTCGTCACGTCTGTGAACAACTCAACCCTTCATTGAAATAACCGATAGCATTCTCTTAAACAGACCTTTCTGTTTAAGAGAATGCCCAAAAAACGGTCACACCTCACACGCCACATAGATAATATTCACCTAATTACAATAATTATTAAATTTCATTCAACAATGGGTGCTGTTTATTATCTTTTTCGTTCGCTGCGGTTGCTTTTTTTTGAGCAGATGGCAAATTGGATTCAAGAGATTTAGATTTAATTAAAAAGGAATTGCTATGTGCTCAATATTTGGCATTTTAGACATCAAGACTGATGCAGCCGCCCTACGCCCAGTGGCGTTAGAAATGTCTAAAAAGCTTCGCCACCGAGGCCCTGATTGGTCCGGCATTTATTCATCGGATAAAGCCATCCTTGCCCATGAGCGTCTAGCGATTGTTGGTCTAAATAGTGGTGCTCAACCACTTTACAGCCAAGATAAAAAACACATCCTTGCCGTTAACGGTGAAATCTATAACCACAAAGAAATTCGTGCACGTTATGAAGACAAGTACGATTTTCAAACGGATTCTGATTGCGAAGTTATTCTCGCTCTTTATCAAGAATTCGGCGCCGATCTACTTGAAGAACTCAACGGTATTTTCGCATTTGTTCTTTATGATGAAGAAAAAGACCAGTACCTCGTGGGACGTGACCACATCGGTATTATCCCTCTGTATCAAGGGTATGATGAACATGGTAACTACTATGTGGCATCGGAAATGAAAGCCCTGGTTCCAGTTTGTAAAACCATCAGTGAGTTCCCTCCTGGTAGCTTTTATCGCTCAGAGGATGCAGAGCCTCAGCGTTATTACTTGCGAGACTGGAATGAGTACGCTGCCGTACAAGGCAACTCCACCAGCAAAGCTGACCTAACCGAAGCATTAGAAGCGGCGGTTAAGCGCCAACTGATGACCGATGTCCCATACGGTGTACTACTCTCTGGTGGCCTTGATTCATCGATCACTTCAGCGGTTGCTAAACGTTTTGCTGCTATGCGAATTGAAGATGATGGCCAATCAGAAGCATGGTGGCCACAATTGCACTCGTTTGCAGTAGGCTTAGAAGGCGCTCCTGACCTTATCGCGGCTCGTGAAGTGGCAGACCAAATTGGTACCGTTCACCACGAGATGACTTACACGATCCAAGAAGGCTTAGACGCGATTCGTGACGTTATTTATCACATTGAAACCTATGACGTGACGACAATTCGCGCCTCTACACCAATGTACCTACTGGCTCGTAAGATCAAAGCAATGGGCATAAAAATGGTGCTTTCTGGCGAAGGGGCTGACGAAATTTTCGGAGGTTACCTTTACTTCCACAAAGCGCCTAACGCTAAAGAGTTCCACGAAGAGACAGTACGTAAGTTGCTGGCACTCAATATGTTTGACTGTGCTCGTGCAAATAAATCTCTTGCCGCATGGGGCGTGGAAGGCCGCGTACCTTTCTTAGACAAAGAGTTTATTGATGTCGCGATGCGCTTAAACCCTGAAGATAAGATGTGTGGCAACGGTAAAATGGAGAAGCACATTCTACGTGAATGTTTCGAGCATTATCTGCCGGAATCCATTGCATGGCGTCAAAAAGAACAATTCTCTGACGGCGTGGGTTACGACTGGATTGATACTCTGAAAGCCGTAGCGGAAGAAAAAGTCACCGATACACAAATGGAAACGGCAGCCTTTAGATTCCCATATAACACGCCAACGACTAAAGAAGGTTACGCGTACCGTGAAATCTTTGAAGAGCTATTCCCTCTAGAATCTGCGGCACACTGTGTTCCTGGTGGTCCATCGGTCGCGTGTTCTTCAGCGAAAGCGATTGAATGGGATGAGTCATTCCAAAACTGTGTCGACCCATCAGGCCGTGCAGTTCAAGCCGTCCACAATGATGCTTACTAAGCGTTAAACGAACCGCTTCGCGATTCTCATAATAAAAAACCAGCCTTTAGGCTGGTTTTTTATTGCGCCGTAGCACATCGCATTAGCCGGGGTGACCATCCACACGCGGTGTCACGAGCATCTTGCCAAAATGGTAGACATACATTGAAAACGCATACGCCCACAACCCGGCACTAACGTCAATCATGGTAAACATATGCTGTGGCCATAACGCTACACCAACACTGCGCAACAACGCCGCCACGGTGATGGCGAGAAAAGGAAGCGTCATATTAGGCCCTTGATAAATCGCCCGTCCTGTATGGCCCATCGTCACTCGGCTGATCATAGCCAGAATTAAACCACCAAGCGCACCCACAGCAAACAAATGTAACATCGCATGCGCCGCAAAGGCATCGGTCAGAAGGCCGCGATAAAGTAAACTTAATGGAATACACAGATACGCTAGCATTAGCGACCACACTAACGGCTCAGATAGCGTTAGCCAAGGCTTCCAACGTAACCACTTCACCAATTGAAAAACGCCTGCAATCAGCATCAACGGCTGACTTAAAGCAGCGAAAGACAACGGGAAAAAGCTTAAGATAAACAATCCCATTAATGGCAATGTCGCTCCCCACTCAATCCAAACTTTGGGTTGGGGTTTGTCGTATTGAAAACGCTTCGCGGCAAAAAATGGAATCACGCGTCCACCCATAATGGAGAGTAGAATCGTAAACCACCACAACATGGCTTGCCACACGGCGCTGCTACTAAAAGGAGGCATCCCTTTAATCGTGGCGTAACTGGCAAAATTGGCGAAAATCGCAAGCAAAAATAGCGGGACAAAAAACAAGTTTTTCCAACCTTTGGATGCATAAACCCGCGTGCCAATTTCATAAGCGGCCAACAAAATAAACCCTGTTTCAATCACAGATATTAGCCAAAGTGGGGCCGGAGTCCAAAACAGTACTCGCGGAGCAAGCCACAACACCACCAGCATAAGCAAGCGATGATGTTTCGTCCCATTTACCCCCGTCCAAGTTTGAACAGCCGTCAAAACAAAACCCACGACAATCGCCATTGAAAAACCAAAAATCATTTCATGAGCATGCCACCAGAGCGCAGGGACATGCAGCGCATCAGGTTGACCCTTTTGGAACATGATAACCCAAGCCACCACGGCGAAGATGGCGTATACGCTGCCCATCAGAAAAAACGGCCGAAACCCAAGACGCAACCATGCTGGGATTTTTTCTTCCACTTTTTTGTCTGTAATATTTATCATCGTACTTCACTTAATCATCAATCTAATGACTATAATGCACATTTCATTCCAACATTATTACTTCTTATATAACAGTGCATTAAAAAAACATTAGCCACAAAACGTGTCATTTAAACACTACAACAAGGAGGTCAAATAAACCCATATAAATCCATTGGACACGAAACAATGGGTAATAAGAAGTATCCGACATTTGTAAAACGTTTACACCTCTGCCTAATTCCCGCTGCTGTTAGTGTCGTGCATCACAAACCCTTTATTTTTGTGAAACATTGTTTGCGATATTTACACAACAAGCGTCTAATTAGTTTATAGATTATAAGAGGTTTCAGATGGCAACGATAAAAGATGTCGCAAAAGAAGCAGGTGTCTCCGTAGCAACCGTTTCTCGCGTGATCAACAAATCACCCAAAGCAAGCGCCGCTTCCATCGCATCTGTGACAACAGCGATGAAAAAACTCGGTTATCGACCGAATGCCAATGCACGAGCATTGGTCAGTCAAAGCACGAATACTGTCGGTGTCCTCGTGAGTGATGTATCCGATCCTTTTTTCGGTACCTTAGTGAAAGCTGTCGATAAAGTCGCGCATCAACACGGTAAGCATATTCTGGTTGGCAATGGTTATCACGATGCTGAAGAAGAGCGAAAAGCCATTGAATTATTAATTAATAGCCGTTGCGATGCACTCGTTATTCACTCTAAATCCCTCTCTGATGAAGAATTAATCCAATACGCTGAAGAAGTCAAAGGGCTCGTTTATATCAATCGTGATATCCCACAACTACCGGGACGCTGTATCTCTTTGGATAACTATAAAGGGGCTTACATCGCCACGGAGCACCTGATTCGTAATGGACACACCAATATCGCCTGTGTCGCATCATCACATAACATTGAAGATGTTGACCAACGCCTTGAAGGCTACCGTGACGCACTTAAAGCGAATAACATTACCTTGTCGGCAAGCTATATCGAATATGGTTCGCCAGACAGCGATGGCGGCGAGAAAGCCATGACCAACTTGCTGACCAAGTCATTACCGATCACGGCTGTCGTTGCCTACAATGATAATATGGCTGCTGGCTCTCTTTCTGTACTCGAAGAGAATCAATACGCCTTGCCAAATCAAATGTCCATCATAGGCTTCGATGATGGACTCATTGCTAGGTACCTGCATCCAAAGCTAACCACTATTCGCTACCCAATACAAATGATGGCAGAAAAAGCGGCGCAAATTGCGTTAGCCCTATCCAAAAATAAACCTGTAGAAACGGAACCTATGGTCTACTCTCCAACCTTGGTTCAACGCTCTTCTGTCGCTCGAAAAGCTTAATACTGTTGCTCATTACACAGACAATAAAAAACCACGATAAATCGTGGTTTTTTATTGTCACGCCAGCGATGAAAAGTTAAACCGATAAACCGTATGATGCTGATACACCTCATCGAGCTCAAGCATGCCATTACGGCCTTGCCATTCTGGATGGTTTGGCCCGTCGGGGAAATATTGTGTCTCCAATGCAATGCCATGAAGATTCGCATAAGCTTGGCTCACTCCAGGCGCATCATTGAGAAAATTACCTGAGTACACCTGCATCGCCGGTTTAGTCGTTAGCACTTCCATCGTCACATCTCGCTCTGGCGACACTAACGTAGCCACTACCGCTTGCCCATTGATTAACTCAGTGTCGAACACAAAAGAGTGATCGTATCCACCAGCAATCTGTTGATCTGTATCCGTTAGGAAATCACGACCGACTTGTTTTTGTTCTCTAAAGTCAAAACTTGTCGCATCCACTGGTTTGACTTCACCCAGTGGGATCAGATCGTTTCTGGTCGGCAAATATGAATCAGCATAGATTTGCAAGTGATGACCGGTGCTCTTCGCAGAACTCGACTCACCCGCTAAATTAAAATAAGCATGGTTAGTCAAGTTCATCGGCGATGTTTGATCGCAAGACGCTTGGTAGCGAATGGTTAACGCATTATCATCACTAAGATGGTACTCAACTTGAATCCGTGCATTACCCGGAAAACCTTGATCACCGTCTTCTGATAACAAAGAAAAAACAAGAGTTGATTCAGTGTGTGAGTCAATACACCAACGACGTTTATCAAAACCCTCTGCACCCCCATGCAAAGCGTTTTCGCCATTATTACAAGTGACTTGATACCACTTGCCACCTATCTCGAATTGCCCTTTATCAATTCGATTGGCGTATCTCCCCACCACTGAACCAAAATACGCCCCTTGTTTCGTGTGCTCCGTCATATTGGGTGAACGTAATAGCACCTCCCGCGGTCCCTCTGCCAAAGGTAGCAAGCAACTCAACCACGTAGCGCCAACATCCATAAATGACGCGGTCATTCCCGATGCGTTTCTTAAATGAAGTACCTTTGCAGGTACCCCATCACGCGCTGCGGATTGAGTCATTGAGTGTTCTATTGTGCTTAATCGCTCACTCATATTTGTCATTGCTATACCGCTCCTGCGCCATCTTTCGCTTGGCATACATAAATAGATTCTTTCAATCCTGTTGCCGCTTCATACTGCTCTGCAATCGCCGCTGTCACTTCGCCCACCAATGACGGGGGGATTAACGATACAATACAACCACCAAAGCCACCGCCTGTCATACGTACACCACCTTGATCACCAATGACGGCCTTTACGATATCCACGATGGTATCAACCTCTTTCACTGTGATTTCAAAATCATCACGCATCGAAATGTGTGATTCTGCCATTAGCTCACTCATGCGCTTCATATCGCCAGCACTGAGTGCTTTTGCTGCTTCAACCGTGCGATCGTTTTCAGTGATGACGTGACGCGCGCGTTTAGCGACCATTTCATCCAACTCAGCAGCACGCTCATTGAACTGCCCTATCGAGACATCACGCAACGCTTTTACACCAAAAATGCGTGCGGCTTCTTCACATTGCTCGCGACGAGTGTTGTACTCACTGTCCACTAAGCCACGCTTTTTGTTGGAGTTAATAATCACGACCGCCATATCTTCAGGCATAGATACCGCTTGCGTTTCAAGACTGCGGCAGTCAATCAACAGAGCGTGATTCTCTTTACCTTCAGCAGAAATAAGCTGATCCATAATGCCGCAATTACAACCCACAAAGTCGTTCTCCGCTTGCTGGCCGTTAAGCGCGACTTCAGCTTGCGTGATTTCTAGGTTATAAAGCGTTTTAAATGTCTGACCGATCACCACTTCTAGTGCAGCAGAAGAGCTCAGTCCCGCACCTTGCGGTACATTGCCAGACACCGATATATCCGCGCCACCAAGTTGATAGCCGCGAGCCATCAAGCACTTCACCACACCGCGAATGTAGTTCGCCCACATTTTATCTTGTTGAAAAGTGATCTCTTGGGTGAGATCAAACTCATCGGTCGCGTCTTGGTAATCAACAGAGACAACGCGAATGAGATTATCGTCACGCTTTGCCGCAGCAACCACGGTTTGATAGTTAATGGCACACGGTAAGACAAAACCATCGTTGTAGTCAGTATGCTCACCAATTAGATTTACACGTCCAGGAGCTTGAATGAAGTGAGTAGGCTTGTAGCCCAGTATATTCTCAAAAGAGTTTGCTACGCTTTGAATTAGATCTTTCATTTTAGATTCTCTCAATACCTGATGCCTTAGTGCTGACGGCGTTTTGCCCACTTCATAACATCAAATTTTTAAATTATTGTTGTTTGTAATGAACATCACTCAATGCTCTTAGACGCTCTGCTGCTTGCTCGGCGGTTAAATCACGTTGTGATTCGGCCAACATTTCATAACCCACCATAAACTTGCGGATCGTCGCTGAGCGCAATAAGGGGGGGTAGAAAAGCGCATGCAACTGCCAATGTTCGGTGCTTTCACCTTCATTAAAAAATGGGGCGTAGTGCCACCCCATTGAGTAGGGGAAAGAGCACTCAAATAAGTTGTCGTAGCGTGACGTCAGCATTTTAATGGCAACCGCTAAATCGTCTTTTTGCGCTTCACTGAGTTCGCTCATGCGGCGAATATGCGTCTTAGGAAGCAGCATGGTTTCGAATGGCCACGCCGCCCAGTAAGGGACAATCGCGAGCCAATGTTCCGTTTCTACGACCGTGCGCGCGCCATCTTTCATTTCTGCGGTGACATAGTCCACCAGCAAGTTTGAACCTTGCTGTTGATAATATTCACGCATTAAGCGATCTTTTCGCTCGATTTCATTAGGCAAAAAACTGTTTGCCCAAATTTGGCCATGAGGGTGCGGCTGTGAGCAGCCCATTGCTTCACCTTTGTTTTCAAAAGCTTGAACCCAAAGATACTCTTTACCCAATTCTTCAATTTGCCCATTCCATGTATCAACAACGCAGCGCAGTTCTTGGGGGGTGAGCTCCGGCAATGTTTTACTGTGGTCTGGCGAGAAGCAGATGACGCGGCTAAGGCCACGTACACCTTGAGTTTTAAACAATGGATTCTCTGATTCAGGAGCATCAGGGGAATCTGGCATCAAAGCCGCGAAGTCGTTACCAAATACATAAGTACCTTGGTAGTCTGGGTTCACATCTCCAGAGATGCGATCATTGGTCGGACACAGAAAACACTTCTCGTCGTAAGTTGGCAGTTGTACATGAGAGACCTCCTCACTTTGGCCGCTCCAAGGACGCTTTGCGCGATGTGGTGACACAAGGATCCACTGTCCTGTTAACGGGTTATAACGGCGATGAGGATGATCGACTGGATTAAATTCAATACTCGACATATTACTTACTCAATGGTTAAATTCTAAAAGTCTCTTGAGATAACGAGGCAGCCTTATTCGCTGTCGTAACCGTTGGGGTTACTGGACTGCCAATGCCACGAGTCCGTGGTCATATCTTGTAATGTCCGTGTCGCTTTCCAGTTTAAATCCGCCTCTGCTTTTGCAGTGCTTGCCCAGCACTCTGCAATATCACCTGGACGACGAGGGTGCAGATCGTAAGGAATTGGCTTACCGCTAGCGGTTGCAAATGCATCCACCATTTCTAGAACACTGCTGCCTTTACCGGTACCTAAATTGTAAATATGTAAGCCAGCCTTCAGGCCAACCGCTTTAAGCGCTGCAATATGGCCATCTGCCAAGTCCATCACATGAATATAATCGCGAACGCCTGTGCCATCTGGTGTTGGGTAGTCATTACCAAAAACGGACAGTTTCTCACGACGCCCAACTGCAACTTGAGCAATAAAAGGCATTAGATTATTAGGGATACCCTTTGGGTCTTCACCCATCGTGCCCGACGGATGCGCACCAACAGGATTGAAATAACGTAGTAAGGTGATGCTCCATTCGTCGTCAGAGGTGAACACATCACTCAGGCAGCGCTCCACCATAAACTTACTGGTACCGTATGGGTTGGTCGTATTTCCAACAGGAGAAGTTTCAGTGATGGGCACCACGTCAGGGTCACCATACACCGTGGCAGAAGAACTGAAGATAATGCTCTTAACGCCTGCTTTTCTCATTGCACGAGCAAGAACCAATGTGCCGTTCACATTGTTATCGTAGTACTCAATAGGTTTAGCAACAGATTCACCTACCGCTTTTAACCCAGCAAAGTGAATCACCGACTGAATCTCATGTGCTTCAAAAATGCGATCGAGCAACGCTTCATCGCGAATATCACCTTGATAAAACGTTGGTGCTTGACCAGTAAGCGCTTCAATACGTGCTAACACGGCTTGATTGGCATTGCACAAGTTATCGATGATGATAGGTTCAATACCACTTTCCAACATCTGAACGCAGGTATGGCTGCCGATGTAGCCCATTCCACCCGTCACTAGTACTTTCACATTACACTCCTACGTTTCACTCTAATTGCGAGCGAATTATTCCGAGAATACGCGCTCATTCTTCAAACTAAGGAAATTGTAGCAACAGTCAGCAAGATCATACTGTGATCGAACGCAAAAAGTGTAAACGTTTACACAGATAACAATGAAAAAGTCCGAAAAGATCATTCAATCGCAAATAAAGTGATTTAAAAACAGCATCATAAGAATTACACATAATGTTAAACGATTACATAATCCTGTATCCTTCATCATGATAATAATGAAGGGGGCATAAAAAAGGGCACTCAATGGAGTGCCCTTGCGACTATTTTTTATTGGCGTATTTCATTGAATCGAGCGCGACAGCAAAGATAATGATCGACCCCTTGATAATGTACTGCCAGTACGGGCTGACGCCGATGTAGGTCATACCATAGTTGATCACAGTAAAGATCAATACGCCGGTAACCACACCCGCAATACTACCGACACCACCAGCAAATGACACACCACCTACCACACAAGCAGCAATGGCATCGAGTTCATATAGGAAACCTAGGTTGTTGGTCGCACTACCAATTCGTCCAGCCTCAAGCATACCGGCAAAGCCATAAAACACCCCTGATAATGCATAGACTTTCAACAAGGTTACGGGAACATTTACACCAGAAACTTTTGCCGCTTCTGGGTTACCACCAACCGCGAAGATATTTTTGCCAAACACCGTTTTATTCCAAAGTACCCACATGAATACAATAGCTATAATGGCATAGAAGGTAATATAGGAGAGCCTAAAGTCTCCCATGCGAATAAACCCTTGCGTAAACTCAGAAAAGCGCTCATCAAAACCCGCGATTGGCGAAGCCCCAACGGAGTCATAGTACAAAGAGTTCACACCATATACGATGATCATCGTGCCTAATGTGGCGATAAATGGCGTCACTTTTAAGTAAGCGACAATAATACCGTTCACAAGACCAATGATGGCACCAAGCGCACAAACGACGATAATAACGGCGAAAATCGGTATATCACCTAAATCCGGGAATACTTTATTCACATTGTCTACCGACTGTAGCAATGTTGCAGAAACAACCGCAGCCAAACCAACCTGACGACCTGCAGACAAGTCGGTACCTTGGGTAACAATCAAACCAGCCACACCCAAAGCAATAATGACACGTACAGAAGATTGAGTCAGGATGTTACTAAAGTTTCTTAAGCTTAAAAAAGACGGTTCTTGAATAACAATAATTGCCAATAATATAAAGAGAACCGCATAGATAGCACCTTCTTTTAAGTGCTTCATTGCAAATGATTTAACAGCGTCCATAATAATTTCCCTAGAGGTAACGAGAGGCCAGCTCTAATATTTCACTTTGTGTGGTTTCCTTGGTATCAACGACACCAGCCGCTCGACCATTACTCATGACAAGAATGCGGTCAGTAATACCTAACAACTCTGGCATTTCCGAAGAAATGATAATAATGCCTTTGTTTTTCTTAGCGAGTTCAAGTATCAATTGATAGATTTCAAACTTCGCACCAACATCAATACCTCGTGTTGGCTCATCTAGCATTAATATTTCTGGTTGAGTTAACAGCCAACGTCCAATGATCACTTTCTGTTGATTACCGCCAGACAAAGAACCAATCGAGGTTTCATGAGACGGTGTTTTCACACTCATCGAGTCAATTACCCACTGAGTATCACTTTTCATTTTCTTGTTACTTAACAAGCCCGACTTGGTTTTATAACTGTCGACATTGGCAACCAATGAGTTGAACGTGATATCCAAATTGCCATATATCCCGGTAGAACGACGCTCTTCCGTGACTAATGCAAAACCATTACTGATGGCTTCGTGTGCATCACGGTTCGTCATCTCTTTGCCATGAAGCAAGATCTGCCCTTCGCTTCGCTCGCGAACGCCAAATATGGTTTCAACTATATCGGTTCGACGTGACCCTACTAGACCTGCAACACCGAGGATCTCACCAGCTTTTAAATCAAATGAAATATCTTGAATCGAAGGTTGATTAAGTGCTGTTAGCCCCTTCACTTCTAAAACCGTTTCTTTGGGGACATTACTTTTTTCTGGGAAACGCTGCGTCAATTCTCGCCCTACCATCATTGCGATGATAGCGTCCATATCCAACCCCTCCAGTGGTCGAGTGGTTACCCACTGACCGTCGCGAAGAATGGTTATTTCATCACAAATCGCAAAAATTTCTTCCATTTTATGCGAGATATACACCACACCACAGCCCTTGGCTTTGAGCTTTTTGATAATGGTAAATAGATGGTTGACTTCTTTTTCTGTCAGTGACGACGTCGGCTCATCCATGATGACGATTTTTGCATCATAGGAAAATGCCTTAGCTATTTCTAGCATTTGCATTTGAGAAACTGAGGGTGTTTTCACTTTGACTTTAGGATCAATATTAATATCGAGTTCTTCAAAAATTTCTTTGGTATCTCGATACATTTTATCGTGGTCAACAAATAACCCTTTTTTAGGGTATCTCCCTAACCATATATTATCCATTACGGTACATTGAAGTACCTGATTCAGCTCTTGGTGAACCATTGAAACACCGGATTCCAATGCTTCTTTAGAGGATTGAAAGTTAATATTATTCCCAAGAAAGACTATATTACCTTCATTTTTTTCATAAATTCCGAATAGGCATTTTAATAATGTCGACTTACCCGCTCCATTCTCTCCCATGAGTGCATGAATGGAATTTGGTCGCACTTTTAAATTAACTTTATCTAATGCCTTAACCCCTGGAAACTCTTTACTAATTCCTGTCATTTCTAACAAAAATTCATGTTCTTGATTAACCATGGCATCACTTTCTTATTATTACAATTAACCACAAGGCGTAACGTACCCTGAACGAGTAATATATACTCGTTCATACTACCTAATATATTCAATATTAATAATTAGGGAGAACACCGTTCTCCCTAATTTGGTCATTACTACTCTAACGTTGACTTATCAACACCAACGTAAGGAACGCGTACTACTTTGTTCGTCATTTCCCACTGAGTACCTTCTGTCGCTGCTTTTCCGTTTGCAAGGTTACGAGCAAGTTCAAACGTCGCCTTTGCTTGCGAGTCAGCATCGTTAAGTACTGTTCCTGCCATTGCTCCTGATTTTACTAGTGCAAGTGCTTCACTCAAGGCATCAACACCGAAGACAGGAACCGCAACACCAGCACCTTTCAGAGCTTCAACTGCGCCCATTGCCATGCCGTCATTGTTAGCAATGACCACTTCGATTTTGCTGCCATTAGGACCAGATAACCATGCATCCATCTTATCTTTTGCCATCGCGGTATCCCACATGCCAGTATCCATGTGCAGTTCATCGGTTTTGATGCCGTTATCGTTGATGGTTTTCACTGAGTAAGACGTACGAGCTTCTGCATCTGGGTGACCAGGTTCACCTTTTAGCATCACGTATTGGATGACACCGTCGCCATTCTTATCCCAAGCAGAGTTTGCTTTCCATTGCTGAGCAATCAAGTCGCCTTGGATAATACCAGACTCTTTAGAGTCTGTGCCTACGTAATACGCTTTGTCATAGCTATCAAGTGCTTTACGGCTTGGTTCTTTGTTATAGAAAACAATTGGCACATCATCCATTTTTGCTTTCTTAATAATGCTTGGTGCAGCGGCAGGGTCCACAAGGTTAATTGCTAACGCTTTTACACCACGAGCAAGCATGACATCTACTTGGTCATTCTGCATTGATTGACTGTTTTGAGAGTCATTCATCAATACGCGAGTATCGCTGTCTTTGTCTGCTTCTTTTACGATCGCTTGACGAACAACCGACATAAAGTTGTCGTCATATTTATAGATCGTAAAACCAACCGTGGTGCTTGCAACCGCTTGAGTTCCAAAGCCCATACCAGCACAAAGTGCAGCCAAGAGTGTTAACTTTCTCATTGAACAAGTCCTATTTGTAAATATTATAATTGAGTTTTGTAGGGGGTAAAACGTTCGGGTTCAGCTTACAACCTGCTCAACATGAAAACGTTTAACCTGAAGTATAGTGACAAAATGAACAATTAATGTGAGGAAGTTAAAAAAAATCACAACCGTAACAAAAGTTGTCAAAACCAAGCCAAATTGTTTGAATTAGTTAACAAACAAAGGAAAAACAACGTCTCTCAATGTTTCACAGTGTAACATCGAGACAAAGATCTCCTTTTTTGGCGATTTTATATGATTTTATTTACCTCGTTTTTAGGCCTCAAAGTGGTAACGATTACATTTTAGCGCATTCAATTACGATCATTCGTCGGTAAAGTATTGCGTTTGGTTAATTAGCGAGTACACTTGCGTCCCCCCACTCTGGGTCACTCTGATTAGGCCTTAATCTCATGCCAAAAAACGCTTCAACGCTCAGCAAAAGAATGAATATTGTTGCCCTTACTTGGCCTATTTTCATAGAGGTTCTTTTACGCACCGCGCTCAATACCACCGACGTATTCATGCTCAGTGGTTACTCAGACGCAGCGGTATCCGCTGTCGGGGTTATCACACAAATCACCTTTTTCCTGATTGTTATTTCTATGATGGTGAGCAGCGGCACTGGCATACTCATCGCACAATACAATGGTGCTTCACGATTTTCAGATTCCGCGCAAGTGGCAGTAGCAAGCATTATTCTTGCCTGTGGTGTGGGTACTTTTTTAAGTCTTGCGTTGTTTTTCGGGGCAGAGCAGTTCATCACATTATTTGGCTTAGCCGATGATGTGGCGGCTTTTGGCTATGACTACCTTATTATTAGTGGCTCCATGACGTTTAACGTCACTATTGGTATTGTGCTCACCACCATACTTCGTAGTCACGGCTATTCTCGCTCACCGATGGTGATCAATCTCATTGCTGGTGTTATCAATATCGCCGGTAACTATTTGGCGCTATACCAACCCTTTGGGCTCCCCGTCTACGGTGTCAGTGGTGTTGCAACCGCGACGGTTGTCAGTCAAGTGATTGGTACGCTGTTGATGTGCCAAGTCGTACGTTCAAAAAATATCGACCTCCCTTTTACCCAATGGCGCACAATCCCTAGCGCCTTATTCAAAAAAATCATCAAAATCGGTACCATGAATGCTGGTGAGATTTTATCCTACAACCTCGCCCAAATGACGATTGTCTATTTTGTTGTGCAAATGGGGACGTCTTCATTGGCGGCTTACACGTATGCTCAAAACATCACACGGGTCTCGTTTGCGTTTGCGCTAGCTTTGGGTCAAGCTGGACAGATACAAACCAGTTACTTTATTGGCAAGGGATGGGCCGATGATATTCTCACGCGAATCCAAAAGTACTATCTCGTTGGACTGGCGGTTTCGACCAGTATCATTTTGGTGTTGTTTGTATTCCGCTACCCGTTGATTGATCTCTTTACCCAAGAAAGCGAGATCGTCGCCCTCGTCGCACTATTAATTGCCGGCTCAATTTTTGTCGAATCTGGTCGTGTCTCTAACCTCATTTTTATAGCTGCGTTAAAAGGTTCTGGCGACATTAAATTCCCCGTTCAAATGGGCATTTTAAGCATGTGGGGCGTTGCTGTGGTTTTTAGTTACCTGTTGGGCATCCACTGGGGATATGGCGTGATCGGTGCGTGGATCGCAATGGGGATGGATGAATGGGTAAGAGGCATTGTCATGATTCGTCGCTGGCGTTCCAAAGTCTGGGTTCGTTTTCAACTGTCCTAGTTACCTTTTCTCCTAGTTACCTTTTCTTCTAGTTACCAAGTTAACTGTTACGTGCCTCCGCTTATTGGGGGCACGTAAACCAGCACGCTGACTTCTTCAGAGCGTTCTAAACCTATCTTATTTGCATTAACCTTGCATACTCAGCCGCAACTGATATTGATACTGACGTTGCAATAGCTTAAATTCCTCATGGACACTTGGTGTCCATGAATCATCACCGCCCACTCCCATATGAAAGCCATCCAAACGGACAAAAACAACGCCACTGTCACGCAGCTCGTGGGTGTGTTTGGCAGCGCTTAACGCAGAGGTACTGTATCGGCTTACCGACAAGTGATGCTCACCCGTAATCTGGAGTGCGCCTATCTGGCTATGTTTAACATCTGTTCTTAGCCCGCAATCCGTAGGAAATATATAAGGAGTATGCATGTCGTCAATGGAAGCGTGGTATCGGCCCATGTGCGCCGCGAGCTTCCTGTCTGGATAGTTTTCAAAAGGCCCCCGTCCATACCAAGACACGCTCTCAAAAGATGGATATAACGCCAGCTCCATACCCACCCTAGGTAACGATGGAAGCCCCGGTGCGGCTTCAACCTGAACATCAATATGAACCTCACCATTTTGATAGATTTTATAGCACCAAAGCGTCTCAAAAACACAATGATGGTTAAACCGATAGGCTCGACGAGATTCAACTTGATAATAATGCGGACGAGCAAAATGCTCAAAGTCGATACATTCGACCTCTAGAGAAGGTAACCCAGCCGCATCCCAACGAGCGACCCATGAGTTAGGATCAACATGATTGGCTTCACTGGTACCAATATCATTATCCAATGGTGCGCGATAAAAGTTATCTTTTAATGGCTGGGCCAACTGTTCCACATCATCTACGCTCCAAGAGACTAGCTCTCCGGATGTAGAATCAAACACCATGACTTGTTCACTCGCATGTAACGTCACCTTATCGCCACTTATTGTTGTCGTCGCTACTCCGGAGCCATTAGCAGGCTTGTGCTTCAAACCAAACGCACTCGGTAATTCAATTTGCTGTGACGATAGAAGGTGATTCGCTTCCGACCATGGCGTCGAACACATTTTAACGATATCGATATTCAAGTGATAATCTCGCCCAATTTGCGCTACAGGTAATGCGTCCATCAACGACAATAGCGTCTCACCTTGCGGCGACACGTGTAATACTTGCGAACCTTGAGCGATCACATGGCCATCTTCGGTAATATTCCAATGCAGCGCTTCATCTTCCGTGGCTGTAAATAAGTACTCACTTTTTACTTTAACGCTAACTGGGTGTGTTGAAATTAACGTTATACAATGAAATTGTTGCGCTTTTTTTGCTTCATAAAGCGCAGGATGCGCACTCCTGTCGGGGAACACTAAACCATTAATACAGAACTGACGATCATTGATATGATCGCCAAAATCCCCGCCATAAGCCCAATAATGGACCCCGTTTTGATTCACTTTGCTCAGCCCTTGGTCAACCCAATCCCAAATAAAACCACCTTGCAGTCGTGGGTACTCTCGAAACGCATCCCAATACTTATCAAAACTGCCTAGGCTATTTCCCATCGCATGTGCATACTCACACAATATCAATGGGCGATCTTCACCTGGCATCGTTAGCCATTTTTTAATGCCAATTTTAGGCGTGACATTAGGATCGGCCGCAAGGCGTTGGTCACGGTCAACTCGTGCATACATCGGAGCAATGATATCCGTTGCCGCCGTATCCGATCCCCCGCCTTCATATTGCACTGGACGAGAAGGATCGCGCTGCTTAGTCCATTGATACATCGCGTGGTGGTTATTGCCAATACCCGATTCATTTCCTAACGACCATATGATGACAGAGGGGTGGTTCTTATCACGCTCAACAAGGCGAGTCATACGGCGCAAGTAGGCATTCACCCAAGTCACATCGTCTGACAAACGGCACATGGGGAATTGACCGTGGGTTTCGATATTCGCTTCGTCCACTAAATACAGGCCAAATTCATCGCAGAGCTCATACCAAAGAGGATCATTTGGGTAGTGAGCAGTACGCACCGCGTTAAAATTATTCTGTTTGAGCAATTTAATGTCTTCAATCATCGCATCTCGAGTCATGGTATGACCTAATTCTGGATGATGCTCATGGCGGTTCACTCCGCGTATGAGTAGCGCTTGACCATTCACTTTAAGCAGACCTGAAGTGATCTCCACACAACGAAAACCCACATTGTAAGCTTCGCAGTCGACAAACTTCCCTTCTTCGTCTTTTAGAACCACGACTAAACGATACAAATTCGGCGCTTCAGCACTCCACTTTAGAGGGCTGTCAATGTTGATACTATGCTCTGCTAACTCTTGCCACGCCCCTTTTTCATCAATAAGGCGTTGTGCAAATTTAGACACCTTTTTGCCAAAAACGCTCACACCCTGCCTATCGAATAACTCAGCCTCTACTGAATAAGAGCTGCACATTGCTCGCTCTTCTGGCGTGACACTGATGTGAGTTGACACCGTTAACAACGCGTCTCGATAGCACGCGTCCAACTCGGTATTAATCGCCACATCTGCAATAGCGATACGTGGCTTAGTCCGTAGTGTCACATTCCGAAAGATGCCACTCAACCACCACATATCTTGATCTTCGAGATAAGACCCATCAGACCAGCGCAACACCATCACCACAAGCTGATTATTACCCACCACTAACGCATCGGTAATATCAAATTCAGCGGCGAGACGGCTGTCTTGTGAATACCCAATCCAACGACCGTTTAGCCATAAGTGAAACGCCGAATTCACGCCATCAAATGTGAGTGTATGCCGCTGCTCCGTATCCAGACTCGTCATATCAAATACCACGCGATACACCCCTGTTGGATTGTCACTTGGCACTTTAGGGGGCGTGTCTGCAAACGGGTATTTCACATTGGTATAAATAGGTTTATCGAAGCCTTGAAGTTGCCAATTACTAGGAACGGAAATTCTTGCCCATGAGGCATCATCAAACGTAGTGCTAATCACCTCTTCCTCTACCAACTCTGGCTTTGCGAAGCACTTAAATTGCCATTCACCATTTAGGCTTCTTTCATTGGTGGATGAACGGTTTTGCAACGCGGCAGGCTCACTATGAAAAGCATGCAAAGGCGCGTGAGCATTAAGTACATTGTGGTGGGTAACGTGCTGGTTTTCCCACTCACGAGCGAACAAAATTTCAGAAAAAGATCTCATGGTACATTCTCGCCATACGGTAATTGGTAACGTTTACACTTGGACGTTACCACCGTTTGCTGACAAAAAAAGCACTAGAGGTTGGATTTAAGACAAGGTTAGCAACAAATTCATAACCTTGTGGAAGTGATCACTTTATTGCTTAACCTTATTAGGACGACGAGTGTTAGCCAACCCGTCATTACAGCGCAGTAATAATCGCGTCGTACAATGAATCCTTAAGCCACGACACTTTGTGATTCATATGTGAGTGGGTTTTCCATATTAACGAGATATCAAAGTCTGCCACAGGCACCGGAGGTGCGACGGCGGTTAACGCGCTTTGCATCAGGCTTATCTCCGCCATTTTCTTTGGCACGATGGCAAACATTTCTCTTCCATGAACCAATCGGCCTATCGTCAAAAAGTTTCGTGATACGGCGTTGACGGTGCGAGATTCACCGACCGCATCGAGATGTTTATCTACTGGGGAGTGAAAGTCGCCAGTAGGACTTACAAGGCAATGAGGTTTGGAAACAAATGTGGCGATATCTAATGTCTTCACCTGACAGACCGAAGCATCATAAATACAAACATGCTTTTCGGTATACAATTTTTGCGAGGAAAATGAGTCTTCGAGATCGGGAATACTGCCAATCATAATATCGAGACGTTGTTGCTCGCAGACCTTGGTGTAGTTATCTCGATTCACATTAATAAAGCGAAGTTTCGCTTTCGGGGCTTGAGACATGACGGCATCATAAATAATCGGAGCAAAAATAAATTCAGCGTAATCGGTGAGTCCTATTTTACACACCCCATCGTACTCGGACGGTTGAAAATCACGCTTAGGCATCACTTTAAATTCAAACAAATTCAATATCTGCTCGACAACCGGAAACAGTTCATAAGCGCGCTCAGTTGGAAGCATTTGATGCCCTTTCCTCTCAAATAACGGGTCATCACATAACACTCGTAATTTCGCTAAACTATGACTCATCGCAGACTGGCTGACATAACTTTGCGCTGCCGCTTCAGACACGCTCTGTGTTTGATAAAGGTGATAAAACACGACCAACAAATTGAGATCAATGCGTCTCCAGTCCACCTCCCCCAATCCTATTTCACTCATAGTACAAACCAAATTTATTAATTTGAGTCATTATAATGCTGACAGTACTATTTGTGCCAATGAAACTCCCATCTAAAGGTTCCGAAGTGACAGCACTATCAAAAGACTCTGCGCCGAATGAGTCATTATTTTCCATTTTCAAACTCTTTTTTGCGCTAGGTTGGGTCAGCTTTGGCGGACCAGCGGCTCATATTGGGTACTTCAGACAAACTTTTGTTGAAAAAATGCAATGGTTGTCGGATGAAGAATACGCGCAAATGGTGGCGCTCAGTCAATTTCTTCCCGGTCCTGGTTCAAGCCAAGTTGGCTTTGCCGTGGGTTACCAACGGGCAGGGTTAGGTGGCGGAATCATGGCATTTCTCGGCTTCACCCTTCCTTCGATTATTTTAATGATCGCGCTGGCTTTACTGAGCAGTCAGTTAACCGAGTCGAGTTACTTTCAAAGCCTGGTACACGGTCTAAAACTGCTCGCAGTCGTTGTGGTCGCCGATGCGGCTTGGGGAATGTATAAAAACTTCTGCCAACAAAAGCTCACGGTCGCACTCTGTATTTCAACAGCCGTTGCACTGTTGCTGTTCCAGAGTGTTATAACGCAAATTGTAATTTTGCTGGCTGCAGCGTTAATTGGGGTGCGCTACTTAGCAAATCCGGAATTACGTTCAACGCAATCATCGATAAAACTGTCTTACTTCCCAATAGGCCTCTTCTTCGCCTTATTGTTTGGTCTACCTCTGATGACTTGGTTGTCGCCGTCATTGCAGTTATTTTCAGATTTCTTCCAAGCAGGCAGTTTAGTGTTTGGTGGGGGGCATGTCGTCTTACCGTTGCTACAAAATATTGTCGGCGACCAAATTACTCAAGATGTGTTTCTTACTGGTTATGCGGCAGCGCAAGCCGTTCCAGGTCCTATGTTTACCTTTGCTACTTACATCGGCTATGCCTTATTGCCAAATGCACCTATATGGGGCGCGATTATCGCGACTCTAGGCGTATTTATACCGGGTTTCTTACTATTAGTTGGCGTATTAAAGCACTGGCAGCAATTAGCAAAAGTCCCTGCCATTTCAGGTGCGCTCAACGGTGTCAATGCCGCGGTTGTCGGCTTACTGATTGCCGCCCTGTATCAACCGGTATTTATCAGTGCTGTCATCGAACCTATTGATTTTGCTTGGGTGTTGGCGGGAGGCTTACTTCTAAAGCAGTTCAAACTGCCTATCGTATGGATGGTGGCTTTTTTCGCTATTGCTGGGCTTATTACCCCTTTTGTCCAAAACTTAATATAAATCAATAATTGATGCAGTTTTAATCAATTTTACTCGTCACACTTATCGGCAAGCCTTACACTCTTTTAAGGGGTTAGGTTTGCCGAATGCTCATGCCTTTCCACACTCTCTTCAAATCTATCCCTTCAACTTAACTGGTTCACTTTACTTCGCTCGCGAAAATACATTAGCGTTGATATACCCAAAGTCCATCCCAGACACCGACGCTAGCGAAACAGCCATTAACGTTGCTCACGCATAGGAGGCTAGTATGAGAAAGGAATATTTGGACAATGATAGGCGCTCCCATTCGCGTAGCTACTCTATCGGTCAAGAGCTAAAAACTACCCATCAAGCATTGCGTCAAGAGATACCAGAGCTCGCTAGAGTATCCATCGCGCTCTTTGACCCTGCTTATTCGGAGTTGAGAACGTTCGTGCATAGCACAATAGAAGGCTCACCATTAGTGCGTTATCGCGCTCCTATTTCACCGTCAACTTCATTGGGTAGATTAGTTTGTCAGCAAAAGAGTCGGGTGGAGAATGACATTGCTTCTAACATTACCGGAAACTCCCCCCATTCCACATGGCTACTTGAACAAGGCTATGCCGCATCACTCACACTGCCCATCTTGGACCAAAATCAATTTACTGGTTTACTGTTCTTCGACGTCAACAAACCGCAATTTTTTGACGCTTTAACCGTCGATGAACTCACCCTACGAACGCAAGAAATCACAGCTTTAGTCAATGAGCAAAGTACCTTAATACAAGCCGCTGAAGAAATGGCGCACTCGGTTCGCACTACATCGCTCGTTGGAGAGCGTGACAATATTGAGCATGCCTATCGCGTTGGGCAATATGCACACATCATCGCGGATCATATCGCGCCTCTCTATCAACTTGACGATGAAACCATCGATCATATTGTCCGATTTGCCTGCCTACACGATATTGGCAAGTATTCAACGTTAAGCTCCAAACAGTGCTCACTTTGGTTACAGGATTGGGATAACGCCACCTTAATCGCAGGTAGAGTGCAGCAAGGCGTCAACTTGATCAATCAACTCGCGCGTCAAGTGAGTGAACGACAATATGCTTGCACACATTTACTCGGCGATATCATTCGTTACCACCATGAATACTTAAATGGGACCGGTTATCCGTTTGGTCTTAAACACGCACAGATCCCGATTGCTGCGCGCATTGTGACTGTCGCCAATATTTTCGATGCGTTAACGAGCCATCGCCATTACAGTGAATCGTGGTCATTGACTCACGCACTGCTAGAGCTGGAAAAAATGGTGGCACAAGGACAGCTCGATGGTAATTGTGTTCACCCGTTGCGCTGTCATCAGAACAAAGTTAAAAACATTATGCTGACCAATGCTCACTTTGCTAGCTAAGACATAAACCGCTCACTCTTTATCGGGTGAGCTCACACAAAAGCTGAGTATTTACTCCAATTCTGTGCTCAGGGACACGAATTATCACAACTCGACACTTGCAGTAGTCGCACCATGAGGCTAACATTGTATTTGTTAACATTAACTTAACAATAAAATAACTATAAATTATCGTTCTACACGAAAACGGAGTTCAAGAATGATACTGCCTAACGAAAGCGCACACTCCAGCTGTACACTACCACCGCCCAATGAAATGATCCTAAAATGGGCACAAGAACGACCGAATGAGGTCTACCTTAAGCAAATCATTAATCGTGAATTTGTTGAATTTACCTACGCAGAAGTGGCGGATAAAGCACTACGACTTGTCTCGTCGCTTCGTGCACTCGGCATTCAGCCGGGCGACAAAGTGGCACTCATCTCTAAGAACTGTGCAGAGTGGTTTATCTGCGATCTTGCACTCATGCTTGGAGACTATGTCAGCGTCCCTGTTTTTCCGACTGCCGGGGCAGATACGATTGAATACTGTATCACGCACAGTGAAAGTAAAGCGTTGATCGCCGGTAAACTAGACGACGACGCCGCTACTGCTCAGGTTATCGCTCAATTACCTGATGTTGTCAGTATCGCTCTACCTTACGACAGTGCGCCTGCGTGCCAGTACACGTTTACCGACCTTATCGCTAAGCACGAGCCAAGTACTGAGCGCCCCGTCCATCATGACGATAAGCTCATGTCTCTCGTCTATACCTCGGGGACTTCAGGATTACCAAAAGGCGCCATGCTCACTTTTGGTGCTTTTAGTTGGTCGGTGCAAATGCTCATTGACCATATTGGCATAGAGGCGAATGACCGCTTGTTTTCTTACCTGCCGTTGGCACACATCACTGAGCGTGTGTATATTTTTGGATCATCTATCCAAGGCGGCGTAATGACAGCATTCCCAGAATCGCTCGATACCTTCATTGAAGACGTCAAAATGCAGCGGCCTACGTTGTTTATTTCTGTTCCTCGTTTATGGACCCTATTCCAACAGCGTATCCAAGATAAACTGCCGCAGAAGAAGTTAAATTTCTTACTGAAAATACCGTTTGTAAACTCGCTAATTAAGAAAAAATTAATCGACGGACTAGGACTGGATCAAGCCAGAGTTCTAGGCTGTGGTTCTGCACCGGTTTCTCCTGCGCTATTGGAGTGGTATCACAAAGTCGGACTTAATATTACCGAAGCATGGGGCATGACTGAAACCTTTGCCTACAGTACGATCAACCACCCGTTTAAAGCGGATAAGATCGGAACCGTTGGCAATGCAGGTCCGGGAATAGAGCTAAAAATCGCGGCCGATGATGAAATTATGGTTCGAAGTAAGGGCTTATTCTCTGGGTACTACAAAAATGACATTGCAACACAAGAGTGTTTTGATAGCGAAGGATGGCTACATACTGGCGACGTAGGAGCCATTGATACCGAAGGCTACCTCAGCATCCAAGGACGTAAAAAGGATAACTTCAAAACAGCCAAAGGCAAGTTTGTTGCTCCTGTCCCCATAGAGAAAAAGCTTTTCGAATATAGCCGCGTAGAAATGATGTGCTTGATTGGCTTAGGGCTACCCGGTCCCATTTTATTAGTGGTGCCACATGATTTCCCTAACTTCGACAAAAAACGCTATGCACGTACTGCTGAGCGCGTTGTTAAGCGAATGAACAAAGAACTCGAGTCACACGAACAGATAAAAGGCGTGTTGATGATCAAAGACCCGTGGAGTATCGAAAACGGTATTTTGACGCCAACCTTAAAGATTAAGCGCCACCTACTTGAGCAGAAGTACCACGAGACGGGTCATAACTGGCCGAAAGACCAATTGGTCGTCTGGGAAGAGTAAAGGTTTACTCTTCACATCTTCCCCTTGAAAAGAGGCGCTCACCGCGCCTCTTTTTCGCCATCCAGCTTATCATTGCCAAAATAATCTTCGAGATTCTACTTCAGCCTCATTCTGAGTTAGGCCAATATCCCTTAACATATGATCCGACATTCCGTGAAGAGAACGTCTTGTGACGTAGTTTCGATGCCACACTGTCAGTATGAGTAAGAATTTCTTACTCAACATCGCCAGTTGACTGTGCATACCATCATCAATTTGTATACCTTCTAGTGCATTTAGGTTTTTCATCGCATATTCCCTCTCGCTTTTGGTTAATATTCGTGCAAATATTAACCAGTGACAAACGATGATAACTTCCATTGAGTTAAGGAAAACTTAAGTGAAAGAGCGACTTCCTCCCTTACAAGGGCTGTACTACTTTTATATGGCAGTAGAGAAAGGCAGCTTTAAAGATGCGGCTAAAGCGCTATTCGTTTCAGCGGCCGCAGTCAGTCAACAAATCCGTCTACTGGAACAAATCCTAGGGACACCGTTGTTTCATCGCGAACATAGGAAGGTCCGATTAACACTGGAAGGCGAGTTGTTATTTAGCCATACGCAGAAAGGGATGATGCATCTTCAGCAAGGTGTTCGACTGATTAATCAAGATCCCAATCCTAATCGGTTATCCATCTCAACACTGCCCTCTTTCGCCCAGCATTGGCTCGTACCTAGGTTACAAGGCTTTCGGGAAGTGCATCCCAACATGGCGATCTTGTTAGAGCCTACTAATCAACTGGTTAAATTTGAAGATTCATCCGTTGATATCAGTATTCGCTATGGAGAAGGGAGCTACCCCAACATTCGCAGTGAGCATTTAATGGACGATATTATTTATCCGGTTTGTCACCCTATCTACCAAGAAAAGCACGGTATCTACACCGTCGATGACTTATCTCACGCAAACCTCATCGAGGATACATGGCCGGATATGGATTGGAATCTGTGGTTAAATCGGATTGGCGGAAAGTTAGGAAAACCAACGTTACAATATAACGGCTCTCATTTTGTCTTAGAAGGGGCATTAGCGGTACAAGGTGTCGCGCTAATTAAACACAGCTTAGCGTATCGATATATTCAGGAAGGCACCTTAGTTCGCATAGGTGATCGAGCGCTCAGACCGAAATTCTCTTATTACTTATGTGCACCAGACAGTTACTTTAACCGTAAAAAAATCGCCCTGTTTAGTGACTGGATTCGCGAACAAGTGCGTGAGTTTCAATCTCACTCTAATGACGATCTAGAGATAATAGAAACCGACTATACCCTTATATGGAACCAAATAAAGTGAAGGGAAGTTTCTTGTGAATCAATAACAAAAAACCCGCCATAAGGCGGGTTTTTTAAAGATTAATCAAACAATTACTTGTTTGCTTTCTCTTCTTTAACTTTAGCAATAACTTCTTCTGCAACGTTCATTGGACACGGTGCATAGTGAGCGAATTCCATAGAGAATTGGCCACGACCAGAAGTGATTGTACGTAGGTGACCGATGTAGCCGAACATCTCAGAAAGAGGTACGTCAGCTTTAATACGAACACCAGTAGCGCCAGCTTGTTGGTCTTTGATCATACCACGACGACGGTTAAGGTCACCGATAACGTCACCTACGTGATCGTCTGGAGTGAACACGTCAACGTTCATGATAGGCTCAAGAAGTTGTGCGCCTGCTTTAGGCATAGACTGACGGAATGCGCCTTTCGCTGCGATTTCAAATGCGATTGCAGATGAGTCAACTGCGTGGAAGCCACCGTCGAATAGCTCAACTTCAACGTCTAGCGTTGGGAAGCCAGCAAGAACACCGTTGTCCATCATTCCAGCAAAGCCTTTTTCAACTGCAGGCCAGAATTCTTTAGGAACGTTACCACCAACAACTGTTGATTTGAACGTGAAACCAGAACCAGCTTCGCCAGGCTTGATACGGTAATCGATCTTACCGAATTGACCAGAACCACCAGACTGTTTCTTGTGCGTGTAGCTATCTTCAATTGCTTGAGTGATAGTTTCACGGTAAGCAACTTGAGGAGCACCAACAGTTAGGTCAACACCGTAAGTACGCTTAAGGATGTCAACTTTAATGTCTAGGTGAAGCTCACCCATACCTTTAAGGATGGTTTCGCCAGTTTCTTCGTCAGTTTCAACTTGGAAAGATGGATCTTCTGCAACCATTTTACCGATCGCGATACCCATTTTCTCAGAACCGCCTTTATCTTTTGGAGATACAGCGATTGAGATTACTGGTGTTGGGAAGATCATTGGCTCAAGCGTACACTCGTGCTTAGGATCACATAGAGTGTGACCAGTTTGAACGTTCTTCATACCAACTACAGCGATAATGTCACCCGCTTGAGCTGAAGTAAGTTCGTTACGCTCATCTGCTTGCATCTCAACCATACGGCCGATACGCTCTGTTTTACCAGTTGCAGCGTTAAGGATAGTGTCACCCTTGTTCAGTTTACCTGAGTAAATACGGATAAACGTTAGAGCACCGAAACGGTCGTCCATGATTTTGAACGCTAGCGCACGTAGTGGCTCATCAGCAGATACTGTCGCAACTTCACCAGTTGGTTCGCCAGTTTCTTTGTCTGTTAGTGGTTGAGGATCTACTTCTGTTGGAGCAGGTAGGTAATCAACTACAGCATCAAGAACGATCTGAACACCCTTGTTCTTAAATGCAGAACCACAGAATGTTGGGAAGAACGCTAGGTCACGAGTACCTTTACGGATACAACGCTTGATGTCTTCGATTGAAGGCTCTTCACCTTCCATGTACGCTTCCATTAGGTCGTCGTCTTGCTCTACAGCAGTCTCGATCAACTCTTCACGGTACGCTTCAACGTCATCAACCATGTCCGCAGGAACATCTAGGATTTCGTAGTTTTCTGGAAGACCTGTGTCATCCCAAACGTATGCTTTACGGCTTAGAAGGTCTACAACACCAACGAAGTCATCTTCGCGGCCGATAGGTAGAACCATAACTAGTGGGTTAGCACCTAGAACGTTTTTAACTTGGTCAACAACGTTAAAGAAGTCAGCACCCATACGGTCTAGTTTGTTAACGAAGATCAGACGAGATACTTCTGATTCGTTCGCGTAACGCCAGTTAGTTTCTGATTGAGGCTCAACACCACCAGAACCACAGAATACACCGATACCGCCATCAAGTACTTTAAGTGAACGATATACTTCAACTGTAAAGTCAACGTGTCCAGGAGTATCGATAACGTTCAAACGGTGATCGTTCCAAAAACAGCTAACTGCCGCTGACTGGATAGTAATTCCGCGCTCAGCTTCCTGTTCCATGAAGTCGGTAGTTGATTCACCATCATGAACTTCACCAGTCTTATGGATTTGGCCAGTCAGTTTAAGAATACGCTCAGTTGTAGTGGTTTTACCCGCATCAACGTGCGCGAAAATACCAATATTTCTGTATTTTGATAAATCAGTCATCGTTTTACTCTGTTAATAGGATATAAAATGCGCGCAGAGTATATCACAATCTGTCAAGACGGATACCATTGCGTGCACTTGCATTAAAAAAAAGTTATACCCTTAAGCATCGACTATGACGCAACTCCATCTAAATTAAGATGAAAGCCTGCCCCAGTAAGCCTATTACTACAGAGTACCTTACGTAAGTTCGCAGTTAATTTTAGCTGCTCTTTGTGATTTTTCGATGTCGTTTCTAAAAATCACAGACTTTGTGGGCGCTATTCTACCTAAAATTTCAGAAAAGCCACTATTAAAAGTGCATTTAACGCACCACTCGTCGTTTATTTCATACAAAGCTAAAGTTCATCAAAGGCCGATAGAGCTTCTGACAACTTTTTAACGCCATGTATTTGCATCCCTTCTATGCCACCTTTTGGCATATTGGCTGCTGGAACAATCGCGCGTTTAAAGCCGTGTTTAAACGCCTCCATCAAACGTTCTTGACCACTTGGAACCGGGCGAATTTCTCCCGCGAGCCCTACCTCACCAAACACCACCACGTCTTTTGGCAGCGGTCTGTCTTTAAAGCTGGACAACAGCGCCATGACTAGAGCTAAATCGGCGCTGGTTTCTGTGACCTTAACGCCACCCACAACATTAACAAAGACATCTTGGTCTGCCATTTGTAAACCGCCGTGTTTATGTAGTACCGCCAACAATAACGAGAGTCTATTTTGATCCAAACCAACGGAAACTCGTCTTGGGTTAGCAAGCTGGCTGTAATCCACCAAGGCTTGAATTTCAACCAGTAACGGGCGCGTACCTTCCCATACCACCATGACTGAACTGCCAGACGTTTCTTCTTCCCCACGTGATAAGAAAATCGCCGATGGATTACTGACTTCTTTTAGCCCTTGCTCTGTCATGGCAAACACACCCAGCTCATTTACTGCGCCAAAACGGTTTTTATGACTACGTAAGGTCCTAAAGCGACTATCCGTTCCGCCATCCAGTAAAACCGAGCAATCGATAATATGTTCAAGAACCTTAGGACCGGCTAAAATACCGTCTTTAGTAACGTGACCCACCATAAAGATCGCGACATTATTTTGCTTGGCATAACGCGTTAACGCGGTGGCTGATTCACGAACCTGCGCCACACTACCCGGTGAAGACTGAACATCTGATACGTGCATGACTTGAATCGAGTCAATCACCATCAACTTCGGCTGTTCTTTTTCTGCGACTTGGCAAATACGGTCAACATTGGTTTCAGAAAGCATCTTTAGATGATCTTTTGGCAAGCCAAGTCTGGAGGCACGCATGGCCACTTGTTGTAGCGATTCTTCGCCGGTAACGTACAGCGTTGGCATTTGCGATGATAGGCGACACATTGCTTGTAATAGTAACGTCGACTTACCCGCCCCAGGGTTACCACCAATAAGAATGGCCGCACCTGGCACAACACCGCCACCAAGCACGCGGTCGAGCTCTTTAAAACTACTCGAAAATCGTGGTACTTCTTGCAGGTCAATTTCAGATAAGGTCTGAACACTGGCTTCCGCCGTTCCACCTGCGTAACCTGCTAGGCGCTCGTTACGTGCCACTTGAGGCGATGCAGCTAGGCGAACTTCAGAAATGGTATTCCACGCTCCACATGCATTACATTGCCCTTGCCAACGAGGAAAGTCTGCGCCGCAATCATTACACACGTAAGCTCTTTTCGCTTTTGCCATACTTATTCACTACCTCATTGACAGAAAAAACAATAATAATGCAATCGCTTGCACTTACCGCCCCGCAAGGGCGTTGTTTTTTTGTTCTTTCCGTTATTATTTTCGTTCCGACAAGCAATAATTATTGCCAAGACGAGAGAATCCACGAAAAATATTCAATTAAAATGCTGTAAAATCATCAGCAGATATCGCTAAGGATTGCGGTACACTAGCCGATAAAATTTATTGCGCTGTTATATCGATGATGGCATCGCCATCAAACAGGGACACTTTAACAAAACTCATGCAGCAATCAGAAATACTTTCTCTCGCAGAACGCCTAATACCGGTTTATCACGCCGAAGATTTTGACTTTGTTCTCAAACAAATCACTGAAGGCGAGACGCCATCAGCGAAACTGCTCGTTAAAATGGAGCTCAATAGACTCATGGCGCCTTGCCATAAGCGTATTGACCTTCGTGGGCGCGTCTCTTCACATTGCCATGAATATCAATTTGATGGGCTCACTCACTGGCTCGATGACAGAGCGTTTAATCTGTACCATAAACTGACTCGTAAGTTTGGTGGTTACACTGAAGGTGTATGGGAAGCCCTCGTTAACAAGCAAACCATTAGTACTATTGGCAGCGAACAAAAATTAAAGCACGAAGGTGAGCTGACCGATCCAGACAGCCCTTACGCGGCCGAAGCGATTAATTTAGGGTACGATCTGAAACGCAAAGAGAACCGCCTTAGACTTGAGTCTCAAGTCTCTATTGAGCTCGAAAATGGTGAACAGGTACATGGCCTAAGCGTTGATCTATCAAACTCGGGCGCCAAATTTAAAGTACCGGGTACTTTTGATTATGATCTTGGGCAAATAATAAAGGTCCGCTTTGAGGAGCTAGCCAAAGGAAGCAATGTCAAAGACATCGACTTACCAATTGAATACCGTGTTCTTGGTGTTGATGGCATTCACGGCGTCTCTCCAGTGAAGTACCTGCGCACTTTAAGGCTAACACGTACCAATGCCGTTGAGCAGGTCGTGGAAAAAACGTTAAATACCGAATCCAAAAAAATTCGTCATGATAATCAAGACCGAATTACTCGTGCCCGCACGCGAGGCTACGAGCACACTTACCTAAAACATGCTTGTAATCTGCCGCTATTTTTCAGCGGTAATGAGCTAAAAGTCTCTCTGCTTACCGAGAATAACAAGGATATATGGAATTATTGGCACGATGAGCGCCACCAGCAAGCTCTAGGCTCGTTGTTCTCACCTGAGCGAATGGAGCTTCTGATCAAAACAGGGATCAAAGGCTGTAGCAACGTTCTCTATACCTTTACCCATGATCACAATGGTATGACGTTGTTTTATTCCATGATGATGCCTGAAGCAAATCGAGAAGAACGGCAACTTTTCTGGCATGTCGGTGCCAAGCGAGCGAGCTGGAAAGCATTCCGTCTCTCTGTTTTTGAGTTATCAGAAACCGATGTCACGTCCATATCTAAACACTACAGTGCTTTGGTTGCTAAACCAGAGAAACTCACCCATTTCGGCATTTTGCAGGAAATCAGCGACCAAACGTCGGCAAGTGATTATTTATTTACTGAAAAGCCGCGCATTGCGGCGAGCGGTTTGAACCGCTTCAGACACCCACGAAAAATCATCGGTCAACCGCGTGGTCTTTATTTTGATGCTGAGTCAAGACGAAAAGAACCACGATACGAGTTTCGTACGCCCGTCGCTATTATGAACGAAAATAACGAAATCGTTGAAGGCGTCACTCTCGACATTTCAAAACGTGGCGCCAGTATTCAGCTTCGTAGTGCTGCTGCACTTAGCTCAGGAATGAGGGTTTCCGTCGCATTTAAAGAATTACAGCTGTACAACAAAAACCTCCCTCTTAATCATGTTCCCTACCATGTTGTACGCATGTCTGAGGATAAAAAAACGGCATTTCTTGCCATTGCTGAGTCTGGTAAAACCATCAAGATCATCGCATTTTTCAATGGTATGATTGAAAATAATCGCGACAAGCTTCTTATCAAAACTGAAATTCTACCAAGCCCGGACCTGCTTGAGTCGTTACATAATGTACTACTTGGAAAAATGGTCAGTACGCCAATCTACATCGACAAACGAGGCACCTCGGTTAAGAGTCGAGTTGTCGGTGTCAATTTCCCACTACCTGGTTACCTGCAATTTTTCGAGCGCATTGGTCATCAGCAAAAATTAGCACTAGAGCCAATTTTTAAAGGACGCAGCAATAGTATGATTGCCGAGCCAATGAAACGCAGACCGGGTTCTAAAATCGTTTACCATGAATTGTATATTGGTGTGCTGAAACTCGGTGACCGAATTCAATCGATACACACACGACTTCGTGAAGACTTTGACTCAACACAAAAGCGGATAAGGTTCATTAAAGACGCCTTAACAATGGGTGAACTGTACATACTGAGAGTATCTTCAGGCCCTGTATTCGATGCACTGACTACCCTGATGAAAAAAGACATCAACGAACTATTAACCCTTAGCCTGAGTCATGCGAGAAATTTGGAAAATGAAATGACGGCAATCTGTGGCTACTGTGAGGTCATTGACATTACTGAAGAAGTGCTCATTCGCTTGGAGCTCAATAGCTGATCAAGCCACCTTGCCTCCGATCTTGCTCGACACAAAAAAGGGGGATTGCAAACTAGCAACCCCCCTTTTTTTCAAAGGTATTAACACCTTATACGTCACACCTGCAAGCTCTATTAATAAATCAAATTACCTAATGAGTATTACCAATTCACTCTTTTTTGCTTAGCAAGTAGCCCTGATAATATACATACCACGCCACCGAGTCCGGCAAACTTAATTGCCACCTGCGCTTTTTCTTCGACTTTTGGTTTTGCATGATAGGCAATGCCCAAACCAGCCGCGTGCATCATCACTAAATCATTAGCACCATCACCCACAGCAATCGTGTTGTGCGGTTCAATATCATACTCTTCGGCCAGAGATTGCAATATATCCGCTTTCTTTTCTGCATCAACTACTTCACCAATTACGGCGCCAGTCAGTTTACCATCAACAATTTCTAGGGTATTAGATTGAGCATAATCGAGAGACAATTCTTGTTTTAAGTAGTCCGAGAAGTAGGTAAAACCACCGGATGCAATCGCTGTTTTCCAGCCACGAGATTGCAGTGTTTTAATCATCTCTCTTAGCTCTGGCATCATGGGTAACTCGGCACGAACGGCGCTGAGTATTGACTCATCGGCACCTTTCAGCGTCCCTACTCGTTGACGTAAACTTTGTTCAAAATCCAGCTCGCCTTGCATCGCACGTTCTGTCACTTCCGCCACTTGCTTGCCAACACCGGCTAACTTAGCGATCTCATCAATGCATTCAATCTGAATCGCGGTTGAGTCCATATCAAGGACGATTACGCCCGGTTTATTGAGGTCTGGCACGTCACACAAGGCCGAACAATCGACCTGCAATTCTGCCAATATTTTCTGATGCTCAGACGTTAACGTTCCGGCCATTAACGCCACTTCATACGGACCCACTTGCCAAGCCTCAAGAATACGACTCGATTGCCCGACATAAAAATCCATGTCATTAAACATACTGACAGAAAGGTAAGGAGCATACACTATCCAAGAGGCTTTGCTCTTTTCTAGCTGATGTGAAAGTAGGGTTTCCGGAAAGCGCTCCTTTAAGGGAATACGCTTTGAAATCACTAAAGGCTTTACCGCGTCCATGTCTTGTCCTTCATAAGAAAATTACTACGACGGTAACCTATTGCAATTTACTTGTGCAAGTCTCAATATAAACCAATCAGTAATTTCTTAGACCTTTTGTAAGATTATGGACGGTTCACTGTTTTCATTTCGCAACTTTTTACGCATTGTCGCTCTAGGACTCATTGGTGCGATGGTATTTTTTATCGCTACGAATAGCTTTGTTATCAGTAAAGGTAACGAAAGAATTCAAAGTAATCAGCTAGAAGTGCTAAGTAAAATATTAATCTCCCAAGCCTCCCTATCTGCTCGACAGATGCTGATCGATCAAGACCAAGAGCGCCTAGGGGCGTTGACCAACCAGTTAGCAACTGAAAGACTGGTGCTGGACGCAACAGTGTACAACGCTGAAGGGGTGAAAGTAGCCGCCAGTACCGATGCCAAATCAGCCAGAGAGGTGCTTGGACTCGATACACCACTCGCGACGGCCAGTATAGGGCGTCAGCAACTGATAGAGCCGATCATAAATGACAATAGCATTATCGGCTTCGTACGTATTACGTTTGAGACCGGAAAAGTCACCGCGATCTCGGATCACCACTACCGAAAAAGTGATCGTTACATGTACATGATGATACTGATGAGCTTTATTTCCGGTGTGCTACTCCTTGTCATTCTGCGTCGCCCAGGAAAGAATAAGGGTGAGAACTTACTGTTAAAACAACCTTAAATAAACGCCATAAAAAAACCTCGCCAAAGCGAGGTTTTTTTATGACAAGTACCGATTACTCTTCGTCGCCCAGTAGCACTGAGTCCAACGCAATCTCCATCATTTCATTGAACGTTGTCGCGCGTTCATCTGATGTGGTTTGTTCACCGGTTTTGATATGATCCGAAACCGTACAGATCGCCAATGCTTTAGCGCCATACTCTGCCGCAACGCCGTAAATACCCGCCGCTTCCATTTCAACACCAACAATACCGTACTTATCCATTACATCAAACATGTCTGGATCGGGGGTATAAAACAGTTCAGCAGAAAATAAGTTGCCTACTTTCACGTTGATGCCACGTGCTTTGGCCGCTTCTTCTGCATTTCTCACCATTTTGTAGTCCGCAATCGCCGCAAAATCATGGTTTTTAAAACGAATGCGGTTCACTTTCGAATCCGTACATGCGCCCATGCCAATCACGACATCACGAACTTTAATGTCTTCGTTTACAGCACCACAACTGCCTACACGAATAATCTTCTTAACACCGAAGTCTTTAATCAGTTCCGTTACATAAATAGAGCATGATGGGATACCCATACCATGTCCCATTACAGAGATGCGGCGACCTTTGTAAGTCCCTGTGTAACCGTACATACTGCGTACGTCACACACCTGTACCGCGTCATCCAAAAACGTGTCTGCGATGTACTTTGCGCGGAGAGGGTCACCCGGCATTAATACAACGTCAGCAAAATCACCCATTTCCGCATTAATGTGAGGAGTGGCCATTATGTTTTCCTTTTCGGTAAAGAACGGTTCTAACCTCAAGGGTTTGAGGAATCTCGGTTAATTTACAACCTAACACCGTTAAATTTATTAAATAATTAAAACGCTTCGACGTTTATATTCTAGGAACTAGGAACTAGGAACTAGGAACTAGGAACTAGGAACTAGGAACTAAATCCTAGCCCCTAAAAGCTGTTCTACAAAAAGCTCTTTCCGTAATCCATTGGAGACGTACCAAAGTAGCTAGCAAGACTCTGACCAATATCAGCAAAGCTGTCACGAAGCCCTAAAGAGCCGGCTGGTATATTGTGTCCATAAACAATGACAGGGATGTGCTCACGCGTGTGATCAGTGCCTGGCCATGTAGGATCACAACCGTGGTCCGCAGTTAGAATCAATACATCGTCTTCTTCCATTAACTCAATCACTTCATGGATACGAGAATCAAAATACTCTAACGCCGCCGCATAACCGGCTACGTCACGACGGTGACCATACGCCGAGTCAAAATCGACAAAGTTAGTGAAAACAATCGTGTTATCGCCAGCTTCTTTAATTTGCTCTTTGGTTGCTTCAAACAACGCAGGGATGCCCGTCGCTTTCACTTTTTTGGTGATGCCACAGTTGGCGTAAATATCGGCAATCTTACCAATAGACACGACCTGACCCTGTTTCTCTTCCACTAACTTAGTCAGTACCGTTGGCGCTGGTGGTTCGACCGATAGATCTCGGCGGTTACCTGTACGCTCAAACTGACCTTTACCAGGACCAATAAATGGACGAGCGATAACACGGCCAATGTTGTAATCTTCTAGTTCTTCACGAGCGATCTGGCAAAGCTCTAGCAAGCGATCTAGTCCAAATGTTTCTTCATGACAAGCGATCTGGAATACCGAGTCAGCCGATGTGTAAAAGATAGGCTGTCCCGTTTTCATGTGCTCTTCACCAAGATCATCAAGAACTTGAGTCCCTGATGCGTGGCAGTTACCTAAGAAACTATCCAGACCTGCACGCTTAAGAATGCGATCGGTCAGCGCTTTCGGGAAGGCGTTCTCTTTATCAGTGAAATAGCCCCACTCAAACAATACAGGCACACCGGCAATTTCCCAGTGACCCGACGGCGTGTCTTTACCTGATGAAAGCTCTGCAGCGTGTCCATAAGCACCAATGATTTCTACGTCATCATGCATACCCTGAGCGAGTGCACCTGTTGACTCTTTATGCGCCATGGCTAAGCCTAGCTTGGAAAGATTTGGTAGTGTTAATTCACCGCTACGCTGGTCATTATCAGCAAGACCTTTCGCACAATGTTCAGCGATATGCCCCATGGTATCAGAGCCAACGTCACCAAACTTTTCAGCGTCGCCCGCAGCACCAATACCAAATGAATCTAATACTAAAATAAATGCTCGTTTCATAATTTCTCTCCCACCCTATGCCAAGTCTTCCGCACGAATATGACGGTACACACATGGGGTTTCTGTATAGGGTTGTTCACCGACCGTTACCGCCGCTTTTAGCGCGCTTGCCGCCTCATGCCATTGCGCTTCATTACGCGCATGGATAACTGCTAGCGGCTTTTCTAGGCTCGCCGTCTCACCAAGTCTAATAAATTGGTCAAAACCGACCGCGTAATCAATCTTGTCAGTCGCAACACGACGACCACCGCCCATTCCAACAACTGCCATACCAATAGCTCGAGTATCCATCGCCGATACTGTGCCTTCAATATCGGCATAAACTGGCTTAATAATGTCGGCCTTATCTAGGTACTTATCGTAGTTTTCCACGAAATCTACTGGGCCACCTAAACCTGACACCATTGTGCCAAAACACTGGGCCGCTTTTCCGTTGTTCAATACTTCATTTAGCATCGTGTCTGCTTGCTCTGTATCGCCTGCAAGTTTCGCCAACACGAGCATTTCACTACAAAGCGCCATCGTCACTTCGTACAGTCGTGGATTACGGTATTCGCCCGTTAAGAACTGTACCGCTTCACGTACTTCTACGGCATTACCAGCAGATGATGCCAGTACTTGGTTCATATCAGTAAGAATAGCAGTTGTCTTTGTACCTGCGCCGTTTGCAACCGCAACGATTGAATTCGCTAACTCTTCAGACGCCTCATAAGTGGGCATAAACGCCCCAGAACCTACTTTGACATCCATAACCAGCGACTCAAGACCAGCCGCCAATTTCTTAGATAGAATAGACGCGGTAATCAAAGAAATATTGTCAACGGTTGCGGTGATATCACGCGTGGCATAGACACGCTTATCAGCAGGTGCTAAATCACCCGTTTGCCCGATAATCGCAACGCCCGCGTCCTTAGTCACTTGACCAAAGACGTCGTTTGTCGGTGTAATATCATAGCCAGGAATAGACTCAAGTTTATCAAGTGTCCCCCCTGTATGACCTAAACCACGTCCAGAGATCATCGGAACGAAGCCACCGCAAGCCGCAATCATAGGGCCAAGCATTAAAGAAGTGACATCGCCGACACCGCCGGTCGAGTGTTTATCAACAATTGGGCCACCAAAGTTCATATGGCCCCAATCGATAACCATGCCAGAGTCACGCATTGCACACGTCAGCGCAATACGTTCTGGCATAGTCATTTCATTAAAAAAGATCGTCATGGCGAAAGCTGCAATTTGGCCTTCTGATACAGTGTCATTCGCAACACCTTGAATGAAGAAGTTAATTTCTTCCGCGCTCAGTACTTGGCCATCGCGTTTTTTACGAATAATTTCTTGTGGTAAATACATTAGTGCCTCCCCAGTCTAAGCTTGGGTTATAGGGTATAGAGGAAATGGTGGTGACAAGGGTTCGTCACCACCTAAAAGCGTTAGATTAGTATGCAGATGGATCTGCAGTTTCGTCTGTTACTTCTAATGTATTAAGGAGGTTGGTTAGCAGGCTTGATGCACCAAAACGGTAGTGCATGTTATCTGCCCAATCCGCGCCTAGGATATCGTCGGCCATTGCAAGGTATGCTGCTGCATCTTCTGCTGTGCGAACACCACCAGCAGGCTTAAAGCCAACCGTTTTTGCTACGCCCATATCACGAATCACTTCTAGCATCATGCGCGCATATTCTGGCGTTGCGTTAACCGGTACTTTACCCGTTGAGGTTTTGATGAAGTCAGCACCTGCCTTGATACAGATTTCTGACGCTTTCTTGATGAGTGCTTCTTCTTTCAGCTCACCGGTTTCGATGATCACTTTAAGAAGGATGTCACCACACGCTTCCTTACATTGCTTAACCAACTCGAAGCCTACTTCTTCGTTGCCAGTCATCAGTGCTCGGTAAGGGAAAACGACGTCCACTTCGTCTGCACCGTAAGCAACCGCCGCTTTTGTTTCAGCAACAGCGATAGCAATATCATCATTACCGTGTGGGAAGTTAGTCACAGTAGCAATACGAACATCCGGCGTACCTTGTTCACGAAGCGTTTTCTTCGCAATTGGTACAAAACGTGGATAAATACAAACTGCTGCTGTATTCCCCACTGACGTTTTCGCGTCATGACACAACGAGATCACTTTTGCATCCGTGTCATCTTCGTTAAGTGTGGTTAGATCCATCAGTTTAAGTGCACGTAAAGCTGCTGCTTTTAAATCGCTCATTTCTATCTCCGGTCAATATATTCAATTAATTATCTGACACGCGGTCAGCAATAAATGAACGGACTTGGTTCCTTGAAGACTCGGCGCTTCGCGCCAATCGCTTTCCTTGTCGCCGCACAGTACCAGTTCGTATTAGTCCAACCGATTGATTTAAGGTGGAGAACCAGTTCTGGGCTAAGTAGATAACCATCAAACATGGTTATCTACTGAGTAGCCTATACAGTATAGAACTCTTCCTCAAAACGGTAGTCACGAATAATACGCAAACGGTTTGTATCTCAAAAAAATCCGTCTCTTTTCCCTTCATGCCTTACATGGTAGGGATTTGGGGGTTTCTTGCCCCCCAAAAAACAAAAAAGCCCCGCAGCAATCTCTTGCTACGGGGCGATTTATTGTGGCGTCTATATACTAAATAACCTTCGGCTAACAGTTACATTGCCGCAAGGCTAAGACAGAAGCCAGCAATCGTTGCTGCCATCAAGTTAGATAGCGTACCAGCGATAACCGCTTTCACACCCATGCGAGCGATATCACCGCGACGCTTAGGCGCCAAGCTGCCTAGACCACCTAGTAGAATCGCGATAGAAGAAAGGTTCGCGAAACCACAAAGTGCAAATGAGATGATTGCTTTGGTCTTGTCAGAAAGAACGACAGGCGCAGCTTCAGTTAGGTAAGGTGCAAAGTTTGCAAACGCTACAAATTCGTTAGCAACGGTTTTCATACCGATGAACTCACCAGCAACAACCGCTTCTTCCCATGGCACACCAATAAGGAATGCAAGAGGAGCAAATACCCAACCAAGTAGCAATTCAAGGCGCAGTTCAGGCATACCGAACCAACCACCAACGCCACCAAGCATACCGTTCACAAGTGCGATAAGGCCGATGAATGCGATTAGCATTGCACCAACGTTAAGTGCTAGCTGAAGACCCGCTGACGCGCCGCCTGCTGCTGCATCGATAACGTTAGCTGGTTTGTCATCGCCTTCTGCTTCCATGTCATGAAGCTGATCGATTGGCTCGTCAGTTTCAGGTTTCATGATTTTAGCAAACAATAGACCACCAGGTGCTGCCATGAATGACGCTGCTACCAAGTACTCAATTGGCACGCCCATAGAAGCGTAACCCGCAAGAACACCACCAGCGATAGACGCTAGACCACCACACATTACTGCGAATAGTTCTGATTGAGTCATCTTTGGTACAAAAGGACGAACAACAAGAGGGGCTTCAGTTTGACCAACGAAAATGTTTGCTGCTGCAGACATCGATTCCGCACGAGATGTGCCTAGTGCTTTTTGTAAGCCACCACCAAGAATCTTGATTACCCATTGCATAATACCTAGGTAATACAATACAGAAACTAACGCAGAGAAGAAGATAAGTGTTGGTAATACACGGAATGCGAAGATGAAGCCACCGCCACCGAAGACCTCAAACATCTTGCCTGACACAAGACCACCGAATAGGAATGAAGAACCATCATTACCGTAATTGATGACGTTAGAGATAGCGTCTGATACACCGCGAAGTACTTCTTGTCCCCATGGAACGTAAAGAACGAATGCACCGAGTAAAAATTGGATAGCAAAAGCGCCACCCACCGTTCTGATATTAATAGCTTTGCGGTTATCTGATAATAATACTGCGATACCGATCAGTACTACCATTCCAACCAGGCTCATAAACAGGCTCATGGTTTATGACTTCCTTATATTTAATTATTTGGCGTGTAATAAAAATTGAAGCTCAAAAGCGGGGGCGATTATACAAACCCTCAGAAAAGAAAGTAGTACCCCCTTCACACTTTCGTCCTCAACACATAAGACGTACATGTCATTTTGCGACACAGATCACAAGTCAACTCTGTAACAAAACTTAATTTAACAATTACAGGTAACTTTAGTCACAAATAAAAAACAGCGATTTGCTATTATTTTGGAGTTGTGACGTAACCGTTTGCGCACTTTCACTTCGCAGCATGATAAGAGTTGATAGGGTCAACTTCAGCATTTCCGGCTTATTGATAGCGCCCTGATAACCACTTAATGGCATATCAGGTGCGTCAGTTTCGATTAATAAGTATTCAAGTGGAAGCTTCGAGATGGTGTCACGAGTCTTCTTAGCGCGTTCATAAGAAATGACGCCACCAACCCCTATATAGATGCCTAATTTTATATATTCCATCGCTTGCTGGTAGCTGCCACTAAAACCATGGATCACTCCACCATATATGGGAGCCGTTTTTCTTAGTAACGCCATCATGTCTTGGTGCGCTTTTCGACAATGCAAAATAACTGGGAGCTTGGCTTTATTCGCCAGTAATATATGCTCACGTAAGATCTGCTTTTGCTGCTGTTTCACGAGTTCAACATCACAGTCTTGACCTAAATGATAAAAATCTAATCCGCACTCGCCGATTGCAACACATTTATTAGGCAAGCCTCGCGCTTGGACGAACACCTGTTTTAATCGTTCAATACTGGCAGAAGACACGCCTGATAAAAATAAAGGATGGAAGCCAAGGGCATAGTAAATATCGGAATGTTGCTGTGCTAGCTGCGCGATGTCAGTCCAGTTTTCTTCATTGATTCCTGGGACGATTATGCCCTCTACCCCTGCGGCTCTCGCGCCCTCTAGTACATCAGCAAGATCGGTTTTCGCCGCGATGAGGTCTAAGTGACAGTGAGTATCAATCATCGTTCGCGGGATCTTTTCTATACGGTGTGCAGCGACGTTTGTTTTCCGGTATAAGCCCCATAGACTGGCACCAGTCATCGTATTTTTTTAACCAAACACGCAGCCATTTACACATAAATAAAACTCTCTCTATAACGGAATAAACACACAGTAAAAAAGCGATAAACATACCAACGAGCAAATGTAATCGATTGCAAGTTAATCTACCAGACCCCTTGTTACGCAAAGGATAGCCAATAGTTAGAGTTTTATCACTAAGTTGTGATTCAACACTCATTGCTGTGATAGAAGCGGTTTTTTTTCAATCAAGCAAACGATAAAATGTTTCGTACTGTTTGTAAATTAAACAAAGCATGAGGCTGCGTTATTTACAAACGTTTAATTTCCAGCCTCTAACCACAGCGTTAGCCGGGTCTATTGATTCATCAATGGTACCCCCATTATCTGACACCACAAGGGAACTGAACGTGAAAAAAACTATTCTAAAACTCTCCGCACTTGCAGTGGCGGTCTCGTCTTTCAGCGTATTCGCAGCAAAACCAGCCGTTGTTTATGATACAGCAGGTAAATTCGACAAATCGTTTAATGAAGCCGTTTTTCAAAATGGTGTTAAACCTTTCAATGCCGACAAAGGCATTAAAGTACGTGAATTCGAACCTCAAAATGAAGCACAACGCGAACAAGGTCTACGCCGTCTTGCCAGCCGCGGGTTCACTCCCATCGTTGCAGTAGGTTTTAATATGGCTTCTGCTGTAGAGAAAGTCGCAACAGAGTTTCCTGACATTCAGTTTACTATCATCGATATGGTCGTCGACAAGCCAAACGTTCAATCTATCGTGTTCAAAGAGCATGAGGGTTCTTTCCTCGTGGGTGCACTGGCTGCTAAGGCCTCTAAAACGGCCAAAGTTGGTTTTGTAGGCGGAATGGACATTCCACTGATTCGTAAGTTTGAATGTGGTTATCGCCAAGGCGCACAATACGCTAACCCTAAAATCGAAACTTTCCAGAATATGACAGGTTCAACACCGGCTGCGTTTGCTGATCCAGCTAAAGGCTCCGAGCTTGCTAAATCTCAGTTCTCTAAAGGGGTTGATGTTATCTACGCCGCTGCAGGCGGAACTGGGATGGGGGTGTATCAGGCGGCAAAAGATGGCGGTAAATTTGCTATCGGTGTGGACTCAAACCAAAACCACTTACAACCTGGCACCATGTTAACGTCGATGGTGAAAAAGGTGGGCGTTGCCGCCTATAACTCATGGGATGAAGCTGAGAAAGGATCATGGGAAGCGGGCATCAAGGTACTCGGTCTTAAAGACGGGGCGGTTGAATGGGCATACGATGATAACAACAAAGATCTCATTACTGCGGAAATGAAAGCGTATCTCGATGAGCTACAAGCGCAAATTATTGCCGGTGATATCAAAGTCCACGACTACATGTCAGACAATACCTGTAATTACTAAGTACCGCCAACAAGCTGCATTTACGGCTAGGCTTTCAGCCTAGCTCAAGCTCTACGCCACTGCCTAAAACACAGTGGCGTATCACACACCCAACACCCCATGATCATCTTCAATAACGACAATCTATAAACTTAGAAGTAATCTATAAACTTAGAAGCAACCTATAAACTTAGAAGCAACCAATAAAATAAAAACGACATTTAAGTAATTAGCAGGGAATCATTAGCGAGCAATTCACATCGCTAATTCAATATAAGGCAGTATCTCGTGACACAAGGACAACCTATTGCCATAGAACTCAAAGACATCAATAAACGTTTTGGCGCCGTTCATGCCAATCGTGACATTGATCTTCGAGTTCCCAAGGGCACTATTCACGGTATTATCGGTGAAAACGGCGCCGGCAAATCGACGTTAATGAGCATTATTTACGGCTTTTATCATGCCGATGAAGGTGCGATGTGGGTTAATGGCCAGCCATATAAGCCCGCCAATTCACAAGAAGCGATCCAATCAGGGATTGGTATGGTGCATCAACACTTTATGTTGGTCGAGACCTTCTCTGTTCTCGAGAATATTGTGCTCGGCGCAGAAGATGGTTGGAAGCTAGAAGAAAGCCTAGGAAAGGCCCGTAAAAAACTCAAAGCACTGGCGAAAGACTACGGTCTTGATGTCCCAATTGATGCTATCGTTGGCGAATTGCCTGTCGGTCTTCAGCAACGAGTCGAAATTCTCAAAGCCCTATATCGTGGCGCTAAAATACTCATCCTTGATGAACCCACTGGGGTATTAACGCCGCAAGAAGCGGATCATCTATTTCGCATTCTAGACAAACTGAGAGCACAAGGTACAACCATCATGATCATCACGCATAAACTGCGTGAAGTGCTCGCAATTACCGATAACATCTCAGTGATGCGACAAGGTACGATGGTGGAGCACGTCACCACGGCAAATACCAATAAAGAACAATTAGCCGAATTTATGGTCGGTCGTAAAGTTCGCCTCAAAGTCGACAAACACTCCTCAAACCCGAAAAAACAGCTGATTACTGTCGATAACCTGCAATATTTTGATGACGCCGGTGTAGAGCGGGTGAAACGCGTCAGCTTTGGCGTTAGGCAAGGTGAAGTAGTCGGTATTGCTGGGGTGTCTGGAAATGGTCAGTCTGAAATTCTTGCTCTCTTATCTGGTATTTTGCAACCTCATTCGGGGTCCATACACATTAACAACAGCACCATTGATAAGCTGAACCCACTCAACCCTCAGGAAGTACGGGCGATTGGCGTCGGGCATATTCCTGAAGATCGTCACAAGCAAGGGCTCATCAACAAATTTGAAGCCCAAGAGGCTTATATCCTCGGCTATCACCACCTTCCCCAATACAACAAAGGATTGCTGCAGGATAAGCAAGCGATTAAAGCACACTGTCAAACCAGTATGGACAAATGGGACGTTCGCCCAAACGACACGACACTGAAAACCGCCAACTTCTCTGGTGGTAACCAACAAAAACTCGTGATTGCTCGTGAGATGGAACAAAATCCAGATGTTCTGCTCGTTGGGCAGCCTACACGTGGGGTCGATATTGGCGCAATCGAATACATCCACCAGCAAATTATCGCGGCTCGAGATGAAGATAAAGCCGTACTTTTAGTCTCGGTTGAACTGGATGAAATCCTTAGCCTCGCCGATCGAATTTTGGTGGTCTTTGATGGCGCGATTGTCGGCGAAGTCTCCATTGATGATGCCGATGAACAAACACTAGGGTTAATGATGGCCAATATTATGCCGGAACACTTACAGCAAAAAGCAGTGGCTTCCGGCCAAGGACAACAAGGAGAGACGTCATGAGCCAAGCCAAAGTACCCGCTTGGGTAACCATGGCACTATTGCCCGCCATCAATGTCATGGTCGCGTTTCTCGTGTCTGCGCTGTTATTTATCTATATCGACATCAGCCCAATTGATGCGGCAAAAGTCATGTGGACTGGCGCATTTGGTTATGCCGAAGGGTTTGGCTACACCATGTACTACGCGACGGGCTTTATTTTCACAGGGCTTGCGGTCGCCGTTGCCTTCCACGCCGGGCTTTTTAATATTGGGGGGGAAGGACAAGCCTATATTGGCGGGCTCGGTGTGGGGCTGGTGTGCTTAACGTTGGGTGAATACGCGCCTTGGTATATTACCTTCCCTGTGGCCATTTTAGCGGGCGGTCTGTTTGGTGCAGCTTGGGCGTTTATTCCTGCCTATTTACAAGCGAAACGCGGCTCACACATTGTTATCACAACTATCATGTTTAACTTTATCGCGGCCTCATTCATGGCGTATTTATTGGTAGAGGTGCTCAAGCCAGACAATACCATGGCAACAGAGAGCCGGGTATTTGCGGTGAGCAGCTGGCTTCCCAAAATGCATGAGATATTGGCGGTGTTCGGAATCGAAATGGCACCGAGCCCAATGAATTTGAGCTTTATTTTTGCCCTACTTTGTTGCGTCTTTGTGTGGCTATTTATGTGGCACTCTCGCTGGGGCTATGAAGTTCGCTCAGTCGGCGCTAACCCTTCAGCAGCAGGCTATGCTGGTATTAAGTACAGCAAGACTATCATTATTACCATGCTGATCTCTGGTATGCTTGCCGGATTTTTTGGCCTTAACGTACTACAAGGCGAACTGCACCAAATAAAACTTAACTTTGTCGAAGGCTTTGGCTTTACTGGCATTGCCGTTGCGCTTATGGGAAGAAATCATCCTATTGGTGTTTTACTGGCCAGCTTGCTCTTTGGCTTTCTCTATCAAGGTGGTGCTGAGCTGAGTTTTGAATATGGCGTGGACCGTAACATCGTCGTGGTGCTGCAAGGCTTAGTGATTTTATTCTCTGGTGCGCTCGAGCACATGTTTAGACCCTCACTGGAAAGGACCTACCTCAAACTCTTTTCTAAACCCAATATTGACGCTGAGAAGGGAGTCGCTTAATTATGTTTGAAACGATTATTCTCATGCTAGACGCCACATTACGCGTGGCAACACCGCTGATCCTTGCATCACTGGCCGGAATGTTCTGTGAACGTTCAGGGATCGTCAACATTGCTTTAGAAGGTAAACTACTGGCAGCTGCGTTCGCGGGAGCGGCCACCGCTCATGTCACAGGTTCTGCTTGGCTTGGGCTATTCGCTGGGATCGGCGTATCGGTTTTGTTAGCCCTTCTTCACGGCTTTGCGTGTATTACCCATCGCGGCGATCAAGTGGTCAGTGGCATGGCGATCAACATTCTCGCTGCAGGGTTAACCATTACTTTGGGGCGTCACTGGTTCCAGCAAGGCGGTCAAACACCAGCACTATCTGGTGATGCTCGTTTTGCCCCCATTACCTTTCCAGGTGCCGATGCCGTCGCGGATATTCCTGTATTGGGTCACCTTTATTCGGAATTGATTAGTGGCCATTCGATCTTAGTCTACATGGTGGTCTTTATCGTTCCTGCTTGTTGGTACCTTCTGTTTAGGACGCGCTTTGGGCTTCGTCTACGCGCGGTCGGTGAATCCCCCTCAGCTGTCGATACTGCAGGTATTTCCGTGGTGCGTACACGCTATGCCGCCGTCGCAATTTGTGGCGTTCTGGTGGGTATTGGGGGAGTGTATCTCTCGGTTGCTCAAACGGCTCAGTTCATTCCAAACATGAGTGCCGGAAAAGGGTACATGGCATTGGCAGCGCTCATTTTTGGTAAATGGCGTCCGTTTACAGCAATGGGGGCTTGTTTGTTATTTGGTTTCTTAGACGCATTAGCCATTCGCATGCAGGGCGTCAAAATCGGTGACTTCCCTATTCCGGTTCAAGCCATCGAAGCAATACCTTACATACTCACCGTGTTCCTGTTAGCAGGGTTCATTGGCAAGGCCGTCGCACCAAAAGCAATTGGCGTGCCTTATACCAAAGAACGCGAATAAGATGACAAAAGCGCGCGAGTAAGAGCGCGCTAGCTTATAAGCATAAAAAAACAGGCATAAAAAAACCGCTCAATGAGCGGTTTTTTTTAACTAGATGTTTAGTGTTCACGTGTCGCGCGGAACGTCACATCAGGGAAGCGCTCTTGCGCTAAGTTTAGATTGACCATCGTTGGGGCGACATAACTGAGGTTATCACCGCCATCCAATGCCAAGTTTTGCTGACTCTTACGCTTAAACTCTTCCAGTTTCTTCGCATCATCACACTCAACCCAACGTGCCGTTGCCACGTTGACACTCTCATAGATGGCTTCTACGTTGTACTCAGCCTTCAAGCGTGCAACAACAACATCAAACTGGAGCACACCTACCGCACCAACGATCAAATCGTTGTTTTGCAGTGGACGGAAAACTTGTACCGCGCCTTCTTCAGAAAGCTGAACTAAACCTTTCAGCAACTGTTTTTGCTTTAGAGGATCGCGTAGACGAATACGACGGAATAATTCTGGTGCAAAGTTTGGAATACCAGAGAACTTCAAATTCTCACCTTGTGTAAAGGTATCACCAATTTGAATCGTACCGTGGTTATGCAGGCCAATAATATCGCCAGCGTACGCTTTCTCTGCGCGAGAACGATCACCCGCCATAAAGGTTACCGCATCCGAAATACTCACATTTTTGCCAGTACGAACATGGTTCATCTTCATACCTTGATTGTAAGTACCAGACACAATACGCATGAAGGCGATACGGTCGCGGTGTTTCGGATCCATGTTGGCTTGGATCTTAAAGACGAAGCCAGAAAACTTCTCTTCCGTTGCTTCCACATCACGCTCATTAGCTTGACGAGTTTGCGGCCCTGGAGCCCATTCAGTTAGGCCATCTAGCATATGGTCAACACCAAAGTTACCCAGTGCTGTACCAAAGTAAACTGGCGTTAATTCACCGGCAAGGAATAGGTCTAAATCAAACTCAGGACACGCACCAATAACAAGCTCTAGTTCTTCACGCACGCTTTCCGCTAGATCTTCACCAACTGCAACGTCAAGTTCAGGGTTATCAAGCCCCTTAATGATACGAACTTCTTGAATCTCATGACCATGGCCAGATTCGTATAAGATGGTTTCGTCACGGTGAATGTGATACACGCCTTTAAATTCTTTACCACAACCAATTGGCCATGAGATTGGCGCACAAGCCATACCAAGCTCGCTTTCCACTTCATCTAACACTTCCATTGGATCACGAACATCACGGTCAAGTTTGTTCATAAAGGTCACGATAGGAGTGTCACGTAGACGCGTCACTTCCATCAATTTACGCGTACGGTCTTCGACACCCTTAGCGGCATCAATCACCATCAAGCAAGAATCGACAGCGGTTAATGTACGGTAGGTATCTTCCGAGAAATCTTCGTGTCCAGGGGTATCTAGAAGGTTAACCAGGCAGTCGTTATATGGAAACTGCATCACCGATGTCGTGACCGAGATGCCACGTTCTTTTTCCATTTCCATCCAGTCAGACTTAGCGTGCTGGTTAGAGCCGCGACCTTTTACAGTACCCGCTTTTTGAATTGCGTTTCCGAACAAAAGTACTTTTTCGGTAATCGTGGTTTTACCCGCATCCGGGTGAGAAATGATTGCAAACGTTCTACGTTTAGACACTTCTTGCTGAAATTGATTTGACATGTATCTCGATCTTCTTGATTTGTAGAACAGCTAACTGCAGGCACGGTAAACCGTGCGAGGCTATTCGAAGGCGTCGATAAAATAATGGGCGCTATTTTCACCGATCTGGCAGGGTTTCTCAATGAATACTTTCTCAAAGCCGCCCTTTATAAACAAATCACCCTCTTAGGCATGCTATCGCACTATCTTCTCGCACGATAAGGTGACGAATCAAGAGCTCTCAGCTATACAACCCAACTATCCTTGTCCACTATCACTATTAATTACAGTGCCCAAGCGTGGCCAACGGTTATGTAATACGCCCACTCTTCTGGCCCTTTTGCCACATCCACACCAGCACGCATATTGAGCTGTCGAGCGACTAAGTAACGAAAGCCACCGCCCACAACAGATTGATAATCAGCGTCTGAAAAGTCTTGCCCATCATCGATGGCTTTTCCTGTCCCTGTAAAGCCAATTAACGACCATCTTGGTGTAATGTCATAACGTGCTTCGAGTTCCATTAGCGCCATATCATCACCTTGATAGCGCATTGCTGGGATACCTCGCATATTAATAAACGGTCTTGCGTAATAAGGGGCGTCATCAGTGACCGTTTGATAATCACCACGCAAGCCAATCACGACATCATTTAGGATCGGCGCAAAATAGTTGGCCTGCAGTCTGGATTTACGATACGACACATCGCCACCAAATGCTTGATCGTGAAAGTCAGTACTGAGTTTCGCTTTGAGGCCATCATTAGGAGTAAAGATAGAATCTCGACTATCGTAGGTCACCTTAAGTTCAACCGCAGCATCTTTGAGGTCAAAATTTATCGGCGGCAGTTGAATCAGATCATTGCCTAAATCGAACGTACTCTTGGAAGAAAGGAGGGAATATTTTGCACCAATAAACCAATCACTCCCGGCAAGGCGATAGTCGATATCTTGCATAAAATACAAGCCATCAATATTGAAATCCAAGGGAGCATCTAGTACATAGTATTTTAAGTTAAAAGAACCATAAAATAATCCGCCTTGATATCGCCAAGTATCTTCTTGCCAAGACCCAAAGTGAAATGCCCCAGTTAACCATGAGCCATTCGAAGTACCAGCCGCAGCGACCGCCGTCACACTCGGTGGCAAACCTACGACTTCATCTGGGTTTTCTTTTCTTTGTCGTTCGCGCTCTTCTGATTCATGGAAGAACATTAATGCAGCCCCTCCCCCAGTTCCAACTGCAGGGTCGGTAATGATAATTGGGACAGGCATAAACCCCACCGCGTTATCTAGTACCCAAGCACTGGCGTCAAACATGCCATCCTTAGGATCAATAAACTGATCAAAAGCCAATAATGAAGAACTCATGAAAGCACAGCTGATCGCCGTTAATGCTCGTATTTTCACAGACACCTCCGTGTGAATGCCGATATGAACTCATAATAATAGTAAGGCGTATAAGCTGCGCGTAAATAACTCACTAACATCCAGTAAAGTCTGTTGATTACCTAACTATAGCCAAATGTCACGCCCCCCGACAGCCGCACATTGTTTGCTAATTGTTACTTAAAAATGTCAATATTGACAATGAATTACTCGTCATCTCTCTCTTTTATTAACGAAAAAATCAAGACGAAACACCAAACCATTCGATTTTTACATATAAATATCGTTTCTTTTTGCCAAGTATCGACCAGAGTCAGGCTTAAGCTAATTAAGGAAGTTTTCTCGATAACTGCTAACATTAGAAATAGATTCATTTGAGTTCAGTCTTACTCCATCCATTAGGATTTCAGTTACATTAAAGAGTGCTTTACCTAGCAAAACAGTGAACTCATTACTATTTTTAGCGGTCTTATAGTGGCAAAATAGGCAACTCACAAAAGAAGAGAGTCGATACTGTGTCAGAACAAGCTCCACTAGATATTCGCATTGAAGAAAATCAAACCCGAGTGAAAGATCAGCTTAATCGAATTCTTTCAAGTAAGGCGTTTGATCAAAGCCCAAAAATGAAAGAACTGCTGACTTTTGTCGTGGAGCAGACTTTGGCGGGCAATGGCGATCGCTTAAAACAATTTACTATTGCGACTGAAGTGTTCGATCGTGATGCGGAGTTTGATCATCAGGCCGACCCTATTGTGCGTATACAAGCTGGTCGTGTAAGACGCACACTAGAAACCTATTACCTCACAGAAGGGGTGAATGACCCTCTGTTTCTAGCGATCCCTAAAGGTCGCTACAGCCCAGTATTTACACCACAAACACCCCAAGCTGTGAGACAAACGGCAACGTTGGCCCAAATGGCGCGAGACAACCAGCGAGCACTAAGCCCAACCATTACAGTACTGCCGTTTTTATCCCTGTCTGATGACGCTGAAAAACGTTTTTTTGCTGAAGGCTTTGGGGAAGAACTCGCCACCGAACTGGCACGTTTTGACATGCTTAAGGTCGTCTCAATGCACGCACTTGGCGATACCAGTATCGACCCAAGGACCTCTGCCGATGTAAAAGGTTTAGGCGAAGAGCTGGGCGTATCTTTCATTACTTCAGGGACAATGCAGGCGCTAGGTAACAAAATTCGCATCTACGCCAAGCTCTACCGCACCGATAGCGGTGAGCAAGTGTGGGCAGAAAAGTACACTTGCGATCTCAACACTGACGACTTGTTTGCTGTCCAAGATGAAATCATTGCCGAGGTTGTTGCCGAGCTCGCATCCAGTTTCGGGATCATCCACCGCGAGATTTATCAAAGCTGCAACCAAAAAAAGATCGAGCACCTATCAACCTACGAAGCAACGCTTCGCTACCGTCACTACTTAATGACGCTGTCTGAAGATACTCACCAACTGGCAACACAAGCCTTACTAAGCGCCGTTGAGCGCGAGCCCTATATTGCCTTGTTACATGCCATGCTCGCCGTACTCTATTTTGATGCGGATATGCTAGGAATGGGCAATGCTGACAATGCCGAGGAAACCGGACTTAGCTACGCCAAACGTGCGGTAGAACTCGAGCCTACCAATCAAGAGTCACAGATTGCTATGCTGATGGCTCATCAGGTTAGAGAAGATATTAACGGCATCATTGATACTGTTGACAAAGTCTTAGCCATTAACCCTAACGCCGCTTATCAAATTGGTTTGTGTGGCTGGGCATTATGTATGGCTGGCGAGTTTGAGCGCGGGCTTAAGCTCATTGACGATTCAAAGGCACTCAACCCGTTTAGACCACCGTGGTTTTCCATCGCGACCGTGGTTCATCAAATCATGCAAGATAATTATGATGATGCAGAAAAGTCAGTGAGCAATCTTTCGCTTAGACGTTTATTTTGGGTGCCGATGCTTAAAGCGATTATTCAAGTTCAAAAAGGCGAGTTCAAACAGGCTCAAGCTAGCTATAAAGAAATGTTGCAACTTCGACCTGACTTTGAAGGAAACGAGGCTCGTTACTTAGGTGCCTTTATTGCTAGTCCAGAGATCAAGCATAAGCTATTAACGTCGCTAGCTCGACTGTAGCGCCATCAAATAACACGGTATACTGACTGTGAATTAAATAAAAAAAGAGAGCATTCGCTCTCTTTTTTTTATTCTTTTATCCAACTCACCTAGCACTCACGTTTGCCCTTAACGCAGTCACCGCAAGAATAGTCATTATTTAATCGTAGAGTGCATCATCATAGTCATCGTACTCGTCATCCAAATACTCTTCTTCGAGATATTCTTCCTCAATGATCTCTTCTTCGATAATCTCTTCTTCTAGGTACGCTTCTTCAACATACTCTTCAGCAATATATTCTTCCGCTATAATCTCATCTTCAACAATAACATCAGTCGCCACTTCGCAAGCACCCTCATAGTAAGCGCCATCAACCGCGCCACCTACCGCTCCTGCTCCACCACCTATGATAGCACCGGCTTTCGCCCCTTGAGAACCGTCAACAATACCGCCAACAACCGCGCCAGTTATCGCACCATCAACGGCACCCACTATCGCCCCCTCAGCGGTTTGATCGCAGTAATACGCAAAACTTGGTGCGCTGAGCAGCGAGACCAATAATGCACACAGCAAAGTAACATTCATTTTTTCTTTCATTACATCTTATTCCTATTATTGGGCGAGCTGGTTATAGGCTTCAATACTCATTCCAGCACTAAAGCCACCATCTACGCCGACAGCTTGACCATTTACAAAGCTACTATCTTGTGACGCAAGAAAGTGAATAACGGCAGCCACCTCTTCTGGCTGACCGATACGACCAAGCGGCACGGCTCGTTGCTCCATTCGCAACTGGGGCTCGCCGCCTGCGGCGTGCGCTCTTGGCGTATCAACCGAGGTCGGACAGACCGCATTGACACGTATTTGTTTACTGCCTAGTTCCAGCGCCGCCGTTTTGGTAATTCCCAATACCGCCCACTTAGAACTAGCCAGCGCACCTAAATAAGGAACTCCGGATGTCCCTGCGACCGAAGCAACATTAATGATGCTTGAATTTAATGGCATGTAAGGTACCGCATGTTTAATAGCAAGTGCTGTACCTAGGGCATTCACTGAATAGTTCGCATCATACTCCGCCTTTTTTGACTCCATGATCGTGCTATAGCCATTAGTAGAACCCGCGCAGTTCACCAAGACATCGATGCGCCCAAAGTGCTCAAAGGTAATCGCCATTAATTCACTTAGCGAAATCTCATCAGTGACATCAACATCGATATATAACGCCTCCAGAGAGTCCACGTTAGAGGCTACCGCATCCAGCCCTGCGATAACTAAACGTCCTCCCGCGGCGTGTAGTCGCTTAGCTGTTGCCTCGCCAATGCCAGACGTACCACCAATGATGACAATTATTTTATCTTCTAAGTGAAATGGCATTGCCATAAGTGCTTCCTCTCGTTAACGCATAATCGTTCATGCTAGATACTACCTAACTGAGTCAATCAATCGCAGTTACAAACTTGGATCGATCCAGTAACAAGGGAGAAAAAAAAGAAGGGAATCAAAGAGGAGAGAAACAAAACATAAGGCTTCCATGCCTTATTGGAACGGTTAACGGTCCAGTAACGTACTTATTGAAAAGTACTCATCGTTACATCGTCATAGGCGAGTAGCCTTTAGAAGAACCACGTAGCACCGATGCGAACTTCGCGGTTACCATCAAGATGCTTCATACGAGATTCACCACCGGCTTTAAAGAAATGCTCTGAATACGTTACGTTACCCCAAACACTGCCATCTGATGAAAGTGGTACGCCACCTTCCATCATCATTTCCAATGATTGTTCATTTTGACCAAATGCGTTTTCATAATTAGCGTACTGAGGGTTAACCGTAATGTATGACCCTTTCTCTGTTAGGTAGAAAGAGTTAAACCAGTTAGCTTGCCAACCATTGCCTGACTTACCATTATCGTATGAGTTACGCATAACCGCTACGTTAGGGTAAGAAACCCAAGATTCGAACGGAGTAATAACCTTAGCAACGGCACCGACAGCAACCGTATTGTTCGCGCCTGCATCTTTCGCTACCCAGTTGTTAGCGTAATCAATGTAGTCTAATGAAAAACCAACCTCTGGTAATAACTCAAAACCTGTTGCATGAACTTGGAAGTAACGAGCACGAACACGAGACATACCGAAGTCTGACGATTTACCGTTCTTTTTATCAGCATCAACGTTGGTTTGAAAATCACCTTCTAATTGAGCAAGGTAGCCGATCTCTTCAGTGTACGATCCCGCCATGTTAAGTTGTAGACGGGTTAACCCATCTTTACCTTTTGCGCCAGAGTCGACTTTTAGATAAGTTTGTGGACGAGTCACGTCAGCAGGATCATTCGTTTGCTCTTCTGCCGCTTGAGCAGTAAAAGTTAAGGCGCTAAGCACGCTAAGTGTTAGAACGGAACATCGCTTCATCATTTATTCCCATGATTATCAATAATTAATGGGGAGTATGAAGACTAAGTAAAAAAATCGAAGTAACTCAGGGTAATGTAACCTATTAGAATTGCGGGTAAGACGAGACTTCATCAATACGAAATGAAAATGGTTTCTGAGATTTTAATAAGGGAGAAGTTAATAAAAAAGACGGCCCAGCGAGGCGAGAAACCTCGCAGGGCAGATAAACCGCTACATACCAAACATGAAGTAATAGCTCATAATAATGCCGTCTTCGCGACCGCCATCTGTTGGATAGTAATCTTTTCGACGATCGACTTCATTAAAGCCTTCATCTAAATACAGCTTCATCGCCGACTGATTGCTTTCTCGAACTTCAAGCCATGCACTTTCCGCTTCGCAGCTCTGGCACTGTTCAAGAAAATGCCCTAAGAGTGCACGACCAAAACCTTTACGTTGCTGATTTGGCGCGATCGCGATATTCAGTAACGATACTTCGCCGACTATGTTTTGGGCATAAAAATAGCCGACCACTTCCCCATCAACCAACATGACGCTATTTTGCGCGCCTCGCCCATTGATTTCTTCAATCATGGATGCCTTCCATGGATGAGAGTGCGCTTGTAACTCGATAGCGAGTACCGCCGCTACATGCTCTTTAGCAAGCGGGGCAAATTCAAAATTACGCATAAGAACGGATCTGATTCCAAAGGGCTCGTCTCTCTGCATCATTACCATCAATACTCGATAGTAAAGGAGAGACCAATTGATTACATTGAATTGAACGTTGCGCTAATAATTGCTGATAACGCTCATTTTCATATTCTGCACCGGAAAACCACAACCATTTAGGCAACGCTGACGTGTCTAAATGGATAAGTTGCTCAGGATATATATGCTGCGTGTTCGCCATCTCAAGCTTCATCGCTTTAAGGATTTTCTGGTAGAACAGCGCCGTTTCATTTTCAGGCTGAATGGGAGAAATAAACAGCAACTCACACCTGTCTGGCAAACTCAGTGTTTGCTCGGGTAAAATCGCAAGTCTTTCCGGGTGAGCAAGTGCCCAAGTTTGAATCCCCATCAACTGCAGCTTTACGCTATCTCTTACCATGATGTAATACCATTATCTGAGCTACCGTATAGAGACGTTCGTCCGTCATCGGCGCTGAAAAAGAAGAGACGAAGTTTAACAAAGCTACCCGCGATCACCAAACGTAAATACGCGAGTCACCTAACTGGGTGACTCGCGTATTTTATTCAACAGCATCACTCGTCACAACTAGTCTAGATTAACTAAAGCCCACATAACGATAGCAGCCTTAACCAAAGACGAATTATAACTCGTTAAACTCTGAGCAGTATTCCACCTGACCTTTACCTGCGCGATAAAGCGCCTTAAGCGGCTCTTCCGTCAATGAACGGGCTTGAAAGGCGCCTTCAGGAACTTCCCACTGACACTCTAAACCGTGCATAGCCGCAGATTGAAAACCAAACTTCCCATAGAAATTTGGATCGCCGAGTACCACACAAGCGGGGTAGCCTAGTTCAGGCAACGTTTCAAAAGCTTCACTTAGCAATGCACTTGCAATTCCTTGACCTTGATAGCCCTTGCTCACGGCTAATGGTGCTAATCCTTGCCAAGCATAGTCTTCACCATCAACCGTGACAGGCGTAAACAAGACATGACCGACGACTTCGCCGTCATCGGTACACGCCACTAATGAAAGCGTTAACTTACTGTTCTCTCTTAGAGACATCACTAAATTCGCTTCCGCTTCGCTTTCAAAGACAGATTTTAATAATCGATCAATCGTCAAAATATCAGATGGTGCTTCAGTTCGAATAAGCATGGGACGCCTCACTACGATTGGCGGGTGATTGTGTGCCTTTATAAACAAAATCGGCCAGATGGTTCAATGCGCTTAACATTGCTTTAGGCAATGCATCAAGATCGACGCTATCCATCAAATTTTTCACTTCAAGCCCTAACTCCGTATCCCCTTCGATACTGAGTCGACGTTGGAAAAATAACGTGTCTGGGTCTTCTTTTCTGCCAGCAATCAAAACCAAGTCGTTTAAATTACCACTAAAACTCACATCCTCTGTTTGAGGTTGCTCGGCAACCAGTAACTTTTCGTCCTCGTAGGAAATATACCAACTGAGGTTTAGATCACGAATATGAACTTTTAACCACTTCCCTTCAAGAAATTCAAAGTCACCATCTTCAAGTGATTCTTTAAAAACGGTTTTTAGTGCTTCAGACAATGCCATATTTTGAAATTTAGTTGGCAAAAAATGGACTGGAGATCGCAAAATTTGTGCTGCGTTTTTAACTAGTTGACTTCGAATCTTGTCTAACACGCGGTTTTTCCGTTAATTTATGCTTCAATTGCCTCATAATACGATATTCGCGCAAAAAAAATCCTGTTATGTGTCAAATATTTCTAGCTTTGGACTCTCCCCTTTTCTAACTGATTAATCACGGTTATAGTGTGGGGGTTACTGATATATAAGCTCTTCGGAGAACTGGTAGTACATTGATGTCATCCAAATCGTTAAAGGAATACTTCGCCAAGCTCACGTCCAATAGCCCGTTCTTTTTTGCTATTTTGGATGACGAACACCAATACTGTATGGTCAATGATCGGTATTGTGATGTTGCAGGACTGACCCATAGTGATCTGGTCGGCATGAACGATCAACAAATTCTAGGGGAACGGTTTTATTGCCAACTTAAGCCTTATTATGATCGCGCTCTATCTGGCGAGTCCATCGAAGCCGAGGTTACCCTCGATGAATCTGATGTAGAGTCGAGTCTACATTTTAGCGTTTCACCTATTTCTGTCGATGGTGTCATCGAAAATATCGTCTTCCACGCCATTGATACCTCAGAAAAACAAATACTCACACGCTCACTAGAAGAATCCGAAAGCAAATTTCTCAAACTATCACGACTGATCCCCGATGGGCTGTTGCTGGTTGAAGATGATTGCATCCTATCCGCAAACCCTGCGGCGGCGCGCTTATTTGGCTATTCTTCCCCAACCGATTTATTAAGCGAGCCGCTGAGTCGACTTCTGATCGATGAGAAAAGCAAAGCGCCCGTGAGTTTAAACCTGAGCTCGACCATTGATAGCAAACCCCTTCATTTCAGAACGAGCGATTACTGTGGTACGCAACGCCGTTTGGTCTTGCATGTGGATGACGCGAATCTCTTTGGTAACTGTGCGCATCTGATCCTCATCCAAGACATGGATGAAAAACCAAAACCGGTTTCGAAAGATAGCCATGAAGATGTCAATATCGATACGCTTACCAAGCTCTACAACCGGCTTGGTTTCACTCGTTGCCTTGACCACTTTATCGAGAAAAAAACGCCATTGATCATGCTCTACCTTGATCTGGACAACTTTAAGAATATTAACGACTCATTAGGACATCACATCGGTGACCGAGTGATTCAAGAAGTCTCGACAAGGCTAAAACGCCACCTACCGCAGCAAACCGTTCTGGCGCACCTCGGCGGCGATGAATTTGGGATAATTTTACCGGAACCCGAGGGCAGCAGCGCGGCGGATATGCTCGCAGAAAAAATCATTGAGCTGATCAACCAACCTTTTGACTTACACCACTTTAGTAAACGACTAGCCTGCTCCATTGGCAGCGTCACATACCCTAATGATGGGCATGACCCACGCATCTTGCTACAGAACGCCGACACAGCGATGTATGAAGCGAAAGCCCGTGGACGCAATAGGCTGATCAAGTTCAATGACCAAATGAACAAAGAAGCACGTATGCGACTTTGGTTAGAGATAGAATTGCAAAAAGCCCTAGCGCAAAATGGACTAGAAGTCTGGTATCAACCAAAAGTGAATGCCCGTGATTTCAGTATCAATGGTGCCGAGGCGCTGGTTCGCTGGAAGCACCCTGTCGAAGGTTATATTAGCCCTGCCTCTTTTATTCCAGTAGCGGAACAAGCAGGTCTCATTGAACACCTTGGTCGAGTAGTCATGCGCGATGTTTTCAATACGGTCAAACGCTGGAAACTACAGGGGATCTTACCGGGTCGGGTGGCGATTAACTTATCGCCAGAGCAATTTGGTAACCCTAAGCTTATTGACTACATGGAAAGACTGCTGCATACCACTGGACTTGACCCAAGCTGCATTACGTTTGAGCTGACAGAAAGTGCCGTAATGAGTAACAGTGAACATACCTTGCAAATGCTTGATGCGATAAAACGTTTGGGCTTTGCCTTGTCTATCGATGACTTTGGTACTGGGTACTCTTCGCTTTCTTATCTTGCCCACTTCCCTATTGATGAGCTTAAAATAGACCGAGCGTTCATTATGGATATTGATACGCTGCCCAAACAGCTTACCGTGATTGAGAACATTATTAACCTCGGTAAGTCACTAAACCTATCGGTTGTGGCCGAAGGGGTGGAAACTCGCCATCAAGCAACATTGCTTTCCAACCTCAACTGTCATTCGATTCAAGGATTTCACTTTCATCGCCCGCAACCTAAACATGAAGTCGAAGCCCTGTTTGCTCAGAATCGACGTCATCGCAATTAAACCATCAATAGTACTAGTGCAAACCCAGTAAGCACTAGTACTGTCAAACCCAAGTGCAATGGCGAGCACGTTGCTTACCTTACTTAACGACTTTTATTCACCCACGATACCCCGCTGTACTCTATCTATTGTTATTCGCCCTGTAAGTTTACCTCTTTGGTGTTAATTGCATGTTTATTAATGTAAACCTGCCTCACATCAAATTGGCCATTCATCTTTCTTCATAAAATGCCCGCCTATATAGGATAAACTGGTATTGAGCTTATGGAACTCTTATGCCCAGCAGGTAACTTACCTGCGCTTAAGACGGCAATAGATTGCGGCGCAGACGCTGTGTACATTGGATTTAAAGATGACACGAACGCTCGCCACTTTGCTGGATTGAACTTCACCGGAAAAAAACTCGAGCGCGCGGTGCAATATGTTCATGATCGTAATAAAAAAATCCACATCGCATTAAACACGTTTGCCCACCCAGATGGGTTTGAGCGTTGGACTAATGCCGTCGATCAAGCGGCTGAACTTGGCGTCGATGCCCTGATCGTTGCGGATATTGCGGTGCTCGATTACGCCGCTACCAAGTACCCTGATTTAGAGCTTCACTTGTCGGTTCAAGCATCTGCAACCAATACGGCTGCAGTCGACTTTTATCATCAAAATTTCAATGTTAAGCGTGTGGTATTGCCGCGCGTCCTATCTATCCACCAAGTGAAACAGCTATCGCGAAACATTACTTCAGAGGTCGAGCTTGAAGTATTTGCATTTGGCAGCTTATGTATCATGGCGGAAGGTCGCTGCTATTTGTCGTCTTACTTAACAGGTGAGTCACCAAACACCGTAGGCGCATGTTCTCCAGCCAAATATGTACGCTGGCAAGAAACAGAGACTGGGCTAGAGTCTCGTTTAAACGATATTCTCATTGATCGCTATGCCGCGGGTGAAAACGCTGGCTACCCAACCTTGTGTAAGGGACGATTTGAAGCCAATATCGATGGTGAGAGAAAGCGTTATCACGCCCTTGAAGAACCAACCAGTTTAAACACGCTCTCTATGCTTCCTGAGCTCTTTGCCGCTAACGTGTCATCGGTAAAAATTGAAGGGCGCCAACGCAGCCCTGCCTATGTAGAGCAAGTGACGCGCACATGGCGCGAAGCGATCGATCTTTATCAACGCGACCCACAGCATTACCAAGTAAAGCAAGCTTGGGATCAAGCGCTAGCCAATGTCTCAGAAGGGACGCAAACCACACTCGGCGCGTACCACCGCAAGTGGCAATAATCAGAGGTTAATTGATGAAATATGCACTCGGGCCACTCCTCTATTTCTGGCCAAAACAAGATGTAGAAAGCTTTTATGAGCAAGCAAAATCCAGTTCCGCAGATATCATTTACCTTGGGGAAACGGTTTGTTCAAAACGCAGAGAAATGAAAGCCACGCACTGGCTGGATGTGGCTAAATCGCTGTCTCAATCTGGTAAACAAGTCGTTATCTCCACCATGGCACTGTTAGAAGCGCCTAGTGAAGTGAGCATTATGAAGAGATACATCGACAATGGTGACTTTGCAATTGAGGCTAATGACGTATCCGCCATTCAACTTGCCAGTGAAAGTAACGTGCCGTTTGTCGTCGGTCCTGCGGTGAATACGTATAACGCCCGTACCCTTAAGCTATTTGCTAAACAAGGGATGACACGCTGGTGCATGCCAGTTGAGCTGTCTCGTGAATGGTTGGTGAATACCTTAAATCAGGCCGATGAAATGGGTATTCGTAATCAATTTGAAGTCGAAGTATTTAGCCATGGTTATATTCCCTTGGCTTATTCTGCACGCTGTTTTACGGCGAGAGCTGAAAATCGCGCCAAAGATGACTGCGAAACCTGCTGTATTAAGTACCCAACAGGGCTACAAGTCGAAAGCCAAGAAGGTCAATCGGTCTTTAACCTGAATGGTATTCAAACCCAATCCGGTTACGAGTACAACCTTATCAACGACCTTCAGTCGATGCAGGGGTTAGTCGATGTGGTTCGTTTGAGTCCTATTGGGGTGGATACGTTTTCTGAAGTTGAGCGCTTCCGCGCAAATGAAAATGGCAACAATCCTGCGCCCCGCTTAGATCGTCAATGTAATGGCTACTGGCACCACATTGCCGGACTTAACGTCCAATAAGCTATCTGATGCGCTTGTACTCAATCACAAGCGCATCATATTACCTTTCATTGATCTCTACTCACTTAACGCGCCATGAATACCTACGCCATCACTGGATCCGCATGCTCTTCACGTAGTAACCTGACATCCTTCCACATCATGTATACCACGACGATAGCGAGCGCCACATTCGAAATTGGATAAGCGATCCATATGCCCGTCACACCCCAAATCTTAGGCAGTACGTAAAGAAACGGCAGTTGCACTAACATGTTACCTAACGTCACAAACAGCGCTTTTTTACTCTTATTGATGGCTTGGTAATACGCGGCAGCGACCACTAAAAACCCATCTAAAAACATAGAGAACAAATGCAAACGAATGCCGAGAACCGTATTGTCTACTAACTCTGCGTCCCCTGAGTTAAAAATAGAGACCACTTCCAAAGGATACAGGTTAAGCAGCGTAACAAACGCCACACCACCAGCGACAGCGCTCAGCATCGCCACTTTAAAGAGTTTGCGCATATTGTCTTTACGACCGGCGCCAAAGTTATAGCTCAGCAATGGTTGCATTGCATTGGCGATTCCTTCCACAATTAAATAGTAGAAAGTAATGATGTAACCAAGAATCGCATACGCGCCAATCAAGACGACCGAACCATAGTCAGCAAATAATTTATTATGTATCGCTATCATAAATGAGCTGTATGCGAACATAAAAAAGCTGGCGAGACCAATTGAGAGCATTGGCGGCACCACATTATATTGAAATTTAAAATCTTTCAGCGTTAGACGCATATTAGCGCGACTAGAAAAAAAGTAAGCCACACCAAGAATGGTCACTACAGCCTGAGCAATCGCGGTGGCTAATGCCGCACCAGTCAGTTCCCATGCTAGAACCGCAATAAACAAATAGTCTAGGGCAATATTAATCACAGCACCGAGAATCATGAGCAACGTGGCAATGTTGGGGCTGTCGTCATTACGTAGTAAGAAAGGAACCGCAATCGATCCCAACGAAAAGACACTACCAATGATCAGTACATCCAAATACTGGATGCCAAGCTCCAGCATACGTCCCTGCGCACCTTGAATTTGCAACGCATAATCAGAGAAATTCCAAAGTACCACCGCAACCACAGGTCCTAAGCCCAACAATAACATCAAGCCCGTCGCCAATGTTTTCTTAGCCGACGCAATATTCCCTTCACCTTGTTTTATTGATGACAGCGCCCCCGCACCGACACCAATCATCATGCCAATACCTAAGATCACACTGATCACTGGCCATACAACATTAATTCCGGCTAATCCCTCACTCCCCATGTACTGCCCGATAAAGATACCATCGACCACCTGATAAAGGCCATTGACCAGCATGGCAGCAATAGTTGGGATAGCATAACGCCAAAACTGGCGATAAATTGATTGTTGCATTTTTTTACTCTCACTTTAGTTATTCAAGCTAACTAAATAGATAAATTTTAGGATAGCGCTTTGCGTAATAGTTGATTGAGTTGATCCGACTCTGATTCATCTAACTTTGCCCTTAGCTTCGTCGCGACAATGGCATAAATATGAGCTTCACTACTTAGTGGCACTCTTGATTTCTCCGTCAGTCGTACTCGCTTCGAACGAGCATCTTCCAAACACGCAATCCGTTCGACTAAGCCCTTTCGCTCTAATCGTTTTACCATATTCGTCGCGGAAGGCTTAGACACCTCAAGTTCAGTAGCTAAATCAGTTAAGCGAATAGGCTCAGCCGAGCTCTGGATCGCTTTAAGGTAGTCATATTCATTGAAACTTAGATGACCTAATGGATCTTCTTTACTATTGGTTCGCCATACTCGTGATGTTAACCGCTCTAGTTTCTCTATACTTGCTTCAATAGACATTCATACAATCCATTAATTAGCCAGGCTAACTAGTTTAAATGAATTGAAATCAGATCTCAAGAGACAAAAAAACCAGCCATATAGGCTGGTTTTTAGTATAGAAAGAAAACTACTCGGCGCTGTCAGACTGAAGCTTTGCCTCTTCAGCTAACTTTTGTTTTTCTTTTTCAACCTGTTGCGCTCTCGCAATCTCAAATATTTTCGTTAACTCCAAAAACGCATATTTGTGCTCGGCGTAATCGTAAACATTTTGAGCAATCGCCAATTTATACAAGGATACCGCCGCAGGGTAATCTCCATCGATTTGATGACGCTTCGCCAAATAGAAATACACTTCCGTTAACCGCTCCGCGAGCACATTGTTATCTCTGCTGCTTGCTAACACGGCTTTAAAGGCTTGCTCTTCCGTCACTTTATCTAACATCAATGCGACAAGGATCCAGCCCCACTCGTTATTGGCACTCTGATAACGCTTTTCTAAGGCAATGCCCGCATCCATCGGTCCCACTTCACGGGAAATGATATACAGCCAAAGCGCACGATAAGGATCAGATGGCGCTTCATTATAATAGGACGTCATTCCTTCAATCGCCAAAGGAAAACGGTCGCCATAATACAGTGCGATAGAACGGTTACGTAATGCGTAAGAGTTTGCTGCATCTAACTCTAAGCTTGAATCAAATGCTTCATAGGCGGAGTCGAAATCACCAATTTGAGTAAAGTACTGACCGACTTGGTTAAACACCACTGACTGTGCTGGGTTTAACTGCAGGGATTGATTAAAATCGAGCTGAGCGAGATCGCGTAAACCCAAGCTATTGTAGTATGAGCCTCGCTCAAAGTGCATTTTTGCACGTACATCATTCTCGAGATCACTGCGTTGTAGGAGCTGAGTTAATCGGGCCACTTGCACTTCATACTGAACATTGGCTTGTAAAGGAACGGCCATTGGCGGGTTTAACCACTGTAAGTCATCTTTCGATGAATTAGAGGCACAGCCCGTCACGGCAACAACTAAACCTAATCCTAAAATTCGAAACCACTTCACTATAAATATCTCCTTGAACCTGATGCAGTAAGACGACCAATTTAAATTATTGATCATTAAGTCTTAGCAGGTATTTTCCTTCACGCATAAAAAAGAGGGGTCACTGACCCCTCTTTATAACACGCTTTCTCACATAATGTGCGAATTACGCAAATTATTCTGCGCTTGGCGCCGCATTGCCAGCTTCAGGAGCTGCTGGTGTTTCTAGCGCTTCTTTCATGCTTAGACGTACACGGCCTTGGCGGTCAATTTCAAGTACTTTAACTTGAACTTCTTGACCTTCTTTTAGGTAGTCAGTCACTTTCTCTACACGCTCGTTAGCGATTTGAGAGATGTGTACTAGACCATCTTTACCAGGAAGGATTGTCACGAATGCACCGAAATCAGCAAGACGTGCAACTTTACCAGCGTAGATACGACCTACTTCTACTTCAGCAGTAATTTCTTCGATACGACGAATCGCTTCTTTCGCTGCCGCACCTTCAGTTGCAGCAATCTTGATAGTACCGTCGTCTTCGATTTCGATTGTAGTGCCAGTTTCTTCCGTAAGAGCACGGATAACAGCGCCACCTTTACCGATAACGTCTTTGATCTTCTCAGAGCTGATTTTCATCGTGTGAATACGAGGAGCAAACTCAGAGATATCTTCACGAGCACCAGAAATCGCTTCATCCATAACGGTTAGGATGTGCTTACGTGCACCTTGCGCTTGGTTAAGTGCAATTTGCATGATTTCTTGAGTGATACCTTCGATCTTGATGTCCATTTGAAGTGCAGTGATACCGTCGTTAGTACCTGCTACTTTAAAGTCCATGTCGCCTAGGTGATCTTCGTCGCCAAGAATGTCAGAAAGAACAACAAAGTCGTCGCCTTCTTTCACTAGACCCATTGCGATACCCGCAACAGACGCTTTAATTGGTACACCAGCGTCCATAAGCGCTAGAGAAGTACCACATACAGAAGCCATTGAAGAAGAACCGTTAGATTCTGTGATTTCCGATACAACACGTACTGTGTATGGGAATTCTTCTACTGAAGGCATGACTGCAGCAATACCGCGCTTCGCCAATTTACCGTGACCAATTTCACGACGCTTAGGAGAGCCAACAAAGCCAGTCTCACCTACACAGTATGGAGGGAAGTTGTAGTGTAGAAGGAAGTTGTCTTTCTTCTCACCCATTAGGCTATCAATGATTTGTGCATCACGTTGTGTACCAAGCGTTGCCGTAACAAGTGCTTGAGTCTCACCACGAGTGAATAGAGAAGAACCGTGAGTACGTGGAAGTACACCAGTACGTACATCAAGTGCACGAACCATGTCTTTTTCACGACCATCAATACGTGGGTTACCTGCAATGATGCGGCTACGTACAACGTTTTTCTCTAGAGAACCTAGCATGCCGCGAATTTCGCGCTCATCAAGTTCTTCGTTTTCAGCAAGAAGCGCTGCAACAACGTCATTCTTAATCGCGCCTACTTGCTCGTAACGCGCCATTTTTTCTGTGATTTGGTAAGCATCTGAAAGACGAGTTTCAGCAAGCTCTGCCACTTTCGCTTTTAGCTCAGTGTTAACTTCTGGTGCAGTCCAGTCCCAAGAAGGCGTCGCAACTTCAGCAGCAAATTCGTTGATCGCTTTGATAACAACTTGTTGTTGATCGTGACCGTAAACTACAGCAGAAAGCATTTCTTCTTCAGATAGGTTATCTGCTTCAGATTCAACCATTAATACTGCGCCTTCTGTACCAGACACAACGAGGTCCAGTTTAGAGTTTTCAAGCTCAGCATTTGAAGGGTTAAGTACCAGTTCACCATCAATGTGGCCAACACGTGCCGCACCGATAGGACCATTGAAAGGAACGCCAGCAATAGCAAGTGCTGCTGAAGTACCAATCATAGTGATCATGTCTGGGTTTACGTCTGGGTTGATAGAAACAACCGTTGCGATAACCTGGACTTCGTTTTTAAACGCACTTGGGAATAGTGGACGGATTGGACGGTCGATAAGACGAGCCGTTAGCGTTTCCGCTTCAGAAGGACGACCTTCACGCTTAAAGAAACCACCTGGGATTTTACCTGCAGCGTACGTACGCTCTTGGTAGTTAACTGTCAGTGGGAAGAAGTCTTGACCCGCTACCGCTTCTTTTTTAGCGACAACTGATACGAATACTGATGTGTCATCCATTGTTGCCATTACAGCAGCAGTTGCTTGACGAGCGATAACGCCTGTTTCTAGCGTTACAGTGTGGTTGCCGTATTGAAACGACTTAACAACTGGTTTTTCGAACATTGTATTTCCTTTTATCTAGAACCAACTAGATTGAGTGTTTATTGGCTCAAGGCATCACATATCGCGACTAGTACAAATCGCCTAAGATTAACCATATCTAGCATTTTTCATCTAGCGGTAGCACTTAAGCTAACTTGGAATAGTCGCGACCTAATGGTCGACTAATTGGACTGCAATGCAATGAGTGGAGCATTAGAACCTGTCAGTCGGCTCTAACGGGACGTAGTATAAACTACTTAATACGGATTGTGCTAATAACAGCGAAATTTAGGCATCAAAAAAGGGGCATATAGCCCCTTTTATACAAACTGTTCTATGCAGACGCTTATTAGCGACGTAGACCTAGACGTTTGATTAGATCTTGGTAGCGAGCTAGATTTTTACCTTTAAGGTAGTCTAGAAGCTTACGACGGCTAGAAACCATACGTAGTAGACCACGACGGCTATGGTGATCGCCTTTGTGAGCTTTAAAGTGACCTTGAAGGTGGTTGATAGAAGCAGTAAGTAGTGCTACTTGTACTTCTGGTGAACCAGTGTCGCCTTCAGATTGTGCGTATTCTGCAACGATTGCTGCTTTAGTTTCTGCATTCAGAGACATAATGCTCTCCTAATAAGAGTAGGTTTATAGTTGTAGCAGCCAATCTCTGATTCAGCCGCTACGCGAAGCGCGAATTATAGGGAAGTTTATCGAAGGGTGCAATAGCTAACGTCAGTTAAAATACTCTCGCTAACGTAGATTAAAATAATAAAGGCGAGTAGGTTCAATCCCACTCGCCCTTTAATTTTACGTCTGCATAATCTAGCCAAACCTTACTTAACGTTTACAGTAAGTTAGATCAAATAGACTATCTAGCGCTTATAGTAAGCCGTTATTCTGTTTCTTCAGAAAATACGACCAAACGCTTTGGTGCAACTTTGCCATTACTGTCAATGGTTGCGACACCAATGAACAACTTCTCGTCACCACTCGTCATACGCACTGTGCCTTCAGATGGTGCTCCAGAGACTTGCACTGGCATACCGTGCTGAACAAGATCGGTCAGTTCCGCATTCATGTTCACTTCCGGTAAGTCTTCAACCGCCGTATCCATTGGCATAAGCAGTGGATCAAGAAGTTCTCTAGGAGCAATCTCTTCGCGCTCAGCTTGTACTAATAGCTCATTGAGCTGCTCCAGCGTCACCATCTTCTCGTATGGGTACTTTGCAACCCCTGTGCGACGCAAGTAAGTCACGTGCGCACCACAACCTAGCATTTCGCCAAGATCATCGGTAATGGTTCGAATGTAAGTCCCTTTTGAACAATGGACTTCCATTTCAATCTCATCGCCTTCAAAACGCAATAGTTCGATGGAATACACCGTGATTTTGCGAGACTCACGCGGAACCTCAACACCTTCACGGGCATACTCATAGAGCGGGCGACCTTGATACTTCAATGCTGAGAACATAGAAGGAACCTGATCGGTTTCGCCTTTAAAGCTAGCGACACATCGTTCAAGCTGCTCTTGCGTTACGTTCACTTCACGAGTTTCAACGACTTCACCGTCAGAATCAGACGTATTAGTACGCTCACCCAGCTTGGCTTTCACAACATAACGTTTGTCTGAATCCAATAAGAACTGAGAAAACTTCGTGGCTTCACCTAAGCAAATTGGCAGCATACCTGTCGCTAAAGGATCAAGCGCACCAGTATGACCAGCTTTTTGAGCAAAGTAGAGTCGCTTAACTTTTTGCAACGCATCGTTTGACGAAATCCCGGTTGGCTTATCTAGCAAGATAACCCCATGAACAGGACGACCTTTACGACGACGAGCCATTACTCTTCGTCCTCGCGACCTGCTTCTTTTTGTTTACGCTTGTCATCACTCAACACTTCGCTCACGAGGTTAGACATACGCATACCCTCAACCAATGTGTTGTCGTATGTAAAGCGAACTTCAGGCGTTAGACGGTGACGAATACGCTTACCAAGCGCCATACGAACTGGCACTTCATGCTCTTTAAGAGCCGCCAAGCATGATTCTGGTGTTTGCTCACCGACACAAAGGAAAGTGACAAATACTTTGGCATAAGCAAGGTCACGTGACACTTCTACATCAGAAATTGTCACCATGCCAATGCGAGAGTCACGAACTTCACGCTGTAAGATCAGCGCCAATTCTTTTTGCAATTGCTGCGACACGCGTTGCGTGCGGCTAAATTCTTTTGACATTTCTTTTCTCACTATAGGAAAAATGGGGGGCTTGCGCCCCCCATGGTGTATTTAACAACCATTACTACTAATTTAAAAAGTCAGCAGCGATTTTGTCAATTAATCTAGAGTACGTTTAATCTCAACGATTTCGAATACTTCGATTTGGTCGCCGACGCGAACATCGTTGTAGTTCTTAACGCCGATACCACACTCGTAGCCGTTCTTAACTTCTTGAACGTCGTCTTTGAAGCGGCGTAGAGATTCTAGCTCACCTTCGTAGATTACAACGTTATCGCGAAGAACGCGGATTGGGTTGTTACGCTTAATCGTACCTTCCGTCACCATACAACCAGCAATCGCGCCAAGTTTAGGAGACTTAAATACGTCACGTACTTCTGCAAGACCAATGATTTCTTGCTTGAATTCAGGAGCAAGCATACCGCCCATTGCCTGTTTCACTTCGTCAATCAATTGGTAAATGATTGAGTAGTAGCGAAGATCTAGGTTTTCATTCTCAATCGCACGGCGAGCAGAAGCATCAGCACGTACGTTAAAGCCTAGGATAATCGCGTTTGAAGCAGCAGCAAGTGATGCGTCAGTTTCCGTGATACCACCAACACCAGAACCTACGATGTTCACTTTTACTTCTTCAGTAGAAAGCTTCAATAGTGAGTCTGCGATAGCTTCAACAGAACCTTGAACGTCTGCTTTAAGTACTACGTTTAGCTCAGCAACGTCACCAGCAGTCATGTTAGAGAACATGTTTTCTAGTTTCGCTTTCTGTTGACGAGCAAGTTTCACGTCACGGAATTTACCTTGACGATAGTTCGCTACTTCACGAGCTTTACGCTCATCACGAACAACCGTTGCTTCATCACCAGATGACGGCACGCCAGAAAGACCTAAGATCTCAACTGGGATAGACGGACCCGCTTCAAAGACTTCTTTACCAATCTCATCACGCATCGCACGTACACGGCCGTATTCTTGACCACAAAGAACGATATCGCCTTTGCGAAGTGTACCTGACTGAACTAGTACCGTTGCAACTGGACCACGACCTTTATCAAGGAAGGATTCAACAACAACACCAGAAGCCATGCCATCAGCAACCGCTGTTAGCTCTAGAACTTCAGATTGAAGTAGAATGGCTTCTAGAAGACCGTCGATGTTTGTACCCTGTTTTGCAGAGATGTGAACGAAGATGTTCTCACCGCCCCACTCTTCAGGAATAACGTCGTATTGAGCAAGCTCATTCTTAACGTTATCTGGGTTTGCACCCTCTTTATCAATTTTGTTTACTGCGATAATCAAAGGTACGCCAGCCGCTTTCGCGTGTTGGATAGCTTCAACAGTCTGTGGCATTACGCCATCATCTGCAGCAACAACTAGAACAACGATATCTGTCGCTTGAGCACCACGAGCACGCATTGCAGTAAATGCTGCGTGTCCAGGAGTATCAAGGAAGGTAATCATACCGTTTTCAGTTTCTACGTGGTATGCACCGATGTGCTGAGTAATACCACCCGCTTCGCCTGACGCTACGTGCGTACGACGAATGTAGTCAAGTGTAGATGTCTTACCGTGGTCAACGTGACCCATGATAGTCACAACTGGAGCACGAGATACGGCTTCAGACGTTGCATCACGATCAGATAGTACCGCTTCTTCAAGTTCGTTTTCTTTACGAAGCACCACTTTGTGACCCATTTCTTCAGCAACAAGCGCTGCTGTTTCTTGGTCAATTACTTGGTTGATTGTCGCCATTGCACCCATTTTCATCATTACTTTGATGACTTCGGTGCCTTTTACTGACATCTTTTGTGCCAGTTCAGAAACAACAATCGTTTCGCCAATAACAACATCTTGCTTAGCAACGGTTGCAGACTTATCAAAGCCATGTTGCATTGAGCTAGGTTTCGCCAACTTGCCTTTACGACCACGTTGGTTACGACCACCACGGCCACCGCGAGAATCATCACGATCTTGCGTTGATTTCTTTTTACGACGACGAGGGGTTTTCTCTTCGCTACGATCTTGAGCATCTTCCGCTTCACGAGCGTAAGTTGAAGTCGTTACGTGATAGTCACCTTTCTCGCTTTCTTTCGACTTCTTCTCTTGCTCAGACCAGCGCTCAGCATTCTCTTCAGCTAGCTTCTTCGCTTCTTCCGCGAGACGAGCGGCTTCCGCTTCAGCCTTGCGTTGTGCCTCTTGTTCTTGACGGCGCTTCAACTCGTCAGCTTCTTTTTTCGCTTCAGCATTCTTTGCGTTCATTTGTTTCTTGGCCTTTTCCGCTTCGTCGCGCTTTTGATCTGTTGAATCTGCATTGCGTTTTTCATCAGCTTTACGGTTAGCAGTTTCCTCTGCTGCACGTTTTTCTTCAGCTTCTCGCTTTGCTTTCTCTTCAGCTTCGCGCTGTGCTTTCTCTGCAGCGTCACGTTTGGCTAGCTCTTCGGCTTCACGTTGTGCACGTTCTTCCGCCTCGCGTGTTGCTGCTTCCTCAGCTTCACGTTTCTCTTGCTCGTCAATAGCGCTGCGCTTTACATAAGTACGCTTTTTACGTACTTCGATTTGTACATCTTTGCTCTTACCACCACCTGACGCAACAGATAGCGTACTACGTGTTTTACGTTGTAGCGTTAGTCGCGTTGGTTCTGATTCGCCAGATGTATCACCATGTTCTTTTTTCAGGTGTGTAAGAAGCGTTTGCTTCTCATCATCATTGACCTGATCACTTTCTGATTTTTTAAGACCAGCATCAGCAAGTTGTTCAATTAGGCGTTCAACTGGCGTACCAATTTCTTCGCTAAGTGCTTTAACCGTAAGTTTTGTCATGCAACTACCTCCTTGCTGATTATTATTCTTCGTCGCCGAACCAACAAATGTTACGTGCAGCCATGATAAGTTCACCGGCACGCTCTTCCGTTAATCCTTCGATACCCTCAAGCTCGTCGACACCTTGGTCAGCAAGATCTTCAAGAGTGGCTACACCTTTAGCAGCCAGTTTAAATGCCATTTCACGCTCAAGACCTTCCAATGCAAGTAAGTCTTCAGCTGGCTCAACGCCTTCAAATGATTCTTCTTGTGCAAGAGCCATTGTTGTTAGTGCGTCTTTAGCACGGCCACGAAGTTCTTCAATGATTTCTTCGTTCAGGCCATCGATGTCTAGAAGCTCGTTCACTGGCACGTACGCCACTTCTTCTAGAGTCGAGAAGCCTTCTTCTACTAGCATCTGTGCGAAATCTTCTTCAATATCAAGATATTTCATGAAGTTTTCAATTGAAGCAGACGCTTCTTCTTGGTGTTTCTTCTGTAGATCAGCAACTGTCATTACATTCAGTTCCCAACCAGTCAGTTGAGAAGCAAGGCGAACGTTTTGACCGTTACGACCAATCGCTTGTGCTAGGTTATCGGCTTCAACCGCGATATCCATTGCATGAGCGTCTTCATCAACAATGATTGAAGCAACATCTGCTGGTGCCATTGCATTGATAACGAATTGTGCTGGGTTATCATCCCAAAGCACGATATCAATACGTTCACCACCAAGCTCACCAGAAACGGCTTGTACACGTGCACCACGCATACCAACACACGCACCTACAGGGTCGATACGACGGTCGTTTGTTTTCACTGCGATCTTAGCACGAGAGCCTGGATCGCGAGCGGCTGCTTTCAGTTCGATTAGCTCTTCCGCGATTTCTGGCACTTCAACACGGAATAGTTCTGCTAGCATTTCAGGCTTAGAGCGAGTAATGAATAGTTGGAAACCACGCGCTTCAGGGCGAACAGCGTAAAGCAAACCACGAACTCGGTCACCTGGACGGAAGTTTTCACGTGGCAGTTGGTCATCACGCAGGATAACGGCTTCAGCGTTGTTACCTAGATCAAGAATGATCGTTTCACGAGTCACTTTCTTAACAACACCAGTAACTAAGTCACCTTCGTTATCAATGAATTGCTCAACAATTTGAGCGCGCTCAGCTTCACGAACTTTTTGTACGATAACTTGTTTCGCAGTTTGAGTCGTAATACGGTCAAACGTTACCGATTCAATTTCATCTTCAACGTAGTCGCCGATTTGAACAGATTCGTCTTCAAATTGTGCTGCTTCAATTGAGATTTCGGTGGTTGGCGTTTCTACTTCAGCAACGGCCATCCAACGACGGTAAGTCACAAACTCACCTGTTTTACGATCAATTTCAACGCGAACTTCAATTTCTAGTTCGTGCTTCTTCTTCGTTGAAGTTGCTAGCGCTGTTTCTAACGCTTCGAAAATACGCTCACGAGGTACCGCTTTCTCGTTAGAAACCGCCTCAACTACCGCTAAAATTTCTTTACTCATTTATCTAGCCTCTAAGCTTTCTTTTTTAGGGACCTAAAATTTAGGAATCAGGTTAGCTTTAGAAATGTTGCTAAGCACCATTTCTTCTTCGTTACCATCAGCAAGGATTGTGATGTTTTCGCCATCAACAGATTGGATAGTGCCTTTCCACTTACGACGGTTACCCACAGCCATTTTGAGAACGATGTTGACCTCGTGACCAATGAATTGTACGTAGTGTGCTGCTTTAAACAGTGGACGTTCAAGACCTGGTGAAGACACCTCTAGGTTGTAAGCCACCGTAATGGGATCTTCGACGTCCATCACTGCACTTGTTTGACGACTCACTTCTGCGCAATCATCAACGGTGATACCATTTTCATGGTCGATATACATACGAAGCGTTGAATGCTCACCAGCACGGATGAACTCTAAACCAACCAATTCGTAACCTAAAGCTTCAACCGGAGCTTCAAGTAATTCTGTAAGTTGTCTTTCTAAACCAGTCATTTAACCACTCCAGAAACAAAAAAAGGGCTTAAAGCCCAATTTAAATCCCAAGCACACATACCTGAACTTTAAAAAGCTCAGATAACAAAAAACCCCGAAAAAGTCGGGGTTTTTTGTTGCTGGACCCTGATGCATTAAGGATAAGCAATAAATGATAAACTTAAAAAATTATTCATTTATTTCCTTAATGTGCAGTGATTTTTTCACACTGCTAAACTTGCAATCCATCAACACTTAGAAAGTATTGGTTGCGGGGGCCGGATTTGAACCGACGACCTTCGGGTTATGAGCCCGACGAGCTACCAAACTGCTCCACCCCGCGTCCGACTTGCTGTGCATTATACGCTCAACAAACTGTATTACAAGTTTATAAATAATGGTGCCGAGAGAGGGACTCGAACCCTCACACCATAAGGCACTAGCACCTCATGCTAGCGTGTCTACCAATTTCACCATCTCGGCTTAAGCTGTTCGCTTATTGAGGAATTTCGTCGCTTGATTTAGCTGGAATTTCACTCACAGTATTATCAGCTTGCTGTTCAATAACTTGACCTTGTGAAGGGTCAACCCATTGAGACTCGCCTTTGTGGGTATACATGTTACCCAACACTAAGCTAATAACAAAGAATACAATTGCAAAAATTGCAGTCATTCGGGTTAGAAAATTTCCTGAGCCGCTAGCACCAAACACTGTGTTTGACGCGCCAGCACCGAATGAGGCTCCCATGTCTGCGCCTTTACCTTGTTGAATCAACACTAGGCCAATAACACCAAGCGCCGCCAACAGGTAAATCACAAGTAGAACTTGAATCATATGTCCACCTATGTTCCTAATTGTTGAGCCAGCGCTGCTTTCTTCATAATGGTAAAGTATTCACCATATTTAGAAAACCTGGCTATGACCTCCTAAGAGAAGGCGGTGGCAATACTAACGAATGCCGCACTGACTGACAAGATAAAAATAAGAAAAACCGTAGCTTTAGAGCCTAAATGCTCAAAAAAGGGGCAAATAGGCTCATTTCAATAAAAACTCACGATACCGATTGACTATAATAAACAGAAATCAATCCCATTATTCCTAGTGCTCGTACCCATCGGTTGTGATTAGCAACTCGCTTTAACAGCATCGGCAATATACTGCGCCGATTGATTCACTAAAGCATCGTCTTCGCCTTCCACCATGACACGAAGCAAAGGCTCCGTACCTGATTTACGTAAAAGCACTCGACCTTTATCACCTAATTCACTTTCTACTTTTAACACAGCTTGCTTAACGGCATTAGCTTCGAGTGGATTAGCATCACCACTAAATCTTACGTTGATAAGTACTTGAGGATAAAGTGTCATGCCACTTGCTAGTTCATTGAGTGTCATTTTCGAACCAACAACCGAGGCTAACACTTGTAAACCAGCAACAATCGCATCACCTGTGGTCACTTTATCAAGCAAAATGACATGACCTGAGTTTTCTGCACCAATTCTCCAGCCCTTTTCTAGCAATTGCTCCATAACATAGCGATCACCGACAGCTGCACGCACAAATGGGATACCTAGCTGCTTCAATCCGTTTTCCATACCAAGGTTAGTCATTAATGTTCCAACAACACCACCTTTAAGCTCGCCGCGACGTAATGCATCTCGAGCGATGATATACGCAATTTGGTCGCCATCGACTTTATTGCCTAAGTGATCAACCATGATAATACGGTCACCATCACCATCAAACGCAAGACCAAGTACCGCCTGCTCTTCTAATACACGAGCTTGCAATGCCGCGACATCGGTTGCACCAACTTTATCGTTAATGTTAGTACCATCCGGTTCAGCGCCCATCACAATCAAGTCTGCACCTAGTTCACTAAAGACCGCTGGCGCAATTTTGTATGTGGCACCGTGTGCACAGTCGATAACAATTTTAACGCCTGATAAATCTAAGTCGTGCGGAAAAGTACTTTTACAAAACTCAATATAACGCCCTGCCGCGTCATTCAAACGACTTGCTTTACCTAATTGCGCAGATTCGACACATTCAATGTCTTTGTCGAGTTCAGCTTCAATAGCAAGCTCAATCGCATCAGGAAGCTTTGTCCCTTCGGAAGAAAAGAATTTAATGCCATTATCATAGTACGGGTTGTGAGAGGCAGAGATAACAATCCCCGCCTCGGCACGGAACGTTTGCGTCAAATACGCCACGGCAGGAGTCGGCAATGGGCCAGTAAAAATTGCTTTTAGCCCCGCCGCCGATAAACCAGCCTCTAATGCTGATTCCAGCATATAACCAGAAATACGGGTGTCTTTGCCAATAATGACTTTTTTTGTGCCTTGCTTTGCAAGAACACGACCGGCAGCCCAGCCAAGCTTTAGTACAAAATCAGGGGTGATTGGATATTGTCCTACCTTACCGCGTACACCATCAGTACCAAAATAACGTCGTTGTGACATGTAATTTCCTTTTTCTATTTTTATATATTGTTCTGCATCATCTCAACAATAGCCATTGCTTCGATGGTTTCTTTTGTATCGTGCACCCGAATAATTTGCGCCCCTTTTTGTGCAGCAAGTATTGCGCAGGTGACACTTCCGACCATGCAATCAGCCGGTTTTTTATCGAGTAATTTAAATATCATCGATTTTCGCGACATCCCCGCCAGCACAGGTAAACCAAACTGATGGAATTTATCGAGATGGGCCAATAAGTGGTAATTGTGCTCAAGAGTTTTACCAAAACCGAACCCAGGGTCAAGAATCAGCTGTTCTCTTGAAATGCCGACACTTTCACAAGCTTTAATCCTTTCGTCCAAAAAGTCCTGTATATCCTTAAGCAGATCATGATACGTCGGTGCGTGTTGCATGGTTCTCGGTTGACCTTGCATATGCATAAGACAAATAGGCACATTAGCCGCTGCTGCTACCTCTAGTGCTCCGGGCTCTTGTAGTGCCCGCACGTCATTGATGATATCAGCACCAGCTTCAATAGCTTGCTTCATGACTTCAGCTTTACTGGTATCAATTGAAATCCAAACATCATGATGTTGACGAATAGCCTGGATAACCGGAATAACACGTGACAACTCTTCACTTAGCGTAACGTCAGGCGCGCCCGGCCGTGTGGATTCACCACCGACATCAATAATAGTCACACCAGCTTGGATCATTGCTGCTGCTTGCTCAAGCGCATTATCAATCGAGTTGAACTTACCGCCATCGGAGAAAGAGTCAGGCGTCACGTTGAGGATGCCCATAATTTGCGGACGATCTAAATGAAGGGTTTTATTATTAGCATTTAATAACATGGCAATAAATCGTGGCTGTATAAACGAAAAAAGCCCCGAGAAATCCTCGGGGCTTAATAATTAAAGACTACTCAGAATCTTTTTTTGAGGATGCTGTTGAACTGTTATCGTCAACCTCTTCAGCGTTAGTCTCTGCTGCGTTAGTCTCTGCTGCTTTAGTTTCGGCAGTTTCAGGCTCTGGTGTTGCCTCTGCTTTCGCAGGCTCACTCTTAGCTTCTGATTTTGAAGCGTCTTGAGTGTTGGCTTGGTCACCCCAACCAGCTGGTTCACGAATGGTCTCTTTGCGTTCCATCAAGTCATCAATTTGACCCGCATCGATGGTTTCATATTTCATGAGCGCATCTTTCATTGCATGCATCAAATCCATGTTGTCTTCAAGGATCTGCTTAGCTCGATCGTAGTTACGGTCAATTAATACGCGAATTTCTTCATCGATTAATCGAGTCGTTTCGTCAGAAACATGCTTCGCTTGACTCATGCCGCGACCTAGGAAAACTTCACCTTCTTCTTCAGCATAAAGAAGTGGACCAAGTTTTTCAGAGAAGCCCCACTGCGTCACCATCTTACGAGCGATATCTGTTGCTCGTTCGATATCGTTTGATGCACCAGTGGAAACATTGTCTTTACCGTAAATAAGCTCTTCTGCTAGTCGACCACCATACAAACTAGAAATCATAGACTCTAGATGCTGACGAGACATACTGACGCGATCTTGTTCTGGCAAGTACATAGTTACACCGAGCGCTCGACCCCGTGGAATGATTGACACTTTGTATACTGGATCATGCTCTGGTACTAAACGACCTACAATTGCGTGACCCGCTTCGTGATACGCAGTTGAAGCCTTCGTCTCTTCAGACATCACCATAGAGCGGCGCTCCGCACCCATCATGATCTTATCTTTAGCAAGTTCAAACTCCACCATAGATACATTGCGCTTGTTACCACGCGCAGCAAATAGTGCAGCTTCGTTAACCAAGTTAGCAAGGTCGGCACCAGAGAAACCTGGTGTACCACGTGCAATCAATGATGGCTCAACGTCTGATGCTAGAGGGACTTTACGCATGTGAACTTTCAAAATCTGTTCACGACCACGAACATCAGGTAGACCAACCACAACTTGACGGTCGAAACGACCAGGACGAAGTAGTGCAGGATCAAGTACGTCAGGACGGTTAGTTGCTGCGATAACGATAATACCTTCGTTACCTTCAAAGCCATCCATTTCAACTAGCATTTGGTTAAGGGTCTGCTCACGCTCATCGTGACCACCACCTACACCGGCGCCACGCTGACGGCCAACGGCATCGATTTCATCGATAAAGATGATACATGGTGCCGCTTTCTTCGCTTGTTCGAACATGTCACGCACACGAGATGCACCAACACCCACAAACATTTCTACAAAGTCAGAACCTGAAATTGTGAAAAACGGCACTTTCGCCTCACCCGCAATGGCTTTTGCAAGCAAGGTTTTACCCGTACCAGGAGGACCGACTAAAAGAATACCCGTTGGGATTTTACCACCGAGTTTTTGGAATCGGCTTGGGTCACGTAAGTAATCCACCAGCTCTTTCACGTCTTCTTTTGCTTCGTCACAGCCTGCAACGTCAGAAAACATCGTTTTGATTTGCTCTTCACTCATCATTCGAGCTTTGCTCTTACCAAACGACATGGCGCCTTTGCCACCGCCGCCTTGCATTTGACGCATGAAGAAAATCCAAACACCAATAAGAAGAATCATTGGGAACCACGAAATAAAGATAGTGCCTAATAGGCTCTGCTCTTCTGGCGGTGTACCTGAAACTTTTACGTTTTGGTTGATAAGGTCATCAAGAAGTTTTTGATCATAAACCGGCATGTAAGTCACAAAGCGACTACCGCCACGGCGAGTAAAGGTTATCTCGCTGTCTTTAAACTGCGCTTCTTGAATCTGGCCATTGCCAACTTCCTGTACGAACGTGGTGTAATCTACCGCTCGACCATTGCTCTCGCCAGGTCCAAAGCTTTGGAATACCGACATCAACACAACGGCGATGACTAACCACAAAATTAAATTCTTTGCCATGTCACTCAAGGTGTCAGTCCTCGATAACTAATTGTAATTAAAGGTAGGGTACTACAGTTTTTCAGCTGTAGCTACAATGTTAATTTTCTCTTTGTAAACTAATGTTCAGCCTTTGTATCCATTAGCTACAATAAATACCTCACGAGAGCGAGCTCTAGATGAGTCCGGTTTGCGAATCTTCACAACTTTGAACATTTCGCGCACTTCTTTTACGTACTGATCAAACCCTTCGCCCTGAAACACTTTGACGACAAAACTGCCTCCAGGAGCCAAGGCTTGTCTACACATATCTAATGCTAGTTCAACAAGATACATTGCTCTAGGTTGATCAACAGATAAATTTCCAGCCATGTTTGGTGCCATATCTGACATCACAACATCGACCATATCTGGTTGTATTTTTTCCAACAGTGCATCCAGTACCGCTTCATCTCTAAAGTCACCCTGTAAAAAACTGACTCCAGCAATCGAATCCATCGGCAATAAGTCACAAGCAATGACCTGTCCTTCGTCACCGACAACTTTAGCGGCATACTGTGACCAACCTCCAGGTGCTGCACCCAAATCGACCACAGTCATTCCAGGTTTCAGTAACTTATCTTTGTTTTGAATCTCTTCAATTTTAAAGATAGCACGAGATCGATACCCTTTTCTTCTGGCTTCATTCGCATATTTATCATCAAAATGCTCCTTCAACCAACGGCCTGAACTGGCCGAGTGTTTTTGCTTACTCATTCAAAATCCAACGTAACAAGGGCAAACCCTTAGAATAAAGTATAGTCTTCGTCATTAGATGGCGTTAAAATACGACTTTTCAACCCTAACACTAAATAAATTTGGCCGCGTTATGAACTTAAGCACGAAACAAAAACAGCACCTAAAAGGCCTAGCACACGCACTGAAACCCGTTGTGCTTCTAGGCGCAAATGGACTAACAGAGGCTGTTCTAGCGGAAATCGAAATCGCTCTTGACCACCACGAACTAATTAAAGTTAAAGTGGCTTCGGAAGACCGTGAAACTAAGCTATTGATTGTTGATGCGATTATCCGTGAGACAAAAGCAGAAAAAGTACAAGTTATCGGTAAGACACTTGTTCTTTATCGCCAATCAGAGCAAAAGAAAATCGAATTACCTCGTAAGTAACGAGTACTCTATTCGTCACATTGTTGAAACATTTCGTTTCAACTTAAAAAGGTCGTGTAATGCGGCCTTTTTTGACCGTGGCGAAAACATCTTACTCACTAATGGTATGCACGAACCGTACACACCAACGATACAACGTATAAAAAAAGCCGCGCAACGCGACTTTTTATCATAAGTGAAGATTTAGATGTATGCGACTTTGTCGATATCAAAATCTTTTTGACCACCTGGCGTTGTGATCGTCACTTCATCACCTTCCATTTTGCCAATCAAACCACGTGCAATTGGAGAACTGACCGAAATACGACCCGCTTTAATATCCGCCTCATCATCACCAACGATCTGATACGTCTTTTCTTCGTCAGTATCAACATCAATCAAGGTAACGGTAGTACCGAAGATGATTTTTCCATTGTTATCCATTTTTGTCACATCAATCACTTGTGCGACAGAAAGCTTGTATTCGATGTCACGAATCTGAGCTTCGCAAATACCTTGCTCTTCACGCGCGGCATGGTATTCAGCATTTTCTTTTAAATCACCAAGCTCACGCGCTTCCGCTATTGCTTGAGAAATAAGAGGACGAAGTTTAAGTAGTCGCTCTAGTTCTTCACGTAATTTAAGCTCACCGCGAGCGGTCATTGGAACCTTTTCCATTTTAACAACCTCTTTTCCAAATTTTACTTTGGACAAAAAAACCCTACTCAAACAAAGCTTGAGTACAATTTAAAAATAACTGGATTAAGCCTAGTGTAATCAATCTATGGATACAAATCATCGAAATTCATAACTTGATGCGATGTTGTATCTATATTGAACTTTAACCTACTGACTTTATAACAATGAGATCACGTCAACATGCCTGATTAGGCACCTAACAGCCAATCAATATAACGCAGAAATCTCTGTTGCTGCAAGTTCAACAGAAACAGAAACGTTCGGGATCGTGCACAGTTTTTTTGTTCAACATATGGCGACTCAGCTATCTAAGTAAATTTAACCCAAAGTTTCTTAATTAGCGCTTTATCTCAGGAATATTGGTTGCTAGCCTACAGCAACACCCCTTAAGACTGACTCAACGGTTATGACCATCAAGCACACGCTAGTCGCACTTACTTTGTCTATTGTTTCACCACTCATCTATGCCGCTGATGTCAGTACATTACTCCCTGCGGGGAGCCGCGCGAGTGTTTACCTAGACTCTATCGAACAAACGTCTTCACCTTTGATCAACCAACACACTCAAGATTACTTTCCACCAGCTAGCACACTGAAGGTCGTCACCGCCCTAGCAGCAAAGCTCTCCCTTGGCGATGAGTTTCGTTTCAAAACAACGCTCTCTACAGCAGGAAATGACGTCATCATTCGCTACTCTGGAGACCCATCATTTTCAAGGAAAGATCTCCGTGCCATGCTACGCAAAGTAAAAGCATCCACGGGAAGTAAGATCCATTCTGTCTGGCTCGATAACCGCGCCTTTTCTGGCTACAACCGCGCGGTGGGGTGGCCTTGGGACATATTAGGTGTGTGCTACAGTGCTCCCGCATCGGCAATCACACTAGACGGAAATTGCGTCCAAGGCGCGCTGTATACCAATAACGATGGAACGACACGCATCCATATCCCTGCGCATCAACCCATAGTAGCAATGTCAACCGCCCGCAGCGTGACCAAGCAACAACAACAAGACCAGCATTGCGATCTTGAGCTGAGAACCACACCTGAGAATCGTTATTCCCTTGATGGCTGTGTGGTACAACGTCAGTCTCCTCTGCCACTAAATTTTTCGGTCTCCTCTCCGGCTACATTTACTCAAGCCGTCATTCGAGATGAAATGGATAAACTTGGCGTGACGATCACGGGTAGTATCAGCATTGGCGCACCCGAAAATACCGAATTCATTGAACGAGTGAGCCACCAATCCGCGCCTTTACCTGAACTACTCGCCACGATGCTGCGTGATTCCAATAACCTTTACGCTGACAACATCCTTAAAACGATTGGGGCAACACACTTCAAACAACCGGGATCTTTTAATAACGGGACCGCTGCTGTAAAAGCGATTTTAAAGCAACAAGCCAATATTGATATCGACAGTGCGGTATTAGAAGATGGCTCAGGACTTTCACGTAACAATCGCGTTACGGCTACGCAAATGGCCGATGTGCTCCATTATGTCTATCGCCACGACGCCACTCTCGATCTGATTACTTTGTTACCGATATCCGGCAATAATGGCACCTTGAAGTACCGTCAAAGTATGAGAAAGCCGCCAATTAAAGGCGCGCTATCCGCGAAAAGCGGGTCTTTATTCGGAACCTACAACATGATGGGCTACGGGCTTAACTCCCAAGGCAAGGTAGAAACTATTTTCGTGCAACTGGTAACCGATTACCATTTGGACAAATCACAGACAGCGAAACCCGTGATATCACCATTGACCAATTTTGAGCAAACCTTGTATCAGCAGATCATCGATTATAGTAACGCTCTAGAGCGCTCAAACGACAAAGCACAGCCGTAGCTGTGCTTTGTCGTTCACTGGATTATTGGTTCACTGGATTATGATTTACTGATTGCTCATTGTACGACGCGTTACGCTAACCCTAGGAAGTAGTTCACAACCGTAAAATAAATCCACATACCAGATATATCCACAATGGAAGCCAATACTGGACTCACTAGCACCGCTGGGTCTAAGCGGAATACTCGCGCAATAATCGGCAGCACGCCACCAAGCGTGGTAGAAATCGTCACCTGAATAAATAATGCCACCGCAATCGACAATGCAATGGTATTTAAATCAAAGCCATTTCCGGCATCGGGGTGGCTAAACAATAAAATTCTGGCCACCATGACTAAAGCCACTGCAGACGCAAGGCAAATAGCGACTCGGCTCTCTTTCCAAAGCACATCTAACCACTGCCGCTTTCTCAACTCACCGGTTGCCAAAGCACGTATCACCAACGTTGCTGCCTGTGTTCCGGTATTTCCACCCGCAGCAGCGATAACAGGCATGTACACCGCCAGTAATACTAGCTGGCTGAGTATATCTTCATACTGGGCAATAATAAGCCCGGAGACAATCCCCATTAAAGCAAGAGTTATAATCCAGCCAATACGCTGTTTAACGTGCTCTAGCACTCCCGTCGTTAAATACCCTTGTGTGGTTTCTGCTTCTGAGTGAATAAAACCAAGTTGGTGGGCGAAATGTCGTGCCCGTTTATCATGCCCCTGTAAATCTAGCTGTTGAATCAGGTGTTGGACTTGTCCAAACGCACAGTGTTGCAACACGCCTACCGCCTCATCAATTGGCATTACTGTCAATAAATTGAGTTGCTGATCGTCGTCGTACTGCAAGAAAGCTTTGGTTGCCGCACTGATCTCTTCTTCTGAGAAACGAGGCGTGTTTTCAATATAAGTGTTGCTCATTACCGTCATGGCGAATCTCCCGATTAGCGTTGGTAACGACCATCAATTGTCACAAATATCCGCCTACCAAACTCGGTTGGCATTCATTTGCACAATAGTAGAAAAGGAGAAAAATAAGAAAGGAATATAGATAAATAGCCTCCCACCTTGACGGCAGGAACGAAGATCGCAAAATACCGAAAAAGTGTTACTTTTCTCCTTTGATACTAGGAGGATGGTCGGTATTGTTCATAGGTATCTCCGAAAAAGCTATCGACTCGATAGCGGCGCTAGAATACCAAAAACACTCACTGAGTAAAGCCCCTTTTCTCTGTTGAAACTAATTTTTACCTTTCTTAACTATTTAGCGATTTATCATGTGTATTATTTTCTCTCGTGTGCTTGCAATTTCTTTGTTGAGCGTGTTGTTACTCGCAGGGTGTAACTCAAAAAAATCGTCTCCGGCCGCACAACCAAAGCCACCAGTTACCGATTGTAAAGTGAACTGGCAAACTGAATTCCAACACCTCAATCGCACATGGCAACGCTCTCGCTATGATCACAATTGCAGTGAAGTGAACACTAACTTCCCCAATATAAAAGCCGATCAAACCGCGAACCAGTCACTGAACTACCAAAACATTTTTGACCGAGAAAGAGAGCTCTACGGCTATAACCCACGTTTTATTCCAGGTCGCCCCTACTTTGATGCTAACAATCTTCCTTGGATGATTGTCAATAATATGAATCAGTTCAATCGCGGGGACGATCAACCGGGTCATCATCAAGACCCGATTACCTTAGAGAAAACCGGGAAGCCGCTGCACGCACTCACCTATGATGATCGTGTCTATTCATCGCTATATCCTAGTGGTACCGAGTGTACTGATTGCGACTCTCACCTAGTGCGACTAACGGCGAATGGGGAGTGGGTTTCCATTTCTTTAAGAGGGTTAGAGCAAGAGTTTGGTTTTAGACAAAATGCCGATGGGCTTGACGGCTATCGCTACCGCTATATTGAACAGGTATATTTCCGAGACAATGGCGATGTCTTTTTTAAGCTCGATCATGGCGTTGTTCGTTACCAAGCCGCAACCAATACATGGCAAGGTTACTCACAGCACTGGATCGCGCAAACCGAAATGGTTGGCAACGGACAGGACGCCCCTTTATTTGTCCGTTCCAAAGACAGCACCTACACCATCTTACGCTTGGTCGAACAAGGGAATGATACGCTCGAGTGGCAACAAGAAACCTTAACGCTACCGCTATCACTTGGTCTATACCGAGGTAGTCATCCGATTGTATGGGAAGGCAATACGCTTCATATCGCGGCTATTAGCTTTGAAAGCGATGACAATAACCGACAGTCGTACAATACTGGGCAATACTATGTCCGCTACCAATTAGGTAGTGAAGCGGCAGATGTGCTGTTTATGGGCTGGAGTGGCTCAACGTCACAAGCGACGCCTGACTCACATAACCAACCGATTATTCTTATCGATAGTCACAAGCGTTTGCACTACATTTCTGGGGCGCACAATCATCAGATTTGGCATCGCTACTCTCTGCAACCAGTCACCGATACAGATTGGAACAGCGATCATAACCTATGGGGGAATACGGTAGAGGCGAATGATAAATTTTCCACTGGACCTAATGAAGCATTTGGTCGATACCCAGAAGATAAACCTCTTTCCGATACTGTAAATTATGTAGGGCAACCTTATGGGCGCTACACCTACATCCACGCAGCCTTAACAAACAACGATGATATCTACTTAGCGATGAGAAACACCGCGCCAAATACAGTGGCACCACAAGGCTATCGTTTAGAGTGGGTTAAAGGCTCGTTAGAAGATTCTGGAGAATACCAATGGCAAGACCAAGGCGTAGTGGTGATGCCAAACTGGCAGCAGTATTCAAACTACACCCAGAAGCTGCATCAAGATAAGCGCGGTAATCTATTTTTACTCTATACCTATGAGATTCAAAACTTCAAAGAAAGCACTTGGTTCAACACGCAAGCGCGACGTTCATATAGCAATGCTGAAGAGTGCGCGCTGGCCACATCAAGCCAGGATTGCATCAACGCCTATCAAGTACATTATCAGCGTTGGTCCAATGAAGAGCTGGCAGGTAACTCCAACCGATATAGTCAAGCTTATCAACACGATCCAGTGTTGCTTGTCAGCTCTGATAACGGACAGACTTGGCAACCCGCCACCACCGCAGGGTTTATAGCAAACAAAACACCATAAAAGTTCGGCCTAGTTGTCACTCTAATCGGTCATCGACTAGGCCATAATTCTGGTGAGCTCCCGGTCTGCTACTGCTCTTTGAGAGAATGGGCTTCCATGTCAATGTTAAAGTGCTTTTTTACTTGTTCCGCGTAGCGATCGTCGAAGGGGGCCTCAATACTCACCACGCTATCACCTTGGGTGATTTTTAGTGTGTTATCGAGCAAAGTAATCATTCCATTTTCGATAGGAAGCGCCGCTATTGTCGCCGATGTAAATACCGAGTGTTGACTGGTTGACGTATAGTGATTGCCACATTCGATGTCCCCCTGACACACAAAGGAAAGATCGAGGCTATATAAATCGAACCATTCATTATCACGCTTAACTTGTAACATAAAGCCATAGCGCTCTTCTGCAATAAACCGAAACGTTTGATAATCAATATGCTGCTCTTGCCCTACTTCAAGTAATAAAGGCTGCCTAGGCGTCTGAGAGCCAAAGCCAGCATCAACAATCCAGCGTTGGTCGTTCAATGTGATTAAAGAAACCTGATGCGTTCTACCCGACGGCTCACCAGAAAGGTGAACACGTGCGAGCAATGCCCTGCCATCAAAACCAACCGCTTGTAATACATGGAGCAATAAACCGTTCACTTCAAAGCAATAGCCGCCCCGTTCACTTAAAACTAACTTCTCGAAAAGGTTATCTAGCCCCAAACGAATCGCACGTCCAGCGGCAACATCAAAGTTCTCAAACGGTATCCTACGATGTTGACACTTGTGCAGCTTACGCAAACCGTCTAGATCGACAGTGATGTGACAAGCAACACCTAGCTTAGAGAGATATTGATTAAGTTGGATTGACGTCATCATTGTTGGCTTCCCTAACCAGTAAAATGCGAATAGCTCATTGGTGATTGCTGATTGATACTACGCGGATACAAAAAAACGCTCAAATATGACGTCACTTTCCCTTGCTAACTCACTTAGCGGTAAGAGTGATTCATACTCAAGCGTTTACGTTCGCCGTTCTACATTCAGATAGGCTAAACGCCCTATTGAACGCGTCTTAACACCACTTTTAGCGCTTCGAAATCATTGTTCAGATCTTCAGATAACAATTCCATTGCTGCATGCTTTGCAAGGGGAGCTGGCAGTTCAATATCAGTGCCTAGAATGTCATCAACGACTTCTTTAAATTTTGCCGGATGCGCGGTACACAAGAATAGGCCGGTCTCACCCTCTTGCAGTTGCTCATCTAGAACGCGATACGCGATCGCACCATGTGGCTCGCACAGGTAACCTAATGTATTGAGTTCACGTACTGACGCAGCACTTTGCTCATCAGTCACTGCGCCTTTGCCTAGCGTATCAAGCCCCCAGCCTTTCAGCTGACATAGCTCTTCAATACGTGGCCAGTTATTCGGCTGACTCACATCCATGGCATTAGATGTTGTCGCCACGGTCGGTTTAGGATCCCACTGCCCCGTTTCTAGGTAACGTGGTACGGTATCATTGGCGTTGGTTGCCGCAATAAAGCGTTTAATTGGCAGACCCAGTGCTTTGGCAAGCAAACCCGCGGTCAAGTTACCAAAGTTACCACTTGGCACTGAGATAACCAGGTTTTCACGCTGTGCTTTGCTTAGCTGTGACGCCGCTTCAAAGTAGTAACAAATCTGCGCCATTAATCGGCTAATGTTGATTGAGTTTGCCGAGTTAAGACCAATTTCTTTTCGCAACTCCGCATCATCAAAGGCTTGCTTCACTAACGCCTGACAGGCATCAAAATCGCCATCAATCGCCACGGTGTGGATGTTTTTACCTAGCGTGCAAAATAGCTTCTCTTGCAGTGGGCTGATTTTCCCTTTTGGATACAAAATGACGACATTAATGTCTTCCATACCATAAAAAGCATGAGCAACAGCAGCGCCAGTATCACCAGACGTTGCCGTTAAGATCGTGATTTTTCCGCCATCCGATACCGCAGCAAGGGAGTTAGCCATAAAGCGGCCACCAAAATCTTTAAACGCTAGCGTCGGGCCGTGAAAAAGCTCTAACGCATACACGCCCTCTTTCACTTCTTTGATTGGTGCAGAGAATTGGAACGCGGCATCCACCATTTCCGTCACTTTCTCTTTTGGAAGCTCATCCCCAATCAGTGCCGAGAGAATTTTTGCGCTGCGGGATACAAAATCTTCCGCTAATAGCGCATCGATATCCTCAAACTTTGGTAGTTCAGAGGGAAAGAATAGCCCTTGGTTACGGCCTAGCCCTTGACGGACGGCCTGACCAAAAGAGACTTGTTCATCGTTTTCTTTGATATTGTAAAGCTTCATTGCTCACTTCCTGTTACTTTCGAGCCTTGCTTGTCCAAACGACAAACATGCACGAATCCTTCGTTATTCTGTACGTAATTTTCTTCTAACCATCGAGCAACGCGCTCTGCCACGTCTTTTTCTTTGCAGATACTAAACAGCGTTGGTCCACTACCGGAGATACCGGTTGCTAACGCACCCGCCGCCTTTGCATACTCTCTTGCTTGGCTAAAGCCAGGTAGCAATTTGGCGCGATAGGGTTCAGCGATCACATCTTTGATCATCTTCGCGGCTAATTCAGGCTGACCAGAGTGGCACGCATGAATGAAGCCAGCAAGATGACGACCATGGGCGATGATATCTTGTCGACGATATTGAGAAGGTAAAATTTCTCTTGCTTCCGCCGTCGAAACTTTGATTCCTGGATACGCCATGACCCAGTACCAATCATCAAAACAAGGGACCTCTTGGCTAATAATACCAAGCTCTTCAAGCATCAGTTGCACGCCGCCTAGATAGCAAGGTGCCACATTGTCATAATGGATACCACCAGAAATTTGCCCTTCCATTTCACCCATTAGAGCGAGCAGGGCCATTTCATCCAGTGGATTACCATGATATTGATTGAGCGCGTCCAATGCAGCCACAATAGAGCAAGCACTTGAGCCTAGCCCTGAGCCAATTGGCATGTTCTTTTCAAGCGTCATATGAATCGGCTTAAGTGGTACGCCTTTTTTATCTAGCTCTCTAGCAAACACTTTCCAACAATCATAAACAATATTTTCTTGTGGATCGGATGGTAACTTATCGACAAATCGGCCTTTCGTTGTGAGCTCGAAAGCGACATCACTGGCTTTAATTTCCACACAATCACCCAGTAATGTGCCATCAATAGGCGACACTGCTGCCCCTAACACATCAAAACCAACGCTCACGTTGCCGATAGACGCGGGAGCATAAACCACGACTTTTTGACTCATTTTATACTCCTAATTTCCATCCAAGTGTACGCATCACATCAGAGAAGACACCAGCAGCGGTCACTTCCGTACCAGCGCCGTAGCCACGTAGTACAAGAGGGATTGGTTGATAATAACGACTGTAGAAAGCCAGCGCATTTTCACCATCTTTGATCTTAAACATAGGGTCATTTTCATCAACAGACGCGATACGAACTCGACACTTACCATCGGCAATTTCACCAACATAACGCAGCACTTTACCTTCTTCTGCTGCGTCAGCAACAAGTTTAGAGAAGTGCGCATCGGCTTCAGGTAAGCGAGCCATAAAGTCTTCAATTGAACCGGAATCATCAAAGCCAGGTGGCAATGCTTGATCCACTTCCACATCTTCAAGCTCCAGCGCCATGCCAGCTTCTCGAGCCAATATTAGCAGCTTCCGAGCCACATCCATTCCGGATAAGTCATCTCGTGGATCTGGTTCCGTAAACCCTTTGTCTTTGGCAACATTCGTCGCCTGACTCAGCGTAAGACCTTCATCTAATTTACCAAAAATAAATGACAAGGAACCGGATAAAATACCGTTGAATTTTTCCAATTCGTCACCGGCAGAAATTAAGTTCTGTAGGTTTTCAATAACAGGTAGACCTGCACCTACCGTTGTTTCATACATCAGTTTACGACGTGAGCTACGCGCCACATCACGAAGCTGATGGTAATAAGCCATGCTGGAGGTGTTGGCCTTTTTATTCGGGGTCACCACATGGAATCCGGCCGCTAAAAACTCAGCGTACTGGTTCGCGATAGTTTCACTCGATGTACAGTCTACGAGTACAGGGTTAATGATGTGATTACGTTGAACCAATGCCGCTAATCCAGCGACACTGAACCGTTCCGTGACATCATTCATGCGATCTCGCCATTGCTCAAGAGGTAAGCCCTGACCGTCGAGAAGTACCCCTTTACTATTCGCAAGACCACAAACACGAATGATGATGCCTTTTTCCGCCAACTTTACTTGCTGACGTTGAATTTGATCGACCAGTTCACCACCAACACCACCAACACCAACCACAAACACATCCAAGAAGTGCTTAGAGTTGAACAGGTTTTCATGGCAAGCCTTGATCGCTTCTGAGATTTTATCTTCCGGAATCACAGCAGAAATAGCGCGCTCTGAAGAGCCTTGTGCGATCGCTACAATGTTGACATTCACTTCCGCCAACGATAGGAAGAACTGAGATGCCACACCGCGTGATGTTCTCATTCCATCACCCACTAGCGTTACAATCGCCACATCATCCATAAACTCTACTGGCTCAAGTAAGCCATTTTTCAGTTCTAGCTCAAAGGTTTCTTCTAAAATCAACGCCGCTTTTACTCGGTCTTCTTCTTCAATACAGAAACTAATGCTGTATTCCGAAGATGATTGAGTGATTAGCACAATTGAAACCCCAGCCGAAGACATAGCCCCAAACACACGGCTCGCCATGCCGACCATGCCCTTCATGCCTGGACCGGATACGTTAACCATGATTAAGTTAGATAACGTGGTAATGCCTTTAATTGGTAGGTTGTCTTCACCGGTATCTTGCCCAATCAAAGTACCCGCCCCCTGAGGGTTAAATGAGTTTTTGATAAGGCATGGAATATGGAATTGAGCAATAGGTGCAATTGTTTTAGGGTGAAGAACTGAGGCACCGAAATACGATAGCTCCATTGCTTCTTGATAACTCAATGATTTGAGCAAACGCGCATCATCAACTAAACGCGGGTCACAGTTGTAAACGCCATCTACATCTGTCCAAATTTCGCAGCAGTCCGCTCGTAAACAGGCAGCAAGTACTGCTGCAGAGTAATCAGAGCCATTACGACCCAATGTGACCAACTCACCTTTTGCATTGCCTGCCGTAAAGCCTGGCATGATGTGAACAACGCCTTCCTCTAATGGGCTAGCTTGAAAATTTTGAGTAGACACACCCACATCAACCATCGCTTCAAGATAGTCACCATTTGCATACAGGTATTTCACAGGGTCAATTAATGCCGCCGCTTGGCCTTTGGCTTCAAGTACCGCCTTCATCAATTGAATAGAGATGCGTTCACCCTTCGAGATGATGCGAGCATTCACATGATCAGGGCAGGTGCCAAGTAAACGGATACCATGTACAAATTGGTGCAGTTGAAACAAAGAGGTTTTTACCTGATTGTCAAAGTCTGTACTTTGAATATTGGGAAGAACCGATTGGATACTGGCAAACAATGCTTTGAATGATGCCTCCAGCTCCGAAATCTGCAGTTCGACTTCACTATTTTTTAGTGCCGCATCAATGACAGCAACGAGCTTATTGGTTGTCTTCCCTGGCGCAGATAGCACCACGGCTAAATTTTCTTGTTGGGCGTTGTTGGCAATGATATCTGCCGCTCGTAAAAAGCGATCTGCATCGGCTAATGATGAGCCGCCAAATTTTAGTACTCGCATCCTTTCCTCCCGAAATACTCAAAACAGGTAAAAAAAAAGGCCCGTATCTTGGTGATACAGGCCTTGTTTTTTGAATTTCTTCCGTCTACCAGCCTGCTCCAACATTGGTCATGTCGGTAATAATAATCGTGGTGGTCATTACTACTAGCTGGCTTCTATACATAGGGTTATCTACAAACTTTCTTATGTGCTTACCCATACGTTTACCGCACTTCTTGTAGACTAGTCAATCAAAATTTGTACTTTTCTTAAATCAAGAGCGTTATTCGGGTCAATCACCGAAAAATGACATTTATTGTAGATATATGTCATTAGGTTATGAGTAAATCGTTAAATGCTATATCGATTTACAACTTTTTGCTTAGATATTGTGCTTTAATTAGTGGACAAATAAAAAACAATAATAATGAACAAGGAGTGGTGCTATGAAGGCAATAATTGTGTCTACTTTGTTCGTATTATTGTCATTAAACACCGCACGAGCGGCTGAGCTCCCTACATTGCCCTCTCAGCATGACGCCTCACCCCATAATTTTTTCCTTTCGTCTGACAGTAAGTCATCAGGTAATAATTTAGATCAGTGGAATGTCGACAGTGGGTACGCCTACTCAGTCTTCGACTCCGTCGATGTCTATATCGGTGCGCGCCTTAATAATTCTCTAGAATCAAGCGATAGAGGGTTTCTCAGCGGCATGAGCTATCAAATTTCCGAACGAATTTCGGTAAAAAGTATACTACGCGGCTACCAGTATGAAGAAAATGATGTGAAACAAGCGGGGATGGCGGCGGAAATATCAAGCCGAATGCGGCTAACAGAAAACCTAGACGTACACGCCACCTTTGACTTTGAGAAAGTTCAACAAGGCATCGAAGTCGGTCTAGGCTTTCGTTTTTAGCGTGTAATTAAAACGACAATGCTTCCTTGGCGATTAATATACCATTCCAATCTGAGTAAATATAATGTCCCGGCTGAACTATCTGGTTGTTCATCGTAAGGGTAACATTCACTTCCCCTGCGCCACGCTTTTCGGTCTTAAACGGGCACGCCCCCAACGCCTTAACGCCTAAGTCCATTTCAGACATTGCTGCAACATCTCGAATGGCACCATTGACAATAACGCCCTCCCAACCGTTTTCTATCGCCATGATAGCAAGCTGGTCACCGAGCAACGCTTTTTGGCAAGAACCGTTACCGTCAACGAAAAGGACTTTTCCTGCGCCATTTGTCGCCAGTATTTCACGCACTTTTGAGTTATCGTGATAGCAACGAATCGTCACTATCTCTCCCCAAAAAGCGGCCCTTTGACCAAAGTTTTGCAGCGGTACATTCAGCAGCATCACTTTATCTTCGTGTTGGTCACAAATATCAGGTGTGATATCTCTCATCTTTCCTCCATGAATTCTACTCAATAGGCGTACCTTTAGAGAGCATTAAATTAAAAATCCTTTTCATCTACCCAGCAGTTTGTAGCTAATCAGCCACATACTCACCCAATAAACCTAAATTTTTTGGTTGGCGATCACCATCACAAGGCACCAAAAACAGTACACCATTGTCGACAAAATAAATGGCATTTTGATGATATTTTTGTCCTAAGTCACACGCTTCAGAAAGCGTCATTTCAACAGCATAGCTCTCTTCATACCAATCAAAAGTGGCGTCGCCAACGATAACCTTTAATCTTAATTTATGGCCAAGATCTAAATTTAACTCTTTGTTTTTAATAAGGTTACGTTCATTAGACACCCAAACGCTTCTAGGGTTCCATGCCGTGATAATCGCGTACTGTTCAACTGACCATGCTCGTTCAAACCTAAAGCAAGCATTTGCATAAGAAGCCCATAACTGCGCATTAACACACATATTGATTACCGCTCCCGATTTACCTATTACTATTAATATTTGTTACAAGTCAGCTATTGATTTAAATCAACAAACTGCAAGGAATTAACATTTGACCATTGTTAGCATGCTGTTAACATATTAGAATTCGCCTCAATGACCTAGCGGAATAATAAGAGATTTAAGGGATTTCTCGTTAGCTGGCAGCTTCATGGATGGCGACGCATATCGTAACTGTTTCTCTGATTGTAAGCAGAACATCCAAGAAACATTACCTATATGTTAACTTATTGCCTAGAATTTATTCTACTACAGCCCGATTTATCACAAGTTTAATTTAGGTACAGCCAATGCAAAGCCCGCAAATTCTTATTGTTGAAGATGAGCAAGTAACACGTAACACTCTTAAGAGCATTTTTGAAGCAGAAGGATATGCTGTATTTGAGGCCAGCGATGGTCAAGAAATGCATCAGGTCTTGTCTGACAACTCAGTAAACCTTGTTATCATGGATATCAACCTTCCAGGTAAGAACGGTCTACTTCTCGCTCGTGAACTTAGAGAGCAGGCAAATGTTGCCCTTATGTTCTTGACGGGACGTGACAATGAAGTGGATAAAATTCTTGGTTTAGAGATCGGCGCAGATGATTACATCACTAAGCCATTTAACCCACGTGAACTAACGATTCGTGCGCGCAACCTTCTTACTCGCTCTATGAGCAGCAACGTATCTCAAGAAGAGAAACGCAGTGTTGAGAAGTACGAGTTTAATGGTTGGGTACTTGATATCAACAGCCGTTCACTTGTAAGCCCTAGCGGTGAAGGTTACAAACTACCACGCTCAGAGTTCCGTGCCCTGCTTCACTTCTGTGAAAACCCAGGCAAGATTCAAACTCGCGCCGACCTTTTGAAAAAAATGACAGGCCGTGAGCTTAAGCCTCACGATCGTACTGTTGATGTGACTATTCGTCGTATCCGTAAGCACTTTGAGTCTGTCTCTGGTACGCCAGAGATCATCGCGACTATTCACGGTGAAGGCTACCGCTTCTGTGGCGATCTAGAAGAATAATCACAACATGATTGTAAAAAAGGGACGCATCAGCGTCCCTTTTTATTGATTATCATTTTTATTGCCTCAGTTCGCTTAGTAAACGGTATCTACCGGTACCTGCTTATTGAGCAACCATGTTTCTTTACCTTGATTCACCAGCAATAGTGCCACATCCATCGGTTCTGAGTTATTGAACTCTAGTTGCCACTGAAAGGCCACTTCCCACTGCTGTTCACTATGGTTACGTAGCTCAAAGTCATCAGCACTTAGCTCCCATACCTCATCACCTTGCTTTAAGACCACTTTCAATGCGTCCATATCCGCCGGTAGCTGACCCTTGCTGCTAAGATTCAGCGCCCCATGGATCGTTTGTTCCTTCATCAATGGCAACGTTTCACCCACCTTTGGCATCATATCGATCCACAAATTTGATGCCAATAAGATCGATTGTTGCTCAACAGCCGCGGTGTCACTTGCACTCCATGCATCGAGGTGGTTATTCGATGATGTAACGCACCCACCAAGCGCAATAGCCAATGCCATTGTTGTGATCATTCTTTTCATTATGAACCCTTACTTTCTAACCAAGATTTTAAGACTTGGATATCGTTACGATATTCGTTCTCTATTTCTTCAATCCAGTCTTCTATATTTTCCCACCACGCCGGTAAATCTGGAGATTGTGCTTGTTGCGCCACAGATTGAATTCGCTTCAGACCGATAGACCCTGCCGCGCCTTTAATTTTATGAGCTTCAGACGTAATTCCTGGCTGATCCCGGGCCGTCATGTTGGATTGAAGGATCTCCATGTAATCCGGCATCATGTCTTCAAACATGGTGATACTATCGAGTACTGGCTTCGTTCCCACGATATCAACGTACGAGTCTAGCATCCCAATATCAAGTAAGCGTTCGTATAAATCACGATTAGCATTCATTAACTCTTCATCCTTTTCATTAGGTATCATGACTGACTTCGGTTCCATCGAAGATGAGAAGTCATTGATCACTTCGGTCAGAGCCTTCACATTGAGTGGCTTGCTGAGCGCATCATCCATTCCTTGCTCAAGGTAATCTTGCTTGTTCTTAACCACATTCGCTGTCAATGCAACAAGCGGAGGCAGTTGTTCGTAATGGTTTCGATAATACTGGGCGACGTCAAAACCCGTCATATCAGGTAACTGAATATCCAATAATGCTAAATCGTAGTCTTGTGGCTGAAAAACACTTATCGCTTCTTTACCTGTCATTGCCACCGTCACGGTATGCCCTAGGCTCTCCAGTAGACTACGTGCCACGGTAATATTTAATTCAATATCCTCAAGCATGAATATTCGTAGCCCCTGTGGGGAACGTACTGGCTCGACAACCAATTGTCCTTCGTCAGCACAAGGCACATTGATCGAGATAGTAAAGGTGCTACCGAACCCTTCTTCACTATCAACGGTGATCTCTCCATCCATCATGTGAATTAACTGTTGAGACACCGCTAACCCAATACCAGTACCGACAGCATGCAAATTGTCCGTTTTCGATTTTACCTGGTAATACATGGCAAAAATCTTATCGACCTCAGTTTGTGGGATACCCACACCAGTATCTTCCACCTCAATAACGATGTGAGCAATACCATCGATGACATCAGCACTGACCGTCATCACTACGCCACCTTGCTTAGTAAATTTCATCGCATTACTAACAAGGTTCCATATCACCTGCCGTAATCGCGTCGCATCCACGCAGATCCCTTCAGGCAGTTCCGTTAATCTTTCTAAATCAAAGCGTAAGCCTTTTTGCTCTGCCATTAATGCTGAAATGCTCTCAATTTCAACAATGAAATCATCAAATTTAAGTGGCTCTGGATAGAGCTCCAGTTTACGTCGGTCAAATTTATCCATATCGATAATGTCATTAAAGATATGACCCAGCGTTATTGCACTCACATTGATCGTTTGCATGTGACTACGCTGTTCTTTGTCGAGTGGACTCTCGAGTAACATGCGGCTAAGGCCCACAATACCATTTAGCGGCGTTCTCAATTCATGGCTAATTGTCGAGATAAACGTCGTTTTATCTCGACTGGCTTTCTCTAGTGACTCTTGATGGCGTTTGCGTTCGGTGATGTCGCGTCCAAAACCAACGAGGCCAAGGTGGCGTCCATCTTTACTGTAGAAGGGGACTTTACGCAGCTCGTAGTAACATTTCTTACCATCGGGGTACTCTAACCATTGTTCATACGTCAGTGCTTGGTTATTGCTCATGACTTTATGGTCGGTTTCAACCACTTGCTCAGCAATTTCTTCCGAGTAAACATCCCACGGAGTTAACCCCACCAACTCTTTTTCTTTTTTACCGGTTAGGTCTTCCATCGCTTTGTTGCAGCCAGAGAACACGCCTTCTGCATTTCGGTAATAGATCAAATCCGGAGAAGCATCAATAAACGACCGAAGCAGTGCTGTTCGTTCAGCAAGTTCTAGCTGAGTTCGCTCACGCTGATACACCTCATTCTCAAGGTCCTTCATCGCCTCTTTGCGTGCATCTTCAGCTTTTTCCCGTTCTTCAATTTCTAAGTTCAGCTTACTGATGTTTTGCTGCAGCTTGATGTTCATCTCTTGGTCACGAGAACGCATATCCTTAAGTTTGGATACCATTTTAGCTAATCGTTGTCGCGACTCTTCCAACTGATCGACGACCACTGACAAGAAATAGACCGCCCAAGGGGTGATGATGAGACCAAAGAATACCGAGCGAACGATATCGATATCATCCACTCGACCATTTAATACTAAGGTAATACCGACCTGCACAACCACGGCTAGAGCCACGAGCGCAAGAGCGAGTAGAATAGAGAAACGAACAATGCCAAGTCTCACTAAGAGATCGACATAATATTGAGCGAGGTTTTTGATGGGTTTCATTCAGCACTCCGTGCATGGTTACTCAGCTAAGTGTATCACTTCGCCTAGTTGCCATGCACGAATGCTCGACTATTTGAGTATAGGTTTGTGATAAACGAAAGGATTATCAAGCAGTGAGCCTTGTGGTCCCTCAAGACACAGTTTTCTCCCTAATTCCGTCATCGCTAACCAGCGATTTTCACACCATAGCGGCGCTAGCAGTGTTGGTCTTCGCGCAGAAGATGCCACACGATGGAAAACAATGTCTGATGGCGTGCGGCGAATCATTTCACCTGCGACATCGAGATAAAAATCTAATGTTGGCGCTTCTAGCCGACCAGCATGCCATGCTTTAGCCATGGTACTGCCTTCAACAATATGCAAACCATGCAGTTTTATCCCGTCCGTCCCCGTTAGCAATACTTTATCTAGCGTATCGAGGTTGTCTTGCTTACTTTCTTTCGGCAGCCCAACAATAAGGTGAGTACAAACCTTAATACCTAGCGCCCGTGCGCGTTTGGTAATAGCATCATATACCTCAAAGTCATGACCACGATTAATACGCTTTAACGTCTGATTGTTTGCGGTTTGCAGACCCAGCTCTAACCATATTTCATAGCCTTGCTTGACATAATCGGCCAATAAATCTAGTACAGCATCAGGGACACAATCTGGACGAGTGCCCACGCATAACCCGACGATGTCGGCATATTTTAATGCCTCTTCATACATGCTTTTAAGGACTTGCACTTCGGCGTAGGTGTTTGTATAGGCTTGGAAGTAAGCCAGATATTTTTTTGCTCGTTTGACCTCGCCAGCTCGATCGGTCAATTGCTCATGGATAGATTGTATTCTGGTATTTTCATTGGCAAACGAGGCAACATTACAAAAAGTGCACCCACCGCGCCCAATAGTACCGTCTCTATTTGGGCAGCTAAATCCACCATGTAACGTCAGCTTATGGACTTTTTCGCCATAGCGACGCTGAAGATCTTGACCAATGGTATTAACTAATTCGTGTAACTGCATATCAAACAAACTCGATTAAATAAGAATGACTATCACTCTAATTTTTGAAACTAAATTACATCCCTGCAAAATAAAACCAGGCACAGTAGCAATACCCGCCTACTTTCAACTTAATCAAAATCAATAAATATGCACAAAAACAAGAAAAAAGCGCCGAATGTTAGCGTTATGTTACCAATTGTATTCAATTTCAAATAAAAAAAATGGGTTACAGAAGAAACTTTAGTTGGAATTACCGAGAACAAAATTGTAGGATACTTACACAATTCTTCTGATTCTGCTGTTAGGATTACAGCTCAGATTAGTAGAATAAAGGCGATATTCCTTTCCCACCAAAATAATTCACTAGAAAGTGAGTAGACGTTGCGGAATATCACCACGGATTGTTTTTCTCGCAATACTTTTCCTGCGAGATGCAGAATGGAATCGACACTGCCCCCTCTGGCAGTCAAGAATCAAAATTACAAAGGACAAGGCACAACCACACACTTTTGTTGTGCCTGGATTTAACTGGAAGGAAGTATCTATGGTAGATAGAGAGCAGAATACACAAGGTCTGTATACTCCAGAACTGGAGCATGACGCTTGTGGTATCGGTTTTGTTGCTCACCTTAAAAACCGTAAATCGCATGATGTAGTCACACAAGCCCTCGATATGCTTGCGCGTATGGAACACCGTGGCGGTCAAGGCTGCGATCCATGCAGTGGCGACGGCGCTGGCATCTTACTGCAAAAGCCCCATGAATTTCTTTTAGAAGAAGCGGTAAAACTTGGTATCAAGTTACCTTCTTTTGAAAAATACGGTGTTGGTGTTGTTCTATTCCCTAAGGACGAGCACAAACGCGCACAATGTCGCGATATCTTAGAGCGTAATGCTCAACGCCTTGACCTTGAAGTCATTGGCTACCGCGTATTGCCAACAGATAACTCCATGATTGGTGCAGACCCTCTAAGCACAGAGCCGCAATTTGAGCATGTATTTGTATCAGGCGGTCCAGGTTGCACACCTGAAGAATTAGAGCGTAAGCTTTATGTACTGCGTAACTACACGGTACGTGTATGTTTAGAAAGTATTTCTAACATCGGTGATGACTTTTACATCAACTCAATGTCATACAAGACATTGGTCTATAAAGGTCAACTAACCACCGAGCAAGTCCCTCAGTACTTCTTAGATCTACAAAACCCAACCATGGTAACTGCGCTTGCACTCGTGCACTCTCGCTTCTCTACCAATACTTTCCCTCGCTGGCGTTTAGCACAGCCTTTCCGTTACATCGCCCACAATGGTGAAATCAATACGGTACGAGGCAACCTAAACTGGATGAAAGCACGTGAAGCGATCCTTGAATCGGATCTGTTTACACAAGCTGAAATCGACATGCTGTTGCCTATCTGTCAGGAAGGTAGCTCAGATTCATCAAACTTTGATATGGCGTTAGAGCTGCTAGTTCTGTCTGGTCGCACTTTGCCACATGCATTAATGATGATGATTCCGGAAGCATGGCAAGAAAACAAAAACATGGACCCAACACGTCGCGCATTTTATCAATATCATGCCAACGTCATGGAACCATGGGATGGTCCGGCTTCTGTGTGTTTCACTGATGGCGTTCAAGTAGGTGCGACACTAGACCGTAACGGTCTGCGCCCATCTCGCTACACCGTGACTAAAGATGACTTCCTAGTCATGGCATCTGAATCTGGCGTTGTTGAAATCGCACCAGAAAACGTAGAGTACCGTGGTCGTCTACAACCTGGTCGTATCTTCGTTGCTGATCTTGAGCAAGGCCGCATCATTTCGGATGAAGAAGTGAAAGATGGTATCGCTAAAGCACAGCCTTACGAAAAGTGGGTTGAAGAAAACCTACTGAGCTTGAAAAAGCTACCCGATGCGAGCAACGAATTTAGCCAACCTTCTCCAGAAAAACTGCTACACAAACAACAATCGTTTGGTGTCAGCTCTGAAGAAGTGAACGAAATCATTCTCCCTCTGGCGAAAACAGGCTACGAGCCACTTTCTGCCATGGGTGCTGACTGGCCGCTCGCGATTCTTTCTCATCAATCGCAGCACCTTTCAAACTACTTCAAGCAACTTTTTGCTCAGGTAACTAACCCACCAATCGACCCGATTCGTGAACGCATGGTCATGTCTCTGAACACTTACCTAGGTAAAGATCAGAACCTCCTTGCTGAAACCCCTGAACACTGTCAAAAAGTAGAGCTTGAGTCACCGGTTCTTTCTAACTCTGAGCTAGAAAAGCTACGTGCTATTGATAATGAGCACCTGCAAGCGAAGACGTTGGATATCGTATTCCAAGCAAACGAAGAGCCAGGTAAGTTAGAACGTGCACTGAAACGTATTTGCCAGTATGCCGAAGACGCAGTGATTGATGGTTACTCCATTATTCTACTGACAGACCGTGCGGTGAACTCTAACCACGCCGCTATTCCAGCTATGCTGGCTGTTGGTGCTGTTCACCACCACCTGATCCGTAAAGGCTTACGTGCTAAGTGTGACATCGTGGTTGAAACGGGCGATGCTCGTGAAACGCACCACTTTGCAACATTAATTGGCTACGGTGCGAATGCCGTCAACCCATACTTGGTTATTGAAACCATCGTTGAGTTGCAGCGCACTAAAAAGCTAGACCCAAGCCTTCACCCTCGCGAGTTGTTCGACAACTACCGTAAAGGCGTCAATGGCGGTCTACTGAAAATTTTCTCTAAGATGGGCATCTCTACGCTGCAGTCTTACCACGGTGCACAAATCTTTGAAGCACTTGGTATCAGCAAATCAGTGGTTGAGAAATACTTCACTGGTACTGTATCTCGTATCCAAGGTCTAACGATTGACGATATCGCACGTGAAGTTCTAGTTCGTCACCGCGTTGGTTACCCTGCTCGTGAAATCCCAGCTCAAATCCTTGATGTTGGCGGTGTTTACCAGTGGAAACAACGTGGTGAGAAGCACCTCTTCAATCCAGAAACCATTTCTCTACTTCAAGAATCAACGCGTAACAAAGATTACGGTCAGTTCAAGAAGTACGCTAAAGCGGTTGATGACCAAGGCGACAACGCAGCAACGCTACGTAGTCAACTGGATTTCATCAAGAATCCAGCAGGCTCTATTCCTCTGGAAGAAGTTGAACCGATCGAGAACATCCTTAAGCGTTTTGCCACTGGCGCAATGAGCTTTGGTTCCATCTCGCACGAGGCTCACTCAACACTGGCTGTTGCCATGAACCGCATTGGCGCGAAATCAAACTCGGGTGAAGGTGGTGAAGATCCAGCTCGATTCGAACGCAAAGAAAACGGTGACTGGGAACGCTCGGCTATCAAACAAGTGGCTTCTGGTCGCTTTGGTGTCACGTCTTACTACCTATCTAACGCTGATGAGCTACAAATTAAGATGGCTCAAGGCGCGAAGCCTGGTGAAGGTGGTCAACTACCGGGTGATAAGGTCGATGATTGGATTGGTGCAACACGTCACTCGACTCCGGGCGTCGGTCTTATCTCGCCACCGCCACATCACGATATCTACTCAATCGAAGATTTGGCTCAGCTGATCTACGATCTGAAAAATGCCAACCGTAATGGCCGTGTAAACGTGAAGCTCGTTTCAGAAGCCGGCGTAGGTACGATTGCATCAGGTGTAGCGAAAGCGAAAGCGGACGTGGTACTTATCGCTGGTTTTGATGGCGGTACGGGCGCGTCTCCAATGTCTTCTATCCGTCACACAGGCCTGCCTTGGGAACTTGGTCTAGCAGAAACTCACCAAACACTACTGAAAAACGGCCTACGTAACCGTATCGTGGTTCAGTCTGATGGTCAGATGAAAACCCCACGTGACCTTGCAGTAGCGACGTTACTTGGCGCAGAAGAATGGGGCGTAGCAACCGCAGCACTGGTTGTTGAAGGCTGTATCATGATGCGTAAGTGTCACAAGAATACTTGTCCTGTTGGTATCGCAACACAGAACAAAACACTGCGTGAGCGTTTCGACGGCCGCGTAGAAGACGTCGTGACGTTCTTCCAGTACATGGCGGAAGGTCTACGTGAAGTCATGGCTGAGCTAGGTTACCGTTCTATTAACGAAATGGTGGGGCAATCTCACAAACTTAAAGTTCGTGATGACATCGGTCACTGGAAATACAAGAACCTCGATCTCACACCAGTTCTGCATATTGAACAGGCTCGTGCAGAAGACGGGATCTATAACCAGACACAACAAAACCATAACCTAGAAGAGGTTCTAGACCGCAAGTTGATTCAAGCCGCTATTCCAGCGCTTGAGAAAGGCGAAGCCGTTAACGCGACCTTCCCTATCATCAACACAGACCGCTCTGCGGGTACCATGCTGTCGAACGAAATCTCGAAGGTTTACAAAGACCAAGGTTTACCACAACCAATGAACGTCAAGTTCCACGGTAGTGCTGGCCAATCTTTCGGTGCCTTCCTTGCGAAAGGCGTGAAATTCGAAGTCGAAGGCGACGCGAACGATTACTGGGGTAAAGGTCTATCTGGCGGTACGCTAGTGCTGTATCCAGATGCGAAATCATCTATCGTTGCTGAAGATAACATCGTGGTGGGCAACGTCTGTTTCTACGGTGCCACCTCAGGCGAATCCTTCATTCGCGGGTTGGCTGGCGAACGTTTCTGTGTTCGTAACTCAGGTGCGAAGGTTGTTGTTGAGGGTGTCGGTGACCACGGTTGTGAATACATGACTGGCGGTGTGGCTATTATCCTCGGCTCAACAGGCCGCAACTTTGCGGCGGGTATGAGTGGTGGTGTGGCTTACGTTTGGGATAGAGCGGGTGATTTTGAAACCAAGCTTAACCCAGAATTGGTCGACCTCGATCCAATCGAGCAAGAAGATAAAGATCTTCTACTTGATATGCTAACTAAGCACGTTGAATTCACAGGAAGTGAAGTTGCTCAGTCTTTCCTTGCTAATTTTGAAACCAGCCTAACCTCTTTGGTTAAGGTGATGCCGCGTGACTACAAAGCGGTTCTTCAAAAGCGCAAAGCTGAAGCACAACAAGCACAATCGGAAGAAGTGGAGGCAGTATAATGGGTAAGCCTACTGGATTTTTAGAGCACGGTCGCGAGCTGCCAAACAAGCTTGACCCGTCGGTTCGTATTGAAAACAACAAAGAATTTGTTCTCAATGAAGAGTTTGGTTCAAAAATCAATACTCAAGCATCTCGTTGTATGGATTGTGGCGTGCCGTTTTGTCATAACGGTTGCCCAATCGGTAACATCATCCCAGAGTTCAATGACGCGGTTTTTCGTGACAGCTGGGAAGAAGCATGGAACATTCTAAGCTCGACCAATAACTTCCCGGAGTTTACTGGCCGTGTCTGCCCTGCTCCTTGCGAAAGTGCTTGTGTACTGGGGATCAACCAAGACCCTATTACCATTTGTAATATCGAAAAAACCATCGTTGAAACAGCGTATCGCGAAGGCTACGCCAAGCCGAAAAAACCGCGCATTCGCAGTGGAAAAACGGTCGCGATCATTGGCTCAGGCCCTGCAGGACTTGCTGCAGCCGAACAGCTTAATAGCGCAGGTCACTCTGTGACGGTTTTTGAGCGTGATGAAAAAGTCGGTGGTTTACTTCGCTTTGGTATCCCTGACTTCAAACTGGGCATGGACATCATTGATCGTAAGATCAACTTAATGGCCGATGCTGGCGTTAAATTTGAAGTCAATGCGCATATCGGTGTCGACATCAATGCACAACAGCTACGCCAAGACTTCGATGTGGTTCTGCTCACAGGTGGCTCAACGGTACCTCGCGATTTACCTATCCCCGGCCGCGAGCTACAAGGCGTCCATTTTGCCATGGAATTCTTAGGTCAGAACAACCGTCGTGCTAACGATATGGATTTGAAAACCAAAGAAATTCATGCAAAAGATAAGCATGTTGTGGTTATCGGTGGTGGTGACACTGGTTCCGACTGTGTTGGTACTTCTAACCGCCACAAAGCCAGCAGCATCACTCAAGTGGAAATCATGCCGATTCCACCAGAGAAGCGTCCTGCAAATATGCCTTGGCCTCAATACCCAATGATCATGAAAACCACGACCTCGCATGAAGAAGGCTGTGAGCGTCATTGGAATATCTTAACCAAAGAATTTATTGGTAATGATAAAGGCGAAGTCACGGGTTTACGTATTGCCGACATCGTATGGCAAGACGCAAAACCAGGCGAGCGTCCTGGCTTTGATGAAGTCGCGGGCAGCGAGCGTGTTATTCCATGTGATTTAGCGTTCCTTGCTATGGGCTTCCTACACCCTGAACCAACAGGCGTACTGGCACAATTGGACGTGAAACTTGATGATCGTGGCAATGTGGCAACGCAAGACTTCCAAACGAATCAACAAGGCGTGTTTGCTGCTGGGGACATGCGTACCGGTCAATCTTTAGTGGTACGTTGTATCAACGAAGGACGTGAGTGTGCACGTTCTATCGATGAATACCTAATGGGTAACACCAACCTTGAAGCGAAGGCTAATTCATTAATGCTTTCCGCTTAGCAATAAATGCATGGCTGCATCAATAAGCAGCCAGCACATTCCTTCCTAATTTGGCCAGCACTTGCTGGCCTTTTTTGTCGCTTTTTCCTATGCATTCCCCGTCATTTTTCCTGCCATGTTTCAATATTCGCTGCAACACCACCTGACGATTCAGGTAAATGCATGGTTTTTCTCAGTTCTACATGATGACATGCTGAATACTTGACGTTTACAACCATAAGCTATACGTTGTGAAGTTGGTGCAAATAAAATTCGCACTATTTGTTAAAAATATAACTCATGGATTTTTGATTCTTATAAAAAGAAAAATCATTAAAAAGCATCAATTTACTGTCAGGAAGACAGCACGCTCAAAGGGAGAAAGGCAATGGCTCTTTATGACCCAAGTCTTGAGAAGGACAACTGCGGATTTGGCCTTATCGCACATATGCAAGGCCAGCCCAGCCACAAATTAGTTCGTACCGCCATCTCTGCGCTCGATCGCATGACACACCGTGGTGGTATCGCTGCCGATGGAAAAACAGGCGATGGTTGCGGTCTACTACTGCAAAAACCAGACACTTACTTTCGTCTTCTCGCACAAGAAAATCAATGGAATCTGAGTAAACAATACGCTGTCGGCATGCTGTTTCTATCCAATGATCCTGTCAAAGCACAGGCAACCAAAGACACTATCACCAAAGAACTCGCGCAAGAAACCTTAACTATTTCAGGATGGCGCACAGTTCCAGTCAACCCGGACGTGCTAGGCCCCATCGCAGCAGAATCACTGCCTAACATAGTGCAATGTTTTGTCTCAGCACCAGCAGGCTGGCGTGAGCAAGATGTTGAGCGTCGCCTTTACATTGCTAGAAGACGCATTGAGCAAGCCACCGCTGACGACTCAGAGTTCTATATTTGTAGCTTATCCACACAGGTTATTGTCTACAAAGGCCTCTGTATGCCTGCGGATCTTCCGCGCTTCTACCTTGATCTTGCCGATCTTAGAATGGAGTCAGCGATCTGTTTATTCCACCAGCGATTTTCTACGAATACCCAGCCTCGTTGGCCACTGGCACAACCCTTTCGCTATCTTGCTCATAATGGTGAAATCAACACTATTGAAGGTAACCGTCAATGGGCAAAAGCGCGCGCATACAAATTTGCTTCTCCTCTGCTGCCTGATTTACAAACCGCCGCACCATTTGTTAACGAAACAGGTTCAGACTCTTCAAGCCTAGATAATATGCTCGATCTATTTTTATCGGGAGGGATGGATATATTCAGAGCGATGCGAATGCTCGTGCCACCCGCGTGGCAAAACCACCCTGATATGGATCCCGACCTTCGCGCATTTTATGATTTTAATTCAAAACATATGGAACCGTGGGACGGTCCTGCAGGTATTGTACTTTCTGATGGACGCTACGCAGCGTGTAACCTTGACCGCAACGGGTTAAGACCTGCCCGCTATGTCATCACTAAAGACAACCTTATTACTCTTGCTTCTGAAGTGGGCATTTGGGATTACGCCCCAGATGAAGTTGCAGAAAAAGGACGAGTCGGACCCGGAGAACTATTAGTTGTCGATACTCAAGATGGCAAATTATGGCATTCAAATGAAATTGATGACGATCTAAAAAGTCGCCACCCTTATCGAGAGTGGATGGAGAATAATGTCCATAAGTTAACGCCTTTTTCTGAGTTGTCGGACGATGAAGTGGGTAAACGCAGTTTCGATGCTACACAATTAAGTACGTATCAGAAACAATTTGCCATGAGCAATGAAGAAACCGATCAAGTACTACGGGTATTAGGTGATATGGGTCAAGAGGCGGTGGGGTCCATGGGTGATGATACGCCGATGGCAGTCCTGTCCTCAAAAGAGCGTCTCATTACTGACTACTTCAGGCAGAAGTTTGCTCAAGTCACCAACCCACCCATCGATCCGCTACGCGAAAAGCATGTCATGTCACTGGCTACCAGCGTAGGGCAAGAGATGAATGTTTTTTGTGAAACAGATGGACATGCCTACCGCGTCGCTTTTAACTCACCAGTTCTGCTTTACTCAGACATGCAGCAACTCCTTAACCTAAGTAAAGAGCATTATCGACACACCGTTCTGGACATCAACTTTGACCCGCAGCAAAAAGACCTTAAGCAAGCCATTGTCGATTTATGTGTCCGAGCGGAAGAAGTGGTTAAAGCCGGAACTGTGTTGCTGGTGCTTTCTGATCGAGAACTCACGAAAGGCCGCTTACCGATTCCCGCGGCTATGGCGGTTGGCGCAGTACAAACACAACTGATAAACGCCAACGTACGTTGCGACACCAATCTATTAGTGGAAACCGCCACGGCAAGGGATCCTCATCAATTTGCTGTTCTATTAGGCTTTGGGGCAACGGCGGTCTACCCTTACCTTGCCTATGAAACACTCAGTAAAATGGTCGAAGATGGCGTACTCGACAAAAGCTATCGCGTTGCCATGCAAAACTATCAAAACGGCATTAATAAAGGCCTGTATAAAATCATGTCGAAAATGGGCATTTCAACCATCGCCTCCTATCGATGCTCACAGCTTTTCGAAGCCGTCGGACTCCATGATGACGTGGTTGAGCTCTGCTTCAAAGGCGTGACGGCCCGAATTCAAGGCGCGAGCTTTGAAGATTTCCAGCAAGATATTTTCAATTTATCACGCAAAGCTTGGACAAAACGCAAACCAACCGAACACGGTGGTCTATTAAAATATGTCCACGGCGGAGAGTATCATGCCTATAACCCTGACGTGGTTGGCACCTTACAACAAGCCGTTAAGACGGGTGACACACAAGACTATCAATCCTTTGCCACGCAAGTGAATACTCGCCCAGTCGCCATGTTGCGCGATCTCATGACTTTGAAAACATCTGTGTCTCCACTTTCCTTATCGCAAGTTGAGCCTGCTAGCGATCTATTCAAACGTTTTGATTCTGCTGCCATGTCTATTGGTGCGCTAAGCCCTGAGGCACATGAAGCGCTCGCCATGGCGATGAATCAACTTGGTGGGTATTCTAACTCAGGCGAAGGGGGAGAAGATCCAAGACGCTTTGGTACCAACCGAAACTCAAGAATCAAGCAAATTGCCTCTGGGCGATTTGGGGTGACTCCGCATTATTTATGTAATGCAGACGTACTACAAATCAAAGTGGCACAAGGAGCCAAGCCGGGAGAAGGCGGGCAACTACCGGGCCATAAAGTCACCGCAGAAATCGCTAAGCTACGTTACTCCGTACAAGGGGTGACGTTAATTTCCCCTCCCCCTCATCATGACATTTACTCCATTGAGGATCTTGCTCAGCTTATTTTCGACCTTAAGCAAGTGAACCCGAATGCACTGGTTTCAGTCAAGCTGGTTTCTGAACCCGGTGTCGGGACCATTGCCACTGGAGTTGCCAAAGCCTACGCCGATCTTATTACCATTTCAGGCTATGATGGTGGCACCGCAGCCAGTCCGCTGACCTCGGTTAAATACGCTGGTTGCCCGTGGGAGTTAGGGCTTGCAGAAACGCAACAAGCGTTAGTCGCCAATAGTTTACGTCATAAGATTCGCCTACAAGTTGATGGCGGATTAAAGACAGGGCTTGATGTGGTGAAGGCGGCTATTTTAGGCGCGGAAAGCTTTGGGTTTGGCACAGCTCCCATGGTGGCAATGGGCTGTAAATTTTTAAGAATCTGTCACTTAAACAACTGCGCTACAGGGGTGGCGACTCAAGACGAAACCTTGCGAAAAGAGTACTTTAAAGGGCTGCCAGACATGGTGGTTAACTACTTCACAGGCTTAGCCGATGAAGTACGTTCGCTCCTAGCGCAGCTGGGTGTCGAAAAACTCACCGATCTCATCGGACGTACGGACCTACTGCAAGCAGTGGAAGGGTTAACAGCCAAGCAAAGTAAACTGGATTTATCGCCAATATTGGAAGCCCCGATATCGCCACAGAATTTCCCATTGTACTGGACTCAACCCAACAACCCGTTTGATAAAGCCGAACTCAATAGCAAAATTGTAGAAGATGCACTCACAGCCGTGGAAAAAAGACAATCCACCCGCTTATTTTACAACGTACGAAATACAGACCGCTCCCTCGGTGCACGCTTGTCGGGTGAAATTGCCAAGCGTTATGGCAACCAAGGAATGGCAAGCAGCCCCATTCAACTTCACCTAGATGGAACGGCGGGCCAGTCTCTAGGGGTTTGGAATGCGGGCGGGGTGGATATTACCCTAACTGGGGATGCGAATGACTACGTAGGAAAAGGCATGGCGGGTGGCAAAATTGTCATTAAGCCTCATGTCGGCACCACCTTTATCTGTAACGAAGCCACTATCATTGGTAACACCTGCCTGTATGGCGCCACTGGCGGTAAACTGTTTGCGGCAGGTACAGCCGGCGAACGTTTTGGTGTACGTAATTCTGGCACCATCACGGTAATAGAAGGGGCGGGAGATAATGCCTGTGAATACATGACTGGAGGTATTGTCGCTATCTTAGGATCAACAGGCGTGAACTTTGGTGCTGGTATGACCGGCGGATTTGCTTATGTTCTTGACGCGAATGAAGACTTCAATGGTCGCGTCAACGAAGAATCTGTTGAAGCGCTTGCTCTGGCTGACCTTTACATTCACCAAGAACATTTAAGAGGTCTAATTGCAGAGCACCTTGAAGAAACGGGGTCGGTGCACGCCGAGAATATTCTAGCGAATTTTGATGAATGGATTCCGAAATTCTACCTAGTTAAACCAAAAGCTGCGGATTTGCGTACGCTGCTGGGTCACCAAAGCCGAAGCGCCGCCGAACTGCGCGTTCAAGCCCAATAATGGCAAGGAGCTAAAATTATGAGCCAGAACGTTTACCAATTTATCGATGTCAGTCGTGTGGATCCGGCAAAGAAACCGATCAAGATTCGTAAAATTGAATTTGTTGAAATTTACGAACCCTTTACCAAGCAGCAAGCCACCGCTCAAGCCGATCGATGTCTAGACTGTGGGAATCCTTATTGTGAATGGAAATGCCCGGTCCACAATTATATTCCTCAATGGTTAAAGCTTGCCAATGAAGGGCGAATTATTGAAGCCGTCGAGCTCTCTCACCAAACGAATAGTCTACCGGAAGTGTGTGGAAGGGTATGCCCACAAGATAGGCTATGTGAAGGCGCCTGTACCTTAAATGATGACTTTGGTGCAGTAACGATTGGCAATGTGGAAAAATACATCACCGATAAAGCGTTTGAAATGGGGTGGAAGCCGGATATTTCTCACGTTGAATGGACGGATAAAAAAGTCGCCATCATTGGTGCAGGACCTGCCGGCCTCGCCGCGGCAGACGTACTCGTTCGCAATGGCGTCACACCCGTTGTCTTCGACCGCTACCCTGAAATTGGCGGACTCCTTACCTTCGGCATCCCGTCATTCAAACTAGAGAAAGACGTCATGACCAATCGTCGCCGAATTTTTAGCGACATGGGGGTCGAATTTAGACTCAATACTGAAGTAGGAAAAGACGTTAAAATGTCAGAGTTAGTCAGCGACTATGACGCCGTGTTCTTAGGGGTGGGGACTTACAAAAACATGCGCGCTGGGTTGGACAATGAGAATGCGCCCGGCGTTTACGATGCGCTGCCCTTTTTGATATCCAACACCTACAAGGTCATGGACCTTCCCACTACTCAGCCGTTTATGAACATGGCCGGGAAAAATGTCGTGGTGTTAGGCGGCGGTGATACTGCGATGGACTGTGTACGAACCTCCATTCGCCAAGGAGCGAACAACGTCGTCTGTGCCTACCGCCGTGACGAAATAAACATGCCAGGCTCCCGACGCGAAGTGAAAAACGCCAAAGAAGAAGGTGTTAACTTCATGTTCAACCTACAACCGCTCGGCATAGAGATCGATAGCAACGGCAATACCTGCGGCGTCAAGGTTGTCAAAACTGCGCTAGGCGAGCCGGATGAAGCTGGCAGACGCCGACCTGAACCAGTTGAAGGCAGCGAACATGTGTTAGCCGCTGAGGTTGTAATAATGGCGTTTGGTTTTCAGCCTCACCAAATGACATGGTTGGAACCTTTTGGTGTCGAGCTTGACCAATGGGGACGAATTAAAGCCCCGTCGACACAAGAGTTTATGTATCAAACGACGAATAAAAAGATCTTTGCTGGCGGCGATGCCGTAAGAGGATCCGATTTGGTTGTCACAGCAATAGATGAAGGACGTAAGGGCGCAGAAGGTATACTAGACTTCTTAGAAGTCTAAATGCTTTGTTAACACGTACTACTGTCGTCACCCTTGAAAGCAAGGGTGACCTTAACGTTGCGACTTGTCAGTGTTAACCATCACGACATAAAGTGAGTATTGGCAGTGTCTATACACTCAACGTGCACTCACGAAAGACCATGCATGACAAGGAAGATTAATGAACAACATCACTATCGTCTCCCTCTCTCTTTTATTACTCACCGCATGCGGTGCAGGGACTACTACTATGACCGACCGTTCCCATCTACCATGTGGTGACAGCCCTCGCTGTGTCTCCACTCAAGATGACCGTGAAGACTTCAATATTGCGCCATTTGAACTCACCAACGGCACGAATATTGACCAAATAGAAACCGTCGCGTTAAGCTTTCCTCGTTCAAGCGTGGCCGCAAAAGAAGGTAACTACCTACGCATAGAATATAAATCGAAAGTCTTTCGCTATGTTGACGATATGGAATTAAAAATCGAAGACGGCCAGCTACTCGTGCGCTCAGAAGCTCGTATCGGCTACTACGATTTCAAGGTGAATAGAAAGCGAGTCGAAGCATTTAGAGCCAAACTCATCGAAACGGGTCTCATAGTACAACCTTGATTGTAAGAGGTAAGCGAAGGTAAATAGGCTGATAGAAGATAGTTGGGGTGAACCAAGACTATTGCTATACTGCACGCCGAATACGTTTTCCAACTTGAGAGAGTCTCTATGAAAATCGGCGTAATTGGCGCAATGGAACAAGAAGTTTCTATCCTTAAATCTGCTCTAGAAAATTTAGTCGAAGTGAAAAAAGGCGGCTGTACCTTTTTCACGGGACAACTCAATGGTGCAGACGTTGTGTTACTTCAATCGGGTATCGGTAAAGTGGCAGCAGCGGTTGGCACCACGGTTCTTCTTAGTGACTATCAACCTGACGTCGTTATCAACACCGGTTCTGCAGGTGGCTTTGAATCATCGCTTAACCTAGGTGATGTGGTTATCTCAACTGAAGTTCGTCACCACGATGCTGACGTCACGGCTTTTGGCTACGAAATCGGACAAATGGCAGGTCAACCAGCGGCATTCACTGCTGATAAAAAGCTAATGGACATTGCTGAACAAGCGCTGGCTCAGATGCAAGATAAACACGCGGTACGTGGTCTTATCTGTACTGGTGACGAATTTGTATGTCGCCCAGAGCGCCAAGCAGCGATCCGCGCTAACTTCCCTGGCGTCATTGCGGTTGAGATGGAAGCGTCTGCGATTGCTCAAACTTGTCATCAATTCAACACGCCGTTTGTGGTTGTTCGTGCGATTTCTGATGTTGCCGATAAAGAATCACCAATGAGCTTTGAAGAATTTCTACCATTAGCAGCACAAAGCTCATCTGAAATGGTTGTGAAAATGGTCAGCTTACTCAAATAAGCTCAAGCTTGATCTTGGGTTCTGCTGTCAACAAAGATTTGATAACAAGAACCAAATTGCAAGGACGAGTTAATTAGAATAACAAGGATTCGTTAATGAACTCTTTTCTAGAGAGTTTCTATGCCAATGGTGCGCTTCTCGTGATGTGGGGCGCACTTATTTTTCACCTGTTGATTCCTATTCCCCAAAGTGCTCACCCTATTTATTACTGGCGGCGCTTAGCGATAGCCGTCGCAGGTAAAGTCAATCAGCCAACTAGCACCGCGCCCCAACAAGCGTTTTCCGGATTGCTAGCATGGGCACTTTTTATCCTTCCTACCATTGCAGTATTACTCGCCATGCAATCATTGGCTTGGCAAGCGCAGTTTTATCAACTAGCACTGCTACTTTTAGCATTGGACTGGCGAGGCAATGAGACCTTAACGCAGCTGCTCATACGCGGTTTATCCAAAGAAGATAAAGCCTATGTGCGCACCACATTACAAACGAGTGTAAATAGAGAAACATCACCTTTGTCTTTGATTGGATTAGGTAAAGCCTCCGCAGAAACACTCATATTGGGCTACTCTCGACGCGTCATTGGCGTGCTGTTTTGGTATGGTCTGCTTGGTGGAATCGGCGCGCTCATCTACCGATTGGCGATGGAATTAGCCCGCAGTTGGAGCCCTGCTCAACCTCACTATCAACATTTTGGTAAGCCTGCTCTTGTCGCCTTTTCCTTGCTTGATGCCGCACCACAAAAACTGTTCGCACTGCTTATCATGATAGGCGCATCACGACAAAGTATTACTTCAGCCATAGAACAAAGCCGGACTTGGCACAACCCAATCACCAATTGGCTGCTATGTGGGTACGCAAACAAGTTTGGGCTTTCGTTCGGTGGGCCTGCGATGTACGACTCAACGAAGTATCAACGCGCCCGAATTGGCGGGAAAATAGTCCCATCGGCGTATCACCTCGCCGTCTTACAGAAAGATATCGCGTGGCGGATCTATATTTGGTTAATGCTACAAAGCACCATCATGATGATGATTCATAAAGGATTTTAATCGATGAAACATATTCTGGCAGTCATGATTATGGCGTGCCTTTCCTCACCTGCACTAGCCACAGCACAGCGAGTCATTAGCCTTGCCCCTCACGCCACTGAACTGGCTTATGCGGCAGGCTTAGGCGAACAACTCATTGCTGTTAGTGAATACAGTGACTATCCGGAAGCGGCAAAAAAACTCGAGCGTGTGGCTAACTATCAAGGCATTAAACTCGAACGTATCGTCGCACTGCAACCTGACTTAATACTCGTTTGGCCAGCAGGGAACCCTGCCCGTGAGTTAGATAAACTTCGCCAACTTGGCTTTAACCTTGTCTATTCAAAAACCAAAACACTTGAGAATATCGCTGATAATATCGAAGCGCTCAGTGCTTATGCTAACGACCCTACTATCGGCCAAAGCGCTGCCGCCGATTTTCGACAACGATTAGACTCGCTAAAATCAGCCTCACAAACCGATAAACCCGTTCGTTATTTTTATCAACTGAGTGAAAAACCAATCATTACTCTGGCACAAGGCAGCTGGCCAAGTGAAGTCTTTCGCTTCTGCGGCGGGGAAAATATCTTTGCCAACAGTAAAGCACCTTACCCTCAGGTCAGCCCAGAGCAAATTATTGTTCGCCAACCAGACGCTATTTTCACGTCAGAGCACGCCATTAAAGATGGCGGTATGTGGCAGAAGTGGTCTGCAGAACTCCCCGCTGTCGAGAAAAAGCATATGTGGACACTGACGTCTGACTGGCTCAACCGACCAACCCCCCGTACTTTGTTGGCCATCGAACAAGTTTGCCAGCATTTCGATACCGTTAGGCAGTCTCAATAAGAATTCGCTCGCACTATGACAAGATCAGGTGCGAAGCGTCTATAATTACCGTAAAATTGCCGCACTTTTAATAAGACATTTTTCAATGAGTATTTAACGTGGACTCCATGCTCTATTTAGTCGATCTATTCGGCACAATGGTATTTGCGATATCAGGCGTGATTCTCGCAGGAAGACTAAGGATGGATCCTTTTGGCGTTATGGTATTGGGCAGCGTCACTGCAATCGGTGGTGGCACCATCCGAGATATGTCGTTGGGCGCGACACCCGTCTTCTGGATCACCGATACCACCTACCTATGGGTCATTATTGTCACATGCTTACTCACGATGATGCTCATCAGACACCCTCGCCGACTGCCATGGTGGGTACTCCCTGTCTCAGATGCTATCGGACTGGCCGTTTTTGTTGGTATCGGAGTAGAGAAAGCACTGAATTATCAAGACTCGGCCTTAGTCGCCATTATTATGGGGGTGATAACAGGCTGTGGCGGCGGTATTATTCGAGATGTCCTCGCCCGAGAAATTCCGATGATTTTACGCCGCGAAGTCTACGCGACTGCCTGTATTATTGGCGGAGCCTTTTACACCACGACGCTCATGCTCGGTGCGACGCCAGAAAGTGCCTTTTTAAGTTGTGTCATTACCACGCTCATCATTCGGCTTGGTGCCATTCGCTGGCAACTCTCTCTACCAACGTTTGCACTCGATAAATAGCCCGTTCTCACAATATGAATGTCAGAGTTGCGCCATTCTCTGACATTCATACTTCAATTTTCCTTATTGCTCTAGTATGTTGAATACCTGACCGTTTTTTATTCAAGTAATGCGGAAAGATGGATTTATTCGAGATAAGGAGATCTCATGGCGATCACGTTCAATCAAGTTCAATTCAATCAATCTCAAACGCTATGTATTCCTTTTTGGCAACTTAAGCATAAAGAGCACTGGGGTGTCTTTGAGACCCAAGGTAATGTTGGGTCCGTGATTGGAGATCTACTCTGTCAAGAAATCGAGCCTAATACGGGCAGTGTCGATACCAACCACTGCCACATTGCTCAGGTCTCACTGGCCGAACAACAACGACTGCTCGAATTAGAACATGCCAACGATGACACTGACTTCTTAGACAGAATCGATCATGGCCGGAGTGTGATACAGCTGATTTCTGAACAGTGCGACAACCCCGTGATCATAGAGCAGCTGCTGCAGGAGTTAGACTTACTGCACTTAAAGGACCGCGGCTTCAAACAGCTTTCAACCGGTGAAACTCGTCGCGTGATGTTGGCTCGTGCACTCTCCTCTTCGCCACAAGTCCTCGTCCTTGATGAGCCTTTTGTTGGTCTCGATCATGCCCACAGAAAAATACTCGCCGACTACCTTTACGATCTCTCCGCTCATGTACAACTCATTCTCATTACCTCACGAGAAGATGAAATTCCAACGTGGGTTAATCATATTGCCTTATTTGAAAACGGGACACTAAAAGAAGAACTCAGTTACCAGCAATGGGCCTGCCATCCCCTGATCGCCCAATTGCTGTCTCAATCCGCGATTCAGAGTGAACAGTGGATGGAATTAATCCGTAAGCACCAACATACCTCTGCATTTAGTGACCCGCTCATTCAAATTACCAATGGTTGTGTCGAATACGTTGACCAAAAGATATTTTCCAATGTTAATTGGCAGATCAATCATGGTGAGCACTGGCAAGTCCGAGGCCCTAATGGATGTGGGAAAAGTACCCTGCTGGGTCTGATTTTTGGCGACCACCCACAGTGTTACAGCAACGATATTCAAATTTATGGCATGAAACGCGGCAGTGGTGAAACCGTGTGGGACATCAAACAACATACTGGGATGGTGTCATCCTCACTACACTTGCAATATCGAGTCAGTTGCAATGCGCTTGATGTATTGCTCTCTGGCTTTTTTGACTCGATAGGGCTCTACGATAAGCCCACAAAAAAACAAATTGATACCGCAAAAGAATGGTTGACCTTACTGCACATGGCACACCTTGCCCAATCCTCATTTAAGGCGCTTGAATACAGCCAACAACGGCTACTATTAATTGCCCGAGCCATTATAAAACAACCGACTATTCTCATTCTAGATGAACCGTATCAAGGACTTGATTACCTTGGTAGAAAACTGGTTATGAACGCGCTCAACATGATTGCCAAAGAGAACCTTAGCCAACTGTTATACGTCTCGCATTACACCGAAGATACGCTAGACAGTATCCAGAACTTTGTTGATTTTATTCCTAACCTCCAAGAAGATGGCTATCAAATAAAAATCACCAACAAGGCTAAGGTCACTGATGAGTAAGAAAATGGCTATCGTGTATTTTTCTCACACTGGCGCAACGAGAATGCTGGCAGAAAGAATATCCGCGGGATCCACTGCTGCCGGAGTGACCACTACTCAGATTGAGATTCTATCTAGCGACATTGTTGAAGGTCGCTATATCCGTCAGGACATCTTTAACGTCTTGCAGCAGCAAGACGCCATTGTGTTTGGTAGCCCCACTTATATGGGGTCTGCCGCAGCGCAATTTAAAGCATTCATGGATGCCAGTAGCAATGATTACGTCGACCTGGCATGGCGAAATAAGTTGGCAGCAGGCTTCACTGTTGGAGGAAGCCTCAATGGAGAGCAACAGCAAACCTTGCTTAGCTTTTTCACCCTAGCCTGCCAGCATGCCATGCTTTGGGCGGGTTTAGACACCTCACAGCACAACGACCAACTTAAGCTTAATAGAACAGGTTCGTCTATTGGACTCGTTGCCAGTACCTTACCCGACTCCAGTTTAGTTGATGACAACGACCTTGCCACCGCTTACTACTTTGGCCAACGTCTCGCACACTGCCTTTCACTACACAACCACTAAAATCGTGATAACCTAGACATTATCCATTCCCATATTTCATTGATAGCCATGCTACTTGAAGGTATTGAAACACTCTTGGTCTTGTCGCAAGAAAAAACCATGAGCCGTACAGGCAGCCGACTTTACATCGGCCAGTCTGCGGTGAGTAAGCGTATTGCTAACTTAGAAAAACGTTTAGGAAAGAAGCTCATCGAACCGGACGGTCGACAGATAAAGCTCACACCAGATGCGTTAGATCTCATTGAGCGCATTGGCACCAGCGTTAATGAACTGAAAGGACTGATATCAGAAGAGCAGCAACATAGCGATCAAACCCTGATTCGTATTGACTGCTCTGAAACGCTCGTTGCTGGCTACCTTAGCGAGTTTATTAGCCCATTACTGGCTCAAGACCCATACCTCACCATCACGACTAATCACACTCCAAGAATTGTTGAGCATGTCCGTTCGGGTGATGCCATGATTGGTTTCTGTGCGGGGCACCTCAGTGCAAAATTAGGACTACACGCGACTCACTTATTTGATGAACCGTTTAAAATTGTTAGTCATCAACCTTTAAACTGTGCGCCAAAAACTCTAATCACCAACGATCTCAATAACCCAGCTAACACATACCAAGCCGCCTTACTGCAGCAATCCCAAATTGTTCCTTGCATGCAAATGGATTCGTACACGGCCGCCGCCCAGCTTGCGATCAAAGGGGCGGGACCGGCTCTCGTACCGATGTCCATTATTAAGACATTACATATTGATGAGGCGCTGTGTTTTGACTTTGCCTTTTTATCCGCTCTTACTCGGCCAATACACCTGATTTACCGACCAACGGCATTAAAGAATAATCGAGCTAAAACAGTGATTGAAACCATTGAGGATGCTGTTCCAAGAGTAGTTTTATCGCCATCACCATTGACATGATGACCACCAACGGGCGGATGAACTTCTTGCCCTTTGTGACCACCATTTTGGCTCCCATACGCGCGCCAATGAAGCCGCCTATGGCCATCACTAAACCGATTTCCCACACAGGGAGGCCAGCCAAAACAAAGAATAATAACGCGGCTATATTTGAGGTAAAGTTCAGAACCTTGGTTCGCGCCGTGGCGTGCACAATAGAAAGTTGGGCAATGGCGACAAAACAAATCGTAAAAATAGAACCCGTTCCTGGACCAAAAAAACCATCATAAAACCCGACACCAGTCCCAACAGAAAAGGCAAACATGGTCTCAGACAGCTTTGGCTTACCCCCGCCCTCTCCAGCTTGAGGTGCTAGCAAAAAGTATAACGAAATACCCAGTAGTAAGACCGGAATAAGACTCGTCAAGATACCAGCATCAATATGTTGAACCAGCTCAGCCCCCACCGCTGAGCCAATAAAAGTACACGCAATCGCTAAGCGCATTTCTTTAATATCAACAATACCGTTTCGAACGAAATACCACGTGGCTGAAAAGCTCCCAAATGAGCTTTGCAATTTGTTGGTCGCTAACGCTTGTGTTGGGGGCACCCCAACAGACAAAAGTGCTGGCAACGTTAAGAGTCCGCCCCCTCCTGCCATTGCATCAATAAAACCAGCCAAACCAGCTACAAAAAATAGCATCATCAATATGTCGAAAGTAACGTCCATGAACTCCACTCACCTGCATCAAATTAAACAAAATTGTACGGGTTCATACCATAAATTAAAGCGAAACAATGGATAACAACCTATTCCAATTAGGAAACAGTGTGGAACGTGATTCTTACTTATATTACAAATAAAAAAATCCCGCTCGAAAGCGGGATTTTTTAAACTAGAGCTCAGCTAGAACTAGAGCTTAGTTATCCATTAGAACTTAGCTAGTAACTGGTGCTTCGTGAGCTTTAAGCTTTCGCTGCGTTCACTTGAGCATGCAGTTCTTGAACTGAGGTCACTGATGTTTTCGCATCAGCCGTGTGAGCCATACACGTTGCAAACGCTGCATTTAGCGTAGTGGTGTAGTTCACTTTCTCAGCCAAAGCGCCGCGACGAAGGACTTTAGAATCTTCAATCGCTTGACGACCAGCCGCCGTGTTCACAATGTAGGTGTACTCATTGTTCTTGATACGGTCAAGAATGTGAGGACGGCCTTCATGCACTTTGTTCACTAGACGTGGATTGATGCCCGCTTCGCCCAGAATCACTGCCGTACCGTGAGTCGCATCCAACTGGTAACCCAGTTTCGTTAGCTTAGAAGCAAGGTCAACGACGCGCTCTTTATCGCCTTCACGAACAGAAAGTAGTGCACGACCACCCTCAGGGTAGATGTGACCACAACCTAATTCAGCTTTTGAGTAAGCTTCAGCAAATGTTGCCCCAACACCCATAACTTCACCAGTAGAGCGCATTTCTGGGCCTAATAGTGGGTCAACGCCAGGGAACTTGTTGAATGGCAGTACTACTTCTTTCACTGAGTAGTATGGCGGAATGATCTCTTTAGTGAAGCCTTGAGACTCTAGAGATTGACCCGCCATGACACGTGCCGCAATCTTAGCGATTGGTGCGCCTGTTGCTTTCGATACAAACGGAACCGTACGCGCTGCACGAGGGTTCACCTCGATGAGGTACACTTCGTTGTTCTTAACAGCAAACTGCGTATTCATCAGGCCACGGACACCTAACTCAAATGCTAGCTTTTCAACTTGCTCGCGCATGACGTCTTGGATTTCTTGGCTTAGCGTGTAGGCAGGAAGAGAACATGCTGAGTCACCTGAGTGAACACCCGCTTGCTCAATGTGCTCCATGATACCGCCGATAACAACACGCTCACCATCACAAATCGCATCAACGTCCACTTCAATCGCGTCATCTAAGAAGCTATCAAGTAGTACTGGAGATTCGTTTGATACGCTTACTGCTTCGTTGAAGTAGCGGCGTAAGTCTTGCTCATCGTATACGATTTCCATCGCACGACCACCAAGTACGTAAGAAGGACGTACAACCAATGGGAAGCCGATTTCGCGAGATTTCTCTACTGCTTGCTCCATGGTAGTCACTGTCGCGTTCTCTGGCTGAAGCAGACCTAGACGGTCTACTGCCACTTGGAAACGCTCACGGTCTTCTGCACGGTCGATGGCGTCAGGGCTAGTACCGATAATAGGTACGCCAGCCGCTTCAAGAGCGCGAGCCAGTTTAAGTGGCGTTTGACCACCGTACTGAACGATAACGCCTTTTGGCTTCTCAACGCGAGCGATTGCAAGTACGTCTTCCAGTGTTACTGGCTCGAAGTACAAACGGTCAGACGTATCGTAGTCTGTAGAAACAGTCTCAGGGTTACAGTTAACCATGATAGTTTCGTAGCCATCTTCACGTAGTGCTAGTGATGCGTGTACACAACAGTAGTCAAATTCAATACCTTGGCCGATACGGTTTGGACCGCCGCCTAGAATCATGATTTTTTCTTTGTCTGTTGGGTTCGCTTCACACTCATCATCGTAAGATGAGTACATGTAAGCCGTATCTGATGAGAACTCAGCGGCACACGTATCCACACGCTTGTATACCGGGTGGATATCGTATTGGTCACGTAGACGACGAATTTCGCTTTCCGCTACACCTAGAATCTTAGATAGGCGCGCATCGGCAAAACCTTTACGTTTGAGCTTGTTTAACTCGTCTTTGTTTAGACCAGCAAAACCTTTCGCTTTCAGTTCTTGCTCTAACTTAACAATGTCTTCGATTTGAACGAGGAACCAACGGTCGATTTGCGTTAGGTTGAATACACCATCTACCGACATACCAGCACGGAATGCGTCAGCGATGTACCAAATGCGCTCTGCGCCCGCTTCTTTCAGCTCATGACGGATAGTGGTTAGCGCATCAGGTGCATCTAGGTCTACCATTTCGTCAAAACCCGTTGCGCCTACTTCTAGGCCGCGAAGTGCTTTTTGTAGCGATTCTTGTTGGTTACGGCCGATCGCCATTACTTCACCAACCGACTTCATTTGTGTCGTTAGACGGTCGTTAGCACCGGCAAATTTCTCGAAGTTAAAACGAGGAATCTTAGTGACTACGTAGTCGATTGTTGGTTCGAACGATGCTGGCGTTGCGCCGCCAGTGATGTCATTCATTAGCTCGTCTAGCGTGAAGCCAACAGCCAGTTTCGCTGCAATCTTAGCGATTGGGAAACCTGTTGCTTTAGATGCTAGTGCAGAAGAGCGAGATACACGTGGGTTCATCTCGATGATAACCATACGGCCATCTTTCGGGTTGATACCAAACTGTACGTTTGAACCACCTGTTTCAACACCAATCTCACGCAGTACTGCTAGAGATGCGTTACGCATGAGTTGGTATTCTTTGTCTGTCAGCGTTTGAGCTGGCGCCACAGTGATTGAGTCACCTGTGTGAATACCCATTGGGTCAAAGTTTTCAATCGCACATACGATGATGCAGTTGTCGTTTTTGTCACGAACCACTTCCATCTCGTATTCTTTCCAACCGATAAGTGATTCATCGATAAGAAGTTCATTAGTTGGAGATAAGTCCAAACCACGACGACAGATTTCTTCAAATTCTTCTTTGTTGTAAGCGATACCGCCGCCCGTACCACCCATCGTAAACGATGGACGAATGATACAAGGGAAGCCAACCATGTCTAAAACTTTGTAAGCTTCTTCCATCGTTTTCGCCGTATCCGCGGTAGGACACTCAAGACCAATCGACTTCATTGCTTTATCAAAGCGTGAACGGTCTTCTGCTTTATCAATCGCGTCTGCCGTTGCACCAATCATTTCTACGCCGAACTCTTCAAGAACGCCGTGCTTTTCTAGGTCTAGTGCACAGTTAAGCGCCGTTTGACCACCCATCGTTGGGAGAACCGCATCTGGCTTTTCTTTCGCAATAATGTTGCGAACGACTTCCCACTGGATTGGTTCGATGTAAGTGGCATCGGCCATGTCAGGGTCAGTCATGATTGTCGCTGGGTTAGAGTTAACAAGAATAACTCGGTAACCTTCTTCGCGAAGCGCTTTACAAGCTTGAGCACCAGAGTAATCAAACTCACATGCTTGACCGATTACGATCGGGCCAGCACCTAAAATTAGAATACTTTTAATGTCAGTACGTTTTGGCATTCTCTACTACTCCGGATTAAGCGTTGTGCTGTTTAATTAGTTCAATGAAGTGGTCGAATAACGGCGCTGCGTCTTCAGGACCTGGGCTTGCTTCAGGGTGCCCCTGGAAGCTAAATGCTGGCTTGTCGGTACGGTGAATACCTTGTAGAGAACCGTCAAACAGTGACTTGTGCGTCGCACGTAGATTCTCTGGAAGCGTCGCTTCATCAGCCGCAAAGCCGTGGTTTTGTGAGGTAATCATCACAACATCACGATCCAAATCTTTTACAGGGTGGTTAGCACCATGGTGACCAAATTTCATTTTTACCGTTTTAGCACCGGATGCTAAAGCTAGAATTTGGTGACCTAAACAAATGCCAAAGATTGGTAGACCTTTCTCTAGGAACACTTTTGTCGCTTCGATAGCGTAAGTACACGGTTCCGGGTCACCAGGGCCATTTGAAAGGAATACGCCGTCAGGGTTAAGTGCAAGCACTTCTTCTGCAGACGTTTCAGCAGGAACTACGGTTAAGCGGCAACCACGGTCAACCAGCATGCGTAGGATGTTTCTTTTTGCACCGAAGTCATAAGCAACAACGTGGAATGGCAATTCACTGTCTGCTTTCGCCTCAGGAAGTCCACCCGTGAGCGTCCACGAACCTTGTTTCCATTGATACGCTTCTTTTGTCGTCACTTCTTTCGCAAGATCCATACCTTTTAGGCCTGGGAATTCTTTTGCTTTAGCTAGCGCTAGAGCTTCATCAATATTGTGACCCGCAACAACACAACCGTTTTGAGCGCCTTTCTCACGTAAAATACGTGTCAGCTTACGTGTATCGATATCGGCGATACCCACAATATTTTGCGATTTTAGATAATCAGAAAGAGATTGTTCATTACGGAAGTTAGAAGCGATAAGAGGAAGATCGCGAATCACAAGGCCTTGAGCGTGGATTGAAGAAGATTCTTCATCTTCGGAATTGGTTCCGGTATTGCCAATGTGAGGGTAAGTAAGAGTAACGATTTGCTGAGAATAGGAAGGATCAGTGAGGATTTCTTGGTACCCCGTCATCGAGGTATTAAAAACAACTTCACCAACGGACAACCCGTCTGCTCCAATGGAAATACCGTGGAACACAGTCCCATCTTCTAGGACTAACAGTGCTGGTTTACTCAAGATAACCTCCAGAATAAAGATGCAAAAAATATAAATAAAATATCAATGCTGACACCCTACATACGGCTTAAAAGCACCATGAGGTAGTACAGACAAATTGGCGGTATTCTAATTAGCACTGTGACGAGTGTCAACAACAAGATAAAAAATAAGCTAACTTTTATTGCATCTGAGCACGTTTTTAAGCTAAAGCCTCAAAAAAGTACATTTAAAGATCAAAATTCAATCGGTTAGCGAATTGCATTTATTTGATAGACCACATTTTCCTATCTGAGTTATCATTATTTTACATATAGGAAAGCAAACGTTAACCAAGCAAGGTTAACTTGCAAAAACAACGCAAAAACAACGCAAACCCAACAAGATGGTCATTAACACCATTAAAAAACTTAAATTGCGGCTAAAATTCACTCATTACACATTTTTATCGCGCTGAATATCCACACTTAGTACTAAGTCTGCATTTGAGCATAACTATGTAGCTTAGCTCACTCTAATATCGCCTTTTTTAAACGAAAAAAAAGCACTTCATTATGAAGTGCTTTTTCATTTAAATTTGGTCTAATCCCAAAACTTCGGTCATGGTATAAAGCCCCGCGGGTTTATCATCTAACCAAACCGCCGCTCTCACAGCACCATTCGCAAAGGTCATCCTATCGGTCGCCTTATGCGTGATCTCAACTCGCTCACCGATATCAGCAAACATTGCAGTATGCTCACCTATAATGTCACCGGCTCGAATCGTGGCAAAGCCAATTTCATCTCGGCTACGTTCGCCAGTAATCCCTTCACGAGCATAAACAGCCACATCACTTAACTCGTTACCCATCGCGCCGGCAATCGCCTCACCCATACCAATAGCCGTACCAGAAGGGGCATCAACTTTGTGGCGGTGGTGAGCCTCGACGATCTCAACATCACAATAGTCACCCATCACTTTCGCCGCCTTTTCAAGCAACTTGAAAACGAGGTTTACACCTACGCTATAGTTTGGTGCCATCACTAACGGAACCACTTTCGCAGCTTCATCGATTTGTAGTTTCTCTTCATCTGAGAATCCAGTCGTACCGATAATCATTTTTTTGCCATATTGCTGGCATAACGCAAGATTTGCTAGGGTACTTTTCGGTGCCGTAAAATCGATAATGACATCAAACTTATCAATCGACTTCGTTAAGTCATCGACTAACGCGACATCAAAGCGCCCTTCACCACACAATTCACCGACATCGACGCCGACCAGTGATGATTCTGGTCTTTCTGAACCCGCACCTACTGTCGCCCCTTCATTATGAAATGTTGCTTTTACTAAGTTGCGACCCATGCGGCCCGCTGCTCCTGCAATCGCAATTCTAACCATTGCGTCATTCTCCGTTGATTATTTGCTACCAATGTAACGTAAAGTATTTCTACTCGCTATAGGCTAACTCTGGTTAGCGGTATTTTTCGATGACTTTATTTAATATTGGTACATTTGCTTCAGGGAAAGCATAGTCGGCAAGCTCAGTAATGTTAACCCAAGCACCTTGCTGCCCTTCCTTACCGTAAGGTTGGCGATCAAATGCCGTCACTTCAAAAAAATCGAACGACAATGATTTATCGGTGTAGTCATGAAGTAAATGCTCAAACAACGCTAGCTCTGTCACCTCAATATCAATCTCTTCATAAAGCTCACGCTTTAGCGCATCTTCTGCCTGCTCATCAATTTCAACTTTACCACCAGGAAACTCCCACAGCCCACCTTGATGTGCTTTGTCGGGACGCTTAGTAATGTAGATTTGTGATTTGTCAGCGTTAAATATAATAGCAGCGACAATATGTACCCGTTTCATTGTAAATTTTCCTTAAAAAAAGAGCCGCGAAAGCGGCTCTTTTTAATTACATCATTATTTAATTAATCTGACCATGACACTGCTTGTACTTCTTACCCGATCCGCATGGACAAGGCTCATTACGGCCAACTTTACGCTCTTCACGAACAACTGGCTGGTGAGCATCGTTTTGCTCTTCGTCACTGTGGTCAGCGAGTTGATTTTCAGCACTTGCATGTTGAGGCTTAGCACGGCGCGCCGCTTCTTCTGCTTGAGCTTGACGCTGAGCTTCCATACGCTCAACTTCTTCTTGCTGCTGAACTCGAACTTTAGACAAGATGGTAATCACATCCAGCTTAAGTGACTCAAGTAACTGTTCAAACAGTTCAAATGATTCACGCTTATACTCTTGTTTCGGGTTCTTCTGTGCGTAACCACGTAAATGGATACCTTGACGTAGATGATCCATTGCAGCCAAGTGCTCTTTCCACAATGTATCGAGCGTTTGCAACATGACTGACTTTTCGAAATTGCGCAGTACAGAAGCTCCAACCGTTTCTTCTTTTTGGTTATAAACCGTAACGGCGGTCTCTAGAATCTTCTCTCGAAGTGCTTCTTCATACAGCTTGTCATCTTCTTCTAGCCATGTAGTAAGAGGAAGATCTAAGTCGAAGTCGTTTTTCAGGCGCTCTTGAAGACCTTTCACATCCCACATATCTTCCAGAGATTGCGGGGCGATATACTCATCAATGACCGACGTAAAGACATCTGCGCGATTATGCTCAAGCATTTCGCGAATATCTTCCGCCGTCATTAACTCATCACGAAGCTCGTAAACGACTTTACGTTGATCGTTGGCAACATCATCGAATTCAAGTAGTTGCTTACGAATATCGAAGTTGCGTCCTTCCACTTTACGTTGCGCTTTTTCAATCGAGCGAGACAACATCTTACTTTCAATAGCCTCACCTTCATCCATACCACTTTGAATCAAGCCCGCCATACGATCAGAAGTGAAGATACGCAGTAGCTGATCTTCCATAGAGAGATAGAAACGTGAAGAACCTGCATCGCCCTGACGACCAGAACGACCACGTAATTGGTTATCGATACGACGTGATTCGTGACGTTCCGTACCAATAATGTGCAAACCACCTGACTCTAATACTTTATCGTGCACTACTCGCCAGTCTGCTTTGATCGCATCAATTTGTTCTTGCGTCGCATTACCTAGCGCTTCAACTTGAGATTGCCAGCTGCCGCCTAACACAATATCCGTACCACGACCTGCCATGTTAGTTGCAATAGTTACCGCGCCTGGTGTACCCGCTTCGGCAACAATTTCAGCTTCTCTTTCATGGAATTTCGCATTCAGTACATTGTGTTTTACTTTTGCTTCTTTCAAAGCATTAGACAGCAATTCCGATTTTTCAATCGACACAGTACCCACAAGAATCGGTTGACCATTCGCAGCACGTACTTTGATATCTTCAATGATAGCGTTGAATTTTTCTGCTTCAGTACGATAAACCACATCTGGCATGTCATCACGAACCATTGGTTTATTGGTTGGGATAACGACTGTTTCCAATCCATAGATAGACTGGAATTCAAACGCTTCCGTATCAGCAGTACCTGTCATGCCTGACAGTTTTTCATACAAACGGAAGAAGTTTTGGAAAGTAATCGAAGCCAGCGTTTGGTTTTCATTTTGAATCTTAACGCCTTCTTTGGCTTCCACAGCTTGGTGGAGACCTTCAGACCAACGACGACCCGGCATAGTACGGCCAGTGTGCTCATCAACAATGACGACCTCACCTTCTTCGGTAACGATATAGTCAACGTTAACTTCAAACAACACATGAGCACGCAACGCGGCATTCACGTGATGCAGTAAGCTAATGTTGGTTGGAGAATACAGAGTATCTCCTTCTTCCATCATGCCATTTTTAATCAGTAGTTCTTCAACGAACTCCTGACCAGTCTCAGTCAAATGAACCTGTTTTGATTTTTCATCAACAGTATAGTGGCCGTCGCCGCGGTACTCTTCCGAGTCTTCCTGCTCTTGCACCTGAAGGTGTGGGATTAACGTGTTGATGCGAGTATAAAGCTCTGAGCTATCTTCTGCTGGACCTGAAATGATAAGCGGCGTACGCGCTTCATCAATCAAGATAGAATCCACTTCATCGACAACAGCAAAGAAACGAGCGCGTTGTACGCGATCTTCTTCGCGGAACGCCATATTGTCGCGTAGGTAGTCGAAACCAAATTCGTTATTTGTTCCGTACAAAATGTCCGCTTGGTAGGCTTCTTTTTTCTCTTGGGGATGCATATTGGGAACGTTGACACCAACGGTCATGCCCAGGAATTCAAACAACGCTCGGTTTGTTTCAGCATCACGTTTTGCTAGGTAATCGTTGACGGTAACGATATGAACACCTTTGCCTGGCAGAGCATTCAAGTAAGCTGGGAGTGTTGCTGTCAGTGTTTTACCTTCACCTGTTCTCATTTCAGCGATTTGACCTGAGTTCAGTACCATGCCACCAATGAGCTGCACATCAAAGTGACGCATGCCGAATACACGTTTCGATGCTTCACGTACCGTTGCAAATGCTTCTGGCAAGATGCGGTCTAGGTCTTCACCTTTATCCAGTCTCTCACGGAACTCTATCGTTTTCGCTTTTAAATCTTCATCCGATAGTGACTCAAATTGAGGTTCAAAGTCGTTAATCTGTTTAACAATTTTTTTTAGTCGACGCAATGTTCTATCATTGCGACTACCAATGACCTTCGTCAGTAGCTTAGTAATCATTGTGAATTTTTTCTCTCTACCATTAGATCATACTGACCTATTAAAATTGCCTTCCGTCTCGACTAGGGTCTATTGACCTAACAGAGATAAAATCTATATAAGCTGATATTGAGTTCAAACTTAAAAATTTCAAGGCAGACTTACCAATTAATGGCCATAGTGTAAGGAATTTTTGTCCTAACAACCAAGTAACTAGGCAAACTAACCTCAATTTGTTTGATGTATTTGGAAGTTTTTGCAATTTGAGTGTTTAAAAAACAAAATTGTCGCCGAAATAGCGCGATGAGGATACCGGTAGTCTCGGTTAAAAATGCAATCTAAACATGCAGCAATACGCTCCCCAGTCTCATCCGAGTCACCTACAAACGCCATAACACGGCAATATCGATTAGAGTTTACGAAAAATAGGTTAACAAAGGGCAAGAATTTGCCGTGGTTATTGATAGATAGGCAAGAGAGCTTAGTCATGTCACGTTTAGTGAGAAGTGGAAAAAGTGAGTCGCTTAAACGAAAAAAATCAGGCGCTAGGCCTGATTTTTCATTTAGATTCTTATTATGCTAGAACCATTGCCGGGTCAGCAAAAGCAACCGGTGATCCAACTTCTTCTTCGAATGTTGCCCACTCCCAGGCTTCTTGGTCCGCTAGAACCGCACGCAATAACTGGTTATTGAGGCCGTGTCCTGACTTATAAGCAGAGAACTCACCAACAATGGCATGTCCTGCCATGTATAAGTCACCAATGGCATCCAGTACTTTATGAGTGACAAATTCATTCTCAAAACGAAGACCTTCTTCATTTAAGATTCGGTACTCATCAAGTACGATGGCGCAGTTGAAACTACCGCCTAAGCATAGATTTTGAGATTGAAGGTACTCAATATCACGCATAAAACCAAAAGTACGAGCACGTGAAATTTCTTTCACAAAACCTTGAGATGAGAAATCAAACTTCAGTCGCTGCTCATCTGAATCAATTGCAGGGTGGTTGAACTCAATTTCAAAGTCCATGCGGAAACCGTTGTATGGGCGTAGTTCTGCCCATTTATCTTCATCTTCAAAGCGCACTGGCTTTTTGATGCGAATAAAACGCTTCGGTGCATTTTGCACTTCAATACCCGCTTGTTGAAGTAGGTAAACAAACGGACTTGCACTGCCATCCATAATTGGAATCTCAGGCGCATCAACTTCAACAATAATGTTATCAATACCCATACCCGCTAACGCAGCACTAAGGTGCTCAACAGTAGAGATACGGATACCTTCGTCGTTCACCAGTGCGGTACAAAGCATTGTGTCGCGCACTGACAATGGGTCTGCAGGAAAATCAACAGGAGGGTTTACGTCTGTACGACGGTAAATCACACCAGTGTTAGCCGCAGCTGGTCGTAGAGTTAGTGTTACTTTACGGCCAGAGTGGAGGCCCACCCCCACTGTAGTCACTATTTCTTTCAGCGTACGTTGTTTGATCATCTGCAAACCTCTTAATCTACGTTACATATCACTGTTGATAATGTAAGCAACCGCGAATCCTACCAGAATTTTGAGCTATGTCAAATTCAAGCGGATTTATTAGTCCGCTTGACGACGCAAAAATGCTGGAATATCTAAGTAGCCATTTTCCTTTTCAGGTTTTGGTACAGCGTTGTTTGCTGAACTCGCCGGCGCGCTTGCCGATGGTGCAGGTTGCTGTTTAACCTCTGGCTTCTGAGTATTTACATGCACATTTGGTGCCACTTTCTCTTCAACTTTCGCAGCTTGAGTTTGTGGTGCCGACTGTGGCTGAGCAGTTGCAACGGGGGCTTTACCACCAGCAACTAAAGTAATATCAGGTTTACGTTCATTGCCAATACCTGTAGCAACAACCGTTACTCGAATTTCATCGCTCATATCTGGGTCAAGAGACGTACCAATAACAACCGTTGCATTATCAGAAGCAAATGCCTTAACCGTGTTACCAACCGTTTCAAACTCGTCCAAGCGCATGTCTAGACCAGCAGTAATGTTCACAAGAACACCACGAGCACCAGCAAGATCAATGTCTTCAAGAAGTGGGCTAGAAATGGCCATTTCAGCCGCCTCTTCCGCTCGGTCTTCACCTTTCGCGACACCACTACCCATCATTGCATGTCCCATTTCAGACATCACGGTACGAACATCGGCGAAATCGACGTTAATCATACCAGGGCGAGTAATCAACTCAGCAATACCTTGAACCGCGTTTTTAAGTACGTCGTTCGCACTTGCAAAGGCTTCAAGTAAAGTCACACCGCGACCTAGCACCTTGAGAAGCTTTTCGTTCGGGATTGTAATCAAAGAATCAACATGCTTAGAAAGCTCTTCAATTCCTTGCTCAGCAAACGCCAAACGTTTTTTACCTTCAAAGCTAAATGGTTTCGTTACTACGGCAACGGTTAAGATGCCCAGTTCTTTCGCCACTTCAGCAATCACAGGCGCCGCACCAGTACCTGTGCCACCGCCCATACCTGCTGCGATAAACACCATATCGGCGCCAGTAATGCTTTCTTTAATTCTTTCTTTATCTTCTAGAGCTGCATCACGTCCAACTTGTGGGTTTGCACCCGCACCCAAGCCTTTTGTGATATCACCACCAATTTGAATGACGTGGTTAATACTCGTTTTGCGAAGCGCTTGTGCGTCTGTATTTACACTGATGAAATCAACCCCTTCGATTGATTCGCGCACCATGTGTTCAACAGCGTTACCACCGCCACCGCCAACTCCAACTACCTTGATTACCGCTTCGTCAGACATTTCCATCATCGGTTCAAACATTTGTTATCTCCGTTTCCCTGCAACTCAGGTTAAAACTCTTTTTGTATCCAATTACGCAATTTTCCGAATAGTGTCGACACCGATTGACGTTTTGGTTCGTTATAATCATTGTCGTCATTAATCTGACTATCTCTTGCGTAATGAAGTAATCCTACAGCCGTCGAATGATACGGCTCTTTAACGTAGTCCGTAAGGCCACTAACCTCGAGAGGTTTGCCAACACGGACCTGGTTGCGAAAAACACGTTCTGCGCATTCAACAACCCCTTCAATTTGCGCGGCGCCACCTGTTAAGACGACTCCGGCAGCGAGATGGTGTTTAACACCACTCTCTCTTAATTTAACCTGTACATTATCAATGGTCTGATTTACCAACCCCATTAACTCTGTATAGCGTGGTTCAATCACTTCCGCCAGCGTTTGACGCTGTAAACTACGAGAAGGACGTCCACCAACACTTGGGACATTAACCGTGTCGTCTTTACTGACTAACTCACTTAATGCGCAGCCGTGTTTAACTTTAATCTCTTCAGCATCACTTAATGGTGTACCGAACGCAAACGCGATATCGCTAGTCACGGCGTTACCTGCGTATGAAAACACTTCTGTGTGTCGTAACGCTCCGCCAGTCCAGATAGACACATCCATCGTGCCAGCACCGATATCAACCACACAAACGCCAAGCTCTCGCTCATCTTCAGTAATGACAGCATTACTTGATGCCAAGCCAGAAAAAACAAGCTGCTCGACTTTTAAGTCACAACGCTCTACTGCCTTAATGATATTCCGTGCCATATCGTTATGGCAAGAAATCAAATGGACACTGACCTCCATTCGAACACCGGATAAACCGAGAGGGTTTTTTATACCTTCTTGATAGTCTATGGTAAATTCTTGCGGAATTACATGCAGAATACGTTGTTCATCACCAATTTTTATAGATTTAGCGGTATGAATCGCTCGGTCCATATCATCTTGTGACACTTCTTCTTCAGAAATGGTTCCCATACCTTTTTCGATACGGCTGGCAATATGACGACCTGACAGAGAGATAAAGACATTGGTGATCTTACATTCAGCCATTAATTCGGCTTGATCAATCGCACGCTGGACTGACTTAACGACAGACTCAAGATCGTTGACACCACCCTTATCCATCCCTCTAGATGGACTGGATCCAGCACCAATAATATTCACCTGACCGTCTGGTAAAATCTCTCCTACCAAGGCCGACACGGTAGCAGTGCCTATATCAAGACCGACAATTAAATTGTCATCCATGGTCTTAGTCATCTGTACTCTCTTATTGTAAAGTTTCAATTACCATTTAAGTTTCTCCACCAGATCAATAATTTCACCGATAAAGAGACTTAATCGCAAGACTGAATTTATGTATCAACACTCAAAATATCGATACATAATGTCAGTCGTTAACTTGCTATATTCTTGGCGCTACCATTGCTTTCCATCACTTCAGCATCAGGAAACCAACCCACAGCCGCACCGGTATCGTATCGCAAATCAATATAACTCACTTGAGATACCTTCTCACCGAGTCGTTGATATAAGAAAATAAATCGCTGCAAACGGTCGTTCAGTGCATCTTTACCGAGCTCGACTCGAATTCCATTATCTAAAATCACCTGCCAAGCACGGCGCTCATTTAATACTAAAGATGAAATCGATAGCCCTAATGCCGACAATTTTTTATTGCTTTCTCTATAAGCGTTCAACACTTTGAGCTGTGTTCCTGCCGGCCCATACAGTTTCACTTTTTCTTCTTCAATTTGCGAAACATCGCCATTAAAGATCACACCGGAAGCATCCAGCATTTCAATGCCATTCCAAATAGCACTGGCTTGATATTCCGTTAAGAATACTTTAACAGTATCTGGCCACTGCTTTCTTACGGAAGCTTGAGATACCCACTCGATATTCTCAACACTGGCTTGCAATACATTAATGTCCTGAGACATGAATGTACCTATATGATCAAGGTGAGCAAACGCATCTTGCACGTCTTTTGCCGACACGTGAGTCAGTTCACCCTGCAATACAATTTTAGACAAAGGAAGTCGTTGATCGTCCCACATCCAACTTATAGTGGCGTAGAGCATAGAGCCGATAGTAATAATGACAATAAACAAAAATGCCAAACCTAAACTGTTTTGCTTCAACAACGTGACGGGTTGTTTTAGCAAAGTGGCGGATTTTTTGTATGTTGCGCTGCTCGCAGAAGCTTCTGTCAAACCTATTGGTCCCTAATTAGTCTCTTCACCTTTTAAGATTGCCGAGTAAGCGTCTATTCTATTGTCTATAACCTTAGGATTATACTAACGAATATCAAACTATCAAACACTGAACCACATAAATCTGATGATTTGAGCTGGAAATCCGTAAAAAATCGGCTTGGGCAACTTTATAAGTTAAAACCAAGCCGTACAGCGTACTTTTATTTAACAGAATACACAATAACTAGCAATCGCTATTTTGCATCGTTTTGATGCTTAGCTCCATCGCTTGTAGTTGTTTCGCTACTTTACCGATATCACCTGCACCTTGCGTCAGCACTAAGTCTCCATCTTGCAAAAGATTGGATAAAACCGAGGGTAAACTGTTAATTTCTGGAACAAAAACAGGATCTAATTTCCCTCGCGTACGTATAGTCCGACACAGGGCTCGACCATCGGCACCTACAATTGGCGCTTCGCCCGCAGAATACACATCCAACATCACTAATACATCGACCTGTTCCAGTACATTGGCAAAGTCTTCATACAAGTCACGAGTCCGGCTGTAACGGTGGGGTTGAAATACCATGACAAGGCGCTTATCACTCCACCCATTGCGTGCCGCTTTAATGGTCACGTCAACTTCTGTAGGGTGATGCCCATAGTCATCCACTAGCATGACATTGCCATTACCGGTATCAAATTCACCCAAGTGCTCAAAGCGACGACCCGTCCCCTCAGTACCCAGCATAGCTTTGACTATCGCCTCGTCAGAAATATTATCTTCCGTTGCAACTGCAATCGCCGCGGATGCGTTCAGAGCATTATGCTCACCAGGTATATTGAGCGTAATATCTAGGTTATCTCGGTCTTTTCTGACAACAGTAAACTTACCTTGCTGCCCTTCTTGACGGTAATTTTCAATACGAACGTCGGCATCATCAGAAAACCCGTAAGTAATCACTTGGCGGCTGATACGAGGAATGAGCTCTCGCACAACGGGATCATCGACACAAACCACCGCTTGACCATAAAATGGCAAATTATGCAGAAAATCGATAAACGTCTGTTTCAGCGTATCAAAATCTCCACCGTAGGTATCCATGTGGTCTGCCTCAATATTAGTGACAATACTGACCATGGGTTGAAGGTGAAGGAAAGACGCATCACTTTCATCGGCTTCAGCAATTAAAATACGGCTTGAACCAAGGCGTGCATTGGTTCCAGCGCTTTTCACCAAACCACCATTCACAAACGTCGGATCCATGCCTGCTTCAGAATAGATCTGTGTCACTAAGGCTGTGGTGGTCGTTTTACCATGTGTCCCCGCGACTGCGATACCATGGCGGAAACGCATCAGTTCAGCCAACATTTCCGCTCGCTGCACTACTGGTATACGCAACTCTTTTGCCGCCATCAACTCAGGGTTATCGGCATTAATAGCCGTTGATACAACAACAACACTCGCCTGATCGATATTGCTTGCTTGATGACCAAGATAGATCGTTGCGCCTTTTTCGAGCAAGCGTTCGGTCACGGCATTACTTCCAAGGTCAGAGCCGGTAATTTGATACCCCTCATTGAGTAATACCTCGGCAATCCCACTCATTCCTGCGCCACCGATACCAACGAAGTGAATGGTTTTCACTCGTCGCATTTCCGGTACTAAAGCACGAATTTGTGCTAAATCTTGTTTGTGCTGCTGTGTCATTAAAAACGTCTCATTAATCTAATTTGTTAATTCTATAATTTCGTTGGCTACGCGCGTATCTGCGTCAAGTTTAGCGGCTTTTCGAGCATTTATCGCCAAACTAACCAACTGCACTCGATCTAGAACGCGAATTTGTTCTGCGAGAGCGTCCACCGTTAAATCAGGTTGCTCAATCATATACGCAGCACCACTATTCACAAGATGATCGCCATTAAGCGCTTGTTGTCGATCTTTATGCATAAATGGTACAAAAATAGCACCAACGCCAACTGCGGCCAATTCCGATACCGTTAAGGCACCTGAACGGCATACCACTAAATCGGCCCATTGGTACGCGGCGGATACATCATCAATAAAATCGCTAACGGTCGCACGCGATACACCACATTGTTGATACTCACGACTCACCGACTCTTGATTTCCTTTGCCCGCTTGATGGCGAACCTCATAACCGTCCCCCAACGCTTGCAATACTGGAGGAAGCGTTTTGTTGAGAATCTGAGCGCCTTGGCTACCACCCATTACAAGAACGCGAATATCCCCTTCTCGATGAGCAAGACGTGCCTCTGGTGGTTCAATATTCAATAAATCTTGTCTGACCGGATTTCCCACCACTTCTGCATTAGGAAATGCACCAGGAAACGCTTGAAAGACCTTTTTAGCAATCTTGGATAACCAGCTATTCGTTAAACCTGCTACGCCATTTTGTTCATGTAATACGACCGGAATTCCTAAGCTCCAAGCGGCAATCCCCCCGGGACCACTGACGTATCCTCCCATGCCAAGTACCGCATCAGGCTGCCAGTTTTTAAGATGAGCTCTGGCTTGTAAAATCGCACTAAAGATCTGGAACGGGGCCTTGATCAACTTTGCAATACCTTGACCACGTAACCCTTTAACTTTAATGAAATCAATTTCAATACCATGTTTCGGGACAAGCTCGGCTTCCATTCTGTCCGCCGTACCAAGCCAGCGAATATCCCATCCCTGCTCCTGAAGTCTTGTCGCTACAGCGAGACCAGGAAAGACGTGACCGCCAGTACCACCAGCCATCACCATTAATCGTTTATTTATCTTCATTATTCACTACTTTTTCTTCTGGCGCTTTTTGCGGTTTCTTAGCCTCAACACTATCCGGTAATAGACGGCATTCGTGGTCAATTCTCAGTAAAATTGACACTGCCACGGACATAATAATCAAACTCGAACCACCATAACTAATCAGCGGCAGTGTTAAGCCTTTCGTCGGCACCATGCCAGCGGCGGCTCCCACATTAACAAGGGTTTGAAATGCAAACCAGATACCAATAGCAAAAGAGAGATAACCACCAAAAAGTTCTTGTTTTTCAAAGGCTCTCTTACCAATAAATAGCGCTTTAATTACCAAGCCAAAGACTAACATCAAGACTAATACTACGCCGATATAGCCCAACTCCTCAGCCAAGACTGCAAAAACAAAATCGGTATGCGCTTCTGGTAAATATTCCAACTTTTGAATGGAGTTACCTAGCCCTTGCCCCATCAAGTTACCACGACCAAATGCCATTAATGATTGAGTCAGTTGATAACCGCTCCCGAACGGATCTTCCCAAGGGTCCAAGAACGATGTCACCCGTCGTACACGATAGGGTTCAGCTAAAATAAGCCCTATGACCGCTGTTACTCCTGCAACAAAAAGCGCAATAAAATGCGAGAGTTTTGCTCCAGCAACAAACAGCATGCCGAACAGTGTCACTAGCATCACGACAACAGAACCTAAGTCAGGTTGCCCCAATAAGAGCACAGCCAATGTCATGAATACCAAAATGGGTTTAATGAATCCCCCAAAGAACGACTGTCGAACCTCATCTTGTTTACGAACCAAGTAGCCTGACATAAAAATAAACAGCGACAATTTTGCCACTTCTGCAGGCTGCAAGTTAAACAGCCCCAACGGGATCCAGCGAGAAGCCCCATTCACCGATTTACCCGCTACCAATACCACCACGAGCAAAAAAACGGAGATAGCTAAAAGATAAGAGCTGTATTGAAACCATTTTTTAACCGGTACTTGTAGCACTACCGATGACACACCAATGGCTAAGCATAAAAAAATGGCATGTCTAAACATGAAGTGGAAAGGCTGATCAGTTAATCGAGAACTGATTGGAAAGGAGGCGGATGTCACCATCACTAGGCCGATCATCATTAAACCAAGTGCTAACCAGACAAGCTGTCGGTCATAAAGCGCCTTCGGTGCTGGCATAGATAACCAATCTGAAGTGCGTTGTTTAACTTGATGAAACATACTCGACCTGTCCGTATTAACTAACTTGTGGTGCGTATTGCAAAGCCAGTGCTGAAAAATGATCACCACGAGCCATAAAGTTGGCAAACTGATCAAAGCTTGCACATGCTGGAGAAAGCATCACCATATCACCCTTGGTGAGCATTGGCGTAATATGAGCAATCGCGTCATCAAGCGAAGAAAATTGTTGGGCGCTTGAGTGAAGCTCGGTAAAACAAGCTTTATCACGACCAAAACAGCAGAGCATGACATTTAATTGAGATAAGGGGTCAGCCAAGGCACTGAAATCTGCGCCTTTACCCTCGCCGCCAACAAGAAGATATAGTTTACCTTCTAATGTTAGGCCCGATAACGCCGCTAGCGTGCTCGCCACATTCGTCGCCTTGGAGTCGTTGACCCACGTCACACCTTGTTTCTTTACTACCGCTTGACAGCGATGGCTCAAACCAGAGTAGCGCGTCAATGTGTCAATGGCACGGCGATAATCGATGCCCGTAAGCTTAAGTAGCGCACAAGCCACCAGCGCATTAGACCAGTTATGTTTACCCACCAGACTTAAGCGTGTTGTGTCGACTATCGGCTCACCATGATCCATTAACCATGTCGTGCCCTGTGCCTCCGACATACCAAAAGCCTGATTATCAAAACCAAACGTCTCAATCTGGCAAGTAGTACCCAATTCATCAGGATACGTTTCCGGCTCGGCTCGATTAACAAGGGCATATTCAGCGTTCATGAAAATACGACGTTTCGCTTGCGCGTAATCGCTCATCCCTTGATATCGGTCCATGTGGTCTTCTGACAGATTTAAAAATGCCGCCACAGTCAGCTTTAAACTCGATGTTGTTTCCAACTGAAAGCTCGATAATTCCAATACATAAAGATCCGCATCCATAGTAAGCAAATCTAAAGCCGGTACGCCAATATTGCCGCCGACGCCAACTGACATCCCCGTCGCTTTAGCCAACGCTCCCGTTAGATCGGTCACGGTACTTTTACCGTTAGAGCCGGTAATGGCGATGACGGGTTTCGTATTTGCCCAAGCAAACAATTCAATATCACCCACAACGGGAACACCAGCCTGCCTAGCAACATCAATTTCGGGCGTCGCTAAAGCAATACCAGGATTGCACACCACAAGATCAGCCTCATTTAACCACTGCTGATTAAAGCTTCCACAATGCAACTCAACACCATCAGGCAACTCACTTGCACCCGGAGCTTGAGTTCGAGAATCCATGACGCGAATACAAAGCGTATGTGGCAGTTTTTGAAGGTGATTAACGACTGAGAGCCCGGTAATACCGAGCCCTACAACAACAACATTGTGAATGTTTTGCCAACGTTCCATGCTTACTTTCCCTAACCTGACTTAACGTACTTTTAGCGTAGCTAAACCAATTAAAACAAGAACGATAGAGATAATCCAAAAGCGCACAATAACACGAGGTTCTGGCCATCCTTTTAGCTCATAGTGGTGATGGATAGGCGCCATACGGAAAATACGCTGCCCACGCAGCTTGTAAGAACCTACCTGCAAAATCACCGACAAGGTTTCCATAACAAAAACACCACCCATGATCACTAATACGAACTCTTGGCGAACCAATACCGCTATTACACCAAGCGCGCCGCCCAGTGCCAGTGAACCCACATCGCCCATAAATACTTGTGCTGGATAAGTGTTAAACCACAAAAAGCCAAGCCCTGCACCAACGATCGCGGTACAAACCACCACTAGCTCGGACGTATAAGGGATATGAGGGATATGCAAATAATTGGCAAAGTTCACGTTACCCGTTGCCCATGCAATCACCGCAAAGCCGGCTGCTACCAATACCGTTGGCATAATCGCCAAACCATCTAAGCCGTCGGTCAAGTTAACCGCATTGCTGGTACCGACAATAACAAAGTAAGTGAATACAATGTAAAACAGTCCCATTTGCGGCATCACATCTTTAAAGAAAGGCACGACTAGTTGAGTCGCGGCGGTGTCTTGTCCGTGAGCATACAAGGCAAATGCCACCACTAAAGCAATCATTGATTGCCAAAAATACTTCCAGCGAGCAATCAAACCATCGGTGTTTTTGCGGACGACTTTACGGTAATCATCGACAAAGCCGACAGCGCCATAGCCAAGCAGGACAAAGAGAACCGCCCATACATAGGGGTTACTCAAATCAGACCAAAGCAAGATGGTAATGGTGATAGCAAACAGGATCATCACGCCACCCATTGTCGGTGTACCGCGTTTGCTAAAGTGAGATTCTGGACCTTCGTTACGAACCACTTGACCAATTTGCAGCATCTGCAATTTAGCGATCATTTTTGGTCCCATCCATAAGGATATACCGAGCGCCGTCAATACACTGACAATCGCTCTAAATGACAGGTATTCAAAAAGACGAAAAAAAGAAAAGTATGGCTGAAGCAGCTCTGCAAGCCAAATAATCATGTAAAGTTCTCCTTCAGTGCATTGGCTACTTTAAACATACCGGCACTGTTCGCCCCTTTCACCAATAAGGTGTGAGAGGTCTGATTTAGTAATAATAGGTGTTGCTCAATATAATCAAGCATAGCGTCGTGACTTTGAAAATGCTGACCACCGCAAAGGTCACTGATCGCTTTCGCATCTTCACCATAGGTTAAAACATGCTCGAAAGCGAAAGGTGCAGCATGTTGTCCGACTTCTTTGTGAAGTGCAAGGCTTTCATGCCCCAATTCCGCCATGTTGCCCAAAATCAACCAGCGCTCCCCATCAAATTGGGAGAGGAGGTCCACCGCGGCTTTCATCGCAGGCACACTGGCGTTGTAGCTATCGTCAATCAAGGTGATCGTATCTGTCAGTGTCTCTACCTCAACACGTCCTTTCACTTTGTCTAACGTTTTCAATCCAAGTTGAATATGCGCTAATGTTCCACCACATTGCACAGCAAGTGCCGCCGCCGCAATCGCATTACTCACGTTATGCGCGCCCACTAAACCAAGCTGAATCGCCACTTGCCCGATTGGAGTATGCAGTGTAAAGGAGGAGCTACCCTTCGATGACATTGCTATGTCAGAAGCAAAATAGTCTGCGTCAGAGTTTTGCTGAGCAAAAGTGACCACGCATTTATCACGCAGAACATCTTGCCACATTGTCCCACCTTGGCTATCAAGGTTAACTAAAGCAATGCCCCCTGCTTGCAAGCCTTGATAAATTTCACCTTTGGCTTGTTTTACACCATCTAGAGAGCCAAAACCTTCAAGGTGGGCTTCTGCGACATTATTCACTATCGCGATATCAGGATGGGTAAGTTGAGTGGTGTAGGCTATTTCACCAATATGATTTGCGCCCATTTCAATCACTGCGAAATCATCATCTTTGGTGCTTCTTAACAACGTCAAAGGCACGCCAATATCATTGTTAAAATTGCCAGCAGTATATAACACCTGACCCTGCTGGCTTAAAATGCTCGCCACCATCTCTTTAACGGTTGTTTTTCCGCAACTACCAGTAATCGCCACGGTTTTAGTGTGACAACCTTGATGCACATATTCACCGAGTTGACCCAGAGCCTTCAATGAATCTTCAACGATAATTTGCGCAATATCCACGTCGAGCACTCGCTCGACAACAACGGCAGTTGCTCCGTTGTCTTTGGCCTGACCAACAAAATCATGCGCATCAAAACGTTCACCAACTAAGGCAATAAACAGCGCGCCAGTTTCGATCGCTCGTGTGTCGGTCGTGACGTGTTCAATTTGTGTATCTTCACCAATCAGTCGCCCATCGACAACTTGCGCCAGCGTAGATAAAGCAAGTGTGATCATAACGCTACCCCTAATAGAGTCGCGGCCGACTCACGATCAGAGTAGTGTCGAGACTCTTGGCCTATAACCTGATAATCCTCATGCCCTTTACCCGCTAGTAAAATAATATCGGCAATCCCAGCATTAGAGACGGCAAGCTTAGCCGCATCAAATCGGCTATGCTGCACCATGATAGAGTCAGGACTTTGCACACCCGCTAGCATATCAGCAACAATGGCGGCTGGATCTTCACTACGAGGGTTATCATCACTGATAATGACATGGTCGGCGAGCTGCTCGGCAATGCTTGCCATGAGAGGTCGTTTACCTTTATCACGATCACCACCACACCCAACAATCACCCAAAGTTTTCCTTCACAGTGAACGCGTAGTGCTTGCAGCGCTTTTTCTAATGCATCTGGCGTGTGCGCGTAATCAACCACAACTTTCGGTTTTGATACGGCGTGAAATAGCTCCATCCGCCCCAAAACAGGTTGTAAGTTTTGCGCACATTCAATTAACTGCTGCTTATCAAAACCTAACCGAAGCAAAGCTGCCAATGCCAGCATGACATTACACGCATTAAACTGGCCAATAAGGGGAGCCTTGAGTTGACCTTGACCAAAGCAACCATCAAAGTCGATTTCAATACCGTTTTCACTGTATTTGACCTGACTTGCCCACAGCGCATGTTGACCTATTTGATGACCATTAACGGAAACCGCTATCGCATCAGGGCGAGCTTCAAGCCAGCGCACCCCCACTTCATCATCAACATTAATTACCGCGTGTTCACAGTGATGTTGAGTAAACAGTTGTTGTTTCGCCGCTTCATAGCTAGCCATCGTGCCGTGATAGTCCAAGTGGTCGCGGCTAAGGTTGGTGAAAATGCCCAACTTAAAAGGTACAGCGGCGACGCGCCCTTGAATTAACCCATGGGAAGAGACTTCCATCGCTGTATATGACGCACCTTGCCCATCTAGAGAGGCCAATGTTTTTTGCACTTCAATGGCATTTCCAGTGGTGTTCTTTGCCACTTCAAGCTGCTGTAAAAAACCATTACCTGTCGTCCCCATGACTGCCGCACGCTGACCAAGTAATTCGATCCATTGAGCGATAAGCTGAGTGATGGTAGTTTTGCCGTTGGTGCCAGTAATCCCAATCACATTTTGCTGGTAACGATAGAGACGCGCTGCGAGTGTTGATAGAAAGCCGTCTAAGCCATAAAGATAAACAATCGGCACTGAGCCTGTTACGGATACTCGCCCATGCTGGCTTTCTTCATCGGCTTGAGCAATCACACTACTGGCACCCGCCGCAATGGCCTTCTCGATAAACTGGCGACCGTCCACTTCATGACCAATAATGGCAACGAAGGTGTCACCTTGGGTAATGGCGCGGCTATCCAACTCAAGGTTAGCCACTTTGATCGCATCCAGGGTTTTATTGTCGACTTTGAGCCAAGGCTCAAGCAACGCTGTCAATGTCAAAGACGTCAACATAGAAATAGCTCACTTTTATTGAAACTGATTTTCATCAGGCGCAACATTTAAAATCTGCAGCGCCCCTTTCATAATTTCAGAGAATACCGGTCCCGCGACAGACCCACCGTAGTACTGATCGCCCTGCGGTTCATTGATCACCACGACCAGCGAGACTCTAGGGCGACTAACCGGCGCAACGCCAGCCGTTAACGCCACATATTCATCACTGTATCCACCTGCACTCGCTTTACGCGATGTCCCCGTTTTCGCGGCGACACGATAGCCAGGAACCGCAGCTCGGGTGGCGGTTCCACCCGGTTTCGTAACCCCTTCAAGGTAATGCAGTACTTGCAGCGCATTATCATGCTCCATGACTTGCTTCGAGAGATCTTGCTGATTGTTTTCAATGATATGCACTGGTTGGTACAAACCGGCATTACCTAGCGTGGCGTATGCATGCGCCAACTGTAATGGCGTAATAGAGATGCCATAACCAAACGCCAGTGTCGCAATTTCAAATTTAGACCAACGACGGCGATTTGGAAAAATTCCCGACGCCTCACCAATAAGATTAAGTCCAGATACTTGCCCAAAGCCAATCGAGCTATACATTCCCAGTAGCGCTTCTAATGGCATATCTAAAGCCAATTTCGCCACACCGATGTTGCTCGACTTTTGTAGTATTTTCGCGAGGTCCGCTTTCCCTACCTTCGACGTATCCCGAACTCGGCTACCGCCAATTTGCATAATACCGTTGCCAGTATCAATCACCGTTTTGTCATCTGCGGTACCGGCTTCTAATGCCGCGAGCACAACAAACGGTTTCACCGTAGAGCCTGGTTCCATCGAATCGGTAATCACGCGGTTTCGCATGGTAAATGACTGGCGAGACATACGGTTATTTGGGTTATAAGAGGGGGCATTCACCATCGCGAGCACCGCGCCGGTTTCAACATCAATCATCACCGCGCTACCCGATGTGGCACGGTAGTCTGCGACCGCTTGCTTAATGGCGCGATACGCTATCGCCTGTAGGCGTTGGTCAATCGTTAACTCTAATGGTTTGCCTTCTTCACGCTCTTCAAGGGAAATATTTTCAACGACCCGTCCATAGCGATCTTTACGAATAATTCGCTTACCGGCTTCACCCGTTAACCATTTATCGTAACTGCGCTCGACCCCTTCAAGTCCATGACCATCGATGCCTGTCACGCCCACTAAATGAGAGCTCACTTCCCCAGCCGGATAATAACGACGAGATTCCGCTTTTAGCCCAATCCCAGATAATTTGAGTTCTTTTATATACTTAGCCATCGCAGGGCTGACTTGGCGCTGAAGATAGATAAAGCGGCGTGATTTATTCTTGTTAATCTTGGTAATTAAACCTTGGCGTTCCAAACCTAAAACGTCAGCAAGAGCATGCCAGCGATCAATTTCTTGAAAGCCACCATCTTTAAAAATAGTCGCAGGATCGGCCCAAACCGCTTGAACAGGCACACTCACCGCAAGTGGCTCACCATTACGGTCGGAAATAATGCCACGCGCTGATGGCAAGGCTTTGACTCGGACAGAACGGAGATCCCCTTGCTTAATCAAGTTATCAGGCTCGATCACTTGGATATAGCCAATACGTGCCAGTAGAGCGATAAAAATAACAATGACCGCGCCTAAAACCGTACGAAAGCGCCAAGGTATCATTGTTGATGATGAAGGTTGAGGTGTTGGCTTTTTCTTGGTGGGGTTGCTAACTTTTTTGCCTTTCATTTGAGAGAAACCACTACTTCCTTGCTTGCATCTGGACGCTTCATATCAAGCTCTTGCTTAGCCATAGCTTGAACACGGCTATGTTCAGAGAGGGCGTTTTCTTCTAACAATAAGTTTCGCCACTCATTATCCAATCTTTCGCGCTCTTGCAAAGCCATGTCTTTTTCGTTCACGGCTTGTCGGGTATGGTGAGTGGCAAACACCACTCCCATCGCCGTCGCAAAAATAAGCATAAGCGCAATAAGAGGCAATCGACCTACCGTAATAAGGTCGAAAAAAATAACTTTCGCAAGATTATGCTTAGGCTCGTTAGACATCCACTTGTCCGTTACAGTTTTTCAGCAACACGAAGCACTGAGCTTCTAGAGCGAGTATTTACTTCCACTTCTTGATCAGTCGGTTTCAGCGCTTTACCCACCGCTTTGAGGTTGGCACTACCCAACGCACGGATTTGAGCTTCTGTCATCGGAATTCCATGAGGCACTTGTGGGCCTCGGCTCTCTTTACGAATAAAGTGCTTCACCATACGGTCTTCTAACGAGTGAAAACTGATCACCGATAAACGCCCTTCCGGCGCTAAAATACTCGCTGCGCCTTTTAGTGCGGTATCGATTTCATCAAGTTCGCTGTTGATGTAAATACGAAACGCTTGAAAACTACGTGTCGCAGGGTGTTTTTTCTCTTTAAAACTTTTTGGGGCCGCTTCAGAAATTAACTTAGCAAGCTGGCTAGTGCGCGTAAGCGGCTCTTTTTCTTCATCTTCACGATGAGCCACAATTGCTTTTGCGATGCGGCGAGCATGTTTGTCTTCGCCAAACTCACGAATAACCCAAGTAATATCATCCAAGTCCGCTTCGGCTAACCATTGAGATACCGGCATACCCGACGTTGGGTCCATTCGCATATCTAGAGGCCCATCTTTCATGAAGCTAAAACCACGTTCCGCATCATCAAGCTGTGGCGAAGACACGCCAAGATCGAGCAATACACCATCAATTTTACCAACTAAATCATAACGCTCTGCGTATTGCGCCATCCCAGAAAATGGACCATGGATGATGGTAAAGCGAGGGTCATCAATTTTACCGGCTTCCTCAATTGCTTGGGGATCACGGTCGATACTATAAAGGCGACCATTTTCACCTAATTGTGAAAGAATTTGACGACTATGACCACCACGACCAAACGTGCCATCTATATAGATACCGTCAGGCTTAATGGCTAGGCCGTCGATGGATTCATGCAGTAAAACTGAAACGTGTTGAAAGGATTCGCTCATGGGTGATCTCAAGAGTTGCTTAGGGCAAAGATGACAAGTGTACTGATTTCACGAAGTAACGTCATCTGGTTAAGTTCAGCCTAACGTAAAGATAGGTGATAAAAAAGCAAAAAACCCATCACAAAATCAATTTGTAATGGGTTTTTCTTAAAAGGTGAAGTTGACCTATAAGCCGGGTTCTGTATCCGCCTAAGCGGTGATAGCCATTCGTCTAGGCCAGCAATCGCTCACTGGCTCAAGCAACCTACCCGCTTCCTTACGCGAGCCGCGCAATGTGAAAGCCTATTTGGTCTTGCTCCGGGTGGAGTTTACCCTGCAACGAACTGTTACCAGTCGTCCGGTGCGCTCTTACCGCACCCTTTCAGCCTTACCTGTGCTCTTTCCGAAGAAATAGAGCCATCGGCGGTCTTCTCTCTGCTGCACTTGTCGTGGGCTTGCGCCCCCCAGGCGTTACCTGGCACCCTGCTCTGTGGAGCCCGGACTTTCCTCCCCTCCGTCAGTCTCCCCCAAGACAAGCTCAAGGGGACGTCAACGAAGCAGCGACTATCTGGTCAACTTCAGGCCGCGGATTGTATAGGAGCGCGAGCAATTACTCAAGGTTTTCTAGTCCCCATTTGTAAAGTGCGTTCTTTTTCAGGTTATAAATCTCAGCCGTCATCGCTGCGGCTTTCTTTAATGGCAGCTCTTTAACTAAAATACCTAACGCTCTTAGCGCCTCATCAGGTAAGCCTTCAACCGCTGCTTCACGATGGCCATGTATAAGCAATACCATCTCACCACGTTTACGGTTATCGTCTTCTGCAATCCACTCAATCAGTTCACCCAGCGGCAAGCCTTGGATAGTTTCAAAGGTTTTTGTTAGCTCACGAGCCAGCACCACTTCACGATCTGGCCCCAATACTTCAAGCATATTTGCCAAAGATTCAGTAATACGATGTGGTGATTCATAGAAAATACAGGTACGCTCAACTTTCGCAATTTCTAAAAACTTATCTTTACGTCCTTTACTTTTTGCTGGCAAAAAGCCTTCAAAACTAAAGCGGTCAGAAGGTAAGCCCGATGCACTTAACGCAGTAATCACTGCGCATGCACCCGGTAATGGCACAACATTAACGCCAGCTTGACGACATTGCGAAACAAGATGGTACCCTGGATCGCTGATTAATGGCGTCCCAGCATCAGAGACCAATGCAATGGACTCGCCAGATAACAATTTTTCAACTAAAACTTGTGCTTTTTGTTGCTCGTTGTGATCATGGAGCGCAAATGTTCTAGTTTGTATATTGAAGTGAGAAAGAAGTTTACCAGTATGTCTGGTGTCTTCAGCGGCAATAATATCCACACTATGCAACACCTCTAGTGCCCTATGTGTAATATCACCAAGGTTCCCAATGGGAGTTGGCACAATAAAGAGCGTTGGTTGCTCGATATGAATGGTTTTGTTGCTTGTCATTTGTTTACCATCACTTCAACGATTAATATAATGATTTTACACGAATAGTGATTAAAGAGCTCATGGCAATGATGAACCGTAAAAAAAATAGTGTAACGCGCCTGCTAACACCCATCGCACTGGCACTGTCCATTGCCGCGTGTTCAACACAACCCAGCGCGCCAACCAGTGTTGATATCACAATGGCCCCTACCGCCTCTTCTGAAACCTATTTAATGCGTGCAGACAGCGACCAAGGCGGTTTTGCCAATGAGTGGCTCATCCTTGCCTTTAAAGCTTCCATTCAAGAAGGCAACTACGAACAAGCGCAGCGCTTGTCTAACCGTTTAGCCAAACAAAACTTGAGCACCATTCAACAAGCTGAATGGCAATTGGCGCGCGCTGAACTTAACCTTGCTCAAGGTAAAGCTCAAGACGCTTACCTACAGCTTAATCTACCCGCAGAGTGGCCTTTGCTGCAGCAACAATGGATGCAGTATCACAACTTACGCGGCCAAAGCTTAGCGATTATGGGCGACTACGTAGAGTCAAGCCGTGAGTATATTGCCATGTCAGGTTTTGCACCACGCGCGCAGCAGCAAATTATTAACGACAATATTTGGCACAACCTAAATCAATTATCATCTGAGCAGTTGTCACAACTTACCATTAAACCTGAAGAAGAAATTCTTGATGGCTGGGTGCAACTTGCCAGCTATATGAAGGCTCTGGGAAGCAGCTTACCTCAATTGCAAAATACACTTGAAAAGTGGTTAGCGGAAAATAGTAATCATCCAGCTGCGCTTTATACGCCACAAAGTATCTACGATATCTTGAGCCTCGAGATTTCCACGCCTCATAGCACTGCGCTTTTACTGCCGTTAACGGGTAAGTACGCGAAACAAGCGCAATTGGTCCGTGATGGTTTCATGATGGCGACCATGGATGATGATCAACGCGATCCTGATGCGACCTTCACGATCATCGACACTAATGAAACAACGCCTGCTGATATCAAAGCGCAGCTTATTGCTAATGATGTCGACTTCATTGTCGGTCCGCTGATTAAAGAAAATGTTGAAAAACTGCAGCAAGCTCAATTAGCAACAGAGACGCCAATTCCAGCTCTTGCACTAAATATCCCTACCGTTATCGAGCCCAGCCAGTCGATGTGCTATTTAACCTTATCTCCAGAGCAGGAAGTCTCACAAGCGGCGAAGCATCTTGCGCAGGAAAACTATGCCTATCCGCTGATCCTGGCACCTAAAAGTAGCCTTGGAAACCGTGTAGTCAAAGCCTTCGAGGAAGAATGGGGCAAATTAAGCACCAATAACATTGCCGTGGCTCAATACAGCAATCGAGCTCAATTACAAAAAACCATTAACAACGTCTTTGGGCTGCAAGACAGCCAGCAACGTATTGCTCAAATGGAAACACTAACCGGCCTTAAATTAGAGAACCAACCAAGAAGCCGCCGCGATATTGACTCGGTTTACATTGTGGCTAACGGCGCCGATCTTACGCTAATCAAACCCTTTATCGAAGTTGCCATTAACCCAGATGCAAGCCAACCAAAATTGTTTGCCGACTCCCACAGCAATTCAAGTAAGCGCCAATATGAAGATCTCACTGGCGTTGTGTATAGTGACATTCCAATGCTCATTGACGAAGATGAGCAACTTGACGCTCAAATGACCAAGTTTTGGCCAAAGAGTTCAAATGCAGAGAAACGCTTACAAGCATTGGGAATGGATGCGTATACCCTAACCAAAGAACTGCCACAACTTAAAGCCGTCGTCGGTTATTCTGTTGACGGTCAAACGGGTACCCTTTCGATAGATAGCAACTGTGTGGTTCAACGACAAATTGCATGGGGCGTCCATGGTCAAGCTAAATCACAAACCACTAACGTTGCCGACAGTGCTACCGGTAACGCTACTGGCGTCAATAGCACCATCGAAAGCAGTGAATTGGAAGCAAATGATACGACAACTGTGGAATAAAACCCGAGCAAGTATCGAGCAAGACGCTCCAAAAAACAAACGACAGCTAGGTCAACATTACGAAGACCTAGCGCAAGCGTATTTGGGTCGACACGGCCTAAGTACGCTGACAAAAAACTACACGGTAAAATGTGGCGAACTCGATCTCATCATGCAAGATGCTACATGCCTGGTCTTTGTTGAGGTAAAATACCGAAAAAACCGTCAATATGGCCATGCCCAAGAGATGGTCACTGCATCCAAAGCAAAAAAACTACAAAAAGCAGCCATGGTTTGGCTGATGAAAAACGGCTTGTCACCGTACGATACTGAATTTCGATTTGATGTCGTCGCCATACATAACAGTGGCGAAGACATTGACTGGATAAAAAACGCGATTACTCAAGGATAACCATGCGCGATAGCATTAAAGAAAGCTTTACTGAAAGCATTCAAATTCAAATAGCAGCAGCAGAAGCGCTGCCTGATGTCATCACCCACGCGGCACAAGCGATGGTTGCGACTCTGCTTAATGGCAGTAAAATTCTTTGCTGCGGGAACGGGGGCTCTGCCGTCAATGCCCAGCAATTTGTTTCGTGTTTACTAAACCGCTTTGAGACCGAGCGACCAAGTCTTCCCGCCATGGCACTGACCACCGACAACACCACCATGACCGCGGTTGCTAACGACTATAACTTTGAAGATATTTACGCTAAGCAAGTGCGCGCGTTCGGTCAAACTGACGACATATTACTGGCCATTTCTACCAGCGGAAATAGCAAAAATGTCATTAAAGCAATGGAAGCGGCAGTAACTCGTGATATGACAATTATTGCTTTTACTGGTAAAGATGGCGGCGAAATGGCCGGATTACTGGGTGAAAATGACGTTGAAATACGTATCCCTTCTCACCGCACCTCACGCATCCATGAAGTCCATATGGTCACCCTTCATTGCCTGTGCGATCTGATCGATCAGGTTCTATTCCCAGCTCATGAAGAGTAACGCTATGAAAATATTCAAAACCGTCGCCTTACTCGCGATGAGCTTAGCACTCTCTGGTTGTGCAGGGTTGTTTGAAGTTACCGATACCCGCTCAGCTAAAGAACTATGGAATGACAGCGCATTAGAATCAGAAGTGGCTGGGATGACAAACAAAGCCCCATTCGTTGGTCAGGTTCGCGTCGTCGCGAGCTCACAGCGCGGCACTGTGGTTTTAATGGGTCAAGCTCAAACTGAAGCGCTACGAAACACACTTGAGGCGCGCGTTTCTGCCTTAGACGGGGTAAAACGTGTTTACAATCAAGTGCGAATTAATAGTCCTCTTGGCTTCACGCAAATGAGTAATGACAGCTGGTTAACGACAAAAGTGAAGTCAGCATTATTGACTGACGACCGCCTGAATGGTGTAAAAATAAAAGTCATCACTGAAAACAAAGAAGTGTTTTTACTCGGCTATGTCTCCAAAGAGCACGCCGACGTTGCCACCGAGATAGCACGTAAGATATCAGGCGTATCTCAGGTGATTCGTGCTTTCCAATTCAGTGAGACACAAGAAAAACTCAATACTGAGGCCGAAGTAGAACCGAAAAAAGAGCTCAACAAGCAACAAAGTGTCAACTCAGCACCGGTTACTACAGAGGAAGAGGCGATGCGACCAATTATTGAAGAGCCTGCGCCTTTCGTAGAAGTGGAAGGTTAAGGGTCAATCACTGACGGCTACCTACTTACTTCACCAGAAACAAAAAACCAGCCTGTCATCAACAGGCTGGTTTTTTATTGGACTGCATTTCGAACTTTAATCGTTAAGCTTTAAGGGCTCGCTCACCTCGAGCAATACCAACGATACCACTTCTCGCCACTTCCACAACGTCGGTGACTTCAGATAACGCCGTAATAAAAGCATCAAGCTTTTCACAGGTCCCTGCCAATTGCACCGTATACTGGGATGCGGTGACATCTACTATTTGACCGCGGAAAATATCCGCCGTACGTTTAACTTCAGCTCGAGCAAAGCCACTGGCTTTCACTTTGACCATCATCAACTCACGTTCAATATGCTCAACAGCTGTCACTTCTTGAACTTTCAGGACATCGATTAATTTATGCAATTGCTTTTGAATTTGCTCCAATTGCATTTCACTCGACGCCGTCGTGATATTGAGACGAGATAAGGTCTCATCTTCGGTCGGCGATACATTCAAAGATTCAATGTTGTAGCCACGCTGAGAGAACAAGCCAACCACGCGTGATAATGAACCCGGTTGGTTTTCCATGAGTAGTGAAATAATGTGCTTCATATTACGTTCTCTCCGTCTTGCTCAACCACATTTTATCCATGCCTTCGCCTTTGATTTGCATTGGATAGACATGCTCGGTTTCATCAACATTAATATCAACAAAAACCAAACGATCTTTCATCGAAAGCGCTTTTTTAAGACCTTCTTCAAGTTCATTTGGGTGAGAAATACGAATACCAACATGACCGTATGCCTCAGCAATCGCAGCAAAATCAGGAACTGAACTCATATACGAGTTAGAGTGACGACCTTGATAAATAATATCTTGCCACTGCTTTACCATGCCTAGGAAGCGGTTATTCAGGTTAATAATTTTAACTGGAATGTCATATTGCATTGCGGTCGATAGCTCTTGAATATTCATTTGAATGCTGCCATCTCCCGTCACACAAACCACTTCTTCATCAGGGTAAGCAAACTTCACGCCCATCGCAGCAGGGAAGCCAAAGCCCATCGTGCCTAGACCACCTGAATTAATCCACCTTCTTGGTTTATTGAATGGGTAGTAGAGCGCAGCAAACATCTGGTGCTGACCAACATCCGATGCCACATACGCATCGCCACCAGTCAGTTTATGGAGCACTTCAATCACTTGTTGTGGTTTGATTTTTTCATCTGACTTTTCGTAACTCAAGCATTGACGATCTCGCCAGCTTTCAATATCTGTCCACCAAGCATCAAGTGCTTGTGCGTCATTTGTGCCGCCTTGTTCAATGAGCAATTTCAGCATGGAATCAAGCACTACATCTGCAGAGCCGACAATAGGCAGATCCGCTGGCACATTTTTCGATATAGAAGAAGGGTCAATATCAATGTGTACCACTTTAGCGTTCGGACAGTACTTCTCTAAATTGTTGGTAGTACGATCATCAAAACGAACGCCGACTCCAAAAATAAGGTCTGCATCGTGCATCGCCATGTTGGCTTCATACGTACCATGCATACCGAGCATACCGAGCGCATTTTTATGCGTGCCAGGGAATGCCCCTAGGCCCATTAACGTGCTCACCACTGGCAGATTTAACGTCTCAGCAAACTTAGCAATCTGTTGATCGGCTTCCGCCATCACTGCGCCGCCACCAATATAAAGAATCGGTTTTTTCGCGTCTAAAATCGCTTTGAGTGCTTTCTTAATTTGCCCTTTATGACCCGACGTTGTTGGGTTATATGAACGCAATGCAACCGTCTCAGGGTATTCATAAGGGAATGTAATTTGAGGGTTCATTACGTCTTTAGGGATATCAACCACCACAGGTCCAGGACGCCCTGTTGACGCAATGTAAAATGCTTTCTTTATCGTATCGGCAATGTCTTCTGCGCGTTTAAGCAAAAAGCTGTGTTTAACGACAGGACGAGAAACCCCCACCATGTCACATTCTTGGAATGCATCATTACCGATTAGATTATTAGGTACGTTACCAGACAGTACGACCATAGGAATCGAGTCCATATAAGCAGTCGCAATACCGGTAATGGTATTCGTCGCACCAGGACCTGAACAGACCAACACCACACCAGGCTTGCCTGTTGCTCGAGCATAACCATCGGCCATGTGTGTCGCCGCTTGTTCATGTCGAACTAATACGTGTTGAATATCTTCTTGTTTTTGATGAAGCGCATCATAGATATCAAGTACAGAGCCACCAGGGTAGCCAAAGATTTGCTGTACGCCTTCATCGATCAAGGACTGAACGATCATTTCAGCGCCAGATAACATGTCTGGGGTTGGGTTTTGCATATTTTCTCCTTACCAGTTATCTCGACAAACAGGTAGTTTGAAGAGCCGGTCTTACATAGTTAGGGCTTATTCGTAGCCTAATCGAAATCACTCACTTTTCGGCTATGTCGTTGTGCCAGTCATAACAAGCACACCGTTTACGCAACAACTGTAACGCTTTCTTATCACCAGGTCTAACCTTGTTTTGATCGCAAAAAAGAGACTCTTCTTCATTCCTGACTATTTGCAATAAATCGTGACAAATTAAACACCAAAATCGGAATATAATCTCAACCATCCTTAAAGTTCAGGATAAAAAACTTACCGCCATCCTCTTCGGGTACAAAAAACCATTAACACTAACGATGAAAGTCATCTTATTCATCTATTCATAGCAATAAAAAAGGCCCCTTTCGGAGCCTTAAGTAAGGTGTTAACAATAAATGGTTGTTTATGCGCTTTTTCGCCAAAAGAGCCAGCGACGCCTTGTCTTCACTTTCATGTCGTGCGGGCTTCGTCCTAACATCAGCAAGCAAGGAGTAAGCACCAGTGTGAGTACTGTTGCAAAGGCAAGACCACCAGCAATAGCCGTTGCTAACTGCGACCACCATTGAGTACTAGGCGCCCCAAACTCGATTTTTTGGTTAATAAGGTCAATATTCATTTCCAAAACCATTGGCATCAAACCCAATATCGTCGTAACGGTTGTCAGCATAACGGGTCTCAAACGCTGAACCCCTGTCCTTAATATCGCTTCTCGTTTATCTAACCCTCGTTTTAGCAGCTGATTATATGTATCGATCAAAACAATATTATTATTCACGACAATACCAGCTAAGGCGATCACGCCAATGCCTGACATAATAATGCCAAAGGGCCGCTGGAAAATAAGCAGACCTGCAAACACCCCTACCGTAGAGAATATCACCGCACTCAAAATTAAAAATGCCTGATAGAAGCTGTTAAATTGCGTAATTAAAATCAGCGCCATAACTGCAAGCGCGACTAAAAATGCACTTTGTAAAAACTCTGACGAGTTCTTTTGCTCTTCATTTTGCCCACGTATTCGCACGTCGATACCAGGCGGAAGCTCAAGTGCATCGAGTGACTGCTGGAACTCAGGAAGTTCTATTGCGAGATTGTAGCCCTCAGCCATGTCTGCTTTAACGTTAATGATACGAATACCATCTAAGCGTTCAATCGCATCTTGCTTGGGCTGAGGTGTAATTTCAGCAAAATTGGTAATCGGTACCAAACCTGCGGGGGTCTTGACTCGTAATTCATCAAAACGACCAATATCGCGCTTATCACTAGGGAAACGAACCAAGATATCGACTTCTTCTGACGAGTCATCTGGAAGGTAGTCACCAATTTTCAGTCCATTGGTGACAAATTGCACCGTATTTCCGACTAAGCTCGCATCAGCGCCAAACCGGGCGGCATCATCTCGGCGAATATCTATCTGCCAATCAATACCGGGCTTACTCGAAGAATCACTAATATTGGTAAGCTTCGCGTTGCCGTCAGCCCAATGCCGAATCACCTTGGCAGCCTCATCTAGGCGCTCAGGGAAACGGGCCGAAAGTTCAATCACTAAGTCATGCTCTACCGGCGGTCCTGCATCAGGAAATTTGTACTCAATTTCTACCCCAGCAAACTGGTTCGTTGTTTGCTTTAACTCTTCGATAATGACATTAACTCGGCGACGGTCTTGCCAATCAACCGGCGTTATTTGGATATTACCAATCTCACTTTTTCCTCCGGTTTTTGTATAGACACTTTCGAATTCATCATGGTTAAGCATCACTTTCTCAACGACCCTCATGACTTCATCTTTTTCATTGATGGATAAGTCACCATGAGAGCGCACTTTGACATTAAAGTACGGCGGATCGACCTCGGGGAAAAACTCAGCCCCTAAACCCGCTTTGTTGTAGGCGGCACCGACACCAATCGCAATTAAAATCGCCAACAACAGTATTTTAAATGGATGAACAATCGCGATGGCTAACGTGTGGTAATAGAGCTTAGTGATACCCGTTGCCTTATCAAAGTCTCCGTCATGCAGTGCCACCATCTTGGCTTGTTGTGCACTTGACACATATTGAGGCTTACCAAACAGTCCTCCAAGGACAGGGACAAAAAGAAGCGCCATGACTAATGAAGCCGTTAAGGTCGCGATCAAGGTCAGTGGTAAGAACTTCATGAACTCACCTGTAGTATCTGGCCAAAATAATAACGGCGCAAAAGCGGCGAGCGTCGTCGCCGTTGATGCAGTGATCGGCCATGCCATACGCTTGGCGGCATCGGCGTAAGCTTGCTTTCTCGGCGTGCCTTCTTGCATCCGCCTATCGGCAAACTCGGTGACCACTATCGCGCCATCAACCAACATACCCACTGCCATAATGAGCGAGAACAACACGATGATATTGACGGTCAAGCCAAATACTGACAACACCAATAAGCCCGTCAAAAACGAACCCGGAATTGACACCCCCACCAACATTGCGGTTCGTACACCGAGAATAGCGATGATGACAATGACCACGAGGATAATGGCGGAAAGTACGTTGTTTTGTAGATCATTGAGCATGATCTTGACATCTTTCGACTCGTCCTTGGTGTACTTAACTTGCAGATTATTCGGCCACTCTGGAACCAATGACGCTTGACGCATCACTTCCTTTACTAACGCGACCGTCTCGATAATGTTTTCACCCGCGCGCTTCTTTACATCAAGTACAACCGCTGACTGCCCATCGAGGCGAGCAAAACTGTCGGGATCTCGAAATGCACGACGAACAGTCGCCACATCTCCAAAAGTGATCACCTGCTTACCATCGACTTTAACGGGCAGTTCTAGTACATCTTTTAAGGTTTCGAACACCGATGGGACTTTGACAGAAAAGCGTCCATAGCCCGTATCAACAAACCCTGCCGCCACCACCCGATTATTGAGCGCAATCAGGTTATAAATATCACCTTGATCTAAGCCGTAGCTTTCCATCAGTAATGGGTCAACAACAATTTCGACGATGTCATCGCGATCACCCGCGATGTCCACTTCTAAAACTTGTCGGTAGCTCTCCAGTTTGTCACGCAGTTGACGAGCGATTTGAACAATGGTTCGTTCCGGCACCGTTCCGTATAACACCACCGACAATACCGGCTGCTGAGAGGCAAAGGTCACTTCATTAACGGTTGGCTCATCACTGTCATCCGGCAATTTGGGCTTTGCTAAATCAACAGCATCACGCACATCCGCCATGGCTTGTGTTAGATCGACCCCAACATTAAATTCAAGCGTGACTGACGCATGCCCTTCAGACGCCGTTGCCGTCATTTCCTTTACGCCTTCAATTGAGCGTAATTCTTTTTCTAGTGGGCGAACTAATAGACGCTCACTATCGTCGGGGGAGATCCCTTGATGCCCCACCGATACATAGATGATAGGAATCGTGATATCGGGGCTCGACTCTTTAGGAATGGTGTTATAAGTCACCACTCCGGCAATTAAAATTAAAACCAGTAAACTGATCATCGTTCGAGAGCGAGACAACGCCGCATCAATCAAAGCATTCATGCACCTTCTCCTATCGCTTAGCTTGATCAGCTACTTGATTGGCTTGCTCAACGCTAATCGCTTCTACCGCATCACCATCACGAACAAAGCCTTGCCCCAAAACAATAATATCAACTCGATCGCCAAGCCCTGTCAGCCAGACACCATCTTGTTCAGCCTTAACGAGCTGGATGGGGACAAACGCCACTTTGTTACTCTGAAGCGTTTTAACACCGAGGTTGCCACGTTCATCTAAGGCCAGCATTGTTGGGGTTATTTTTATGGCGATATTTTTCTCAAGCGCCAACTCAACTTCAGCACTCACCCCTGCAGAAATTTTTTGCTTGGGATTCGGAACTTCTATTTCAATAGGAAAGGTATTTGTCGTCGATGAAGAGACTCTAGAGATATAACGAAGCTTACCGGTTACTGGTGTGCCATCAATAAAACGCACTGTCGCTGGTTGGTTCACTGATAGATTTTGAATATGACGCTCACTCACGTCCGCTTCTATCACCAGAACATTTAAATCAATCATCATGGCAACCGGATCACCAATAGAGACAAAATCGCCTAATTCAATATCAATTTGGTCCACGATACCGGTAAAAGGTGCTTTAACGATGGTATTACGCAAGGCCAATTTCGCCGCGCTGACCATCGCTTTTGCTTCGGTATAGTTTGCCGCTGCCGTTGAATAGGCAACTTCACCTTGCAGCCCGCGACTCTTTAAAGATTTAGATGCATTAAACTCTTGCTGACGAACATTCAACATGGCCTGTGCTCGTTCTAATTGAATCGCAAGATCACCTTTATCGATTTGTGCTATCGCTTGGCCAGCCTTGACGCGGTCTCCCTTTCTAACGCTTAAGCCAATAATTTTCCCCGCGATTTCAGCGCCAAGCTTAGCGGTTCGATCCGGCGCAGTTCGACCATATAATTCGATTTTCTTATCAATACTTTCCGCGACAAAAGATTGGAAAACCACCCTTGCAAGTGGCGTGACTTCTGGTGAAGTAGACGGATTGCTTTCTTCTGCTCGTAAAGCACCAAGACCGAGCCAAACGGCGAGCCCTAAGATGAATAATAGCGAAATAAGCCAGGGACGTTTTGAAAAGAAGCGGCCAGGCTGCATGGTTGGCATAGTTATATCCTTATAATGGTCGTGCTGCTGCGCTTACCTAGCCTTTCCTTGATGAGAAAGGCTGATAAAAGTACTGAAACTTGAATAACATCCTTAGATTCAATGTCTCAGCACGCCCTGTACGTTAGGGGAAATAAGAGTAGAGCAGTAACACTACCTTGTTTTATTCATTTTTGTTATCTGCGTAGCAAAAAAAAGAGGCGAACTTCTCATTCGCCTCTTTCTTACTGGTTAACTTAAACGCTAAATGAAGCGCCACAACCACATGTTGTCGTAGCATTGGGGTTATCAATAAAGAATCTCGCCCCTTCTAACCCTTCGGTATAATCCACCGTGCCGCCAATTAAGTATTGTAGGCTCATCGGGTCTACCACTAAGGTCACACCACACTTTTCAATCGTGGTATCACCATCGTTGACACTTTCGTCAAAGGTAAAACCATATTGAAAACCACTGCAACCGCCACCCGTAATGTAGACGCGCAGTTTCAGTTCAGGGTTTTCTTCTTCTGAAATCAATGTGTTCACTCGCGTTGCCGCGGCATCGGAAAAATTTAAAGGAATAGCTGCATCACTCATGGGAACCTCTCTTGCTACTCATTCGCAATTCAAGCGCACCACTGATAACCAGTGACTCGCATCCCCTACGAAGATAAAAACGACTCACCAAAATGATGAGTAAACAAATAGTATTAATTGTATTACGGGGGATTATCTAATACCTGACTGCTTCGTTCAAGTATTAGGCAGATGCAATTTAACTTTACCGTCATATCAGAGTGCAATTTCCGAAAATGTGCTCAAAACACTACTAGATTTTGTGAGGGTATGTACAATGCTGCTCACTTGGTCCGAATAAGCAAAGAGGAATTCTCCATGACCAAATCAGCAGAGCTGTATCAAAAAGCGCAAGAGACTATCCCTGGTGGTGTAAACTCGCCCGTTCGTGCCTTCAACGGTGTAGGTGGTTCACCTATCTTTGTTGAGCGTGCCGATGGCCCTTTGATTTTTGATGCTGATGGTAAAGCGTACATTGACTACGTAGGTTCTTGGGGACCGATGATCTTAGGTCACAACCATGCTGTTATCCGCGAAGCCGTTATTGATGCCGCACAACGAGGTCTAAGTTTTGGTGCGCCAACCGAAATGGAAATCAACATGGCTGAACTCGTGCGCAAACTGGTGCCTTCTATGGAGCAGCTGCGTATGGTGAGCTCTGGTACAGAAGCGACCATGAGCGCCATTCGTCTCGCTCGTGGCTACACTGGTCGTGACAAAATCATGAAGTTTGAAGGTTGCTACCACGGCCATGCCGATAGCTTACTTGTTAAAGCTGGCTCTGGCGCATTAACACTTGGCCAACCAAGCTCTCCTGGCGTGCCTGCTGACTTTGCAAAATACACGCTGACGGCTCGTTTTAACGATCTTGAATCCGTCAAAGCACTGTTTGCTGCCAACAAAGGTGAGATTTCTTGCATTATTGTTGAGCCTGTTGCCGGCAACATGAACTGCATCCCTCCAGTTGAAGGTTTCCACGAAGGACTTCGTCAAATCTGTGATGAAGAAGGCGCGCTGCTTATCTTCGACGAAGTCATGACAGGCTTCCGCGTCGCACAAGGTGGCGCTCAAGCGTATTACAACATCAAGCCAGACTTAACAACATTAGGTAAAATCATTGGTGGTGGCATGCCTGTTGGTGCATTTGGTGGCCGTAAAGAAGTCATGCAATACGTTGCGCCTACTGGCCCGGTTTATCAAGCGGGTACACTGTCAGGTAACCCTATCGCCATGGCAGCTGGTTATGCTTGCCTTACGTTGCTGTCTGAAGAAGGCAACGAAAAACGCCTTGCGCATAAAACCAAACAACTTGCTGATGGCTTTAAAACCTTGGCAGACGAGCATGGCATTCCAATGGTGGTAAACCAAGTTGGCGGTATGTTTGGCTTTTTCTTTACCGATCAAGAACGCATTACTTGCTATGAAGACGTCGCTAAGTGCGATGTTGAGCGCTTTAAGCGCTTCTTCCACTTAATGCTCGATCACGGTGTCTACCTTGCACCATCAGCATTCGAAGCTAGCTTCCTGTCTCTTGCTCACGGTTCAAAAGAAATCGAAGCAACACTAGAAGCCGCTGATCGTTGTTTTGCTATGCTGGCAAAAGAAGCGGCGTAGCCAGTAACCACTGACTTATGCATAGCGTCGAGACTCCTAAAAGGGAATCTCAACGTCAATAAACGTAAGGGCTGATAGTTTCAGCCCTTTTTTATGCCTGCCAATGATAGGCGGCCAGTAACGCTATCGCGAATATCATCATCCAAAACCACGGGATTTTTCGCTTAATTTTAACACCTGACTGACACGTTTCCTTGCCGTTACAACATCCCATAAAACCCCCACTAATCACGGTATTAAATACCAATTAAAATTGATCACTCCATATTTTACGTCCATTATATGCTCAATTGGTCGCCGTATTTGATTACTTAGTTTACCGACTATACGTTGACCAGTAATACGTTGAAATAACTGAATTAGCGATGGCGCTTTGTCTACCGTAAAAACGCCACGACGCAGAAAAAACGACGCTCGCTCATCATCTTATCGCATGCAGATTTCGCAGCCGATATATTGAAAAAGGAACACTCGTGAAAACGAAAATGAACGTAACGGCAAGTCACTGGGTGCTCATCATCGCCCTACTTTTAACGGGCTTTGCCTGTTACTTGCTCGTCGAGCCTTACATTAACTCCATTGTCATGGCGTTTATTTTGTCACTGTTGATGTTCCCTATTCATGAGTGGCTAGAGGATAAACTGCCAAAACACAAAAACACTGTCGCCTTGTTATCCTGCGTTATTCTGACGTTTATCATTGTCATGCCATTACTGCTGGTTTTTAGTGCCATAGTTCAGCAAGGATCCGTGTTCTCACAAAATATGTATCACTGGGTGACCGGCGGTGGTATTCAAGAAGTGTTTGCCCACCCTTGGGTCGTTAAAGGGCTGTCGTTCATTAATGACTACCTACCTTTTGATAAGATTGATCCACAAGATATTGCCAAAAAGGCGGCAGAATTTGCGACCTCACTGGGTTCAAATCTAGTGGCAATCAGCGCTAAAATACTTGGGGATGCCACCAGCTTCCTGATGAATTTTTTCTTAATGCTGTTTGTTCTGTTCTTCCTACTGCGCGATCACGACAAGATCATCGCTGCGATTCGCCATATTTTGCCCTTTTCTCGCAGCCAAGAAGATCGCTTACTCAACGAGATTGAAAAAGTATCAAAATCCGCGGTGATGGGCTCTTTTTTAACCGCAATAGCGCAAGGTGCCGCAGGTGGATTTGGTATGTGGCTTGCCGGATTCCCCGGTTTATTCTGGGGGACGATGATGGGCTTTGCGTCGTTTATTCCTATCGTTGGCACCGCGTTAATTTGGATTCCAGCCACCGCGTATTTATTAATAACAGGTGAAACCCAATGGGGTCTATTTCTCGCGATATGGAGCATTGCCGTCGTCGGCTCTATTGATAACGTATTAAGACCCCTGCTCATGCAAGGCAGTGCCGGTATGAATACGTTGATGATTTTCTTCTCCCTGCTTGGTGGTATTCATTTATTTGGTCTTATCGGCCTGATTTATGGCCCGATCATTTTTGCTATCACTATCGTACTTTTCAATATGTATGAAGAAGAGTTTAAGGACTTTTTAGATAGCCAAGATAACAGCTAGAATGCTTTTTTAGTCTGGGGGTTTGTGAGAGAATCCCCTCCCTTTTTCAGTTTCCAAGAGATGACGTTCATGTCGCATTACATCGCTCCCAGCCAGATTGCCGAAAGACAGCTTGAGTACTTCGCAGGAAAACGTGTGCTGGTCATCGGTGAAATAGAAGACCAGTTCCCGATTGATTTGAGCAAGCATTGCGACAAAGTCACGGTATTTACTAGCAATTACTGTACTTACCGACAACTTCATCGCTCGGAACAACTTTGCTGTCACTTTGGTGCTAATTTACCAGACACGATCGACGCAGATATGATCTTAATGTATTGGCCAAAAGCTAAAGCAGAAGCGCAGATGCTATTAGACATGTCGTTAGCAAAGCTAGGTCAAGATACTGAAATCGTCGTGGTCGGTGAAAATCGCTCTGGCGTAAAAAGCGTCGAGAAAATGTTTGCGCCTTTTGGTCTGATAAAAAAATACGACTCGGCACGTCGTTGCTCATTTTATTGGGGGCAATGCCAAACAGCACCAACATCGTTTGATCTGCAATCTTGGTTTAAATCCTATCCGGTCGAACTTGACGGCCAGCAATTAGTAGTAAAAAGCTTGCCTGGCGTCTTTAGCCATGGGGAGTTTGATTTAGGTAGCCAGTTACTGCTTAGTAACCTACCACCACTGCATGGCAAGGTACTTGATTTTGGTTGTGGTGCTGGGGTACTAGGCGCGTTCATGGCACTACGCTATCCGGATATTTCACTGCAAATGTGTGATATCAATGCCTTTGCTATAGAGTCTAGTAAGCAGACCCTATTAGCTAATGGCTTAAAAGGCGATGTCTTAGCTTCTGATGTCTATTCTGATTTGTCGTCTGATTTTCAGTTCATCGTAAGCAACCCACCATTCCATGCTGGGCTAGACACCAGTTATTCTGCAACTGAAGCACTGCTCAATGATGCACCAACGCATCTTAAAGCCGCAGGCAACATAGTCATCGTCGCAAATAGCTTCCTTAAGTACGCACCGATCATTGAGCGTCAATTTGGGCATTGTCATACGCTCGACAAAACCAGTAAATTCACCATCTATCATGCCATCAAGTAACTCACGTATTTAAATAAGTCTGTCGGCAATACTGCTCACTCTAACCAGTATTGCCGCCTTCTTTTCCCGCCTTACTTATAACCCTCTGTTTAACTGTTACTTTTATTGCAGCTGACATCAGCATCACCAATCAAATTTCAAGCAGTCATTAATTATGAGTGACCTCACACGCTTTGCATTCAACTTACTTGCCAAAGTAAAAAAAGTATTTAGATTAGTAAGGTCAGGTGTTTTATGACAAAAAAACACCTGCATTTATTCACTAAATACCCCTTAACGGCCTAAGACTTACGTATGTTCAAGCTGCATAGAAAACAGAAATTTAAACGATTACAAAGCACTTTGATGATGGCATTTTTGGCGCTCAGCATCACTCCACTTACTGTCATTGCTCTGTTTTTTCTTAATGCTCACAGCCAAGATCTTCGCGATCAAAGCACTACGCACCTTGTTTCTGTTCGCGATACAAAAAAACAACAGGTTCTCGATTACTTTGATGCACAGAAATCAGAAGTCATGGGCTTTGTGCGCTCAGAGCTTGCCTATGCCAGTGGTGGGCGGTTTTACGGCATCGTCAACGCATTCCAACGCTTGGGCGATGATATTAAGCAAGCCCAACAACATGCACAAGAACGTTACATTACCGGCTCTGGCGATCAGGTAAAAACCTCTATCATGCCAGACTCGAGCAGCTATGTGGGCAGTGAGCGATATCGACTGCTCCACAAACGCTATCACCGCGCGTTTGTGGAACACCTTAAACGTTCTGATTTTGACGATATCGTCTTGGTCGATTTAGCGGGTAACGTTACCTACTCAGTGTTCAAACACGATTACTATGGTACCAACCTCAATACGGGCCGCTTTTCTCAATCCATACTGGGCTCAACCTTTGCGACTCTAGATCAAGAAGTGACAAAAAAACGTAAAGATAATGAAGAATACACGCCAGTTATCATTTCTGACTTTGCCTCCCAAGGAGAGCAGCAATACGCGTGGCTAGGTGCCCCGATTATTCAACAAGGGTATTTACACAGTTACGCACTATTTCGTTTGCCAATTAAAGGGATCACTAAGCTCATCAATAGCGGCAGCACCACCGACATCAACCTTCTGTTGGTCGGAAATGATGGTAAAGCCAAAATGATGGGGCTATCCGCAGAAAGTATTACACAAAGCGAACAAGTCATTCAGAAAGCCCTCTCTGGCGAAACTCAAGTTGGTAGCTATAGCAATACTCTCAATAACCAGTATCTCGCCGCCTTTGCACCCGTCCAATTCTCAGACACCACATGGGCACTCGTTGCAGAAACGCCTGAATCCGTAGCATTTGCCAGCATTCATCAGCTGGAAAAACTGTTTGTTATCGCGATGCTTAGCGCAATCATTCTGGTGGTGATTGCCTCTCACTATCTATCTAACTTTATTACCTCGCCACTACTAAAGCTAACATGGGCTGCCGAGCGAGCATCAGGAGGTGATCTTGAGCCATCGATCATTAGCGCTAACCGCAAAGATGAGATTGGTCGACTGGCACTCAGTTTTGAACGTATGCGTCGCTCTATCAAGGATAAAATCGAGTTAATTAAAAGCCAAAACCAAGAGCTAGAACAACACCTCATTGTGATTAAAAAGCAGAATGAAGAACTACAACTTGCCAACAAACTAAAAGATGAATTTCTTGCCACTACCTCCCATGAACTAAGGACACCACTACATGGCATGATTGGCATTGCTGAAGCCATGATATCTGGGGCTAACGGCCCGATTGGCGCCAATCATCGCTATCAACTGGATATTATTGTTAACAGCGGTCAAAGGCTGGCAAGCCTTGTCGATGACCTTCTCGATTATCACAAGATGCGCTATGGCAGCCTGGCAATAGAGCGCTCCGCCGTGAGCCTTACCAGTGCGACACAACTTGTTCTCGACTTATCCCAGCACCTGTTGGGTAATAAAAAGATTCGCATTATTAACCAAGTGTTAGAACCTATTCCTTACGTATCCGCTGACCCTCAGCGGTTAGAACAAGTGTTGTATAACTTAGTCGGCAACGCCATAAAGTACACCAACGAAGGTAAAATTGTATTATCCGCAACCGCGATGGATGATCATATCCGCGTGCAAGTTGTCGATACTGGACATGGTATCCCGGCGCAGCAGTTAGAGCATATTTTCGAACCCTTAGTACAGGCTGGACACGATTCAGGTCACTATCGCCAAGGAGCAGGACTCGGGCTTTCTATCAGCCGCCAGCTCATTGAGTTAATGGGGGGCTCACTCTATGTCAGTAGCCAACCACATGTAGGAACCACATTCAGCTTCACACTGCCATTGGCTAGCCAAGAAGAAGTGGAAGCCATGTCTTATGTGCCACAATCGAATCACTACCAAGTGACGGATCAAAACGAGTTAGCAATCAGCGACGAAGAAACTCTTCCTGACAACCCTGATGGCCCTAAAATCCTTATCGCTGATGATGAGCCCGTTAACCTGCGCATTCTAGAAAGCTTTTTACGACTTGAAGGTTATCAAGTCACACTCGCCAAAGATGGCATAGAAGCCATGGCGACAATAGAAAAAGACAAACCAGACCTACTACTGCTTGATATCATGATGCCAGGAATGAGTGGGTTTGAAGTCTGTGAAACGCTACGTGAACAATACGATCACGCTGCTTTGCCCGTCATTATGCTCACGGCGCTCAATCAATCAGAAGACCGTGTTCGTGGTTTTGAGGTGGGCGCAAATGACTATTTATCCAAACCATTTAGCAAACAAGAACTGGCGGCGAGAATTGCCGCCCACCTGCAAGCGAGCAAAGCTGAGGTACGGCGAGCAGAAAACCAAAGCCTTAAATATGAGCTCAAGCAGCGCGCGCTCGTCGAAGCCAGCCTACTGGAAACACAAGGGCGACTCATTGAGCAGCTCGATACCGCACCAGAAGCTATTTTGTGCGTACGTAATGATCTGAAAATCCAATTTGCCAATCAAGCGGCGGCAGCGTTATTCAAACGAAATGTTGAACAGCTAAAACGTTCGAGCTTGGATGATCTCATCGCCCCTAAGTTCGTAAACCTATCTCAAGAGCATTATTGTGGTGACATTGATATCTTTATAGAAGATGTCAGGCAGCGTATCAATGCTGACATTTTAACGCTACCAGAAGGCCCTGGACTACGGAATGTTTATATCTTTGAACAAGGTAAAAATACTAACGTATCACGTGTTAAAAACCTTGAAACCGCCATTGATGCACTGTCTAGCTACGCCATTGAAGGGGATAAAGCCAAGCTACAAGAATTAAAAGAGCTAGGGGGAGAGTTTACTCGATTGGCCGATAAAGCCAGCGACGAGCAAAAATCTCGCCCTGAATTAATGCGTGAAATACTGGTAGAAGCGATGACAAATTCACTGACCTACTGGGAAGATGTCACCGGACAATCGAAATTTGCCTTTGCAGAACAAAGTGGACTTTGGCGAGTTTACCTAGATCGAAGCACGCTACAAACGCGAACGTTAGACAAATACCTGCGAGTAGAAACACTTCCAAAAACCCCTCGCTGGCGCACCGTATTGAGTTCAATGGAATACATTTTGGAGCACTGCCACAAACAAGGTCCGGAGCGCGACCACATCATCGCTTGTAGAGACAGGCTGCAAAAGTTGTTAACGAGTTAACTCATGCATTCATCGTTTTAATCCAACTCTTTGCTTGACCCACAAAAAAGCCAGCCTTCGATTTCACATTGAAGACTGGCTTTTACATTAGTGTTGTTCTATTCCAGAGTCACTATCGACATTAAATTGGGAGAGCAAACTCTCCCAATTCATAGCGCTTATGCCGGCTCTTGGAAAATAACCGTATCGGCTTTTTCAGTATACTGACCCATTAGATGGAAATTCAAATAACGGTAGGTATCCGCCGCAGTGGCATCAATTTGCTGCATGTACTCTAAGTACTCTTCCTTGTTAGGAATTCGACCTAGAATAGCACCAACAGATGAAAGCTCAGCGGAAGCCAAGTAAACGTTCGCACCTGTACCCAAACGGTTCGGGAAGTTACGTGTTGATGTCGACATCACAGTAGAAGCGTCTGCCACTCGCGCTTGGTTCCCCATACACAGTGAACATCCCGGTGTTTCGATACGTACGCCCGCACGACCAAAGATACCGTAGTAACCCTCTTCTGTTAGCTGGTCTTTATCCATCTTAGTTGGTGGTGCAATCCACAAACGTGTATCCAGCTGACCTGTAAACTTATCAAGAAGCTTACCCGCCGCACGGAAGTGACCAATATTCGTCATACATGAACCAATAAAGACCTCATTGATTTCGGTACCTTGAACATCAGCCAACAAGCGAGCATCATCAGGGTCATTTGGCGCACAAAGAATTGGCTGGTCGATATCGGCCAAGTCAATTTCGATAACGTGAGCATATTGCGCATCGCTATCCGCCTGCATAAGATCAGGGTTTGCTAGCCACTCTTCCATTGCCACGATTCGACGTTCAATCGTACGGCGATCACCGTAACCTTCAGAAATCATCCACTTAAGCATGGTGATATTGGAATTAAGGTATTCCTCAATCGACTCTTGAGAGAGCTTCACCGTACAACCCGCAGCGCTTCGCTCTGCTGACGCATCAGACAATTCAAAAGCTTGCTCTACTGATAGGTGTTCAACGCCTTCAATCTCTAGAATGCGACCCGAGAATTCATTGATCTTGCCTGCTTTTTCAACGGTAAGTAGGCCTTGCTGAATGCCATAGTAAGGAATCGCATGGACAAGGTCACGCAGCGTAATACCCGGCTGCATATCACCTTTAAAACGAACCAAAATAGATTCAGGCATATCGAGTGGCATCACTCCCGTCGCAGCAGCAAACGCCACCAAACCAGAACCTGCAGGGAAAGAAATACCAAGAGGGAAACGCGTATGAGAGTCACCACCAGTACCAACGGTATCTGGCAACAACATACGGTTCAACCAAGAGTGGATAACACCATCACCTGGACGCAGTGATACACCTGCACGATTCATAATAAAATCTGGCAGTGTATGGTGCGTATTCACATCAACGGGCTTTGGATAAGCCGAAGTGTGACAGAAAGACTGCATCACTAGATCTGCAGAAAAGCCAAGACAAGCGAGATCTTTAAGCTCATCACGCGTCATCGGCCCTGTAGTATCTTGTGACCCAACCGTTGTCATCTTAGGCTCACAGTAAGTCCCTGGACGAATACCCTCTACACCACAAGCTTTACCCACCATTTTTTGCGCAAGAGTAAAACCCGTACCGGTATCTTCAACTTCAACAGGGCGACGGAAGACCTCAGAAGGCGCCATACCTAGTGCTTCACGCGCACGGTCCGTTAAGCCACGACCGATGATTAGAGGAATACGGCCACCAGCTTGTACTTCATCAATCAGTACATCAGTCTTTAACGAAAACTCAGCCAGTGTCTCACCGCTTTCATGATCGCAAACTTTACCCTCAAATGGGTAAATATCAATCACATCACCCATGTTCAGTTTCGTCACGTCCACTTCAATCGGTAGTGCACCCGCATCTTCCATAGTATTGAAGAAGATTGGCGCAATTTTACCACCTAGAACATAACCACCTGCGCGTTTATTCGGAACATTAGGGATATCATCGCCCATGAACCAAAGCACAGAGTTGGTTGCTGATTTACGTGAAGATCCCGTACCAACAACGTCACCAACGTAAACCAATTGATGGCCTTTTTGTTGGAGCGCTTCAATTTGTTTAATTGGACCAATAGAACCTTGTTGATCCGGTTCAATACCTTCACGAGCATTTTTTAGCATCGCTAGCGCGTGAACTGGGATGTCAGGACGAGACCAAGCATCAGGTGCTGGCGATAAGTCATCGGTATTCGTTTCACCAGTAACCTTAAAAACAGTAAGGGTAATTTTTTCTTGTAGTTTTGGCTTAGACTGGAACCATTCGGCTTCCGCCCACGACGTCATGACTTGCTTAGCATGGTCGTTGCCTGCTTTCGCTTTTTCTTCCACGTCATAAAATGCATCAAACATCAAAAGCGTATGAGAAAGAGCTTTAACAGCGATCGGGGCAAGTGCGTCATCATCAAGCAAAGAGACAAGCGACTCGATGTTATATCCGCCTTGCATAGTACCCAGCAGTTCAGCGGCTTTTTCACGACTGACGAGTGGTGATGTTACTTCACCTTTTGTAATCGCCGTAAGGAAACCAGCTTTAACGTAAGCGGCTTCATCTACGCCTGGTGGAATGCGGTTCTCAAGAAGATCAAGGATGATTTCTTCTTCACCTTGAGGGGGATTCTTTAATAGCTCAACAAGTCCAGCAACTTGTTCAGCATCTAGGGGTCTAGGAACAACTCCTTCGACAGCACGCTCTGCGACGTGTTTACGGTAGGCTTCAAGCACGACTTTTTTCCTCTCATTGCGGTCCCTCCTTAATAATTAGAATTAGGAGTGGACATCCTTGGAAACTTGGCTCTCCCTCGCCATTTTTCGTCATCAATTCCTTTAATGATCAGCATTAGAGAGGCCAAACTGTGGGGCGAAGAATAGCAAATTTAACGATAAATTAAAATCTTATCATTTTGACCAACATAGCAACTTCGAGCAAAATCCATGATTTTCACTCGCCTCTATGTAGGATACTTTACTTATTTCACTCGCAAATTCTGTTCATAGGCTCACGCCCGTGAACAATTGTGGGCTGAATTAATATGCAGCACCAATGATTAAATAAAACGACCGTAATCCTGTTTCGACTTGACCATAAGAGAGCATAATGGGTCCAACAGGCGAATCAATTCCAGCAAAAATAGAGCCTGCCATAAACAGCGGAGCATCAGAAATACCTTGGTCACCATCCCAAACGCCGCCGTACTCGGCAGATGCGCCTAAATACACGGGAGATTTAAACATACCAAAATCATTGTCAAACCATCGATAGCGATAGACGAGGCTACCATACAGTTTGTTCTCTCCTATCAAACTGTTTCTTGGGATACCCGATAAATTCAAAAAGCCACCCAGCTCTCTTGGATTGACGGGTAACGTCGAGTTTTCTGTTTCAATCACCGCATAATCAAACGAACCAACAAAGGTATTACGTCCAAAGGTATGTGCGTATTTTGTTTCCGCCGTAATCTCATATGCGGTATCAGAAAAATCCGATGGCGCATCATTGATATCTTGCTGACCGCTATCGTTAGACAACAAGTATTCTAAATTGATGTACCAACCTTTTGTCGGCAAGCTGAAATCATCTAAGGTATCGAGTTTATAATTGACAAACATCCCTTGGCGATCGAAATCAAACGTTCCTGAAGACGGTAAAGGTGACACATAAGACTCACCCTGTACGAAGCGACCACCGACTTTAAACTCTTGCCATAAGGTAGGGGCATAGCCTACCGCCAGTTCGCCTAGCCATTCACGATAGGTAACTGGGACAAAATCGGCACTGCCTTCGAGCGCGGGGTCAACACAACCAGTACTGGTGGCATTGGGCGTACACAATACATTTCGCCTTTCATTGCCGTATTTAAGACCCGCGAGGAAGAAAAAATCTTGGTTAGTCACAAAGGGAGAATACAACTCCGCCTCTATCCGTTTATCGGTACCAAAATCAGCGTTGACTCGCAGTTCCGCACCACGATCATTGAGATCAGTAAAGTTGGTACTAACACCAATGGCATAAAAACTATTGGCATTAAAATCTTCTTCCAGGTAGAAGCGGAAATCCATGTAGTTTGGACCCCATGATTTTTCTTTCACGTCCACCACCAGCGCGGTGTCTTCACCTTGCTCTTGATACTCGTAAGTAATGAGTTCAAATCGGTCTAGTGCGTAAAGGTTCTCAATTTTTTCTTCAATGTCATCCGTCTCTAGGACCTCACCAGATTTTAATGACAAATTATGACTCAACAAACTGTCGCTATAATGCGTCTGATTATTAATCACCACTTTATCAACCACTGTTTCATCGCCATAGCGAAGGTGACGACGAGCATTTTGCTTGTCTTCTATGTATTGCTGAAACTGGGAAGAAGAAACAGATAGATGCTGTAATTCATCGGCAATTTGATAAGCAGCCTCATACCCTAGCTCATACGCTCTTGGCATACTCGAAAAGTCAGTTGTGGCTATTTTCCCTACTTCAGGGTGCATGTAGACATCATGGTCACCAAGCGACTGCATTTGCTCTTCAGTACTACGGCGAACCAAATAGTTTGACAGTTGCTCACCAACACTCAAAAAGCTACTAAAGTCATCGCGGGTTTTATAGTCACTGCTTATATCCACAGCAATAATGAGGTCTGCGCCCATTTCTTTGGCAAGCTCTACTGGCATATTGTTGGTCACGCCACCATCGACCAACAAAAGATCCCCTAACTCATATGGGGGCAACGCGCCCGGAACAGACATACTCGCCATCATGGCATCGACTAAGTAACCTTTATCGATGACCACAGGCTCCAACTTAAGAATGTCTGTGGCGACAGAGCGATAAGGAATAGCCAAGTCATCAAAAGATTGGAATTTAGGAAGGTTACCGGTTGTTTTGCGCAAAATACGTAGCATATTTTGCCCTTGAACCACGCCTTTTGGGGCCTCGATGGATCCAAAATGCAAGCCGATATCGGTACGAATTTGATAACGATCTTCGGCTTCTTTATCTCGGATTCGACGCTGACTGCGGTTTACGCGATCCACATAGCCATTATTCCAATCGACCGTATGGATAAAACTCTCTATTTCATCTGCGCTCATGCCCGTGGCATACAGGCCACCAACATAAGCCCCCATACTGGTACCCGTTACAATATCAACGGGGATATTCATTTCTTCCAGCGCTTTAAGCACACCGATATGCGCCGCGCCCTTCGCACCGCCACCCGCTAACACAAGGCCAATTTTTGGCCTTGCCTTATCGTTATTGGCTGTATTTTCTTGAGCCGTTTGTTTAACTGAGGTCGCAGGTTCACTTGCTTGTGCGCATAACGTTGCACTACCCCATGTAAAAACTGACGCTATAAACCATCCCGTTAGGCGTTTCACATTCATCCCTAAAAGCGCTCTCAATTTAATTACTCTAATATATCAGCATTTTGCATCATAGCTATAGCCTAACCGCTTATCTCAAACGTATCCATTGTTTCGATAAGCGACAGTTTGGCTCGTTCTACAATTACATGTCGTGGCAATGACCCTTTTACTTTAGTGACAATTACCAATCAAACAGGTTCTTTATCCACTGTTTGGGTTGGTTGTCACACGATGCCTTCAATTTCCCCGATTCATCCCAGACGGGTAACTCAAATGCATTGCCGCAATCGAGCTGTAGTGAACCATTGGTGGTTTTATTGAAACCAATCATCGTGATATTTTTTGGCCACGGCAAAATAAGCTGCTCCGGCACGCGAGCGGCTAAGTAATCGGAATACACACGAAGTGCGCCACTTGAGCCAGTTAACTTGGTCGATTTGTTATCATCCCGACCCACCCATATTGTGGTCACTTCGCGGCCGTCTACCCCGACAAACCAGCTATCTCGCGTATCATTACTGGTACCCGTTTTCCCCGCTAATGCCGCGTGAGGAAACAGGCTATTTAAGTATCGACCCGTCCCTTCAAGCACGCCTTTTTTCATCGCGTAGGTGGTCAGCCAAGCCGCCTGTTGCGGCACTTTTTGAGTCGCTTTAGGTAAAGACTGGTACAGCACATCACCATCGACACTGACCACGGAACGTAACGCTGACAAATTAGCCTGTCGACCAGAATTTGATAACGTTTGATACATCTGCGCCACCTGGTAAGGCGTTAATGAAATCGCGCCTAAAAACATCGATGGCACTGGTCTTATCTCGCTAGCATCGACCCCTAGGCGCACAAGAGTGCTTGATACGTTTTTAATCCCCAGCGACATCCCTAAACGAACAGTAGGAACGTTCAGAGACTTAGCAAGCGCCTCATACAATGGCACGTCACCACGAAATTTTCGATCGTAGTTTCTCGGCTGCCACACATTGCCTTTACTGCCCTTCAAGGTCAGTGGTTCATCATCAAGTGTCGTTGCCAAATCAAACCTATCTGGCTGCTCTAACGCCGTTAAATACACGGCAGGTTTGACAAGAGAACCAATAGGACGACTCGCGTTCAGCGCTCGGTTAAAACCACTGTAGCCAGTGCGTTTTCCGCCGACCATTGCACGAATTTCACCGCTATTACGATCCACGGCAATCGCCGCAGCTTCCAACCCTTTGCCAGACGTTTTCTCTAGCTGTGGCAGCCGTTTCGCGATCGCTTTCTCTAGTTGGTCCTGCGAAACCGGATCCAGAGAGGTATAAATACGCACCCCACCTTTAGCGTTAATCTGATTGCCAAGCTTTTGGTTTAATTCTCGTTTTAGCTGTTGAAAGTAAGCCGGTTGACGACTGGCAATCTGCGGATTCTTTTGCAAGTCGAGATCGCGGCTCGCCGCCATTTCAAACTCACGCCCGGTTAACAGGCTTTGATCCATCATCAAGCGCAACACCAAATCCCGACGCTGCTTTGAACGCTCAGGATGACGAATGGGATTGTAATAAGAGGGGCCTTTCACCATGCCAACAAGCAAGGCTAATTGATCAATACGCAGCTCTTGCAACGGCTGACCAAAATACAAACGAGCAGCAAGGCCGAAACCATGAATCGCCTCCCCTCGGCTTTGCCCTAAATAGACTTCGTTGAGATAGGCTTCTAAGATTTGATCCTTGCTATAACGGTAATCCAGTATTAACGCGATATACACTTCACGTAGCTTACGCCACAACGTACGCTCACTAGTCAGGAAAAGGTTTTTCGCCAGTTGTTGCGTCAGGGTGCTTCCCCCTTGTACGGTTCTTCCCGCGCGTATATTGGCAAAAAATGCACGAGCGATCGCAGTAGGTGACACACCATCATGCTGATAGAAGTCTCTATCTTCCGTGGCGAGCAACGCATCTATCATGATTTCCGGAAACTGGTCACGACGTAAGAATAACCGCTGCTCATCAGCATTCTTCTCTAGCATCCCCAACATTTTGGGTTCAATACGGAGAAAGCCAAGGTTACCTTTTTTCTCTAATGACTGAATCCGTACTAATTCATTACCTTCAAAGTACAACATGACATGACGATCAGGCTCAGGGCCGTCAGCAAACTCAAATGGACGGCGAATCAACTCAATCTTCGTTGATGATGAAGAGTACTCTCCTGGGTTACGAGGCTGATTCACCTTACGATAGCCAAGCACATCCAGTTCATTACGTAGCTGCTGAATCTCAATCGCATCGCCTGTCGACAAATTAAGCACACGCGCATAAACAACGGTCGGTAAATCAAACAGCTGCCCTTCAAAACGCTCTTTCACCACCTGATCGAGATAAAAGCCGACTGCAGCAAGCGCCACCCCGCCAACTAATGCCAATTTCCAGCCAATCGAGAACAGTCGTTTTCCAAGCGTTGAGCGCCCTTTCTTTTTGGCAGTCTTACGTTTCTTAGGCGCACTTTTTGCTCTCGGTTTTGCTGCGGTTTTGGTGGTTTTCTTGGTTGTTGTTTTTTTACCGGTCGCCGCCAACTTTCTAACTTCTATCATGAGTTCAACTGTCTTTTGGTTTTGTGCGTTGCCTGATGATTCATTGGATCATCCGGCCATGGGTGTTTGGGATAACGTCCTTTCATCTCTTTTTGAACGTCTTTGTATGCGCCTTGCCAAAATGCGGCAAGGTCTTGGGTAATTTGTAACGGTCTTTGTGCTGGAGAGAGTAACTCCAGCACTATCGCTTGGCGACCATTTGCTATCAATGGTGAAGCTTGCTCACCAAACATTTCCTGAAGCTTGACCGACAACATAGGCGCTTGTCCCACTTGATAACGAATTTTTTTCTTCGCACCTGTTGGCACCACAAGATGCGTCGGTAAAGCATCATTCAACACTTTTAACGCCTCCCATCCTAAGTACGCCTCGAGTGCAGGCATAAGATTGAGCGCTTTTAGCCCCTTCATGGATGAAATGCCATGCATAAAAGGCAGCAACCACTGCTCTAAGTGGGTCAATAATGCGGCCTGAGACATATCCGGCCATTGAGGGACATCAAGCCAATCTCGTGCACACTCTACCCGAGTGACGTATTCATTCGCAGAGGGTGTCCAGTTGAGTACCGATACGCCGTGACGGCGAACGGTCGCCAATAATGCCCCACTGACATCGGCATCGTCTGGGATAGGAATGATTTTTTGCTTCAAGATAATTGCGCCAAGCTGTGTCACTTCACTGGCCGTCAATGCCCCTCGCTTATCATCCCATTCCAGACGCTGTTTGTTTTCAATTAACTGCGGCGCTATGTGTTCAAGGCTAGGGATATCTACGCTGAGAGCTTTAAAGATCTGACTAGCACCTCGCCCGGTATTAAGCACATCCAAAACAACAAGGTATTCTTCATCTGCAAGCTTGTCATGATCGTCAATTTGCACACCGTGACCGTTGGCCAATAAGAACTGCCCCGAATTTCCCGAGCGTTTCGCCGCAATTCTATCTGGGTAACCTAAGGCTGCAAGTATCCCGAGCAATGACTCATCACTCTCTTTCAAGATAAACCGATACTTGAGCTTCTGAGCTATCGATTTAGCTCGAAGCATTAGAGCAGCACTACGAGTATGCTGCCCCGTCTGCCAGCGATGTAACGCATACCTTAAGTCAATATGTCCCCTTTCTGGCTCTTCAATTAAACAGCACAACGCAATAGCCGTGGTTAGCTCGACGGCACCTAATGGCTGGGCTTGCAGTAGCAAACTGGCAAGGCGAGGCTCAACGCCAAGTGTATGAGCGCGCTGCCCCAAAGGCGTCAATTGCGATGAAGCATCAAGCAACTGCAGTTGCTTTAATAGCGCTTTAGCCTGCTCAATATGTGTCTCTTTCGGTGTATCTAGCCACCTTAACATCGTCACATCTTGGCATCCCCACTTAAGCAGCTCTAACATCAAGGCCGCTAAGTCGCTGCGTAATATTTCCGGCGTACTTTGCTGCGGCTGCTGATTAAACTGACTCTCACTATATAAACGAACACAAACTCCGGGCTCAAGGCGTCCCGCTCGCCCACTGCGCTGAATCGCTGAAGATTGCGCAATGCGTCCTTGTGCTAGTTTGGTAACGCCAGTTTTTAAATCAAAGGTCGCCTGATTCTCTAAACCAGAATCTAATACAATCCGAATGCCCTCGATCGTTAGTGAAGTCTCAGCAATATTGGTCGCAAGCACAATTTTTCGCTGGCCAGACGCTGCTGGTTGAATCGCCCGTTGCTGGGCTTTAAAGTCTAACTGGCCATAAAGCGGACAAATGTCATAGCCACTTTGTAATTGCGTCAAACTTTGTGATTCCGATAAGCTTTGTGATTGTGTTAACAACTCCTCAGTCCGTTTTATTGCCCCTACGCCAGGTAAAAAAGCCAACAACGACCCTGAGTGATGAGACATCGCTGATAGGATCTGCTGACACATGGCTTGAGGCAAGTTGTCATTCACCCCTATTGGCCGATAGGCAACCTCAACGGGAAAGGATCGGCCTTGAGACTCAACATAACGTGCTTGGGGTAAAACACGCTTAAGATCATCGCCATCCAATGTCGCTGACATCAGTATGAGCTTGAGATCATCTCGCAGCGCTTCTTGTACTTCTAGGGTAAAAGCTAGCGCGGTATCAGCATGCAAGCTTCTTTCATGAAATTCATCAAATATGATTGCGCCAATCCCGTTAAGCTCAGGATCGTCTTGTAGCATTCGAGTCAATACGCCTTCTGTGACAATTTCAAGCCGTGTATCTTTACTGACTTTACTTTCACCACGCACCCGATAGCCCACCGACTCCCCAACAGGCTCTGATAATTGTTGTGCTAAATACATCGCAATATTTCTGGCGGCAATGCGGCGCGGCTCTAGCATGATAATTTTTCCATCGACAGGCAGATGACGAAGAAGCTGCAACGGAAAGTACGTTGATTTCCCCGCCCCTGTTGGCGCCTTCAAAATCACTTGGTTTGAGTTTTCAATCGCCTCAAATAACTCAGATAACACGTCTTTAATAGGGAGTTGTGACAACGGAAAAGCCTTGTGCTGTAATGTGAGCTCTCATTCTAATAAAAAATGGCCATGAAATGCACTTCGATCCACCTTTAGAATCAGGAAAGCTCATTAAACGATATAAACGCTTCCTCGCAGATATCACCACCGCATCCGGAGACGAGGTCACCATTCACTGCGCGAACACGGGCGCAATGACTGGCTGTGCCGTCCCAGGCTCGACCGTTTGGTACTCCACCTCAGATAATCCGAAAAGAAAATACCCAAATAGTTGGGAGTTAACCCAAACTGATAGCGGTGACATGATTTGTGTAAATACGGCCAGAGCCAACACATTAGCCGTAGAAGCCATTAAAAATAATGTGATTGAAGAGCTAAAAGGTTACCAAACGCTGCGCACTGAAGTGAAATACGGTCAAGAAAACAGCAGGATCGATATTTTGTTGCAAGACAGTGAGCGGGTCGATTGCTACATTGAAGTAAAGAGTGTCACACTGCTAGAAGAATCAGGACAAGGGTATTTTCCAGATGCTCAAACGACAAGAGGTCAAAAACATCTCAGAGAGCTCACGGAAATGGCTCAATCTGGAAGCAGAGCCGTATTATTATTCGCTATTTTGCATTCAGGCATTGAAAAAGTCTTTGCCGCACACCATATAGATGCGAAATATTCACAATTACTTGAGCAAGCAAGGAAAGCTGGGGTTGAAGTACTTTGTTATAAAGCATCATTTTCAGATAATGATATGACGCTCTTATCTCGGGTCAATTACGAACAAAAGTGATGACACGTTCACAATGATAAGAACTTTAACAAACATCGTTTGCCACAAGCATTTCTTTTTGCTATAGATACCCGCCTTAAAATTAACTGTTCGCGCAGTTGACTAGGTTTAAGTAGGAGATGCTGTATGCCAGAATCAAAGAAAAAAGCGCTAGGCATCCTAGCCATTGCAGGGGTTGATCCTTACCAGGAAAAAGCCGGTGAAGAGTACATGTCACCAGCTCAAATGGATCATTTTAGAAAAATCTTAGGCGCTTGGCGCAACCAACTTAGGGAAGAAGTTGATCGTACTGTGCACCACATGCAAGACGAAGCGGCTAATTTCCCTGATCCGGTTGACCGTGCATCTCAAGAGGAAGAGTTCAGCTTAGAGTTGCGTAACCGTGACCGTGAACGTCGCTTGATTAAGAAAATCGAGAAAACGCTTAACAAGATTGAAGAAGACGACTTTGGCTTCTGCGAATCTTGTGGTGTTGAAATCGGTATTCGCCGCTTAGAAGCCCGTCCTACTGCCGATTTATGTATCGACTGTAAGACACTTGCAGAAATCAAAGAACGACAGATGCAAGGCTAATATAGCGATAAAAAGGGAGCAAACGCTCCCTTTTTTGATCATTCATGATGATCATATCAATGCCGCAATAACACTCTACACTATTGTTTATTGTTACTGTTGTTTGTAAACACTGTCTTTATAACAAACTATGTATATAGGTCGGTTATGTATATAGGTCGATTTGCGCCCTCTCCGTCGGGTCCCTTACACTTTGGTTCTCTAGTTGCCGCACTAGGCAGTTACTTTCAAGCTAAAGCCCAATCAGGAAGATGGCTCGTCCGTATTGAGGATATTGACCCACCACGTGAAATTGCTGGTGCTTCATCCCTCATTCTGAAAACGTTAGAAGCTTACCAGTTAGTTTGGGACGGCGACGTTCTTTACCAAAGCTCGCGTCTAACGGCGTACCAACAGCAAGTGGATCAATGGTTATCATCAGACGATGCCTACTTATGTGAATGTACTCGCCGACAGATCAAAGAAACACACGGCTTTTATCAAGGCACATGTCGCCACAAAGGCTTAATGGCATCAGGCAACCAGGCGGTTCGCTTGAAAGTGACCCACCCTATTAGTGCATTTGATGACCAACGCTACGGTTCGCTCACTATTCCGGCAGGCTTAGTGCACGAAGACTTTATCATTAAACGTAGAGATGGGCTTTTTGCCTATAACTTGGCGGTTGTACTTGATGATATCTATCAAGGGGTAACCGAAGTGGTCCGAGGCGCTGATTTAATTGAACCTACAGGGCGGCAAATTAGTCTCTACAAAACACTCGGTGCGACGCCGGTGAGTTACTTGCACTTACCCCTTGCTATTGATGATAGCGGCAATAAACTATCCAAACAGAACCATGCTGCCGGTATAGATTTAACCAATCCCGTGCCAACTTTAATGAATGCGATGCGTTTTCTTGGTTTCTCTTTAGATGACCATATGGCAGGCTCTACACCAGAAGAACTCCTAAAATGGGGAGTGGAAAATTGGCACTTGCAACAGCTATCCGATGCGCTCAAGATTAAACCGCCATTCTCAAATGATGCACTCTAGGCTATCATAAGCGGCAAAATTCAAGCGACAGGAACGAAACGTGACGGATGAGCCGTCATTTTTTCTCACCTAAACTGCGTTAAGATTATGAATAAAACTGAAAATTCCAAAAATGTTCACGAGGTTTATGGTGACATTGCACTGCATGTCTATTCTCGCGAAGAGCACACTGTCTCGCGTCAGAAAATCAGTGATAATGCGCTAAAAGTACTCTATCGACTACACAATGCTGGCTATGAAGCCTATCTTGTGGGCGGTGGTGTGCGTGATCTCTTGCTTGGCGAACAACCAAAAGACTTTGACATCGCCACCAATGCGACACCAGAGCAGATTAAAACCTTATTCCGTAACTGCCGTTTAATCGGCCGCCGCTTCAGACTGGCCCACATCATGTTTGGTCGAGATATCATTGAAGTCGCGACGTTCCGTGGCCACCATCAAGAACAAGAGAAGAACGTTTCTCAACAAAGTAAAGATGGCATGCTACTGCGGGACAATGTCTACGGCAGTATTGATGAAGATGCAGAGCGTCGTGATTTCTCGATCAACGCAATGTACTACAACATTGGTGACTATTCGATTCACGATTATGCCGGTGGTATTGAAGATCTTGAAGACCGCATTATTCGCCTGATCGGGGAACCTGAAGTGCGTTACCGTGAAGATCCGGTGCGCATGCTTCGTGCTACCCGCTTTGCCGCAAAACTCGATTTTGATATCGAAGAAGATACGGCTGCACCCATTGAAGAATTAGCGCCACTGTTACGTGATATTCCATCAGCACGACTTTATGAAGAGTCGCTCAAGCTACTGCAAGCTGGCTGTGGCCTAGAAACCTATCACTTGATGCGTGAATACAACCTATTCCAACAGCTGTTCCCGATCATAGCGCCACACTTAACATCAGACTATGCATCGAACACTGAGCAGATGTTAGATCTGGTTCTTGACGCCACCGATCAGCGCATCGAAGAAGGCAAGCGAGTCAATCCAGCATTCATGTTTGCCGCCATGCTTTGGTATCCGATGATGGAGCATGCCGTCAAGCTTATGGCGAGTCAAAACCTGTCTGACTATGACGCGGTAATGGAAGCCAGTAACATCATTTTGGATGAGCAAGTTAAATCAACGGCTATTCCAAGGCGCCACACGGCTACCATTCGTGAAATATGGCAGTTACAGCTTCGTCTACCACGCCGCACAGGTAAACGTGCATACCGCCTAATGGAATTGAATAAATTCCGCGCTGGTTATGATTTCCTAGAAATGCGCGGAGAAATCGAAGGCGGTGAAGTAGCAGAATTGGCCAGTTGGTGGAATACATTCCAAACCGCAGGCCGCAATATGCGCCAAGCGATGGTGAATGATTTAGGTGGAGCGTCAACCAAGTCGGGGAATCGACGTCGCCGTAGTCCTAAGAGCAAAAAGCCAAAGAGCAGCCAATGATCACTTGTTATATTGCGATCGGCAGTAATCTGTCCGATCCCGTAGCACAAGCTTTGGATGCGATGGATGCGCTAAAGTCACTGCCCAAGAGTTCGGTCATTCAATGCTCGTCACTTTACAGCAGCACACCTATGGGGCCGGCAAATCAACCTGACTACATCAATGCTGTTGTTAAAATACAAACCGAGTTAACGCCGCTTGAGCTGCTTGATTGCACCCAAGCCATTGAGTTAGAGCAAGGGCGTGTCCGTAAAGATGAACGATGGGGGCCGAGAACACTCGACCTTGATCTTATTCTTTACGGCAATGAGGTGATTGATTCCGAGCGTTTAACCGTTCCTCACTATGGAATGAAAGAGAGAGAGTTTGTGCTCTATCCGCTTGCTGAAATTACACCTAATTTACAACTCCCTGATGGGACTGAGCTCACGAACTTGCTTACGCAAGTCGATCGTAATGGGCTGAGCGTTTGGCAAGCATAGCCAACGCCCAAATAAGGATAAAATAATGAAAAAAATCACCATCAACGACCTAATCAAGTGGAAGCAAGAAGGTCGAAAGTTTGCTACATCAACGGCGTACGATGCTAGCTTTTCAGGGCTATTTGAAAGCCAAAACATGCCCGTATTGCTCGTTGGCGATTCTCTGGGCATGGTATTACAAGGCAAAACCGATACTTTACCGGTAACGGTTGAAGATATTGCTTACCACACTCGCAGCGTTCGCGCAGGTAGCCCGAATTGCTTACTGATGGCGGATATGCCATTTATGAGCTACGCGACACCAGAGCAAGCCTGTCAGAACGCCGCTCAATTAATGCGAGCCGGTGCCAACATGGTGAAGCTCGAAGGTGGTGAATGGTTAATCGACACGGTACGAATGTTGACTGAACGAGCGGTTCCTGTCTGTGCACACTTAGGCCTCACCCCTCAAAGTGTCAATATCTTTGGTGGCTACAAAGTACAAGGTCGCGATCAAAAAAATGCCGACCAAATGGTGCGTGATGCGTTAGCGTTGCAAGAAGCTGGTGCACAAATCGTCTTACTAGAATGCGTTCCACAGGAACTGGCTAAACGCATTACTGAAGCGCTCGATGTGCCTGTTATTGGTATTGGTGCAGGTAATGTTACCGACGGACAAATTCTTGTGATGCACGATATGTTCGGCATTTCAGCTAACTACATGCCTAAATTTTCAAAAGACTTCTTAGCTGAAACTGGCGACATGCGTCTTGCGATTGCTAAATATATTGCGGACGTGGAAAGCGCGGCTTTCCCAGATGACGCACATACGATTGCCTAGGGGGAATCATGCATACTTTTGCTGATATCGCAGAGTTAAGAGAACAAGTCGCGCAATTTAAACGTGAGCAGCGTCGAATTGCATTTGTTCCAACCATGGGTAACCTTCATGAAGGTCACTTGACGTTAGTGAGCAAAGCACGTGAACAAGCCGATATCGTCGTGGCAAGTATTTTTGTCAATCCGATGCAGTTTGAGCGCGCTGATGATCTCAACAATTACCCTCGAACTCTAGAAGAGGACTTGAGTAAACTCAGCGCGGAAGGTGTGGACATGGTGTTCACGCCGACACCTGAGATTATGTATCCACATGGCTTAGATAAGCAGACCTTTGTCGAAGTCCCTGGCATCTCTTCGATGCTAGAAGGGGCGTCTCGCCCAGGTCACTTCCGTGGGGTATCCACTATCGTGGCAAAGCTGTTCAACATCGTTCAACCTGATGTGGCCTGCTTCGGTGAAAAAGATTATCAGCAACTCGCGCTCATTCGCCAAATGGTCAATGATCTTGCGATGAATATTGAAATCATCGGTGTACCTACCGTCCGTGAGATGGATGGTCTTGCCATGAGTTCTCGTAACGGCTATCTAACCATGGATGAACGCCAACGTGCACCAGTGCTTGCGAAAACGATGCGTTGGATCAGCAGTGCGATACGCGGTGGAAGAGATGATTACGCTTCTATAATTGAGGACGCGAACGATCAATTGCGCGCCGCTGACTTGCAACCGGATGAGATATTTATCCGTGATGCACAAAGCCTGCAAGTCATTAATGAGGAATCCACTCAGGCGGTGATTTTGATGTCAGCTTACCTAGGTCAAGCTCGATTAATTGATAATCAGGTGCTGGATTTAGCTCAAAGCAGTAATGAACCTGATGCTGAGCCTGCGGCTTAGTGCTTAGTGCTTAGTGCTTAGTGCTTAGTGCTTAGTGCTTAGTGCTTAGTGCTTAGTGAAAAATAAAAAAAACGCTCACATATTGTGAGCGTTTTTTATTGATGGTTCGCGCAAGTGACTCGCACTAACCGCCATCCTTAAACTTTGAATGACTTAATCTTACCATCTAACTCTGCGGCGTTACTCTCCATCATTTCTGACGTTTCTAGCAATTCAGTAACCACGACAACCGATGCTTCAACTAGCTCTCTTACGTTGGTGAGGTTTTGATTCATCTCTTCCGCAACGCTGCTTTGTTGTCCTGCTGCCGTCGCGATTTGGAAGTTCATATCATTAATCTGATTCACTTGATTCACAATACCATCCAGTTCACTTCCGGCATTGGTAACCAGCTCCACGCCATCGGCGGCTTCAACGACACTTTTTTCCATTAGTTCAACCGCAGAATTCGCACTCGACTGAAGATGAGAAATCATCTCTTGGATTTCGACCGTCGCTTGCTGAGTACGCTGTGCTAAATTGCGTACTTCGTCAGCAACCACAGCAAAACCTCGCCCTGCCTCACCGGCACGCGCCGCTTCAATCGCCGCATTTAATGCCAATAAGTTCGTCTGCTCAGAAATACCTTGAATCGTACCAACCACACTACCAATAGACTCGACTCGCTCTTCTACTTGATTAACCGCTGCGGCAGAAGCTGAGATATCATTAGATAACTCATTCATTTTAGTCACTGTACCTTGCACAAAGCGCTGGCCAGTTTCCGCCTGTCCTGACGCCTGCTCAGTTAATTGCGACGCATTTTGTGCATGATCAGCGACCGTTTGTACGGTTGAGGTCATCTCACTCATGGCTGTCGCCAGCTGGTCAATTTCCTGGAACTCCTCTTGTGCTGATTCTTTCGTTTCAGACATACTTAAAGTCATAATTTCAGTTAATGATGATAATTCCTGAGACGTCACGACTTGAGTTTTGATGACATCTTGCAATTGAATTCGGGTACGCTCTAATTCTCTAGCGACGTCGCCATATTCATCCTTGCAGTCCATATTAATTGGCACGGTCAGATCTTTGTCTGCCATTCGCTTAATGGCAAGGTTCAAGTATTGAGTCTGCTTTAGCATAGTTTTAGCGGCGAAGAGTAATAACGTAACGAACACCACGATCATAACGACCGTTTGCCAAACCACCTGCACTAAATACGCTTCATAGTGCTCTTGCGCTATCGCCACATTCTGTGTCGCAGCCAATAGAGAGTCGTAAAACGTACTTGCATCCCAAAGTTGCTTTCCAATTAGAAGCAAGGTACTAAATACCATTAACATCAACATCTTCGGTACGAGTCGAACATCGGTGATGAGTCGCTCCCAAGGCTTAAATGCCAGTGTTGTCATTATTCGTTCTCCATTCTTTATTATATAGTTAGAGTATCCCTCTAACATTGGCGCCAACATGACTCAATCACAAACGTGTTTCTCTTCGAGCCAAGTCACGCATGCAATAAAACTATTTAATTCGAGCCTCGTATGAAAGACGATGATATCAAAACTGAAACTAAGCCATTGAGTCTATTGTCACTTTTCTTGTCATTTATGGCATTAATTGTGATATCCGCCCTTCTTTTTGCACCCATTAATGCAAGCGGTCGTACCATTCTTATCGGCCTGGACTTTATTATCTGTAGTTTATTTATACTGCAACTTACTGTGGATCTGATCCGCTCCACAGATCGTATGCAATATATGAAAACGCACTGGATTGATTTTATCGCTAGTATCCCGCTCATCGAACCGCTGCGTTTCGCCCGACTGTTTCATATCTTCCGCGTTATCTTAGTCATCCGCTCTGGTGAGGCGATGCTTAACCAACTCGCACGCAATCGACATGAAACAACACTCGTGTCGATTCTACTGGTACTGTTCGTATTAATTACCGCAGGGGCAGGGATGATGCTTTTGGCGGAAAGCTCGGATCCGCGCGCGAATATCACCCATATTGGCGACGCTGTTTGGTGGGCGTTTGTCACCGTCTCGACCGTTGGCTACGGTGATCATTATCCGGTCACCGCTTTTGGGAAGGTTCTTGCTGCAGGTATCATTATTTGTGGCGTAGGACTATTTGGTATGACATCTGGCCTAATCACCTCTTTGCTTTCTTCTCCGAGTTCCTCAGACGAGCGTCGCTCAAAACACACCGAAGTCCAATTGCAGAAAATACTCAATCAACAAGAGGTGATTATGCATCGCATCAATCAAATAGAACATAAACTAGAACGTCGAGATAAATAAAAAGAGAGGCCGCTAAGGGCCTCTCTTTCTGATACCAGGGTTATCACTGTTAATGACACACCTTGATGTGTCATGTGTAATTATGGCTGCCAGTAAGGTTCAACTTCCATACTAATCTGTCTGGTTTGCTCCATTGCATGCAAGATCGAGCTTTCTTGACGACTAAGCCAACGTCCTAGTTGCTCTTTTTCATCGCCTTCTAAGCGCTCAATCAGCGCCTCTAAGAGCTCTAACATCAACAGGTCATCAATGCCTTGCAGTAAGTCTGCCCACGGCAGCCTGAAGCTATTACGCTCTTCTACGTCGAATAGGATGGCAAAGCCTACACCGGAGTATAGATTACGCATTAATCGATATTGCTGTTCGAGGTAATCTTGACGCGTCAGCATTTTTTCTACGGGAAAGGCTTCAACTAATTCAGCCCAAGTTCGAGAAAGCTGATTCACAGCAAAAGGCTTAATCGGTTGTTGCATTTTTTCACGAGCTTTTTCATCTAGGAACGGTTGCCAACCCCTTGATAAAATCCAGCGACTAAGATCAAGTAATAGGCCTGCATAACGCGCAGAGTGAATCAGTTTCAAGGTTTCTTCTCGATCGGGAAGTTCCGCTTGCGTGTCTTTAAGTTCTGATACTAAGAATTTACGTGCATCAAGCTTTCTTAATACATGCCCTTTATCTTCCAGTAACCCTTCTAAGTGATCATAACGCTTGAGCCATGTTAACTCTTCTTCAAGCCACTTCAGCTCTTGACGCACTATTGCACTCGCGCGGCGTGGGACAATGCCACCATAGACCGTCAGAATTTGGCGAATCAGGCTAATCGAATGGCTAATCTCATGCAGCGCTTCTATCGATTCATGCTCAGTATAGATTTGTTCGTGGTAATGCCAATGCTCTAAAGCATGTTCTAAGGAATTAATGAAGCAGGTTTCAACCGTATCCGATTCAACCGTATCAACCAGCGCCAGAGGTTTCACTTCGTCACCTTCGTAGCCTTGCGCTAAACGATAGCCACGCGCCGCTTTGCTTAAATTACCAAGACGAATGCCACCAGACTCACAAAATGCACGAGCCAGCGTAAATAACGCATCGGTTTGCCCCGATTTAAGCTCAAGTTCTACTTCACAAATAGGATAACTACGCTCACCGGAAGACACGAGCCCCTGATCAAACGCCACTTCGACTTGACTACCGTCAGGCATGCCAATCAGCCACTGCTCACGGGTAAAGTCTGTTGAAAAGATGGCAATGAGTTCTGACTGCAATGTTTCAACATTTTTACCTTGTGGGTAAATGTCGAGCGGATGTAAAGTCAATTCAGGTTCATTAGAAGTGTGTTCGGCGTTAAATTCTGGACGTTGATGCAGCCCCGCTACAACTCGACCTGATGTCTTCACCGTTTGTACAAAGACATCATCAAATCGGCGAATGCGTAGGCCAATATCGTGTTGGCGCAGCCAGTTGTCTGGTGTATCGAAGTAAGTGTTTCCTAACTCACGACAACTGTGCTGAAGTACTTTTGTTTCTGAGATTTTATTTCGTAAAGTTTCTGAAAAATCAGGTGAAACAAAAAACTTCAGTTCTATCTCGGTTTCCATAGTTATACCTTTCAAGGACACTGACAACAGGATATGGTCAATTCCCAAAATCGGCAAGTGACAAATATCACCCAATTCATGATCTAAAACAGTTTAAATCAGACTTTTAATGGGTTAACATGCGCGCCTTTATAGCCATCGCTTAACATTTCACCATGATATGGTGTATGTTTATTTCAGGTTATATTTTTTAGGTTAGACAACCATGCCAGTGAATACAATTATGGGGTTATTTGCAAAGTCCCCTATTAAACCTTTGCAACGCCACGTTGTGTGCGTAACAGAGTGTTGCTCACATCTTGTCAATTTCTTTGAAACCAGTTTTCAAGGTGATTGGGAGAAAGCAGCCGAGATCCGTGCGCAGATTTCTCACTTAGAGAAAGAGGCGGATGTATTAAAGCGTGAGATTCGCTTAAAGCTTCCTCGCGGATTGTTCTTGCCTGTAGATCGTAGCGATATGCTTGAGCTACTGACACAGCAAGACAAACTTGCCAACCTAGCAAAAGACATTGCAGGCCGTGTTTACGGTCGACAACTTGTCATCCCTACCCCGATGCAAGATAACTTCATCGCCTATGTAAAACGTTGTCTCGATGCAGCGAATCAAGCTCAAAAAGTCATTAATGAGTTAGATGAGCTACTAGAAACAGGGTTTAAAGGTCGTGAGGTAACACTTGTAGCCGAAATGATTCATCAGCTCGACATCATCGAAGATGATACCGACGCGATGCAGATTCAACTTCGCCAACAACTCATGGCGATTGAACATGATCACAACCCAATTGATATCATGTTCCTTTATAAGATTCTTGAATGGATCGGTGGCATTGCAGATCAAGCTCAGCGCGTTGGTGCTCGACTTGAACTCATGCTTTCGCGGTCTTAAATCATACGTTAACTAAATAACAAAGAGCGAAATTGATATTAGGCGCTGTATGCAATGCTTAAGTGTTGCCCGCGTCTTAAAACTGCTCCGCTTGTTATGAAACAAAACTAGGTATTACAATGGATATTCTTGCAAACTACGGCACTATCCTAATTATTGTTGCAGCTTTATTCGGTTTCCTAATGGCTATCGGTATTGGTGCAAATGATGTTGCCAATGCAATGGGTACTTCTGTTGGCTCTAAAGCTTTAACAGTTAAGCAAGCAATCATCATTGCGATGATCTTCGAATTTGCCGGTGCATATCTTGCAGGTGGTGAAGTAACAGATACTATCCGTAAAGGCGTTATCGATACTTCATTGTTTGTCCATCAACCTGACGTTTTAGTCTATGGCATGATGTCTGCGCTACTTGCTGCAGGTACATGGCTATTACTTGCGTCATACATGGGTTGGCCGGTATCGACAACACACTCTATTATCGGTGCGATCATTGGTTTCGCCTGTATTTCTGTCGGTACAGAAGCGGTGGACTGGGGCTCAGTAAAAGGTATCGTTGGTAGCTGGGTGGTGACACCTGTTATTTCCGGTTTCTTTGCCTACTTGATTTTTGTTAGTGCACAACGACTGATTTTTGATACAGAAAAACCGCTATTGAACGCTAAGCGTTTCGTTCCAGTTTATATGTTCATTACTACAATGGTCATCGCACTAGTTACGATTAAAAAAGGCCTAAAGCACGTTGGTTTGCACCTTTCTAACGGTGAAGCATGGCTCTGGGCGGCGATCGTTTCGTCTGCTGTAATGGTATCTGGTTACCTGTACATCCAGCGTAAGTTTGCTAACCGTGAAGAAGACCATGGCTTTAGTGGCGTAGAAGGTATCTTCAGCGTATTAATGGTTATCACAGCGTGTGCGATGGCATTTGCACACGGCTCTAACGATGTAGCCAATGCGATTGGCCCTCTTTCTGCCGTTGTCTCTACTGTTGAGCACATGGGCGAAATTACCACAAAGAGCTCTATCGCATGGTGGATTCTTCCATTAGGTGGTTTTGGTATCGTGGTTGGTCTTGCGACCATGGGTCATAAAGTAATGGCAACCGTGGGGACTGGTATTACTGAATTAACGCCAAGCCGAGGCTTTGCCGCGCAACTAGCAACCGCGTGTACTGTTGTTCTAGCATCTGGTACTGGCTTGCCAATCTCAACCACCCAAACTTTGGTTGGTGCGGTATTAGGTGTTGGTTTTGCTCGTGGTATCGGGGCGCTTAACTTAGGTGTTGTTCGCAACATCGTCGCATCTTGGATTGTGACGCTACCTGCAGGTGCATTACTTGCTGTTGTGTTCTTTTACGCAATTCAAGCATCATTTGCTGGTTAACGCACACAAACCATAAAGTCAGGGAGATGTGAACCTCACGTCATATTTGACTCAAATGCAAATAAAGGGAGGCTAAGCCTCCCTTCTTAGTTGCACCACGTACAGAAAATTCATACTATTTGCCCATTCTTAAAAGTTTACAATTTGAGTGTGTCCGCGTAAGACAATGGTCGACGCACACTATCATTAATCCCCATTGAAAGACTGAAGGGACTTATCGTGAAAAAACTGATCAGCATGATCTTAGTATCAATGTTTGTAGTACCTGCCGCATTCGCTCAGGAACGCTATATTGCCGACAAACTATTTACTTATATCCACTCTGGACCAAGCAACGAATATCGCATCGTCGGCAGCATCAATGCTGGTGACAAAGTGAAGCTACTGTCGACCAACCGCAGCTCTGGCTTTTCTCAGGTGCTAGATGCACGTGGACGTAAAGGTTGGGTTGAAACTAAGTTTGTCACCACGCAGGAAAGCATGGCGGTACGTTTGCCTCGTCTTGAAAAAGAACTAACAGAAGTAAAAAGCCAGCTTGCCAATGCTCGTGAAACGGCAGATAGCGAACAAGAAGGCTTAGCAAGTTCATTAGATGCACGTAACAAACAGATTGCTGAGCTAGAACAAAACTACTCAGACATTAATCATCAGTTAACCACGTCGCAAACAGAGATTCGTGAGCTAAGAGCCAAACTCGACACACAAAAAGAAGACCTACTACTTAAATACTTTATGTATGGTGGTGGTGTGGCGGGTATCGGGCTACTACTCGGCTTAATTCTTCCGCATATCATTCCACGTCGTCGTAAAAGTCCAAACGGCTGGAAATAGTATTCTATGAAATAAAAAAACCGCCTTTCGGCGGTTTTTTTATTTCTCTATCTCTTCATTTAGTCATCATTGAAGTTGAATAGCGACTCCATGTTGAGACCTTGCTTAATCAAAATATCTCTTAGACGGCGTAGACCTTCCACCTGAATCTGGCGAACTCGCTCACGAGTCAGACAAATCTCCCGACCCACCTCTTCTAGCGTTGAGGGCTCATAACCTAACAATCCAAAACGTCGTGCTAATACTTCTTTTTGTTTCGGGTTAAGCTCATCAAGCCAGTGGATAAGCGACGCTTTAATATCATCATCTTGTGTGGATACTTCTGGGTCTGAATGCATAGAATCTGGAATAATATCTAATAACGCCTTCTCTCCATCACCGCCAATTGGCGTATCGACCGAGCTAATACGCTCGTTAAGACGAAGCATTTTAGATACATCACTCACAGGCTTGTCGAGCTGATGAGCAATTTCTTCCGCGGTGGGTTCATGATCGAGCTTTTGCGACAATTCACGTGCAGTACGCAGATAGATATTCAGCTCTTTCACTACATGAATTGGCAACCGAATGGTACGTGTTTGGTTCATCAAAGCACGCTCTATCGTTTGTCGAATCCACCACGTCGCATAAGTTGAGAAACGGAAACCACGTTCTGGGTCGAATTTTTCTACCGCGCGAATAAGCCCTAAGTTCCCTTCTTCAATAAGGTCTAATAGTGCAAGCCCACGATTACTGTAGCGACGGGAAATTTTAACAACGAGTCGAAGGTTACTTTCAATCATACGCTTACGAGCCGCTTCATCACCTTTCAGTGCGCGTCTTGCATAGAGAACTTCTTCTTCAGCGGTTAACAGTGGAGAGAAGCCAATTTCACCTAAGTACAATTGCGTTGCATCTAGGCTTTTGGCTGAGGCGTCAAACTGTTCTTTTTCTTCCTTTTTCGTTTTTGCTTCACTATTAGTTCGTGTGTTGCCCACCACTTCTAATTCGTTTTCAACGTTGAATTCTTCATTTTTGGTTACTGCATTGCTGATACCCATAGCGCCTCCCCCTGGCGAGCTAGCAAAACATGACTACCTAACTATGTCGCTAACCTATCCTGATCATGTCAATTAATATGCAAGTAGCATTGGAACGTTGTTACGGCAAATAGCGTTTTGGGTTCACTGATTTGCCTTGATAGCGGATTTCAAAGTGTAATCTGACACTGTTAGAACCTGAACTGCCCATGGTTGCGATTTTTTGCCCAGATTTAACGCTTTGTCCTTCCGATACCAATAACCGATCGTTATGAGCATAAGCACTGAGGTAACTATCATTATGTTTGACGATAACTAGGTTACCGTACCCTCTAAGTGCGTTGCCCGAATACACCACGGTTCCTCCTGCAGTGGCAACAATTGCTTGTCCTCGTTGGCCAGCAATGTCGATACCTTTATTTCCTTGGTCCCCTACAGAAAAGTTCTTTATCACGCGACCTTTTGTCGGCCAAACCCAACTTGATACCTTGGCAGTGGCAGCTGGTGCGGTTGTCTTCGGTTTACTCGCTACCGCTTTTTGCTTTGCCGTATTGGGTTTTGTGTTATTAACATTTTGTTTACCTTTAGAATCACCATACTCTTTTGCTTTCGATTGTTCAACCTTCTTATTGACTGTTTTTTGGGCACTATTACTTGTTGAACTCGCCGGCTTTTTCGCCACGGGCTTAGGTTTTGGGGATACCGTAGAGGCCGCTGCAGTTGTGGCTGCGGCTTCACCCGCACCGGAACCAGCATAAGAAGGCGGTGAGTACACACTTCGCCATAAATTAAGGCGATCGCCAGGATGAATCGTATAAGGAGCCTGTAAATTATTTAACCTAATCAGTTCCTTAACATCTTTATTGGTGACGTAAGAGATAAAGTACAAGGTGTCCCCTTTTTGTACCTCGTAGAAGCTACCTCGATAGCTTCCTCTTGAGACACTTTCGTACTTTCCTCCCAAATCTGAGACAGGCGCACGTGAGTACCCCGTGCACCCTGCAAGCACACTTGTTAGGGATAATACCCAAACTGCTCGTCTCAACATCGTTCTCATTTACGCAAGCTCACCTGCAATCAAAGGAACAAACCTCACCAATTCAATCACTTCCGTTATAAAACTCTCACCTTTACGGGTGATTTTTAATAGCTGTTGCTCATTCTCCCCAACCGGGATCACGAGTCGTCCGCCCTCTGTAAGCTGTAACAATAGGGCATCCGGTACGGACGCTGCCGCCGCAGTCACGATAATCGCATCGAAAGGCCCTTTCGCTTGCCACCCTTGCCACCCATCACCGTGTTTGGTGGCGACGTTATAAATATCTAAACGCTTTAAACGCCTTTTCGCCTCCCATTGCAACGCTTTAATACGTTCAACGGAACAAACGTGTTCAACCAATTGTGCTAATACTGCGGTCTGATAACCTGAACCAGTACCAATTTCGAGCACTTTAGTCTCTCTCGTTAGACTCAGCAGCTCGGTCATTTTTGCGACAATATACGGTTGGGAGATCGTCTGCCCACTGCCGATTGGCAGGGCGTTATTATCGTATGCTTGATGAATCATCGCTTGGGATACAAATTGTTCGCGTGGCACCTGAAGAATGGCATGCAATACGCGCTCATCTTTAATACCGTGTCCCTGTAAGAATTCAACTAATCTCGCTGCTTGCGGATTCATTGATTAATCTCTCCCTGCTATCCATTTTTTCATCGCACAGATTGAATCATGAGCGGTTAAGTCAACCTGCAAAGGGGTCACCGATATCTTGCCATGCTCGATCGCGTAAAAATCCGTTCCTTCCCCAGCATCTTGCTCCTTGCCGGGAGGACCAAGCCAATAAATATCATGACCTCTTGGATCTTTTTGCTTGATCATACTCTCAGCATGATGCCTGGCCCCCAATCGAGTCACTTGCATCTCATCCAATTCAATCAAGGATCTATCGGGAACATTAATATTGAGTAAACGATTCGTCGGAACGGATTGAGCTAAATGGCGCTCAACGAACTGTTTCGCTACTCGCGCCGCTGCAGCAAAGTTATCTCGCCCCACGAGACTAAATGCCATCGACTGGACACCAAGAAAGTGCCCTTCCATTGCCGCCGCAACCGTTCCTGAATAAAGTACATCATCACCTAGGTTGGCGCCGTGATTAATACCCGACAACACCAAGTCTGGCATCTCATCGCACATCAATTCATTAAGCGCAAAGTGCACACAATCCGTCGGTGTACCCTGAACCGAAAAAACGTTGGGTTCAATCTCATTAACTCGCAACGGCTGCTCCAAAGTTAAAGAGTTGGAGGCACCAGAACGATTTCTATCAGGGGCAACAATCACAACGTTGGCTATGTCTTGAAGCGCTTTTGCCAACGTGCGTATCCCTTCAGCATGAACACCATCATCATTGCTGATCAGTATTTTGGGTTTGCTTGCTTTAGTTTTATTCATTTAAATCAAAATTGTCTTTCTACTTCTTCTAACACTGCGATCTCTCGCAGAATTGAGGTTGCAAAGCTGCCTGAATCTAAGAAAAAGCGCAGTTGCAAAGCATCGCCATCAACGCTGACGTCTAGTTGCTGAGGCACCAAGCTAATATCACGACGATCATGGCGCATTCGGTTGCCTCTAATCAACAGCATTAGATCCGGCTCATTATCGAGGTGACGCTGCTCAAGCGCGAGGGCCTCATCTTGAGTAGGTAACGCGTTATCGCCAGCTAACGCGCCAGTAATCGCCGCCTTACTCGCCAGCAATTCATCATAGTTACTTTCGCTAACAACCACTTGCTGATCTTCAACCGTCACAATATCACCAAGCAACGCTCGGTCTAAGCATTGTTGCTCAATACGATCAGAAACAATCTGGTTAAATATCCAAGAGCGTGCCGCAGACAAATACAAGCTTCGCTTGTTTTGATTTCGTGTACGCACATTATCTCGTCCCCAGCGCCTTGCTTCTACGACGTTGTTACCTTCGTGACCAAAGCGTTGCTGCCCAAAGTAGTTAGGCACACCGGAGGTCTTAATAGACTCCGCTCTGGCTAATGCTGACTCAAGATCGGTTACCTCAGTCAGTCGAATTTCAAAGTCATTGCCCACTAAGTCACCAGGGCGCAATTTTTTGTTGTGCCACGTTGTGTCAATAATTTCAATGCTTGGGTAGGTTGCTAAAAAACCGCTAAAATCTGGCACATTTTTCTTAGGTAAATGAATGCTCAGCCATTGCTCAGTGACGGCATGACGGTCTTTAAGCCCCGCCCAACCGATGTCTTTAGACTTAATGCCAAACAACTTAGCAAGTTCATTAGCAACAAAACTGGTATTTTCTCCACTTTTGCGAATGCGCACCATAAAGTGCTCACCTTCTCCGGCAAGCTCATAACCAAGCACTTCTTTAACGATAAAATCTTCATTGCGTGCTTTAAATTTTGCGGTACTGCTTGGTTTGCCGTATTGATACGCCAAACCATCGATAATATTTGTCATTACTAATGCCTACTAGGACAAGGATTTTGTGATTAATACCACAGCTTCTGTGGCGATGCCTTCTTTACGTCCTGTAAAACCAAGTCGCTCCGTCGTTGTTGCTTTTACATTGACGTTTTCAATATCAGTCTCAAGATCGGTTGCGATTACCTGACACATTTGGTCGATATAAGGTGCCATTTTAGGGGCTTGCGCCATGATGGTCACGTCTGCATTGACAAGTTCATACCCCTTAGCACGAACTTTTGTATACACATCGCGCAACAATGCTCGACTGTCTGCCCCTTTCCATTCTGCATCCGTATCAGGAAAGTGGCGTCCTATATCACCGGCGGCGATGGCGCCGAGTAACGCATCACAAAGCGCATGTAATGCTACATCACCATCAGAGTGAGCAAGAAGCCCTTGCTCGTAAGGAATAGAAACACCACCGATAATAACAGGCCCGTCACCACCAAACTTATGTACATCAAAACCGTGGCCGATTCTCATCTATGTTCTTCCTCTCTTAGTAAATAAAACTCTGCTAACGCTAAATCTTCAGGGCGAGTCACTTTTAGATTGTCGCTGCGTCCCTCCACCAGCTTAGGGTGTTGCCCTAAACGCTCAATAGCAGAGGCTTCATCAGTGATTGTTGCGCCATTTTGCAGTGCGTCACTCAATGCAGAGTGTAACACTTTCACACTAAACAACTGTGGTGTGAGCGCATGCCACAACCCGTTGCGATCCTCCGTATGATCGATAGTACTTTCAGCATTGGCTCTTTTCATCGTATCTTTCACAGGAGTGGCTAGGATTCCACCTACGGTATTTGGGACGACCTGTTGAATAAGTTTAGTAATATCATCCAAAGAGACGCAAGGTCTGGCAGCGTCATGAACTAAACACCAAGCTTCTGGCTCGGTTGATTGCACCCAATTAACCGCAGATAAGACAGAATCCGCTCGCTCTTTCCCCCCGCTCACACGCTGCACTTGCGGATGGCTGGCGATGGCAAGTTCTGGGTAGTAAGGATCCTTTTCACTGATGGCTACGATCACTTTACTCACTTGAGGGTGCGCCAATAACTTCGTGACCGTGTGCTCTAAAATCGTTTTTCCAAATATTGGGAGATATTGTTTAGGCTTATCAGCCTGCATTCTGCTACCAACACCAGCGGCTGGGACAATAGCAATAATTGGGGGGAATGTGGCTATCACTGGTTTTCCTCACCTATGATGCGATAGAAGGTCTCGCCATCTTGGATCAATCCCAGCTCATGCCGAGCTCGCTCTTCAATGGCATCGAGCCCTTGACGAAGATCGTCTATTTCAGCAAACATCTCATCATTGCGAACCTGCAAATTGCTGTTGACCTGCTGCTGAACTTTAATGTCACTCTCAACCTGATTAAAATCGACAACGCCATTTTTCCCAAACCACAATACGTATTGTAGCCACGAAAAAACCACGAGCAGAGCAAGAGTAAAGATGCGCATAAACTGGAACGTTCCATCGAAAAAATTAACCCTTTATATACCACAGTTTACACTTTGAAATAAGCGAAGACGAAGCTTGTTCACCGCTTCCAGTTAATTTTGGTGAATACTGACACAACTAGGTCACCTGCATTGACATTTCAGCGAGAGCATTCTTTAGCGCATTCGACATGAGTATTTGTTGATTAAATTGAATACCAATCAACGAACCTTGCCCCTGCTTTTTGATACTGGCTATCTCGAACGTAATACTACTTGGCAAAAATCGGTTCAATGCCGTCTCAACTTTCACTTCTAGACCTTTGCAAAAATCATGCGACTGTTCAGTATAAATGCCACACCCCGACACCGAAAAGTCGATTACTTTGCCATCAACACCAGCCTGACCAAACGAGACAGTACATGGCAAATCCAATTTATAGCGTGAGTGTTCACGTATAGGTTTGGACACCACTCGCTCCGGGATTGATAAGTACAGCTGTTTGCAAATTACACCGGAAAAAGCCTGCCACTGGGACTTAAACGCAATAACATGGCCAAAGCTGCTGTCCGTTAACCCTCGCACCACCAATTCTTTATCGACCAATTTGTCCAACAAACGCTCATCAATACCAGACACATCAAGCAGGATAAACTGTTCCACCTTATAACCGATGAGCGTTGAGGGAATACCTCTGATTTGATCACTATCATTGATAGACAAGCTCAACCTCATTCCAGGCTTCAAATACCGATAATAATCCTGCGGCTTAGTTAACGCCTGCCCCATAAATAGTCCCCTCCGACAAAAGCAACAATTGAATTACATCGTAATTACCTTGTCTTTGCAATCACTTACCTCTCATCTCAAAAAATACAAACGCTTACAAAATTAATAATTGAAAATGATAATAAATATCATTAGTATTCGATCGCCAATACGAATAGTGGCATAACAAAATAAATAATTAACTAAAAAATTGCTTTGATTACGACAAGCAAGGAAAGCCTAGAATGAAATTAGCACCAACAACCCTTTGTAGTGCAGTGGTACTCGCACTTAGTACTTCCCCAATTTACGCTGCAGAACCATCAGCAAATTCCGCCTCGAGCACAGATGAAACGATGACTATTCACGCTCAAAGCTTTGATGATTATAAAGTAGACAGTGCCAGCGGTGCGATGCGTACCGACGCCACGATGCTAGAGACACCTCAATCCGTTACCGTCATCCCGGAAATCGTTTTGGATGAACAACTCGCCACAACCCTAGGTGAAGCACTCCAAAATGACGCCAGTGTCAGTGCTGGAACTAAAAAGTGGAACCGTGAAGTATTCAGTTTACGTGGCTTCGAGCTCGATTCCGGTTCAAGCTACTTAAGAAACGGGCAAGCTCAGTTTTCTCACTACATGCTCCCAATAGAAACACTTGAGCGAGTCGAGATCCTCAAAGGACCGTCAAGCCTACTATACGGTCAGACCACACCGGGCGGCTTGATCAACATGGTGTCGAAAAAACCAACTTATGAGCCGATGTTGAATATCGGTACGGATATTGACCACTTAGGTAGCAAACGTATCCACGTTGATGCGTCGGGCCCACTCAATGAGTCAGGGACGATCCGTGGCCGTACGGTATTAGTCAAACAGGACACCGTTGAATCACGTCAATATTCCAATGGCGATAACCGAGAACGTGATCGCTTCCTTGGCTACGGTGTCATTGAGGCAGACTTAGCGGACTGGGGCTTAGTCTCGGTTCATTATGAAAGAACGCAAGATAAAGCCAATATTGACTCGGGAGCATGGTTAGACGCTGACGGTAATACGATAGGCGGCCGTGACCTTATTCGTGATATGCCTTGGGCCTTTACTGATAATAACATTGAAAACATTGGCACCGATTTAACGGTTTATATCAATTCTAGCTGGACTGCGAAAGCAAGCTACAATCACCAGACGCTAACACGACACAGAAAAGACTCATCGCCAAGACCAACAAGCAATACGATCGTTGATGGCAGCTACGAAATTAAACCATTCGACCGTCATGATGACTGGAAGCTTCAGACTTTTCACTTAGACCTCAATGGCGATTTTGACGCTCTAGGTGTGAATCACAGAACCTTGTTTGGCATGAACGGAAAATTGTATAACTATGAACAGTACAAAGAAAGTTCAGGTGCTACTCCCGTAATTCCTGGCCAACCCTATCCAAAGGATCCGGGCAATGATTACCGAAAAGACACCACCGCGTACCGCTCTGACAATCAATTTTACGGTTTCTACGCGCAAGATCTCGTGACACTAAACGATCAGTGGCAAGTGTTATTGGGTGGCCGTTATGATCTTTTCTATAAAGATCAGCAAAACAGTGATGGTAGCGTTGATATAAAAGGCGCACACGACAGCCAATCTTTCTCTCCTAAAGCGGGGGTTATTTTCCACCCAGCCTACAATGGTAGTATTTACGCGAACTATTCGGAAAGCTTTGAACCACAAAACAACGTGGTTAACGGCGATGACTCCATTACTGAACGAGTACCAGAAACCAGCCGTCAATATGAGGTCGGGACAAAATGGGAGCTCATGGATAACCGACTTCTTGTCACTGGTGCCTTGTTCGATATTGAGAAAAAGAATATCAGTATCAGTGAAACCATCAATGGCAGCTCAGTGACAACACAAGGTGGCGTTCAGCACCATCGTGGTGCTGAAGCCGCAGCACAAGGTCAAATTTTCGATAAATGGTTTGTCATGACGTCTGCCATGTACCTTGACGCCGAATATTCAAAGCACGACGATTATCAAGGCAACCGTCCCGTCAATGTTCCTGAATGGTCTGGCTCTGCGTGGACTCGCTATTCAATGACGGATAACACGGCTTTCAACCTTGGTTTATTTTATCAAGGCGATCGTTGGGCTGACCACGAAAACACCGTGAAAATGGATGGCTATGCTCGCGTAGATGCGGGGGCTTCCCACCAAATTAAGAGCGGCGATATTCGCTGGGACTTTCGCTTTAACATCGAAAACCTATTCGATAAAGAGTACCTAGCCGGCGCAGGTGGAAGCTCTTCAAACGGTGTGATTACCGATGTTCATTATGGTGATGAGCGAAAATTCAAACTTTCCGTCAATGCAACGTTCTAGTATTTGTGAACGACAACCCAAAGAGCGCTTCGGCGCTCTTTTTCAATTTCATCACGACAACCAACATGAGTGTTGGAGCCTAAAACGGTAAACCGCCGTATAGCCATTATTTGCTAATATCTAGGTCATATGAACTCGCATCACCTAGAACTAAAATCGTAATAACACCAAACAAAACAGCCGATTAAAGTTTCAACACGACCTGACCACCAGCTCTATTTTTACTTTTTAACTGTCTCACTGGTGAGAATTTATACATAAATACTAAATTAGCAAGAACAAGGTGATGTGCATCACGGTTCTTATGCAATTGACATGTTAGAAACCCTGCAAAACGATAACTATAACCGTCGCTTTAAGATTGAGTAACGAGTTTATCTGAGTAGGATATTGGCAGTGACAGACTTAACATACCACCAAGCGATCGGGCTCTTCCAGCACTTCCCCGGCTTTCTTTCCATTCGCGACGCCAAACACAACTACCTTTATCTAAATGATAAGTTCTCACATTGGCTTCGTCAGTATACCCACGTCAATCCGCTGGGAATGAATGCGATCGAATTCGCTCAGCTCGTGCCTGATGATGTCGCCCACATGCTTAAAAAGTGCCACGATGCCAGTATGGAGTATTTAGAGTTTGGTGAATGCGCCCCTAAAATCATTCCATTTAAAACCCCTACAGAGACGTTGTACTACAACGTACTCAAATTTAAAGTTCTGATTGAAGATGAATTGTACATCTACACCACTAGCTTCGACGTCACTGAATTACATCAAGAAGCTAAGTTCTTCGAAAAAAAAGCCTATACCGACCCTCTGACAAAATTGCACAACCTTGCTTACTTAAACTCAATACAATGGCAAGAAGGGATATGTGTCGCCGTAGACTTAGACAACTTTAAGCAAGTCAATGATGAGATGGGGCACAGTGAGGGGGATCGAGTTCTGACTAAATTTGCCCGCTGCTTACGACAATCATTTGCTAGTACCGATAAGCTCATACGATATGGAGGGGATGAGTTTATCGTTCTCACTTCGTCGAGCGATGATGCGTTATTGCAATTAGCACTAACCAAGCTAGAAAACGCCTTTAAACAGCGCTTTGGCCAATATCAAGATTTAGCTTATAGCGTTGGTATTTCCTCTTTCCATCACAACTTGCGTACAACACTCAAACAGGCCGATAGAAATATGTATAGCAATAAACACAAGCGTAAAGCACACCTAATCAGTGGCGATCGTTTTGTGGAATCATAAGGAAATGAGAGACAGCAGTGATGCCACATTGCTATCTCCTGCCATCTTGCTAAATCAATGACTGTGGTTCGCCTTTTTTACCCCCGGCAGGCGTAGCGAAATCACAGTGGTGACGAGTAAAAAAGCGAATGAAACCCAAAGACATGCCGCTAAGCCCGATACTTGATAAACCCAACCTGAGAGAATCGTACCAATAAGTCTGCCCATCGCATTGGCCATGTAGTAAAAACCGACATCCAGCGATACACCGTCGCCTTTTGCATAGCTCACAATTAAGTAACTATGTAAGGACGAATTTACGGCAAAAACAGCACCAAAGAGTAGCAATCCCGCGACAATCACAAACTGAGGGTGCCATTCATTTTGCACGCCCAAAGCGACTAACCCGGTGACAACCGCTAACGCAAGTACCCACCAAAACGCCGCTGCACCATCTGGAACCTGTCCTTTAGATTTACCAGTAATCTTAGGAGCAAACCCTTGTACAAACCCGTAAGCGATTACCCATAAAGCAAGAAATCCCCCGACCCAACTATGATTCCAGCCAAACACTGAACCTAAATAAATCGGTAGCGCAACCACAAACCAAACGTCCCTTGCGCCAAACAAAAACAACCGAGCCGCTGATAAAATATTAATGCTCTCAGATTTAGAAAAAATCTGTTTAAACTTGGGCTTAGATTTCGCCTTACCGAGATCATTCTCCAAATGCGTCACACTGCCAATGAAGACCAACGCCAGCACGCCAGCCATGGCCAGTACCGCATACTGGAACCCCAATACCGATAACAACACGCCGCCAATAAAGAACCCAGCCCCTTTTAATGCATTTTTTGACCCCGTAAGAATCGCAATCCATTTATACAACGCACCTTGTTGTTCATCCGGAACCAGCGTTTTAATCGCACTTTTCGCACTCATTTTATTGAGATCTTTCGCGATTCCCGACAATGCTTGCGCAGCCATAACCCAGGGGATAGTTAAGGCGGCACTTGGTACGGCTAGCATCAACAAAGCAATAATCTGCATACCAAGACCAATGTTCATGGTGCGATTGAGACCAAGCCGTGCACCAAGCCACCCTCCCACTAGATTGGTCACCACGCCAAAAAACTCATAAAAAAGGAACAAAGAAGCAATGGCTAGCGTGCTATAACCTAGGTCATGAAAATACAGTACGACTAACATCCGTAGCGCACCATCGGTAATGGTAAAATTCCAGTAATTAAAGGTGACTAGCATGTACTGGCGTACACTTTTACTTAAATTAGACAACATGATTTTTGGCCTAATGCAGACAGATACAAAGAACATAAAAAAGCCCTCAACAGAGGGCGTTCACAAATTAGAATGTGGCTGCCAACTTCTCGACATAATCAATTTGTGGTGACTTGGTAAATGCACCAGGACGAAGTGCTTGCACCTCTTTACGGATTGTTGCTAAATCCCAGCCTAATTCAAGTAACAAATTGGCGGCTAAAAGCCCGGTTCTTCCCGAACCGCCCATACAGTGCATCGCGACTTTTTCACCGGATTTGATAGCTTGATGGAGTGTAGGTGAAATAGCTGACCATTGAGCAGCAAACGCCTCACCTGGTGCTTTATCATCTTCAATTGGCGTTTGGAACCATTTCATTCCAAGCACTTGCGCTGCATTACCCAGTTCAGACACCCCTTTTTCTGACATCTCACTGTTATCTAGCGCCGTCACAATAATAGTGACACCTTGCGCTTTTAGCTGTGACAGCGACTCTTGTAAAGACACCCCTTTAGTGCCTGGACAAGGTGTAAAAACAAGTGTTGCCTCATTAACGCTTAGTTCCCATGTAGGATGCATTGTCATTACCCCGCTAATCCAACAGTACGTGCCAATTCCGCTGTACGTGTGGCATAACCCATTTCATTGTCATACCACGCATAAATCTTAACCATACGGGTCCCTACTACCATGGTTGATAACGCGTCGACAATAGTCGAACGTTGGTCACCTTTATAATCGATAGAGACTAGCGGACGTGCTTCAAAGCCAAGAATACCCGCAAGCTCGCCTTCTGATGCTTCTTTTAATAAAGCATTCACTTCTTCAGCAGTCGTATCACGTTTCACATCAAAAATGATATCGGTGAGTGACGCATTCGCTAATGGTACTCGAACCGCATGGCCATTGATTTTATCTTTCAATTCAGGGAATATTTCAACGATAGCCGTCGCACTTCCCGTTGTCGTTGGAATCAAACTCATCCCACAGGCGCGAGCACGTCGAAGATCTTTATGGGGCGCATCTAAAATGGTTTGGGTATTGGTCAAATCATGAATTGTCGTGAACGCCGCTTGCTCAATACCCAGTTTCTCATGAATCACTTTTACTACAGGCGCCAAGCAGTTCGTCGTACATGAGGCAGCCGTAACAATGCGATGCACAGCAGGATCGAAAATATGATCGTTCACGCCCACAACAATATTGGCAATACCGTCTTCTTTAACGGGAGCGGAAACCACAACACGTTTCACGCCTTGCTCTAGGTACTGATTCAAATAAGAGGTTTTACGATGCACACCTGTCGCCTCAATGACGACGTCACAATCAGACCAATCAACCGCATTGATATCACGCTGTTGGGTGGTGGCTACCTTTTGGCCATTAATAACAAGGGTTGTCCCCTCTACTTGAACATCATGATGCCAACGACCTTGGATTGAATCGAATTCAAGAAGGTGGCCAAGCGTCTTTGCATCACCCGCTACGTCATTAATCATAACAAACTCAAGCTCGGGCCAATCAAACGCTGCACGCAACGCTAAACGACCGATTCGCCCAAAACCATTAATTCCTACTTTGATAGCCATAGAATGCTCTCTTTTTGCGATATGAAGGGTCCGTTGTACTCTAAAGTAACACCACTTCGTTAAAGTTTAGTCGATAAATGTTTTGCCAACTTTCGGCCATTATCGGGCTATTTATGTTCTGAAACCATACCGCGATAACATGACAGCAATGCAAGTCCCCCTCGCTAGGGAGCCTTCAAAATGCATTGCTTCCTTGCCCTACTGCGTGGCAATTCTGATAAAAGCCACGCTTAGTACATATGGATATGCGCATATATTAAATTTAAGATATAGATAGTCAAGGATCTTTTCATCCCGTCATAAAACTTTCATAATATGCACGCATTGTTAGTTTAATGTTCCCGTGACCTTGGTTACTCAAGCTCATACGTTGAGGATAATATGAAAAAAACCATTCTGTTTGTGTGCCGTGGAAACTCAGCAAGATCACAACTGGCCGAAGCCATTGTTAATCATCATTATCATGAACAATACCAAGCATTCAGCGCAGGCAGTCGCCCCTCTAATGTCGATAAGAGAACCATTGAGACGTTGGAAAACGCAGGATACAACACTCAGGATCTTCGCTCTAAATCGCTGCAAGAGTTTGACGACCAACATTTTGATTACGTCATCACACTATGCTCATCCGCCCAATCTGAATGTGGGATTTTTAAAAACAGCAACGAAAGCATATTTTGGGACTTACCTACCCCCACGTCGTATTCAGATCCCTTATTCGACGCCTCTTTGACTGATCTCCAACAACGCATTAAGTGGTTTATGCTGGTTCATGGCAAAATCAGTGAACAAGGATTTGATCCACTCGTCGTCCATAAATGCTTATCGGATCAAACGCGCCTAATGATTGCACTGATGATTTTTTCTGAAATAGAGCTTAGCGTGGGTGAACTGTGTGAAGCATTACAAGAATCTCAGCCAAAGATCTCTCGCGCACTTGGCGTACTGAGACAATGTGGAATGGTTACCGATAGGCGAAAAGGACAATGGGTATACTATTCGATTTCAGAGAAACTGCCTGATTGGGCGCAAGCGATTCTCACAGCCTCACTTTCTAGTATGGTTGCGCAGTTACTTGCTGCACACCAGCTACTGAATCAATCGATTAATCGACCACATCGACATGATGTCCCTCATTAGTGACGGTCTACTTGGTTGAATTTCACTCAAAAAACGAATAATGCCGGAAAGAAATACTGTAACTGGAAAGTACATTCTGAAAAAAAGTTACAACATATTGATGATTCATCCAAATTATTTATTTCGATCTAAAAATTAAATATTAAGCGCCGAAAGCTTGCTCTAAAACAAGTTATGTACCGTGAACTTTAATCAATTAGGTGGTAGAATCCGCACCGAAAAGAAAATAAATTACGAAATTATTGTTTATTTTTTTGCAATATCGCTGACATAAAGCGGGTTGCATCACAGAATTCGAGGCAAGAAAGCGCCTTAACTGGTCATAAAATGACTAAATGTATTGAAAGACTTTCATACCAAGAAGACGAAAAGCTAGATGAAATTTTGATAGCGCACATGAATTATTAGTGGGCATTTCTAGCCTTCTCGGTGGACAACGACTAACTTCAAATTGTAAATATTACTTACCGGAGAGTAACTTCCATGAAAAAGACCAAAATCGTATGTACGATTGGCCCAAAAACTGAATCTGTAGAAAAGCTGACTGAACTTGTCAATGCAGGCATGAACGTAATGCGCCTGAACTTCTCTCACGGTAACTTCGAAGAGCACGCAGCTCGCATCACTAACTACCGCGAAGTAATGGCGACAGTTGGCAAGCAGCTTGCAATCCTGCTTGATACTAAAGGTCCAGAAATCCGTACAATCAAACTAGAAGACGGCAACGATGTCGACCTAGTTGCTGGTCAAGAATTCACGTTTACTACTGACGCGTCAGTTGTTGGTAACAAAGATGTGGTTGCAGTTACCTACCTTGGTTTTGCAAAAGATCTTTCTGCAGGTAACACTATCCTAGTCGATGACGGCCTAATCGAGATGGAAGTTATCGCGACAACTGAAACTGAAGTTAAGTGTAAAGTTCTTAACAACGGTGCACTTGGCGAAAACAAAGGTGTTAACCTTCCTGGCGTTTCAGTTAAGCTTCCAGCGCTTTCTGAAAAAGACAAAGCTGACCTTAAATTCGGTTGTGAGCAAGGCGTTGACTTCGTTGCTGCTTCTTTCATCCGTAAAGAAGAAGACGTAAAAGAAATTCGTGAATTGCTAAACGCAAACGGCGGCGAAAACATCCACATCATCTCTAAAATTGAGAACCAAGAAGGTGTTGATAACTTCGACGCAATTCTTGAAGCTTCTGACGGCATCATGGTTGCTCGTGGCGATCTAGGCGTTGAAATCCCAGCAGAAGAAGTTATCTTTGCTCAGAAGATGATGATTGAGAAGTGTAACCGTGCACGTAAAGTTGTTATCACGGCAACTCAAATGCTTGACTCTATGATTCAAAACCCACGTCCAACTCGCGCAGAAGCGGGTGACGTAGCAAACGCAATCATGGACGGTACTGATGCCGTTATGCTTTCAGGCGAAACAGCGAAAGGTAAATACCCAGTTGAAGCTGTGACTATCATGGCTCAAATCGCTAACCGTACCGACAGCGCACTTAAAGCTGAACTTGGTTCACGTCTAGACAGCCCACGCCTACGTATTACTGAAGCCGTATGTAAAGGTGCAGTAGACACAGCTGAAAAACTGGCTGCTCCACTGATCATCGTTGCTACAGATGGTGGTAAGTCTGCACGTTCTGTACGTAAATACTTCCCAACAGCTAGCATCGTAGCGCTAACAACGAATCCAAAAACAGCAGCACAACTTGTACTAACAAAAGGTGTTCGCCCAGTTCTTGTTGATTCCATTGAAAGCACTGACGCATTCTACAAAAACGGTAAAGAGTACGCTCTAAGCTCTGGTTTTGGTAAGAAAGGCGATATCGTTGTTATGGTTTCTGGTGCACTTGTTGCTTCAGGCACAACGAACACCGCTTCTGTACACGTACTTTAATTCCTACGTTACATAACCAACATCTATAAAAAGAGGGCTTAGGCCCTCTTTTTTTTATAATTTTTCTTGCCCAATATTTCCACACACTGTACTATCCTCGGCGACTTACAACACGCCATACTGCATGTTTGTTTTAGTCTATTATTCCATTGGATGATGAGGTGTATTGTGTCGAGCCCAACATTGACGGACAAAGTCGCAAAAGATATTTGTCAGGATATTCTATCGGGAGAGTTAAAGCCGAACCAAAAATTGGTTGTCGCTGAGCTTAAAGAAAAATATAACGTCGGTGCATCTCCTATACGAGAAGCATTGATTCAATTATCTTGGATCAAATACGTCAAGCTAGAGCCACAAAAAGGCTGCTGGGTGGCGCCAATATCCAAAACAGAACTTTATGACCTACATGAAAGCTTGAATGTCGTCGCTTCTGTTTTGTTGGAAAAATCAATCCAACAAGGTAATGAAAATTGGGAGCTCAATATTCTGACCGAGTTCCATAAACTCTCTCGCTTTAAATTTCAGGGTGATAACTTTAACTGGAAAGAGTGGGAAGAGCGCCAAGAAGCCTTCTATCTTGCGCTATTTAGTGGCTGCTTTTCGAAAAATATGCAGGAGTTCTTGCACGACATTATTCGTCAGATCAAACGCTATCGCCAAGTATCATTAAACCGCTATCCAAAAGGATTTGAAGAGATATTTCGTATTGATGAGCATGAAAAAATCATGAAACTGACACTTGATAAAGATCTGGACGCCGCAAAGCACCAGTTATCGACATTCATCAGTGCCATGATCAAAGAGATTGAACCTCAAATCGATGCGATTGAAATGGCATAAAAAAGCCGGGGCAACCCCGGCTTTTTTACCATCCAAAGAACTCTTTATGATGAGTGTTTAACAACAACACCATTGGCAAAAAGTATAATGCGCTTAGCTTAATACCGAGAACCACAAGCGTTCCGATGGTTAACCTTACAAGAAAGTGACTGTACATAATTGGCCTCATACACCCAACACCCTGATTTCCCTACCAGTTCATGAAATTACAAAACTAACCTGCCAAAGGATTAGGTCATTTCTCTTTCATTTTTTGGGCAAAATGTAACTAAAAAAGTGTGATATTGTGCAAAGAAACGGTAGTTTACTCGCAATCCCATACAGGTCAAGTTTTAACCTACATTAGACTAAAGTCTAATGTAGTAGCACGATTTTTCCACCCTTGGTTACACTCAATCCGTTTCTATTCGCGGTATTTTCCTCGATTCTTAAATGCAAGAAAGCCAGCGGCAATGACCACTGGCTTTCAACTTATTCTTTACGCCAACATTAAGCGATTGGATTAAAACTCGATATTACGACCAAAGCTCATTGGCCATTCAGTCGGGTTTTTCTTACCTTCACGAATGTAACGACATTCAGCAAGCCAAACGAGCAATTCCCAGCCGAATGCAGCCGTCAGCAACGCGTCTTTTTCGTCGCTATTTTTCTGAGGTGCAAATTCTGCGATATCTGCGCCAACTAGGTTAATACGTTTTGTTGCTCGCAACTTACGGAAAATATCGTAGTACATGCGCGCTGATACCCCGAATGGATCTGGACTTGAGTTTGCACTGTGATCAAGAAGATCGAGTCCATCAAGGTCAAATGTCAGGTAAACAGGACGACCATCGCCTTGCTTCTCAAGGATTTGCTCAACGATGTAGTCGATACCAAGATCATACATTTCATCCGCTAGGAAGAAATTACCGCCAATCGCCTTCGCCTTACCTTGCTGAGAAGCACACCAACGACCACGCATGCCCATGCTCACACTGGTTGTCGGGTCAATTGCACCTTCTGAAGCAAGACGGCAGTACCAGTTGCCCGAGTAAGATTCATAATCGAAATCTGCACGAGTCAACAGATCGAAGTGACCGTCGATGTGGATTAAAGAAACCGGACCATGAACTTTAGCTAGTGCAGCAGGGCCTGGGTAAGCGACAGTATGATCACCACCAAAGAAGAATGGCGTACAACCGTGATTGATCACCATGTCATCAACCACTTTCTGAGCATTGCGCATTTCTTCATCTAAGTTGAACTGACCTAAACCATCCCAGTTACCGTGATCGATAATGTTACACAGTTCAAACGGCATTGTGCCATCTTGGTGAATAAGACCCATACCCGTTTTAGATGCATCGCGAATCGCACCTGGACCAAATTTATGACCACCAGCATTTGGTGAACACTTGTCCATCGTCAAACCGTACATTACGATGTCTGCGTTTTCAAAGTTGTTTACATAAGGCGCGCCAAATGCACCGACGTGCTCTTTACCTAACAAGCTAAACGCTTCAACACCTTGCTCAGCCATACGCTGCTGCATAGGCGCAATATCGTCGTTGATATAAAAATCGGCGTCAGACTTATTCCAGTAGATATCTTTATAGAGTTCTAAGTTTTCTTTTGAAATTTCAACACGTTTTGGCTTAAACATGGGCGATTCCTCTAATGATTAATTTGGTGAATAACTTCACCGCAAGCTATGGGAAAATTATAATTGCTACTCTGGCAATTGCTTATTACACTTCAGGACATGGTTATTACATTTTCGGACAACTCACATGACCTCATTAAATCAACAACACTTCTTTGATGCCATTTTGGGGTACTGGGAAAGTATTGTCCGAAGTGAGTCTACTGTTCCCATCGATATTTCAGACTTTTTGCGCAAGGCCGGTATCATCCGCATCACTCAAGGGCAATATCAGCCGATCCAAGCCAGCCAGGTGCATACATTAATGGCGATTACCGTTGAACAACTGCATATTGATGGACTTGGATTACGCATTGCCAAACGGCTAAAGCTTCAGGATATGGGCGCCTGGGGGTATGCGATGATTAGCTGCCAAAACCTCAAACAACTCCTTGATACTGGATTACAATTTTCATATATCACCAAAGATTATGTCGACATACACATTGGCTATGATAGCGAATATGCTTACATTACTGCCGATGACCGCTCACATGGAAGGTCGGCTCAGCACTACACGATTGAAGATGCCATTTGTCACTACTATCTGGGTATCGAGCGATTTCTAGGGCAAGAGTTTGACCGCAAACGCGTTCATGTTGACTTCGCCTACCCGGCTCCCCATTACTTACCTTTGTACAAAACTATCTTTACTACCAATCTGAGCTTTAATAGCCAACAAAATCAGCTGCGCTTTCCTGTCGAGTGGATACGTTCGGCCATTTCGATGAATCCAGCTCTTATCGCACATGTTGCCACTTTACAAAGTCAAACCATTATAGATGACACAACAACGCAGCCCATCAGCTACCAAATAAGAGTGAAATTACTGACTCAATTGAAATATGGACTGCCCACGATGGAAGCGATGGCTATAGAAATGAATACCACGAGTCGCACACTTAGACGAAAGTTGATAGCAGAAGAGACCACTTATAAGCACTTAGTCCTTGATACACGGATGCAAGTGGCACGCGACTACTTACTTAACACCCCATTAAGCACGACGGAAATTGCAGAACTACTCAGCTACCATTCCTCCCCGCCGTTTTTTAGAGCGTTTCAAAACTATTATGGTATGAGCCCCCATCAATACCGCATTCAATCACGTCACGAATAACACTTCGCGATAGTGATAGTGATAGTGATAGTGATAGTGATAGTGAGCCAGATGTTCGACACAAAAAAGCCCAGTCAAAGACTGGGCTAAAATCAAGTGCGTATGATTTTGAATTACTTGCGAATGGTTTCCGCAGCGCGCTCAGCGCCTACTTTCTCTTCCCATTTCGCATTTAACGCTTCGATAGTGGTACCAGAGCGCTCTAGGAAAGATTTGAAACCAACCCAGTGTGAATCCATAACTTGGTGAGTATCTGTAGACTCAGCCATTGCTTTTAGACCCCACTCATCTGGGATGTAAACTTCGTTGAAGCCTTTACGTGGGCGGTTTGCTTTTTGTGCTTTCACAAACGCATCGCTCTTACGCTTCACTTCTTCGATAGGACCAAAGTGGCTTGGGTCAATCACTAGGATGTAAGAACCGCCGACTGGACACGGTGCATTTTCCATTGTGAAGAAATCACTTGGGATTGCTGGAAGCTCAGGTGCGATCGTGCCTTTCGGGTTGATGATCGCTGTCATGACTTCATTCCAGATGTTGATAGAGTAAAGACGAGGCGTTAGGAACGTCCAAGGTGCTTTACAGTCAGCAACACGGCCGTAGCCTTCAATTAGAGAGCCCCACTTACGAGCATCAGCAGTCAGTTCACCTGTATCTTGGTCAACAAGCGCTGCTACGTGTAGGTCACGGTCGTTGACGATAGCATCACAGATGTGAGAGTCGTAGCCTTCACCGATCATGATAGACGTAACGAGAGGTAGTTCATCACCGCCCACACACGCCGCATCAAATGGAGGACAAGACATGGTTGGATCCATACCACCAAACGGCGCGTTTAGAGGAACAGAGTTGTTTGAAGACATCGCGAACATGCCTTCTTTCATTGCCATCTGTGTGTAGTTTGAGAAGTTGCCGCCGTCACAGTGATCGTAACCAAATACAATCGAGATACCGTGCTTACGTGCTTTTTCGATAGCCGTTTGAGCCATCAATGTACATGCGTAGTGACCAGAAGACTTCTTACCATCGTAAACAGCCCAAGTGTCACCTTCAGACTCGATAACAGGCGTCGTTGAAGGGTCCAAGATACCAGCTTCATAAGGAATCGTTACCGCTTCAATAACACCTAGACCTTGGTGTAGTTTACCTTGTAGGCCACCAACAAGTAGGTTATGCGCTAGGATATCAGCGTGCTCTTGAGTTGAGCCGATGTGTTTCCATGATTCAGAAACAATGAATGAGAAATATTCGTTGTCAAATGTCGTGGTAGGGCTTGGTACGTTAGCCATGGTAAAGTCCTCTATCAGTAGGGATATGTTCTATTAAGACTGTCACCACTTTAACCGATTTCTCCAGATGAAGAAGTAACATACTGGATGCTGTTACTCGCACTGTTACTCATTTCCGCTGTTACCATCACAAATTCCGCGTATAAAAAAAGCCGCTCTCGAAGAGCGGCTTCATTAAAATCCGTTAACGATTAAGCGATTACGCTTGACCTTTAACTTCTTTTAGACCGTTGAAAGGTGCACGCTCACCTAGAGCTTCTTCGATGCGAAGAAGTTGGTTGTACTTAGCAACACGGTCAGAACGGCTCATAGAACCAGTTTTGATTTGACCTGCAGCTGTACCTACCGCTAGATCAGCGATAGTTGCATCTTCAGTTTCGCCAGAACGGTGAGAGATTACTGCTGTAAAGCCAGCGTCTTTAGCCATCTTGATTGCAGCTAGAGTCTCTGTAAGTGAACCGATTTGGTTGAACTTGATTAGGATAGAGTTAGTGATGCCTTCTTCGATACCACGAGCTAGAATCTTAGTGTTTGTAACGAATAGATCGTCACCAACGAGTTGAAGCTTGTCGCCTAGAAGTTCAGTTTGGTGCTTGAAGCCAGCCCAATCTGATTCGTCAAGACCGTCTTCGATAGATACGATTGGGTATTGGTTAGCAAGGTCTTGTAGGTAGAAGTTAAACTCTTCAGAAGTGAAGATTTTGCCTTCGCCTTTCATGTTGTACTTGCCAGTTTCTTTGTCGAAGAACTCAGAAGCCGCACAGTCCATAGCAAGAGTAACGTCTTTACCTAGTACGTAACCAGCAGCTTCAACAGCTTCTTGGATAGCAGCTAGAGCAGCAGCGTTAGACTCAAGGTTAGGAGCGAAACCACCTTCATCACCAACTGCAGTGCTTAGGCCTTTAGCTTTAAGTACTTTCGCTAGGTTGTGGAATACTTCAGCACCGATACGTAGCGCTTCTTTAAGCGTTTTTGCACCAACTGGTTGGATCATGAACTCTTGGATATCAACGTTGTTATCAGCGTGCTCACCACCGTTGATGATGTTCATCATTGGTAGAGGCATAGAGAATTGACCAGGAGTGCCGTTTAGCTCAGCGATGTGCTCGAACAAAGGCATGCCTTTAGCAGCAGCTGCTGCTTTAGCGTTCGCTAGAGAAACCGCTAGGATAGCGTTCGCGCCGAACTTAGATTTGTTTTCAGTACCATCTAGGTCGATCATTACTTGGTCAACGTCAGCTTGTGCTTTCGCGTCTTGACCAACGAGTGCTTCAGCGATTGGGCCGTTAACAGCTTCAATTGCTTTAAGAACACCTTTACCTAGGAAACGTGATTTGTCACCGTCACGTAGCTCAAGAGCTTCGCGAGAACCAGTAGAAGCACCAGATGGAGCTGCTGCCATACCAACGAAACCGCCTTCTAGGTGAACTTCAGCTTCTACCGTTGGGTTACCACGTGAGTCGATGATTTCACGACCTAGAACTTTAACGATCTTAGACATTGATGTTTCCTCTCAATAAATAAAAATTTAATGTCAATTTAAAGGCAGCCGCATAACCTTCGCAGCCGCCCGTATCCTTTTACTATTTATCTTCTGATCCGCGTTGGAACTCACCCGCCGCTTTCACAAAGCCGCTAAACAATGGGTGGCCATCACGAGGTGTTGAAGTGAATTCTGGGTGGAACTGCGCAGCTACAAACCATGGGTGAGCTGGGTTCTCGATCACTTCAACCAGTTTCTTGTCTGCTGACAAACCAGAAACTTTAAGTCCTGCTTTTTCGATCTGTGGACGAAGGAGGTTGTTCACTTCGTAACGGTGACGGTGACGCTCATGGATTTTCGCATTGCCATAAAGCTCAAACGCTTTCGTGCCTTTTTCAAGGTGACATAGCTGAGAACCAAGACGCATCGTGCCGCCTAGATCCGACGTTTCAGTACGTTCTTCAACTTTACCTTCGCCGTCTACCCACTCTGTGATCAAGCCTACCACAGGGTATTTTGTTTCTTTGTTAAATTCTGTTGAATGTGCACCTTCCATACCCGCTACGTTGCGCGCGTATTCGATCAGTGCGACTTGCATACCTAAACAGATACCCAAGTACGGTACTTTGTTTTCACGAGCAAATTGTGCCGCGCGGATCTTACCTTCCACACCACGGTCACCAAAGCCACCAGGTACAAGAATTGCGTCTAGACCGGCTAGTGCTTCTTCACCTTTAGACTCAACATCTTGTGAATCAACGTACTTAATTTTCACACTCAGGCGATTCTTAAGACCTGCGTGCTTCAGTGCTTCGTTCACTGACTTATAAGCATCTGGTAGTTCAATATACTTACCTACCATACCAATCACAACTTCTGCTGTTGGGTTGGCTTCTTCGTAGATAACTTGTTCCCATTCAGACAAGTCAGCTTCTGGTGCTTCAATACCAAAGCGTGCACAGACAAGGTCATCAAGGCCTTGTGCGCGGATAAGCTGAGGGATCTTGTAAATAGAATCTACATCCTTCATTGAGATAACGGCTTTTTCCTGAACATTACAGAAAAGAGCAATTTTCTTACGCTCGTTCGCTGGGATAATACGGTCGCTACGACAAACAAGGATATCTGGCTGAATACCAATTGACAGAAGCTCTTTTACAGAGTGCTGAGTTGGTTTCGTTTTCACTTCACCTGCTGCCGCTAAGTAAGGAACCAGAGTTAGGTGCATAAACATTGCACGCTCACGACCAAGCTCTACTGCTAACTGACGAATCGCTTCCATAAATGGCAAAGATTCGATATCACCAACAGTACCACCAACTTCAACGATAGCGACATCGTGACCTTGAGAACCAGCGATCACGCGATCTTTGATTTCGTTAGTAATGTGTGGAATAACTTGAATCGTTGCACCTAGGTAATCACCACGACGTTCTTTAGCAAGAACATCAGAGTAAACACGGCCAGCAGTAAAGTTGTTACGCTTGGTCATCTTGGTACGAATGAAACGCTCATAGTGACCAAGGTCAAGATCCGTTTCCGCGCCATCTTCCGTGACAAACACTTCACCATGTTGAGTCGGGCTCATTGTGCCTGGATCAACGTTGATGTAAGGGTCAAGCTTCATCATAGTCACTTTAAGACCACGAGCTTCTAAAATTGCTGCCAGCGATGCTGCTGCAATACCTTTACCTAGAGAGGATACGACCCCGCCAGTAACAAAAATGTAATTTGTCGTCATGTTTAACCTGAAATTGGTTGAATGAGGGAAATGGATTACTTCTGGACGGGATGAAAATATACCAGAAGCCCTTTATCGCCACAACGTGAAACTTATCACATTCAAAATTTTTATTTTTTGCTTCAAATCAATTCTAGAAACTAACTCGAATGGGAAGTGCATCACAGTTCGGTCGATTTTTCTTGTTTTTTAACATCATTCCAAAAGCCGTCAAGCTCTTGCAGGGTAAAGTCTGTAAGCAATTTACCACGTTCTGAAACACACGTTTCAACCCCCTTAAAACGCCTCGAAAATTTATTGTTCGCTTTTCGTAGCGCCACTTCAGGATCGGACTTTAGGTGCCGAGAAAGATTCACAACAGAAAATAATAAATCGCCAATTTCTTCTTCGAGCTTATCTTCATCCACGTTAAGCTGAATCGCTTCATGCACGACTTCATCAATTTCTTCTTGAACCTTGTCCACAACAGGCCCCAGAGCGCCCCAATCAAAACCAAACTTAGCCACACGCTTTTGTATTTTATTGGCTTTAGAAAGGGCAGGCAGCGACTGTGGTATTGAGTCTAGAATACTTTTTTCTGTTTTGCCTACTTCTGCCTTTTCCTTCTGTTTCTCAGCTTCCCAGTTAGCGTCAATCGCGGCTTCATCTGCAAATTCAGTATCACTAAATACATGGGGGTGACGTCGTGTCAGTTTCTCATTGAGTCCTTCCACCACGTCATTAAAATCAAACAGTTTTTGCTCTTTAGCCATCTGACTATAGAAGATCACTTGGAACAACAAGTCTCCCAGTTCTTCTTGCAAGTTCGGCCAGTCTTGATTATGGATCGCATCAACAACCTCATACGTTTCTTCTATGGTATGAGGCACGATCGTGTCAAAGGTTTGTTTTCTGTCCCACGGGCAGCCTTTTTTTTCGTCTCTGAGTTGCGCCATGATGCTGAGAAGTTGCTCGACGGGTTGAGTCATATTAAATTCCTGAACAATGTATTTCCTAAAATATTCAATTCAAAACAGCTTGATTCGAAATAAGCTAGTGATAGGTCGCACCTATGAAAACGTAAGTGTGGGCGAATAAAAAGGGTTGGAAAACCAACCCTTTATTTTTCAACAATGTTGTCATTTCCTACACAGGGTGACAGTGAGTCATTGACTTAACCGTGCCCCTGATTACACACATCACCCTAAGCGCTTCACTTTCATCACATCTTTGATCTGCTCAATGCGATTGGTCACGCGAGACAAGACTTCAATGTTATTCAGTTCAAGATCAAAATCCATAATGGTTAATTGACGCTTGTAGTCATTACGACTTTTCATACTGATGACTTTCACTTTCTCATTGGTGAGTAATGTCGTGACGTCTTTCAATAATCCGCTTCGCTCTAGGGCTTCAACACGAATTGTCAAAATATAAGAGCCAACAAAGCCACTGCCCCAAACCGTATCTATGATTCGCTCTGGCGCATGATGACTCAACTCTTCAAGCTGCTCACAGTCGCTTCGGTGTACAGAGATGCCTCGACCTTGGGTGATATAACCTTTAATAATATCGCCAGGGATAGGCTGACAGCAACGCGCTAGATGAGTCATGAGATTATCAACCCCTTCAACCACGACCGCATCTTTATGAGGGCGACTCTGTTGACTGGCTTTTGTTTCCGACTCTTTGAGTTTCTCTAGGGCTTTTTGATCTTCTTCTTCCGCCGTTGGCTTGTTGACCAACGCATTGATGTGGTTGATGACCTGATGGATTCGCAGATCGCCACTACCAATACCCGCGTATAGCTCATCAGGCGTATTGACATTAAAGCGCTTCAACGCATATTGGTCGGCATCTTTTAATGTCGCACCAATTTTTGCCAATTCCGCTTCGAGGATATCTCGTCCCGCCTCTAGATTTTTCTCGCGACTTTCCTTGCGGAACCAAGCATTAATTTTCGCTCGTGCGCGACCAGAATGAACAAAGCCCAATGTCGGATTTAACCAATCTCGGGAAGGGTTAGGCTCTTTTTGGGTGATAATCTCCACTTGGTCACCCATCGATAATTGATGGGTAAACGGAACAATGCGCCCTGCTACTTTCGCGCCAATACAGCGATGACCCACCATTGAGTGGATGTGGTAGGCAAAGTCTAGTGGCGTGGCACCCATAGGCAGGTCAACCACATCACCACGTGGTGTAAAGGCATACACTCGGTCATCAAAAACCTGACTTCGAACCTCATCCAGCATTTCGCCAGAATCGGACATTTCTTCTTGCCAATCCAGTAGCTTACGCAACCAGGTGATTTTTTCATCGTAACCGCTTCGAGCCGTGCTGCTGCCTTCTTTGTATTTCCAGTGAGCCGCAACGCCGAGTTCAGAGTCCTCATGCATTTCCTTAGTACGAATCTGAATTTCAATGGTTTTACCTTCTGGCCCCAACACAACGGTATGGATAGACTGGTAACCATTGGGCTTTGGATTCGCAACGTAGTCATCAAACTCACTTGGCAGGTGTTTGTATTTAGTATGCACCACCCCTAACGCCGCATAGCAATCTTGTAAGCGTTCAGCAATGATACGGACCGCACGTACATCAAAAAGCTCATCAAAATCCAAGCTCTTTTTCTGCATTTTTCGCCAAATACTGTAAATATGCTTTGGACGGCCGCTAACTTCAGCGAGAATTTGAGAGCGATGCATCTCGTCAGTCAAGTCATCGACGAAATCTTTAATGTATTGCTCACGGACAATGCGTCGCTCAGCAAGTTGCTTAGCGATTTTTTTATAGGTAATGGAGTGCTGGTATCGAAATGCGTAATCTTCAATTTCCCATTTCAATTGACCAATACCGAGACGGTTAGCCAGCGGCGCATAAATATTGGCGCACTCTTTAGCTGCGGCGATTCTTACTTCATCCGGTTCATCTTTTACTTCACGCAGGTTACAGATTCGCTCCGCCAATTTGATGACAACACAGCGGAAATCATCAACCATGGCTAACAGCATGCGTCTAACGTTGTCGACCTGCCCAGAAGCTTCTGACCCCTCTAACGTCACGTTAAGTTGACCAATGGCGGCCATTTCTTCAACGCCATCGATCATTTTAAGGATTTCTTTTCCGTAAGTTTCTTCGAGTAATTCCCTATCAAATAATCCACTAGAGACTATCGGATACAGCAAAGCTGTAATGAGAGTGGCTTTGTCCATCGAAAGGGTGATGAGGATCTCAATCATCTCTCTACCACGCCACAACAACAAGGACCCTTGTTCATTACCTTCTACGAGCGTTTCGCATTGGGTATAAACTTCTTTCAGCCGTTTAGCGATCGTTTTATCTTGCTTTAATGAAGCAATCCAACTCGCTAACTCAAACTGTTCTTCAGGGTTCAAATGCGCGCTTCTTACCGCAACCATTACTTTGTTCTTCCTAGTTTTATTAGTTAACTAACCTATCCCAGTTAGCCCATGACCTACGTTAGAGATCATTCAAAAATTGTCATTTTTCAAACAATGCCATCGACTCTAGATGACTGGTTTGTGGAAACATGTCCATCATACCAAGTTTCTTAAGCGTGTAGCCTTGTGCAATAAGGCTCTGACTATCTCTGGCAAGGGTAGCAGGATTGCAAGAAACATAAAGCACTCGCGTTGCTCCAAGTCCAGAAACTTGATCTATCACGCCAGTCGCCCCAGCACGGGCTGGATCTAATAAAATCGCGTCGAATTTTTGTTCAGCCCATGGCGAGTTCGTCAACGCCTCTTCCAAGTTAGCTTGATAAAATTCAACGTTATCGAGTTTATTTAACGCAGCATTGTTCGTTGCCCAATCCACCATCTCTTGGATGCCTTCCACGCCGACGACTTGCTTGGATAATTTCGCTAATGGAAGAGTAAAGTTACCTAGCCCACAGAACAGATCCAGTACTCGTTCCTGCTTTGTCGGTGCCAACCAACTCAGTGCCTGCGCGACCATTTCTTGGTTGATTTTTTGATTCACTTGAATAAAGTGAGTCGGTAAAAAAGGTAGCATCACACCCGTCTCACCATATTGTGCCACATCGCCATGGACTCGATTTAGCACACCACTTTCTGGCATGAGGTATAAGGTCAAATCGTGTTTTTTTGCCAGCTGTAGTAGACGCTGTTCGTCTCCCTCGGCCAACGGCTGCATATGGCGTAAAACTGCAACCGGACCATTGTCTGCCATCACTAACTCAAGATGACCGAGAGTATGAGGATGCTGAAAGCTCGTTAATAACGTTCTGAACTCAGGGATCAATGCATTAAGTTGACTATCGAGAACCGGGCAGCCATCTATTGCGACCAGTTGTTTGCTCTGCTTGCGGCGAAAGCCCATTTGCAACGGCCCTTTTGCTTTATCGGCGTACAGGCTCAAACGAGCTCTTCTGCGGTACCCCGTTCCCTCCCCAATAATAGAATCAGACAGTGACAACTGTTGGCCAGCAATTTTGCTCATTAATTGCGACAGCGCTTGCTGCTTATATTGACGTTGGTCGTCCAAAGATAGGTGCTGTTGAGTGCACCCCCCACACGCTTCATAGTGTGGACATAATGGCTTAACTCGCTGCGCGCTAGGCTTAATCACCTTAATCAAGTTTGCTTTAGAAAACTTACTTTTGGTTTCCGTGAGCTGCACTAAAACGGTTTCATCTGGAAGTGCCCCCTCAATAAACACCGGTTTTTTATTTTGATAGGCGATACCTGCGCCGTGGTGATCTAAACGTGCGATCACCATTTCTTGGTGTTTCTTTGAGAATGCGGTTTGCTTTGTCGGTTTAAAAAAACGTGCCATGCCTATTTCCAGTATTTAGCCGTGCAGAAACGCTCTGCACTACAAAAATTTGTTAGAGTTTCACTATTCTTTGGTTGAATGATTGTCGAACAGCGCTGCTTTGATTAAGCTTACGACATCCTAGGGGATGCAGTACTGGGTATTGTCCCATATCCACTCAGTAGATGTAATCACTCCCAGCAAATTATGACTTCGAATTAAAATGACAAGATACGGCCTTCGCGCTCGCGTTATAACTCTAACCCTAGCACCCACGCTCATTATTGGGCTTTTATTGAGTGCTTTTTTTTCTTATAACCGCTATCACGACCTTGAGTCTCAAGTACTCAATGCCGGAGCAAGCATTATTGAACCCTTAGCCATCGCTAGTGAACAAGGTGTCATGGCGCAAAGTCGCGAGTCCGTTCGGCGTCTCATTAGCTACGCACACCGAAAGAATTCTAAATTTGTTCGTAGCATTGCCGTTTTTGATGCTAATCACGAACTGTTCGTTACCTCGAACTTTCATCCTAATTTCAACTCGTTAATGCTGCCAAAAGATAAGCCTATCCCCTACCTAAGCTCTTCAGAGTTTCATGACAACACCTTGATTTTACGCGCGCCTATATTAGCAGAAAGTCAATTAATCTCGGATACACGACAGCTAACCTCCACCAGTAAAACATTGGGCTACATCGCGATTGAGCTCGATTTATCCTCATTGCGGCTACAGCAATACCAAGAGGTCTTCTCGGCCATTTTAGTGCTGATTTTAGGACTGATTTTGTCTGGTATTTTCGCCTATCGATTAATGCACGATGTCACGCGGCCAATTTCTCATATGAAAAACATGGTCGACCGAATTCGGCGTGGTCACTTAGATGTTCGAATTGAAGGCAAAATGCATGGTGAACTCGACTCGCTAAAAAATGGTATCAATGCCATGGCGGTATCACTATCCGAATACCATGTCGAAATGCAGCACAGTATCGACCAAGCCACGTCAGATCTTCGCGAAACATTAGAACAACTGGAGATCCAAAACGTTGAGCTTGATATTGCTAAAAAACGAGCACAAGAAGCAGCACGAGTAAAATCGGAGTTTCTTGCCAACATGTCTCATGAGCTAAGAACACCACTCAATGGCGTGATTGGTTTCACCCGACAGATGCTAAAAACCCAGCTGTCTAACAGCCAAACCGATTACCTTCAAACCATTGAGAAATCAGCTAATAACCTTCTAAATATCATCAACGACATTTTGGATTTTTCTAAACTAGAAGCGGGTAAACTGGCACTTGAGAACATCCCATTTGAATTCCAAGACAGCCTCGAAGAGGTGGTGGCACTGCAAGCCACCAGTGCGCATGAAAAAGGCCTAGAGCTGACGCTTAAAGTCGATGCAAAGGTACCAAATGGATTGGTCGGCGACCCAATGCGTATCCAACAAATTCTCACAAACTTAGTGGGCAACTCAATTAAGTTTACCGAGCGCGGTAACATTGACATCAGTGTCGAATTAAAATCGCAAAAAGAAGATCGTGTCGAACTGCAATTCATGGTGCGCGATACCGGTATAGGTATTTCTGAACGACAGCAAGCACAACTCTTCCAGGCCTTTAGTCAGGCCGATGCCAGCATTTCTCGTCGCTATGGCGGAACCGGGCTAGGTTTGGTCATCACACAGAAATTAGTTGGTCAAATGGGAGGGGAAATCAGTCTCACTAGCCGCCTACACCAAGGCTCCACCTTCTGGTTTACTATACGACTGCATTCTACAGAGATCCCAATGATTGACCCTGTAGACCCGATGATCATCCATAATAAGCGTCTGCTTTTGGTTGAACCCAACATGCAAGCGGCTTCTGTCTTACAGCAAAACCTCACCAACCAAGGGGTAATGGTAACGTATCGCTCGACACTACCTGAACGACTTGAAGCCTTTGACTACATTATTTTGTGCTTACCAACCAATGAAGAAATTCCACTCACTACCATTGAGAGCTGGATTAAGCACTGTAAGAGTTCTACCTCTAATATCATTATCGGTACCGCCAGCACACAGTTAGCATTGTCGGATTACCTCATGCAAACCCATGAAGTGCAGTGCTTAACAAAGCCGCTGGCCCGTAAGCGCCTAATGCAGGCATTAGTGGATAAACAGCCGGTCAACCCGGTACTGCCTGTTCTCTATGAGTCGACGGAAAAACGCCCGCTCACGGTCATGGCGGTGGATGACAACCCTGCGAACCTCAAATTGATTACAGCCCTGTTATCCGAGCGCGTGGAAACCGTCGTGTCTTACTCTAGCGGTCAACTATCGGTTGAAAAAGCACAAGCACAACACTTTGATATTGTTTTGATGGACATTCAAATGCCGCATATGGACGGTGTTACCGCCTGTAAACTGATTAAAGAAACAAGCCTAAACAGCACGACTCCCGTCATCGCGGTCACCGCTCATGCTATGACAGGGGAGCGTGATAGGTTAATTTCGGAAGGCATGGATGATTATCTCACAAAGCCAATAGATGAGATGGCATTGCAGCAGGTACTCAATAAATGGGTTCCACCACGCACACTCGAACACGACGCTATCCTTGACTTCGTTACCCCTGAGACGACGGAAGCGCATCCGTCATCGTCCTCTAGCGATAACACGCCAGCAACACCGATTAGCGCAGCAAAAAATGTCGTCATAGATTGGTCAGAGGCTTTAAAACAAGCGGCGAATAAAGACGATCTCGCCGTCGATATGCTGCAAATGCTCATCGAATTTATACCAGAAGTACAGCGTCTCTCAGAACGAATACTTGATGAAGGGTTTTCAGACAAAGAAGAGGTGATTCATTTAATCCATAAACTCCATGGCAGTTGCTCATACAGCGGTGTACCAAGGCTTAAATCGATCTGTGCAACCATAGAAAAAGCCCTGCGCTCGGGCGGTGCTATTGAATCGATTGAACCTGAATTGTTTGAACTGCAAGATGAGATGGAAAAAGTGCTGGAAACCTCAAAGCTCTACCTCAATAAAAGCTAGCACTTAATCCACTAAGGCGCTGTTGCAAATGCAAAATAAAATTCACATTGCAATAATTGGTAGCCCAATAAAATAGAAAAGGCGCGAGGCAGTATTCACTGCGTCGCGCCCTTTATTTTCAATGAACTGATTTTGCGAGTCAGCGCCTAATAGACATTAACTACTGCTCTATTATCACCGTAGCAACGGCATAGTGTCGCTCATCAGATAGAGTCAGGTGGACTGACGTTGCCCCCATTGAAGCCGCAATTTCAGCCGCTTTATTGGATAACGTAAGCATAGGCTTACCATTGTCATCATTGGCAATGGTAAAGTCCTGAAAACTAACGCCATGGGCGATGCCAGTACCGAGGGCTTTTGACGCCGCCTCTTTGGCAGCGAAACGCTTAGCAAGAAAGCGCCCCTTCTGCTTGAGCGAGCTAAACGTCACCCATTCCGCTTGCGTCAAAATTCGTTTTGCAAATGCTTCGCCAGAGCGAGTGAGTGCTTTTTCAATTCGCTCTATCTCTGCGATGTCCGTGCCTAAACCCAAAATTGCCATACAAGGTTACACCTAACTATCTTGCGAACTCATCGTGTCAACGCTAGACGGATTAACCGCGTCGCGCTGCTTCCATTATCGCTTTCATATCCGCTACCGCTTTATGAAGACCGTCAAATACGGCTCGACCGATAATAGCGTGGCCAATGTTCAGTTCATAAATTTCTGGTAGTGCTGCGATTGGAGCGACATTGTGGTAAGTCAAACCATGGCCAGCGTTAACCGTAATACCTAAGTCAGAAGCATAACTCGCACCAGCGGCAATCTTCTTTAATTCATCTTGTTGATCTTCTTCTGTTTCGGCATCAGCGTAATGACCCGTGTGAAGCTCAATAAAAGGCGCACCTGCCGCTTTTGATGCATCAATTTGTTCTCTGTCCGCATCAATAAACAACGACACCTTTATGCCCGCCGCTGTCAGTTTTGCCGTCGCCGCTTTAATTTTCTCTAGCTGGCCTTTAACGTCCAAACCACCTTCTGTCGTCAGTTCTTCACGCTTTTCCGGTACAAGACAAACGAACTCAGGTTTAGTTTTAAGCGCAATCTCAACCATTTCATCCGTCACTGCCATCTCTAGGTTCATACGGGTTTGTAGCGTTTCGCTAAGAATACGGACATCACGGTCAAGGATGTGACGGCGGTCTTCACGTAAGTGCACGGTAATACCATCAGCACCAGCACGCTCAGCAATTTCAGCCGCATGCACAGGATCTGGATACTTAGTGCCACGTGCATTACGCAGTGTCGCGATATGGTCAATGTTGATGCCTAAAAGAATAGAACTCATGTATTAATACTCCATCATCAGAGCTGTTTTGGTTTAATACGAAACAACTCTCTGCTTTTTAACGGTTTTGAGCCAAGATACGGCTTTAATGCCATACGTGTAAAGCGTTTTGCCGCTTGTAATTGGGTTTTATTAGTAAAACGTCGTTCACTTATCGCAATCAACTCTTCCCCCACAAATGTGAGGTTGTCTCGGCGAACACTGGCGATGAAACCTTGCTGTTCACGAAAGCGATATGTCATGGTCGGATCGATCGGTTCACCCGTGCCTGAGCAGTGTAAAAAATCGACGCCATACCCCAAAGCCGAAAGCAAAGCGAGTTCAAAACGTCGTAGCGCCGGTTCGGGATTACTAGTTTGAGCCAACTCTGTTAAAGCTTGAAGATAATCATGAAATAAAGCGGGGAAAGGTATTTCATTAGCAAGAACACGAGCAATAAGTTCATTAACATACATTGCAGAGTAAAGGCAGATACCTGTAAGCGGTAGCCCTAAGCTAATAGGTTCAGCTTGACGCAAGGTTTTTAAGGACCCACCACCAGACCACTTGAGTAACAATGGGGTGAAAGGTTGAAGCGCTCCTTTGAGGTTAGAGCGCTTACTGCGAGCCCCTTTCGACAATAATGACACACGACCATACTCTTCACTGAAGACATCAAGAATTAAACTTGATTCACTGTATGGCCTGCGATGTAAAACGAAACAGCGTTGTAACCCTTCCATACCATCACATCTTGTCAAATTGCCGAAAGTCGCGCGTCTATTATTTGTTTTCTAAGTCGTCGATGTAACCTAATGAACGCAGCGCGCGCTCATCATCAGCCCAGCCTGACTTCACTTTGACCCAAGTTTCTAAGTACACTTTACGGCCAAACAACTCTTCCATATCTAGGCGAGCTTCACGACCGATGGTCTTGATTTTATCTCCACCTTTGCCAATCACCATTTTCTTTTGACCAGTACGTTCAACAAGAATAAGGGCGTTGATGTGAAAACCGTCTGTTTCTGGATTGTAATCAAAGCGTTCAACTTCAACGGTCACAGAGTAAGGTAGCTCCTCACCAGTAAAGCGCATCAATTTTTCACGGATAATCTCAGACGCCATAAAACGCTGTGAACGGTCGGTCACGTATTCTTCAGGGAAGTGATGCACCGCTTTAGGTAAATAACTACGAACGTGTTTACGAATCACATCGGTGTTTTTACCTTGCTTGGCGGAAATAGGCACCACATCAACAAACTCCATCTTTTCAGAAAGAGCCTGCATGTGCATCATCACGTCATTACGATCTTTAACGTTGTCGACTTTGTTGATGCATAGTACAACTGGGAAATCAGATTTCTTCAGTTTGTTTAGTACCATTTCATCATCAGCAGTCCATTGCGTGCCGTCAACCAGAAACAATACTAGGTTAACATCACTCAGGGAGCTGTTCGCTGCACGGTTCATCAAACGGTTGATCGCGCGCTTCTCTTCAATATGAAGCCCAGGAGTATCCACGTAAATCGCTTGGTAATCCCCTTCGGTCTCTACACCCATGATACGGTGGCGAGTCGTTTGAGGCTTGCGCGAGGTGATCGATATTTTTTGACCCAGGATATGGTTCAATAATGTCGATTTACCTACATTTGGGCGACCAACAATGGCGATAAAACCACAATGTTGGTTTTCTGGATTCGCTACTTCTTCTGCTGGAGAAGAAAAGTACGCATCGATATCAAATTCTTTATCAGACATTGGTCACTTTCTCTAATGCCATCTCGGCAGCCGCTTGTTCTGCCTTGCGGCGGCTAGTACCTAGACCAACAACAGGCTTATCCAAGCCCATCACTTCACATGAAACCGTAAACTCTTGGTTGTGGGCTTCACCTTTTATATTAGTCACAGTATAGACGGGCAGAGGTTTTCTGCGCCCTTGCAAAAACTCTTGAAGACGAGTTTTCGGATCTTTCTGCGATACGCCAGGTTCAATCGCATCAAGGCGGCTTTTATACCAACCCAATACAACCTCACGTACTTTTTCGACATCGCTGTCTAGGTAGATGGCACCAATAATGGCCTCAACTGCATCAGCAAGAATTGAATCACGTCTAAAACCACCGCTCTTCAACTCACCTGGACCTAATTTTAAGTAGTCTCCCAAACCGAACTCGCGCCCTAGTTCTGCAAGAGTGTGACCTCTTACTAACGTGGCACGCATGCGGCTCATGTCCCCTTCATTAATTTTAGGGAAGCGATGATAAAGATCGTCAGCGACGACAAAACTTAAAATTGAATCGCCCAAAAACTCGAGTCGTTCATTATGCGTTCCATTGGCACTACGATGTGTCAGTGCCAATGCCAAGCGCTCGCTATCATTAAATTGATAAGCGAGCTTTTTTTCTAATCGTTCAATAGGAGAATTCATGCTCTCTCGTTCAGTTAATTCCACCGATGCGATTCAATCTCACACCAGTTGGGATCCATGCAGGCAAAAAGCTGTCTGCACTACGTTCAAATTCAAAACTAATCCATATTGCTACAGCTTTACCCACTAAGTTAGCTTCTGGTACAAAGCCCCAATAACGGCTATCAGCACTATTATCGCGGTTGTCACCCATCACGAAGTAATGGCCTTCTGGTACCACCCATTCATTAATGCCATTACGTGGTTGATACTGATCAACTCGGTCACGACGCAGTGGGTTGACCAATACTTGGTGTTCAACATCACCCAGTTTTTCATCCATTTGAATCAATGGAATACCGTTTTGTACAAACGGGCTATCGACGACGTTAGATAGCTTAACGGGTTTGCATTCTGACGTGCCCTTAGTCTGAATACAGATGTCTTTACTTGCGCTGTAGCGCACCATATCCCCAGGTAAACCCACTACACGTTTAATATAGTCAATATTAGGCTGAGGCGGGTATTTGAATACAATTGAATCGCCGCGCTCAGGCTTACCCACGTCGACCAATTGTGTACGCCAAACTGGGTCTTTCAATCCATAGGCATATTTTTCCACCAAGATAAAATCACCGACCAATAAGGTTGGCATCATCGAACCCGATGGAATTTGAAAAGGTTCGTAAATAAAAGAACGTAAGACTAATACAAACGCGATAACCGGAAAAATCGACACACTGTTTTCAACAAACCATGATGGCGCGACCGCTTTTTGAGCAACCTCATCATCAATTTGGTTGGCTTGTGCTTGGATATCTGCCAATTTTTGCTGTCGTTTCTTTCTCAGTACGAGTTTATCTAAAACCCAAACTACACCAGTCACCAATGTTACGATAACTAGGATTAGTGAGAACGTATTAGCCATTAAATTCCCTTAATTTCGTATCTTCAAAAATAACGAAAGTGAAAGCCCTTTTCAGAGCTTCCACTTTACTTGTTCTTGCACTTAGCAATGAGCTTAATCTTTGCCTACATGCAGAATGGCAAGGAACGCTTCTTGAGGCAGTTCAACGTTACCGATCTGCTTCATACGCTTCTTACCTTCTTTCTGTTTCTTCAACAGCTTCTTCTTACGACTCACGTCACCACCGTAACATTTTGCAATTACGTTTTTACGCAGTTGTTTTACGGTAGAACGAGCAATGATGTGGTTACCGATTGCTGCTTGAATCGCGATATCAAACATTTGGCGAGGAATAAACTCCTTCATTTTCTCAACAAGCAGACGACCACGGCTTTGCGCTTGATCTTTGTGAGTAATGATAGCCAATGCATCAACCGTATCACCGTTAAGCAATACATCGACACGAACCATGTTTGATGCTTCAAAGCGCTGGAAGTTATAATCCAGTGACGCATAGCCACGAGACGTCGACTTCAGACGATCGAAGAAGTCGAGAACAACCTCTGCCATCGGAATGTCGTAAGTCACGGCGACTTGGTTACCGTGATACACCATGTCAACCTGCATGCCACGCTTTTCGACACACAACGTAATCACGTTACCTAGGTAATCTGAAGGAACCAAGATATTACAACGCGCAATGGGTTCACGCATTTCTTCAATATCGTTAGTCGCGGGTAGCTTAGCCGGGCTATCAACATACAACGTTTTACCGTCCGTTTTTTCTACTTCGTAGACTACCGTCGGTGCCGTTGTAATCAGATCAAGATCGTATTCACGCTCTAGACGTTCTTGGATGATCTCCATGTGAAGCATGCCTAAGAAGCCACAACGGAAACCAAAACCTAATGCTGCTGAGCTTTCTGGCTCATAGAATAGTGATGCGTCATTTAGACTAAGTTTACCTAGTGCATCACGGAAGTTTTCATAATCATCGGATGATACAGGGAAAAGACCCGCATAAACCTGAGGTTTCACCTTTTGGAAACCTGGTAGCGCAGTTTCGCTGCCGTGTTTTGCTGTTGTTAGCGTATCACCAACAGGGGCACCAAGGATGTCTTTAATACCACAAACCACCCAGCCTACTTCGCCAGTATTCAGTTCCGTCGTATCGATCTGTTTTGGTGTGAATATACCTAAACGGTCTACCCCCCAAACTTGCCCGGTGCTCATGACTTTAATCTTGTCATTTTTCTTTAGTTTACCGTTTTTAATACGAACCAAAGAAACCACACCTAAGTAGTTATCAAACCAAGAGTCAATGATCAATGCTTGTAGTGGTGCTTCTGGATCGCCTTCTGGTGCAGGAATTGATGCGACGATCTCTTCAAGAACCGCATCCACACCTAACCCCGTTTTTGCAGAACAGCGCACAGCTTCTAATGCATCAATACCAACAATCTCTTCGATTTCTTCAGCAACACGTTCAGGTTCTGCCGCCGGTAAATCAATCTTGTTCAGAATTGGCACTACCTCAAGATCCATCTCGATCGCGGTATAGCAGTTCGCTAGTGTCTGAGCTTCTACCCCTTGACCAGCGTCGACAACCAACAGCGCGCCTTCACAAGCGGCAAGGGAACGAGATACTTCATAGGAGAAATCTACGTGTCCTGGGGTATCGATAAAGTTGAGCTGATAGGTTTCCCCATCGTTCGCAGTGTAGTCAAGAGTAACACTCTGAGCTTTGATGGTAATACCGCGCTCGCGCTCAAGGTCCATAGAATCTAGAACTTGAGCTGCCATTTCACGGTCACTTAAGCCGCCACAAACTTGAATGAGACGGTCTGACAACGTGGACTTACCGTGGTCAATGTGGGCGATAATCGAAAAGTTACGAATGTGCTTCATAGATTTGATTTGGCTTAACTCTTAAAATGGGAAGTATAAAACGCCTGTTTCGTCACAGCGTTTCAATTTAGTTGGCAGATTCTACCCAATTTCTATACGGTTCGCACCTTATTTAGACAATGGACTGCCCGAGTATGCGGATCAAGACAACCTCTTGACTCGACGTTTGCTCGACGGGCTGAATGAATTTACGAGCAAGAAGAAAACCAATAAATGAAAACCCAGCCGCCAAAAGAATCACGACACCTTCGCCAGCCTCTAGTAAAGGCGCAAGCCAAAGTTGCCCCAAACCCGCGCCAATAAACAAAAAGAACAACGGAAGCAAGTACACCAAGGCCGCCGATTGAAGCAGACTTTTCTCTGGAAAGCCTATTTCGACCACGTCTCCTGATTGCACTTTTTCGTCCGTGAGTAAATTCCAAATGAGCGCTTTACTGCCCACGGCTTTACTTACGATTCCCGTGCCGCAGCTGCTTTTTGAAGCACATGAGCTGCAACTGGTTTGTTGCTCGCAGCTCAGCTGTATCTGAAGTTGGCGCCCCTGTTTTTCAACAGAGGTCACCGTAGCAAGTGCCGTCATCATGGCGTTGAATTCGCTTCAGGGGCAGGGGTGAGTGTTGGTTTTACAGGGTTTAACTTCACCGACTGCGCGACTCTTTGCGCGGTCGCTGGCGGGATGTCCCCCACTACCGATATTTGCCTATCGCCACTCACAACACTGTGTACGGTTCGGCGACCTTGACGAATAAGATCACCTTTTAATGAGTGATTATCGCGTTCAGAAACATAAACCGAAAAACTAAACAACCCATCAGTAAACATTTGGCTTTCAACAATATTTTCTGTTGAAAACATACGATAACGATTAAGATCTTTCGGCTTAAATCCAGCGGGGACCCAACCGACTTGCCAGTAGGTTTCTTCGATATTGCCTTTTGGCAAAGAAAGCACAGCCGGTAGTTGCACTTTTTCTAGCGAACTCAACATTTCTGCGATACGGTCATTCACAGAATATGAAATCACGCGAAATTGCTCGAGAATTTCACCATCTCGATCCAATAAGTCCGCACGAAGAGGCAACTTACTCGCCTCATCCACCCACAATACATAAGAGTATCTCAGCCCGTCTTTAGGGACGATACGAAATACTTGCGTTGCCGCGCCCGCTTCTCGAGCTCGTCCCACTCGCACATAATCGTAGAACTCACTCAATTGGGTAATATTACCGTTAAGTAACGGCATTAATGGCGCCACCATTTTCCCTGATTCAATGGTAAAAGGATCAACGCCCGGTTCGATATAGCTCACCTCACTACCGCGGCGGATAACCTCTCGCACGGGCCCACTCAAGTACACCAAATGTGCAAATTGCTGAGTTTCAAAGGTGGCATGCCGATAGAGCAGCGGCTCAATGCTATTCTTCTTAATCAGGATGTAGGACAGTTCATAATTCAACTGCTGACTTGCGTCACTCATTTGATGCAACAAAGCCTCCGCAGAAGGTTCTTCTGCAAAGGCTTTAGCACCAAATAAACTGAACAGCAGTAAAGAACTGGTCAGAAATTTCTTCATTCAATTACCGATTCGGTTTCAACACTCAACGAGCTTTGATGATCACTATTTAATCTTAACTGTAGCTCATAATCTTGCAGCAATGCGTTTACTCGACGACGTTGTTCTTGAACATTAGCCGTATCGCCGTTGGTTTTAGCAACGGAATCTCGAGTTAAGCTGACAGGCTCAGCGCTACCTGCAAAAGGAATCGTCTGCAATACCGGGAGCTGTTCCGCTTCAGGCTGAGTCACATCTTGACCAGAATACTGCTGCACACCCAGTATCACCGCCATAGACACACAAGCGGCCACGGCCACTTGACCAAATTGGCTAAGCCATGCCGGCAGCTGACGCTTAGCTTGCGCTGGAGTGGGTTGCGATTCTATCGGCGTCGCTACACCAACCTGATCGGCGCTCACTGAAGCCGGAGCTTGCGAGTGCGTCGGCTCTGCTTCTAGCGCTATCGCGACACTTTCAGCAATATTCCAATCTAAACTTTTTGGCTCATCGCCTCGCATGACGTCACCAATTAAATGGTAATTTTGCCATGCTTCTTTGCTTTCCAAATCATTTTCAAACGCTTCAATAAGCGCCTCATCGATTTGGTCTCCATCCATGAATGCTGAAAGCTTTTGTTTGTCAGCCATTATATTCACCATAAGTTGATACTGGTTTTAGCGTTGAAGAAGAGGCTTAATCTTCTTCTCTACTGCTTCACGAGCACGGAAGATACGCGAGCGTACCGTTCCCACTGGGCAATCCATTACTTCTGCGATTTCTTCATAACTCAACCCATCGAGTTCTCGTAGGGTCATCGCAGTCTTAAGGTCTTCTGGTAATGCTTCAATTGCAGCAAACACTGTCCGCTTCAATTCATTCGACAACGTTAAGTTCTCAGGGTTCGAAATTTCTTTCAACGCATTACCAGATTCATAAAATTCTGCATCTTCTGCATCCACATCTGTTGCGGGCGGTCTTCTGCTTTGCGCAACAATATGGTTTTTAGCTGTATTGACAGCGATGCGATACAACCACGTATAAAAGGCACTTTCACCTCGAAACGTTGGGATCGCTCTATACGCCTTAATAAATGCTTCTTGGGCAATATCTGCGACATCGCCAGAGTTGCTCACGTATCGTGATATGAGATTGCAAACCTTGTTTTGATAACGCAAAACCAACAGGTTAAATGCTTGTTTATCTCCACTTTGAACGCGCTCAATCAGCACCTGATCGGTTGGCTGCTCGTTCATTCGAGCGTTCACTCCTATTCGTTCTTACCCTTACCTTCTCAGATATGAGTATTAATAATGCACATTGTAGTCTTGACACCACCGCTAACATGAGCACTATTGTGACTCTATGAAAAAGAGAAAGTTCAAAACTTTCTGCGTTTTTTTGTGATGAATCATTCACAATGTAATTTGGCGTCGACTACAATGTTGTCAATTTACAAGAATGGATTACTTAGCTCATTAACACAATCGATTTTTCAGCGTGTTATCGCCAATGTAATCCTTGTTGAAAGTGCCCCTCGCCAGCTGTTTTACACAGCTCCCTATCGCGCACTTTTTATCTAAGTAGGGTATCGTTACGCTACTGTAGGTTAGGATTTTAATAGAATTATGAACACAAACCGAGAGCATCTTTGTGATGTTTTAGTCATAGGAAGTGGCGCTGCAGGTCTATCACTCGCACTAAGAGTCGCGGAGCGCGCTAAGGTTATCGTTTTAAGTAAAGGCCCTCGTAGTGAAGGGGCGACTTATTATGCCCAAGGTGGCATTGCAGCCGTTTTTGATGAATCCGATAGCATCGAATCACACGTCAATGACACCAATATTGCTGGTGCAGGGCTGTGCGAAGAAGACACCGTTCAGTTTATTGCAGAGAATGCCAAAGAGTGCGTTCAATGGTTGATCGACGGAGGGGTTCCTTTTGATCAAGTTGAGACGGACAAAGACGAACAACCTCGTTACCACCTCACTCGTGAAGGCGGACATAGCCACCGCCGAATTTTGCATGCAGCCGACGCGACAGGCATGGCCATGCAAACGACACTGCAAGATAACGTGCACAGTCACCCTAACATTGAGATCTTTGAGCGCTACAATGCGCTCGACCTCATCGTGGACGAAAGCAATGGCAATGCGGATAACAATGTCGTTGGGGCATATATCTGGAACCGCAATGAAGAACATGTAGAAACCGTACGTGCAAAATTTGTGGTACTGGCAACAGGTGGGGCGTCAAAGGTATATCAATACACATCCAACCCAGACGTATCATCAGGCGACGGTATCGCCATGGCTTGGCGCGCAGGGTGTCGAGTCGCTAACCTAGAGTTTAACCAATTCCACCCAACTTGCCTGTTCCACCCAGAAGCGCGTAATTTCTTGCTCACTGAAGCTCTTCGTGGTGAAGGCGCTTATCTAAAACGTCCAGATGGCACGCGCTTTATGCCTGACTTTGACGAACGAGAAGAGCTTGCCCCACGTGATGTGGTGGCTCGCGCTATCGACTTTGAAATGAAACGCCTTGGCGCAGACTGCATGTACTTAGACATCAGCCATAAACCTGAAGCGTTCATCATTAAGCACTTCCCTACTATTCATATGCGCTTGCAAGATTTGGGCATCGACATGACCAAAGAGCCTATCCCTATTGTTCCAGCGGCACATTACACCTGCGGTGGAGTGATGGTGAATCAAGCAGGTCGTACCGATATAGAGCAGCTCTATGCCATTGGTGAAGTCAGCTATACTGGCCTGCATGGCGCAAATAGAATGGCATCTAACTCCCTATTAGAATGTGTCGTCTATGCTTGGTCTGCCGCGAAAGATATCTTGACTAAACTTGACAGCGTGTCATTGCCTGGCGAGCTACCTCAATGGGATGAGAGCCAAGTGAGTTGCTCTGACGAAGAAGTCATCATCCAACACAACTGGCATGAGCTGCGGCTATTTATGTGGGATTACATGGGGATTGTTCGTACCGATAAACGCTTAGAGCGTGCGTTGCGTCGAATTCAATTACTGCAACAAGAAACGCATGACTACTACAGTAATTTTAAAGTTTCCAATAACCTACTTGAGTTGAGAAACCTATTGCAAGTAGCTGAATTAATGGTTCGCTGTGCAATGCAACGTAAAGAGAGTCGTGGTCTTCACTACACGCTAGATTATCCCGATATGCTGGAAGTCAGCAAACCGACGATTCTAACGCCAAGTGATGAATCAACAAGCTAGTACTGCCATAGCCCAAATTGGGCGACGAATACCGGTTAACTAGCGCTTTAAAAAAGCGTCCAAAGCAGTCCTTTCAATTACTAGAAATGGACTGCTTTTTTATTGCAACCAATAAATGACGATAAGCTGACTCGCTGCTACTGTCTCGCCACAAAATATACCGCTTACCACTTTGTTCACGAACCCCAATGCACCACTCACTGAAAACGAGAGTAAACGAGGGAGAACACAATGGCACGCCATTGTAGTGCCACTGCTTATCTTTCATCATAAGTACGCCGCTGATAGACGGGTAAATATAACGAGTCCTAACACAAAATCCGACAATATAAACCAAAGCGACCAGTGGTAACGATGTCAGTATCAGCGCAGCCATTAGCAGGACATGACAAATTAGGTTAGCAACGCAAGCATGGAAAGAAAAAGAGGCATGTAGGTAAGCGTGCTCAAGACTACGCTTACCTAATTCGTAAGGATGAGTGGTGATATTTTCTCGAATAAAAGACTGAATTATCGAACTTTACTCAGATTATGCGCAACAATTTTGTCCACCATTGACGCATGACCTAAATTCTCACTGCGCCCATGCCCCATGATCCAGGTAAATAGATCAGGATCTTGACACTCCAACAAAGATACGAAGTCATTCTGCTCTTGCCCTGTCAAGGTATCAAAACACTCCTCAAAGAACGGCATAACAACAACATCAAGCTCTAGCATGCCTCGGCGGCAAGCCCATTTTATCCGTGCTTTTTGTTCAGTAGAGTACATTGCATTCTCCATCTACTACTTAATTTGAGCTGAGTGTAACAAGCCTGTTTCACACTAACCACTGCTGACATCACACAATCTCTACTTCTATCACAACAAATCGTGCAACAACATTCAGCTGACAAATCCAGCTCAGCGCATTAACATATTCATTATGATATCTAAAGAGACCTCTAATTATGGATTGGCAACCTAGCACTCAGTCATTCAACGATACTCCCTCTGCATCACTGCCTGATTTGGTTTTGGCGTTACTCCCATCTTGGGGAGCGATCGACATGGTCGGTGCAGATAAAAAAGCCTACTTGCAAGGGCAAGTAACATGCGATGTCGTCACCCTTGCCGAAGAAGAATCCACACTCGGTGCACACTGCGACGCCAAAGGAAAAGTGTGGAGTATTTTTCGTCTTTGTCATACTCACAGTGGCTATACCATGATTCAACCCCGTTCAGTTATTACAAAAGAGCAAGCTGAACTTAGCAAGTACGCGGTTTTCTCAAAGGTAGACATCACGATAAGCGACAATAGCATTGCGGGCATTATTGGCGCGCAAAGCCATGCCTTTGTGACGTCTCTCTTCCCAACAAAGGGGGACGTACGAACCACTGAGTCGGCAACCGCTATCAAAATCAGTGATGACCGCTGGATGATCGTGGCACCGAGTGCTTGGCTACAAGCGCACCTTAACGATGACGCCCTCACTTGGAGTGATGAATCACTTTGGACTCGACTTGATATTGAACAGGGGCTGCCAACCTTAACTCCTGAGTTGCAAAACCAACATATTCCACAAGCCTTTAATTTGCAGGCCATCGGTGGCATTAGCTTCAAAAAAGGGTGCTATACGGGACAAGAAACCGTCGCTCGGGCAAAGTATCGCGGCATCAATAAGCGCATGTTAATGACACTGTCTGGTGTCCTTTCAACCAAACTGACAGGATCTGACAACGTTGTCGTTGAGCGCTCTGTTGGAGAAAACTGGAGAAAAGCAGGAGATACGCTTGCTTTCTATCAATTTTCCGATGGTACAACACTCGTTTCTGCAATCTTACCCAACAATTTGGATGCGGATACTGAGTTTCGAGTGACGTCTTCGCTTGAAGACCGCCTCACGCCGACAGCACTCCCTTACTCGGTTGATGACGAGTAATCATGCTCTCAACGCCCATTACCCGCTACCTACAGCAACGTGAAATCCCATTTCAACTGCTGATGCAAGGTAAAGCAGCTGCTTCGATTCAAGAAGCAGCTCATCTACGCGGTATCAAAGCCGAGATAATGGTCAAAGCTATCGTATTACGAGATATGGGGGGGCAATATGCCTTAGCCTGCTGCTCTGGTAATGAATCTATTGATCCGAAAAAAGTTCGTCATGTACTCACAACTCGCCGCATGACCTGCGCTTCTCGTCAAGAAATTGAGTCCATAACTGGCGCCACTATCGGAACGGTAACCCCACTATTACTGCGCACGTCTATACCTATTCTTTTTGATACGGGTTTAAAACAACATAATATGGTGACGATCAGCAGTGGCAACAGCAACGCTGGACTCTTGTTATCCTTAAACGATTTAGTGCAATGCTGTTCACCTCTATGGGCAGACATCTGCCGATAGAACCAATACCGTGTATGCCTTCCTCTCCTAACCGAGCTTCGCTCCTTTTATACATATAAGCGACGGTCATAAATGCAAACTACTGTAGCCCCTCACGAGCGTACTGCGATACAGATCAAATTCCCACCACAAACAAAATGAAATATTACTCAATATATACGCATAAATAGTCATGAGGTTTTTTTTAGAGTATGCTATGACCAGACATCAACGAGCAACTCCGCTACGTTGCTGTCCACACTAGAGTGATGCTCTGCGTAAGCAGTAACTCCCTTTTGTGTAATGCATCTGTGACATTTGGCCCGCTGAGCGGGCTTTTTTTTTACTCATGATAACGGTTCTCCCCCCATCTTCCTGCTGGTTTGTAACACCGTATGTCCAACTGAAAACTTTTTGAGGTTTCTCTGGTCTATATAAATAACACTCATATTTAGTAGCAAAATACACCAATATAAAGTTCCGAAAATAATGCATTTAGATTCATAGTACTGTCACATTAGGAAGCTTAAATAGCCCTCGTTTTTCAACATGAATCACTCTCTAATTTTGACATGTTCCACTGTCTAAATGATTTTTTGCGCTACGTATCACGAGATACTTTGTCACTCGTAATGAAATTGATAAACGCAGCACAAAACGATGAATTTACTGAGCTAAATCCTCGTAAACACTGGTTAATCACACATTACATGAAGGGTTTTATCTATAATCCTTCGTGCTAGGTAAACGATAAGGAAGAGTAAATGAGACTGTTTAAGCGCTATACACCAAGTATGATTGCTAAACACATAAGTCGACTATTTAAGGGACGAATTTATATCCATGGATTGGGTGGCTTTGAGTTTGATAACGGTAAACTCATCATTCCTGCGCAAGCTGAAAAACGTCACTTCACCGCGGTAAAAGAAGTCAATCAAGAAGTTAAGAGGCTGAGATGCGCTTACGCTTGATTATCAAAAATGGCTTAATGCAAATACCATACTTCACATAACATTTTGTATACTGCACAGATAAAAAAGAGGGCAATTAAGCCCTCTTTTAAATGTACTTTCACACACCATCACTCATAACTAACCACTTTGCTTGACGGGCGACTTCGCCAATTCAGGCAAACGTCCTTTCATTCCTAACGCGCGGCTCATGATTTCTTGTTTTGCGCCAGGCAATTGCCCTACCAGCCTCATTCCTAAACTACGAACCATTTTCTTCGCGGGGTTATCGCCCTCAAATAAATCCTTAAACCCCTGCATCGCCGCAATCATTTTGGCAGCTTCCGTTTTTCGCCAACGCTCAAATTCTCTTAAATGACGCTTACGTCCAATATCTTTTCCTGCCTTCCAGAGCTTAATGAGTTCTTCAGACAAACTTGCTGCATCCAAAAGACCAAGATTAACGCCTTGACCTGCCAGAGGGTGAATCGTATGAGCAGCGTCTCCGATCAAAGCAACACGCTCTGTCACAAAGTCTCGTGCATAGCGCATTTTGAGAGGAAATACCCGACGCGCTGAGGTTAAGTGGCAAAGCCCTAATCGACCATCAAACTCTGCCGTAATCGCTTTGTTAAATTCTACCTCAGACATTTTTGCTAATTTTTCTGCTCTGATAGGATCCGTTGACCATACTACCGAGCATAGTTTTCTGTCATCCAGAGGTAAGAATGCAAGTGGACCTTGCGGGGTAAAGACTTGACGCGCTACACCATCGTGGTAATCATCCACTTTGATATTAGCAACTAACGCACTGTGACCATAATCCCAGTGTGTCAGCGGGATCCCTTGTTGCTCTCTAACCCAAGAGTTTGCGCCATCCGCTCCCACAACTAATTTACTCGTAAGCGCCACGCCATTGTCCAGAGTCATCCACACTTCGCTCTCTCCGACTGCCATAGACTGGCAGCGATTCGGCATAAAGAACGTCACGTTCGCTTGCTGCTCTACTTGTGATAATAGTGCGGTTTGAATGATGTGATTTTCGACAATGTGACCAAGATTAGGTTGAGAAAATTGGCTGGCTGAGAATTCGATACGAGCAAAACTGTCTTGCTCCCATACTTCCATAGCTTGATATGCGGCACAGCGATGCTTTTCAATCGCATCCCAAGCGCCTAGATTTTTTAAGATCGTTTCACTGGCGCGGCTTAATGCAGAGACACGAATATCTGGCTCATCTGGTATAGACTTAGAAGGCACGCTTCCTTCGATCACCGCGATACGAAGATCCGTATCTTGCAGGGATCTAGCTAACGCCAAACCAACCATTCCACCACCAATAATAACTAAATCAAAACTTTGCATAATGTTGTACTACCTGTTCACCACGCCGAGCGCACGATTAAAAAGCGGAGATTTCAACAGCGGGAAAGTATCCAATACTCCCAACCCCATGTTTCGTCCCACTCGAAATGCGAATAAATCATTAGAGAAAATTTGTACAAGAGCCGATGTCATCGCAATCGTGGTTAATCGATCTTGCTCGCGTTGCGTTTGGAATCTAATAAGATTAGCGTAATCACCAACATCTTTCGTGTTGACCAACAGCGAATCCACCAAAGTCGCAATATCGCGAATACCCAGGTTAAAGCCTTGCCCAGCAATTGGATGCAACGTTTGCGCCGCATTGCCTACAGCGGCAAACCGATGGGAGGAAATACGTTCTCGATGACGAAGTAACAGCGGGTAACTGGCAATGCTGCCCACTTTGGTAAATTGCCCTAAACGCCAACCAAAAGCTTGCTGTAATTCACCTAAAAACTCAGCTTGAGACAAGTTCAAAATACGCTGAGCCTCCTCAGGGGGTAAACACCAAACCAACGAACTCCGCCCTTGGCTCATTGGCAATAGTGCTAACGGTCCAGTCGCGGTAAAACGTTCGAACGCCCGACCTTGGTGAAGCTCACTGGTCACAACATTGGCGATAATCGCGGTTTGGTTAAAATCGAAGCTTTGCTGCGTTAAGCCAACTGACTGGCAACTCACTGACTCCGCGCCATCCGCAGCTACAATTAGCTTCGTTTCAAGTTGTACGCTCTCTCCGTCATTTGACGATAGAGTCACGGTTGCCGAATCCGTCCTACGCTCAATGTGTTTCACCGAGTAAGGGCAAAATAATTCAATATGATGCTGCTGTGATAAATGCTGACTAAATCGACGCCCGACTTCCGCCAACTCAACCACATACCCCATCGCTTCGAGCCCTTCTTTCTCGGCATAGAAGTCCGTCATTCCTGCATGACCTCGATCGGAAACATGAATGTGGGTAATCGGCGTGGCATGATCGTCGATGAGCGACCACAACTGAAAATGCTTGAGAATGGCGACCGTTCCATAGGAAAGCGCAATCGAGCGCGCATCAAAACCGGGGTGAGCTTGATGATCGGGCTGATAAGGTTCTATGACGGCTATTCTTAACGACTGATTGCTTCCTTGGTTTAACGCCATAGCTAAGGTTGCCCCCGCCATAGCGCCACCAGCAATCACAATATCATACAGTCTCGACACGAGGTGTTCTCTTTAAAGTATTAGCGATTGATACAGTATTAACGCTTAATTAGTGAATCGTTGGCGTATCAGCTGGCTTGGCCGGTTTAATACCAAACTCGGCATGTATCGTTAATACACATGCTTTCACATGTTCGATCACTTGCTCAAACAATTGCGCTTGCTCTTCTAGGTCGTCCTCTTCGTCAACACCCAGCTTGGCAATTTCTTCCAGATCACCAAGCGCTTCTTTACTCTGCTCTGACGCCTGCGCTAACTTAGTGCTGATTAAACCCAGCCCTGAAATAAAGTGGTTCACCCACTCACTCAAGCCATCTGCTTTCTCTACTAATGTCGCATCAACGGCATCATCAGGAATCAACAGCGACACTTCAAAGCTCTCGTTATCTGTTAACTCACTAATTGAGTGCGTCAATAAAGCTTTCGCCCTCGCAATAGCAGATTGTGGCCAGCTTATTCCGTCATTCGTATAATCAAATAATAGTGGCTGCCAGCTATCGTCGTTGAGTCCCAGACCACCACTCAACATCCCAACTAATAGGCCATGCAGCTCTGCAGGGCTAACAGCAAGGCTAGCCTGCTGTAATTCCGTCGCAACGGTAATATAATTTGGTAGTGTGGTATCAGTCATAGTGGCTCTCATTCTATTCTTTTCTGACTTTCCAGCAGACGATGGTCTGAACGAATCGTTGACTGGAAGCGCTTTGGTATTGGTTGGTCATGCTATCACTTCCCACCGCAAGCGAAAACGGCATTTGCCTCGTTTCTGGATAGCTTTTGTGCGAATTGTCGATTTCGTGTGTGATTAAACACGCATTTGGCATTGAGTCACTAGAAAAGCTTGAATCTTAATGGCCGTTTACCTATAGTTTCCTCCTCAGATTACCTTTGTTGGTGATAACAAAAAGAGTTCTTGTCATTATGGAAAATCAAGCAGTCGAAGTGGAAATATTAGGTAAATTGACTCGGGTAAATTGCCCTGCAGGTCAAGAAGAAACCTTGATCCAAGCGGCAAAAGATCTTGATGACCGATTGCAAGAAATGACTCAGCGGACAAAAGTAACGAATGAGCTAAAATTGCTCACGATCGCCGCTTTGAATATGTCTTACGAGCTGAATACAAAAAGTGATGAGGTGCAACAAAATACCTCTCAACTTACCGAGCGAATGGAACAGCTCGCCGCATCACTTGATGATGCTATTAATAATGTAAGGCAAGGACAGCGAAACTAATTTACCCTGGAGTGTGCGTCAGAGGATTTAAGTCCCTGAGCCGATAAGCAATCCTTAAGGGTTAGTATTTGGGCACTATTGAGCAAGCTCGGCTCGTACCGAGAAGCCTACGGTTACCTTTGCTGATCCGCCTTGAACCAGCAGGTTCAAGGGCCACAATCTTCAACGGCACTTTGGGGTATTCCTTATGTCTGTCAATACTAGACAACGTATTCGCACTGACATCCGACATCTTCGTCGGGCAATAACAGCAAGTCAGCAAACTGACTACGCTTTTCAACTCGCCGAACAATGCCAGCCTTTACCAGAACTCACTCGAGCTAAGCACGTTGCACTCTATTTAGCCACCGATGGTGAGCTTGATACTCAACCTCTCATTGACGAGCTATGGCAGCGAGGCATTAACACCTACCTGCCCGTGATTCACCCTTTCTCCAAAGGTCAGTTACTTTTCTTACGTTACCACGCCAATACGCTTCTAGTAGCTAACCAATATCGTATCCTAGAACCTGAACTTGATCAGCGTATGATATGCCCAGTTCGTCAACTCGATATTATTTTTACGCCACTTGTCGCTTTTGACGAACAAGGGCAAAGACTGGGAATGGGCGGTGGTTATTACGATCGAACACTCGCACCATGGCAATTTTCTAGCAAGGGTCCTCAGGCTATTGGGCTTGCACACAATTGCCAGCAGGTATCGACTCTACCAAATGAATCTTGGGATATTCCACTCTCAACCATTGTCACCCCAAAACAAGTTTGGCGTTGGTAGCCAACGGCGACGCTATAAGCTCGGCCTACACCTCACAAACAATGCATGGGCAACCGATTGCTAAATGTCATTCTTTTTGACCTTATTCTCGCTTTTTAACGCCAATTGCTATCATTTTAATATATAATTCGCCCGCATTTTCACCCTAACTTTCTAACTGGGATTTCAACCATGACTCAAGACGAGATGAAAAAAGCAGCTGGCTGGGCCGCTCTCAAGTACGTAGAAGAAGGCAGTATTGTTGGTGTAGGTACCGGCTCTACCGTTAATCACTTTATTGATGCGTTAGGCTCAATCAAAGATGACATCAAAGGCGCAGTCTCTAGTTCTATCGCATCAACAGAAAAACTTGAAGCATTAGGCATTGAAGTTTTTGAATGCAATGATGTGTCTATGCTTGATGTTTATGTCGACGGTGCGGATGAAATAAACCCATCTCGAGACATGATCAAAGGCGGTGGCGCGGCACTGACTCGTGAAAAAATTGTTGCTGCAATCTCGAAAAAGTTCATTTGTATTGTTGATGGCACTAAAGCCGTTGATGTACTGGGCGAATTCCCACTTCCAGTTGAAGTGATTCCGATGGCTCGCTCATACGTGGCGCGAGAACTCGTTAAGCTTGGTGGTGACCCTGCATACCGCGAAGGCGTCGTCACAGATAATGGTAACGTGATTCTTGATGTATACGGCATGAAAATCACCGATCCAAAAACAATGGAAGATAAAATTAACGCGCTTGCTGGCGTAGTGACAGTGGGCCTATTTGCTCACCGTGGCGCGGATGTTGTGATTACTGGTACGCCAGAAGGCGCAAAAATCGAAGACTAGTTCTTTTTACGTCATTTGATTACAAACGGCACGCCTTAGTGCCGTTTTCTCTCCTTAACTATAAGAAAATTATTCCTTATTCCGTAATTTTCTTACCCAAGTCGAAAATTTTTTGTTACTTTATTGCTTAGAAGACGCACAAGGAAAACGTTTGCCTCAGCAGTAAGAAGCTCCTCCTTGAAATTCTCGCTGTCAACTGTGCGCCGCGATTGCCCCATTTCCATTTTAAGGACGAGTTAAATGGCCAAAGTTTCTCTAAATAAAGATAAAATTAAAATCCTCCTGCTAGAAGGATTACACCCATCTTCAGTCGAAGTATTACAAGCGGCTGGATACACCAACATCACTTATCACAAAGGTTCACTGCCTGAAGAAGAGCTGATCGAAGCGGTGAAAGACGCGCACTTCATCGGCATTCGTTCACGTACAAACCTATCTGAAGACGTCATCAACGCCGCAGAAAAGCTCGTGGCAATTGGCTGTTTCTGTATTGGTACCAACCAAGTGGATCTAACCGCAGCCGCTAAACGTGGCGTACCCGTCTTTAACGCACCATTCTCAAATACACGCAGTGTAGCAGAGCTGGTACTGGGTCAAATCCTTTTGCTTCTTCGCGGCATTCCTGAAAAAAATGCACTCGCTCACCGAGGTATTTGGAAGAAAAGTGCCGATAGCTCGAACGAAGCACGTGGTAAACGTCTTGGTATCATTGGGTACGGTCACATCGGGACTCAACTTGGTATTATCGCTGAAAACTTGGGCATGCGTGTCTATTTTTATGATATCGAAAACAAGCTGTCGCTAGGTAACGCTACGCAGGTCCACAATATGACGGACCTATTGAATAAGTGCGATGTGATTTCATTACATGTCCCTGAGACGCCAGAAACGAAAAACATGATGGGCGAAGCTGAATTTGCACGCATGAAGCCGGGCTCTATTTTTATCAACGCAGCTCGTGGCACCGTTGTTGATATCCCAGCACTTTGCTCGACGCTCGAAGCAGGTCACCTGTCCGGTGCGGCTATCGATGTGTTCCCAGAAGAGCCAAAGACCAATGCTGACCCATTCGAGTCACCATTGATGAAGTTTGACAACGTGATTCTAACGCCTCACGTAGGGGGCTCGACACAAGAAGCTCAAGAAAATATTGGTGTGGAAGTGGCTGGAAAACTGGCTAAGTACTCTGACAATGGCTCAACACTGTCTAGCGTTAACTTCCCTGAAGTATCACTGCCAGAACACCGTGAATGTTCTCGACTGCTGCATATTCACCAAAACCGCCCTGGTATTCTGACGCAAATCAATACCATCTTTGCGAAGGAAGGCATTAACATTGCTGGTCAATATCTGCAAACAGCCTCAGATATTGGTTATGTGGTTATTGATGTGGAAACTGCACGCTCAGAAGAAGCATTAGAGCAACTGAAGCTCATTGAAGGTACGCTGCGCGCGCGAATTTTACATTAATTCTCTGCTGTAGGTATGACCTTCAACGTATCGCTTTCAAATAAAAATGCCCTTGCAAAGCAAGGGCATTTTTTAGTTCGATAACTTGTACACCACATCCACTCTATCACGGATAGTAATCACCGAATCTTGATAGCTGTTAGATTCAGGTTGACTGTCCATCATCATACTTCTCATCACGACAGGCTGATTTTGCGGCTGTTTATAGGTAATTTGCCACACTTTCCCAAGCTTTTGCTCAAACCCTTGCGCTAATGACTGGGCTTTTTTCTGTGCATCTTGGATAGCCGCAGTCCGTGCTTTCGCTTGATACTGACTTTCGTCTTTCACTTTTAAACGAATATTGTCAACTTGGTTAATCCCAGATGCCAAGGCCGAATCTAAATAATCATTAAGCCTTTCTATATCCATGACCTGAACGGTCACCGTTCTCGATGCTCGATATCCAACTAACTCAGGCTGACCTTTATCAGGGTATTGATATTGGGGGGTAAGATACAAATTTGAGCTTTTAATATCCTCTTTGCTTACACCCGCACTCGCCAGTTTCGCCAAAAAGGTATCGACAACTGAATCTACACCTTCTTTCGCTTGATCGGCATTGAGTTGTGACTGAACCACTCTAACGGAAAACTCCGCCATATCAGGCGTTGCTTCTATTTGCCCATACCCTGTTGTCACAATATGGGGAAAGTCTACCTGGCTTGCAACACTTGGCAGCGCAATAAAACTGGCGGCTAGAGCACAAAGCGTCAATGTTGATTTCATTATCTGTTTCCTCATCTAAGCAAAGATCGATTACTCAATGTTAGGCAAAATAATAACGTATGAGTTCCATCAAATGATAACCCTGACAAAACAATGACGTTATCGATAAACGTGTGGTTTGCTGACGATTTAAAAACACAGCGCCCGCTCCCCCTTACTGTGGCAAATACGCATGGGCGTAATGAGTAATGGCATCCGATAATTCACCAAGCACACCGCTTTCCAGCTGCCAATGATGCCAGTAGATACGATGTGACAGCTCAATATTAGGTGTCAGTTCAACTAGAGCCCCGCTGGCTAACTCATCCTCTATTTGCAGTCTCGGAATCAAACAGTAAGCCACACCGGCGACCGCGAGCTTAACAAAGGCTTCTGAACTCCGCACTGTATGCTTAAGAATACTGCCAGGCATAATACTAAAGTGTTTATTAACAAAGTGTTGGTGCATTTTATCATGCTGATCAAAGGCCACAGCAGGCGCTTTTATCAACGCCTCGCGATTAACACCGTGATTAAAGTAACGCTTAATAAAACTTGGACTGGCCACACAAAGGTAGTCGACTCGGCCTAAATAATCCGCCACGCAACCCGGAATCGATTGTGGCTCTAAACTGATGGCTCCAACCACTTCGCCATTTTTAAGCTTTTCAATGGTCCGTCCCTCGTCATCCACAATAAGATCCAGCTCGATACGTTTAGACTCAACTAAAGGAAATAGACTGGGCAATAACCACGTCGCCAAACTATCGGCATTGGTCGCCAATGAGACGGACAGGGGTTTATCACTAAACTCAGACGTCAGCTCAGGTACCAATTCCTGTTCCAATAAGCACACACGGCGATAGAGCCCAAGCAGCTTTTTTCCTACGGCGGTTGGTCGTGGTGGCTGCTCTCGCACCAATACCGGTTGAGCGAGCCATTTTTCGAGTTGCTTAACTCGCTGAGAAACGGCAGACTGAGAAATATAAAGATGCTCCGCCGCCTTTTCAAAACTCCTTTGCTCAACAATCGCATCCAATGCTTCTATCCATTTGTAGTCAAGACCGCGCATCACCCTCTCCAGTTAGGCTTACTTATAAAGCATAAATATTATTAATTTAACTAATGATAGTAAAAACCGTATTCTCACGCTCTCTTTAATTATTCAACTAGGAAATAAAAGTGAATTTTTGGGTACTTCTTCAAGGTTTTGGGCTAGGGGCGACAATGATTATTCCAATAGGTGCTCAGAATGCCTATGTATTGAATCAAGGGATTAAGCGCAATCACCACCTGACAACCGCAACAGTATGTAGCCTATTAGATGCGACTTTTATTTCTCTGGGCGTTTTTGGTGGCGGGGCCATTTTATCTCAAAATGAAATGCTACTTACCATGGTGACCCTAGGGGGGATCCTATTCTTAATGGGTTACGGCATGCTGTCATTACGTAGTGCTTTTAAACAACCCTCAAGCAGTGAGTCTAACGGAGAAGTATTGGCCAGAGGCAAGAGAACCGTTATTCTCGGTGCGCTTGCCGTTACGGTATTAAATCCCCACCTCTATCTTGATACCGTGGTCATTTTAGGCTCAATCGGTGGCCAATTTGAAGGAAGTGACAGAATGGCATTTGCTATTGGTACCGTTTTGGCCTCATTCGTTTGGTTTTATTCGCTGTCTATAGGCGCGGCGAAACTTGGCCCGACACTATCAAAACCGAAAGTAAAAAAGGGCATTGACCTAACTGTTGCGGCAATGATGTTTACTATTGCCGCAATGCTGACAAAAGGGCTTATAGCGTAACTGATGACAAATCGAACCCAAGAAATATATCAAACAAATAGGAAGCTCCTTCATCACCTATCGATCTCGTATCAACAATGGCAACATGAACCTATTTTAGACTTTGCTACCGATGAGCGGATCGCTCAGCAACTTGGCTGGACAGGTACTCATAGCAAGAGTTTGTTCTTAAAAAAGAAAGGCGGTGGCTTTGCGCTATTCTTGACTGACAAAGATAGTCGCTTAGACAAAACGCAGCTTAAGCAATTGCTAGGTAAGCGAACTTCAATCTGCAGCAATGACGAGATGATGGAGGAAATAGGTTGTCTTCCCGGCGCAGTATGCCCGTTTGGGTTACCTGAAGACATCACGCTTGTCGTCGATAGTCACTTGTTCACGCTCGAAGAGATTTTATATACACCTGGATTACCTGAGTGGACCTTTGCGATATCAGGTGCCGATCTGCATTTGCTGCTAACGACGATTCCTAACCACGTTATCGAAGCAAAAAAAGGTGAAGCTTGACGCTTCACCTTTTCACTGCAAACTCTAAAATCTTAGTCCGCTTTATTTAGATGTACGTCCATTTGAGGAAATGGAATTTCGATACCTTCTGCATCTAATGCTTCCTTGATCGCTTGTAGCGAATCAAAGTACACGTCCCAATACTGCTCAGTACGTACCCAAGGACGAACCACAAAATTCACTGATGAATCGGCTAGAGCAACAACACCAACAGTGATACCTGGCTCTTTAAGGATACGCTCGTCCGCTTCTAATGTTTTACGAATGACTTCTTGCGTTTTCTTCAAGTCAGCACCGTAAGATACGCCAATCACATGATCAATACGACGGGTTGCATGACGAGAGTAGTTAGTAATTGGTGAACCAATCACTGAAGCGTTAGGAACAACGACCATTTTGTTATCTGGTGTCGTTAAAATAGTTTGGAAGATTTGAATCGCATCCACAGAACCGGCTACGCCACCAATCTCAACATAGTCACCAGATTTAAACGGACGGAAAGCAACTATCAGTACACCTGCGGCAAAGTTAGACAGTGAACCTTGCAGTGCTAAACCAATAGCCAAACCTGCCGCACCAATTACCGCGACAACAGAGGCGGTTTGTACACCGACTCGGCTTAAGGCAGCAATCAATACAATAACGAACAAGGTATAGCGCACAATGCCATTCATGAACTCGACGACAGCTTTGTCCATCTTCTTCTTGTGCAAAACCTTAGAAACACTGTTTGCCACCGCTTTAACAAACAAGTTACCGATAAATAGAATCAAGAGCGCTGAAATGATGTTGACACCATATTGAACAAATAAGTCAGAGTTATTTGTTAGCCATTGTTCAGCTTTTGACAGACCATCCACCAGCGGGGTCTCGATATCCATAGACTCACCAGCCATACGTTTTACCTCATATTAAAATTTCAACATTCCGCTCGACCCACTAGTTACCACTGCTTAGTTAGCCAAACCACTTCCGCTTCATACAACATTGAATACATGAATATTCAAGATACATTACTTAACAAAAGGTTACGCAATCAGGTGACTTTGTGCCAGTTTTTTTCACCGCTTTAACTTTATTTTCATAAGACACAAAAAAAGCCGCTCAAAAGAGCGGCTTTTTAAACGGTCTATCAGTTAAATCTTATAAGATTTAAACTTATAGTACGTCGATAGCGTTAAGGTCAGCGAACGCTTTCTCTAAACGAGTTACCATAGAAGCTTGACCTGCACGTAGCCATACGCGTGGATCGTAGAACTTCTTGTTTGGTGCAGCTTCGCCAGTTGGGTTGCCGATTTGACCTTGTAGGAAATCAAAGTTTTCAGCAGAGTAAGTACGGATACCGTCCCAAGTCGCCCACTGTGTATCAGTATCGATGTTCATTTTGATAACACCGTAGCCGATAGACTCTTGGATTTCTGCTTCAGAAGAACCAGAACCACCGTGGAATACGAAGTTTAGAGCGTTAGGTGCGATACCGAACTTCTCTGCACAGTATGCTTGAGAATCACGTAGGATAGTTGGAGTCAGTACCACGTTACCTGCTTGGTAAACACCGTGTACGTTACCGAAAGAAGCCGCGATAGTGAAACGTGGGCTGATAGCCGTTAGTTTCTCGTATGCGTACGCTACATCTTCTGGAGAAGTGTAAAGCTCAGATGCGTCCATGTGAGAGTTATCAACGCCGTCTTCTTCACCACCAGTACAACCTAGTTCAATCTCTAGAGTCATGCCCATTTTCGCCATGCGAGCTAGGTACTGACCAGAAATTTCGATGTTCTCTTCTAGAGACTCTTCAGAAAGGTCAATCATGTGAGAAGAGAATAGTGGCTTACCAGTTTGAGCGAAGAACTCTTCACCCGCGTCTAGAAGGCCGTCGATCCATGGTAGTAGTTTCTTAGCAGCGTGGTCAGTATGAAGAATAACTGGAACACCGTAAGACTCAGCTACAGCGTGTACGTATTTCGCACCAGCAACTGCACCTAGGATTTGTGCGCCTTGACCTTCAAGCTTAACGCCTTTACCAGCGAAGAAGCCAGCGCCACCGTTAGAGAACTGAACAACAACTGGAGCTTTTACTTTAGCTGCTGCTTCAAGAACACCATTGATAGAGTCAGTGTTAACCACGTTTACTGCAGGAAGTGCAAATTTGTTCTCTTTTGCTACTTCAAATACTTTCTGTACGTCATCGCCAGAGATAACACCAGGTTTTACGAAGTCGAAGATCTTAGACATGGAATAAGTCCTATTTTCTGTCGTTTTAAATAAAAAAGGGCAATCGTTTGCTCACAATGGGCGGCATTGTATCAAAGTTAACCACGCATTGCAGCATAGATAAAAGCGAGCCATAAGCTCGCTTTATCAAAAAATAATTAAGCTTTAGCGCGCTCTTCAAGCATCGCTACTGCTGGTAATACTTTTCCTTCAACAAACTCAAGGAACGCACCACCACCAGTTGAAATATAAGACACGTCAGCTTTAATGCCAAACTTGTCGATAGCCGCTAGCGTATCGCCACCGCCAGCTACAGAGAAACCTGCAGATTCTGCAATTGCTTTAGAAATACCCGCTGTACCTGCTTCAAAGTTCTTGAATTCAAATACGCCTACTGGGCCATTCCAAAGAATAGTTTTAGCGTTACCGATGATTTCTGCAAGCGCCGCCGTTGAATCTGGACCAAGGTCGAAGATCATGTCGTCGTCTTGAACGTCAGCCACGTTTTTGATTTCAGCTTCTGCGTTTTCATCAAATGCTTTTGCACACGCAACATCAGTGGCAACAGGAATTGCACACTCTTTCATTAGCTTCTGCGCGGTTTCAACTAGGTCTGCTTCATAAAGAGACTTACCTACGTTGTGGCCGTCAGCTGCGATAAACGTATTTGCAATACCACCACCAACAACCAGTTGGTCAGCGATTTTAGAAAGAGACTCAAGAACAGTAAGCTTAGTCGATACTTTAGAGCCACCAACAATAGCAACAAGAGGACGAGCTGGGTTGTCCATTGCTTTGCCTAGAGCTTCAAGCTCAGCAGCAAGAAGAGGACCAGCACACGCGATTGGCGCGTTCATGCCAACACCGTGTGTAGACGCTTGAGCACGGTGAGCCGTACCAAATGCATCCATTACGAAGATGTCACAAAGTGCAGCATACTGCTTAGACAATGCTTCTTCGTTTTTCTTCTCGCCTTTGTTGAAGCGAACGTTTTCAAGAACGACTAGCTCACCTGCGTTTAGCTCTAAGCCATTCAGGTAATCTTTTGCTAGTTTAACGTCGCAATCAAGTGCGTCGTTTAGGTAGTTAACAACAGGTTGTAGAGAGAACTCTTCAGCGTATTCGCCTTCAGTAGGACGACCTAGGTGAGAAGTCACCATAACTTTAGCACCTGCTTCTAGGCAAAGCTTGATGGTTGGTAGCGATGCTAGGATACGAGCATCTGAAGTTACTTTGCCTTCTTTTACAGGAACGTTTAGGTCAGCACGGATAAATACGCGTTTACCTGCTAGATCCAGGTCAGTCATCTTGATTACAGACATGTTTAGTCCTCTCAACTAAAAATAAATAAAGTTTTTGAAAACTCGGCATCATGCCAAGTTTATGAATTCATCAACTGCTTACTTATATTGAGCCCATCAATATTAATTTCAACCCTCAAAATTAATATTTCGCTCAAGTAGCATCTTAAACTATTGAGACGCTTGCATGGCTAAAGCCGTATCAAGCATCCGATTGGCGAAGCCCCACTCATTGTCACACCACACTAGCATTTTAACTAAGCGTCCATCGCTGACTCGCGTTTGCGTACCATCAACAATTGCGCTGTGTGGATCGTGATTAAAGTCGATTGAGACTAGCGGCGCTTCAGTATAGTCAACAATGCCGCCTAATGTACACCGAGATGCGTTAATAATGACTTGATTTACGTCATTAACTTTCACATTTGTATTTATAGTTACACTTAAATCCATAGCGGTGACATTAACTGTCGGCACTCGTACAGAAATTGCTTCAAATTTGTTAGAAAATTTCGGAAATATTCTCTCAATACCTTTATGAAGTTTGGTATCAACAGGAATGATGGATTGACTCGCCGCTCGGGTACGACGCAAGTCCGGGTGATAGGCATCGATCACTTGCTGATCATTCATGGAAGAATGGATAGTAGTAATGGTACCCGAGTCGATACCAAAGGCGTCATCAAGCACCTGTATAATAGGTACAATACAATTCGTCGTACATGAGCCGCTAGATACGATGGTGTGCTCCTTTTTAAGGGAGTCGTGATTCACACCGTAGATTATGGTGTTATCAATATCATGAGCACCAGGGTGTGAGAATAGTACCTTTTTCGCACCCGCTGCAATATGCTCTAGACCATCGGCTCGACTACCAAAAACACCCGTACAATCTAAAACAATATCGACGTCTAAATTACGCCACGGCAATAGATTGATGTCCGCGAGGTGAAGAATTCGGATACTGTCAAACTCGCCATTCGAATGATTGACATACAAATACTCCTGATCATGAGAGATTTTCTTGGCGAATCGACCATGACTGGTGTCATATTGAAGCAAGTGAGCCATTGCCTCTGGTTGAGCAAGCTCATTCACTGCGACGATTTTTATTTTATCATTCTTGCCGCTTTCATAGATTGCTCGAAGGACATTTCGTCCAATGCGACCAAAGCCGTTAATTGCTACCTTTAGCATCGCATTACATCCTTAAATTCACGTTATAGAGGGTGTGCATATTAACCGATCGACATCGTTTACGCGACATCGTTTACGCAACTTGGTTTCACAACATTAGCTTCATGACATAGCTCTCGCATTCACGCTTTTTGCAATAATCACGGGAAAAAACATAAATCGTTGCGAAGCACTCCAAGAAATGTCCCTCAGCCAACCAAGTGAGAGCTGTTACTATCGACGTGACGCATAAGCTTCGTGCCATTTGAACGACCTCGTTTTCACTGCACGGGAGGTGTGCTCATGTTTACAGGCAAACATCATTGCCAGTCATGCAATAAAGAAACTATTCATAAAGAGGTCTTGATAAGAAAACCCAGCAGCTATGACCAACAGCCCACTTTCCTAGGACGGTTTAAGCTATTGCTGCATAGCTTTATTAACGGCGGGCATTACTACGATATGGATCGCTATATAGCGTGCCAAACTTGTGGACAACGTAAGTTGGATAACAAGGGTAGTGAGTTTGAATAGACATAAAAAAACCGAGCCTTGGCTCGGTTTTTCATTTCAAGAAAACAAGAGGCTTACGCTAAAAGCTCTTTTGCAGTATTCACAACGTTTTCCGTTGTAAAGCCAAACATCTTGAATAGCTCACCCGCTGGCGCAGACTCACCAAATGTTGTCATC
>NZ_JAKRRY010000029.1 GCF_026191675.1 Vibrio qingdaonensis | reverse complement strand
GCGAACAAGTACCTCACCGGCTTTAGGAAGCTGTACATCAACCTCTTCCATTTTTAGCGGTTCGCCCGCCGCCCAAACAACCATAGCTTTTGATTTAATGTGAGTTTGACCTGGTTTAATTTCAAGCGTCATTGGAGTTTCCTTTGTTAGCTTTGTCGACAAAGTGTCATTGCCGACATTAGATTTATTTCGTTTCGAATAACCTCGAGGAGGAAAGCTTCTCTCGCTGCTTCGTTGTTGGGGTTAGTATAGGTGGTTACAGATATTTGATAATCCCACCGTTTTGAAATTGATTATTACATATAGGTAATAATCTACACATCCTAACCTCATCGCATCGAAAACTAGGGCTAAGTGGAAATACCTTATAGGCGGGGTTGGGCGATAACCTGAAACAAAAATGGCCTTCCGAAGAAAGCCATTGTTTTTCTGCTACTCACAACAGAGGATCCTGCCGTGTGAGCGGCAAATCTAAGCGTCGCTAAGGGAAAGCATCGCACTGGCCGCAAGTAAAAACGCACCAGCCCCATAATCAATATTGTGCTCAAATTCAACGTCACGAGGGTTATAAGCAGGCAATTGCACCCAGCCAATCATGCCATTGTCATGGATGCATGTTTCCAGTGCCGCCCATGCTTTTTCTACGACAGGTAAATAAGTATCGCGATCAAGGTGACCGGCGTTAATTCCCCACGCCAAGCCATGACAGAATAACGATGTGGCACTGCTTTCGGGTGCAGGGAAACTGTCAGGATCAAGCAAGCTCGTGCGCCAGAAGCCATCTTGTTGCTGGTATTTAATCACTTCAGCAGCAAGGTCAGTAAACATCGTCACGTAACGAGAACGTGTTGGGTAATCTTGCGGCATAAACGCAAGGATTCGAGGAATGGCGGCCAATACCCAACCAATTCCGCGACTCCAAAATACTTTTTCACCATTCGCTTCTCGCATTTCAGTGCCATCAGCATTTGGAATATAGCGCTTATCGCGGTAATACAACGCCGTTTCAGAATCAAAGAGGTTCTCGACGGCATCCCACCACGCTGTGTCCATATAGTCGATGTACTTACTATCGCCAGTAAGCGCTGAGAACCCAGCAAATACCGGAGGTGCCATAAATAGCGAATCACACCACCACCAATCTTCGCGACCAGCTTTAGGCTCATTAATCATGAGCTCAAGCGCGCCCTTACCGTACTCTTGCGCTTCGGCAACATCAATCAATGGGTAAAGCGGTAGATACGCTTGTAAACAAACATGATCATCGGCAAAGCGTGGAAGAGGGCCAGGACGGAAGCCGGTGTTCAAGGTAAAATCGAGTAAGCCGTTAAGATAATCATCATCTTGTGTCGCTTTCCACGCATCTGCCACGGATAGCCAAAATACACCACGTTCCCAGTCGGTCGCTTTAAGAAAACGTTTCTTACCCGTACTGCGAACAACGTAGCGAGTTCGATTATCACGTTGCCAACAATAGACACGTTTCATTTGTTCTAAAATTTTATTACTGTTCATCAGGTAGCCTTACCTCTTAACAATAAAACCATTGCTAATATTCAAATTAATAATGTTAATACTGAGTCGATATTGAAAAGTGACAAAATGGCACGACTAAACCTGACTAAGATAATCTAAATAGGAGGGAGTTAGATTAAATTCAGTCGTACCAAATTAATAGTTTAAGATTTGTTAATTATAATTCATCTTCGAACGTGTCAGAATTATTACTTTCAAGTTGAGCTAGTTCTTTTTCCATGTCTTTTATCGACTCATTTCCGATTTCCGAAACAATATCTACGAGTTCATTTATTGTTACACCATCGCGCTCAAAACAGGCGTTAGTAATCATCGGTAAATTAACGCCAGCAATAACTTTTACGTCATCTCGTTTAAGCATAATAGAGACAGCGCGATTACAAGGTGAACCACCTGGAACATCCGTTAGAATTAATACGCCTGAACCACTATTTATTTTTTCAATCGACGTCAACATAGATGCTTCTAGTTGCTCGGTCGTCATTGGTGGCACAAAATCTATAAACTCTAATCCACTTTGTTCACCAACAATCGCTTCTACTGCTGATTTCATACCGGAGGCAAAGTTAATATGCCCTGAAACTATAATACCAATCATAACTCAACCTTAATTAAAGAATACCCAATAAATGACCACCGACACCAACAAATAACGTTCCAAAAATCAATGCCGTTGGTGATTTCCCTTTCTTAACCAGGTAATACATTAACCAAACTAAGAGCATAGGTAACAAGTTCGGAATCAGCTTATCCAGCATCCCTTCTTGTAGGCTAATCATTGTCTCGCCAGCCTCCAATTCAATCACGGTTTCGACTTTAACGTATTTCGCTACCATGGAGCCAATCACTCCGAGACCAACAATATTCGCAGCTCGACCAAGCTTCTCCGCATGATCTGACAAGCGCTCTAATGCCGATACACCTGCGTTATAGCCCAAAAATAGCAGCCAGAAATACATTGGAATGCGGTAGGCTTGGTAGAGAATAAAGAATACCAAAACACCAAGTGGATTGCCCTGCAGCGCAATTGAACTACCAATAGCTAGCGTCAGTGGTAACATCACCGAGTGGTCGAGTGCATCGCCCACTCCAGAAACCGACCCCATCGTCGCAGCCTTCACAGACGCGATAGTCGATGGCTTCTCTTTACTCTCTTCCATTGCGATAGCAAGGCCAAGAGGTAAAGTAAAGAGCTTAGGGTTAGCGTTGTAGAACTGTAAGTTGTTTTTTAGCGCTCTCTTAAGGTCTTCTGGATCAGTGTGTATTTTTCTAAGCGCCGGGCTAATCGAATAACAAAAACCACCAGCCTGCATACGGTTATAGTTGAAGTTACCTTCCATCAATAAACCACGGAAACCAATTTTCCAAAGATCATTTTTAGTAATAACCTTATTTACAGATTTATCTTGGTAGCTATCTGCATTCATATTTATGTTTGTCTTACAGTTCATCATCAAATACCTGTGCGTTTGCAACCTGAGGAGTGTCCGCTTTCTTGTTATTCATATAATCTAGAATCGCCACACACGTAAACACTAAAGCCACACCAAGGATAGGCATATCAAAATACGTAGAACATACAAAGCCTAAGAAGAAGTACGGCAGAATAGCGATATTAAACATAGTACGCAGTAACATCGCGAAACCGACAGCAGGCATCATGCCACCCGCGATGGCCATACCACTCACAATACTCTCTGGTAAATATTCTTGGATAAACGTTGCGCCAGTCGCACCAAAGTAAATCGCGCAGAAGCCAACGATACCGTACAGTAGTGCACGAGCGCTAAGACCAATATAAATCAGCTTATCAATGCCTGAGAGGTTTAAGTCCTCTGCGTATTGATCCGCCTTTTGCATCATAGGTGCACATGAAGTAAATAGGAAAATAACCAAAGTTTGCATCGCTAGAGCAAAAGGTATTGCCATACCAATGGCCGCTTCAGGGGTCATATTTAGCTTTATCGCAAACATGGTGCCAACAATAGCGCCTATCGTGGTGTCCGGCGGTTGAACACCCGCGTTTGAGACGAGACCAAGCCAAGCTAGCTCGAATGTCGCACCAGCGATCAACCCCATTTGTAAATCGCCAAGAATAAATCCAACCACTGTACCGGTAACTAATGGTCTGTGAATACCTGTGAAAATATCGAATTTATCGATACCACATAACGCCGCCCAAATAGCGACTAATACTGCTTCCATCAACATATTAAATACCTTAAATCACAAGATTTTTCGTTGCTTCAAAAATGCACTCTTTTGAACTTTCAGGCATATGTTGTAGCGTGCAAACACTACCATTCTCACTAAGTACTTCAAAAGCACGCATGTCCTCTTTGTCAACATTAATATATTTATTAACAGCAGTGCGACCTTCATGAAAATGCATATTACCAATGTTTATTTCAGGTAATTCCACTCCACCCACAACAATTCTTGCAAAATCTGTTGGGTTTTTACAAAGTACTAATATTTTTCGGTCTGGTCCGGCTTTAGGTAAATTGGTAATAGCTTGGTCAATCGTTCTAAATAGCACAGAAAAATCGCTACCAGCTGAGGCTTTAAATGGCGCTTGAAGCGCTTCCATTTGCGCGATTTCATCATTTGCGACAAGAATAGTATTTGCGCCAGAATGCTTACCCCATTGCAAACGAATTTGCCCATGGATGAGACGCTCATCAATACGAGCTAGAACGATGTTAGCCATTATTTTCCCTTATTTACTATATTAGATTAACTTGATTATTCTTACATTATTCAACGCTAGTGAATCCTCTACTTCATCACCTAGGTTGCAATCAGTTATCACCATATCGATATTACTTGGTTCACAAGCCCAAAACGCATCATTATTATTAAATGCTTCTGATTCGACGACGACAATAATTTTTTCAGATAATTCGCATAATAAACGAATCATATCTGCATCAAACTCACTGCGTGCAAACACCCCTAATTTAGGGTTAAAGCTGCTCACTTTTACAATAGCGCTATTAAAGCGATATTGTTTTAAACTTCTAATCATATGTGAACCCGTCATTTTCATGAGTTCGGTATTCACTCGTCCGCCAGTAACAAAGAAGTTACTATCTTTTATCTGTGGTAAGCTTTGTATTAAGTTTAAATCTCTTGTAACAATCGTCGAGCTTTTTAAATCAGTTAAATGGCGTAATGATTTTCTAATTAGCGAGCTACTATCGATAAATACAGTACTCCGCTCTTCGAGCCCACAATACACAGTATTAGCAATTAGCTCACCGAAATCCGACGTTTTTCCTTGCCTCTTCGATGTCGCAGACATGGCGAGTTGAGAAAGTACCGTCCGGTTAACTAAAGCATAACCATGAGAGCGTACGATATAGCCATTGTCATCTAAAAAGCGTAAATCGGCTCTAATGGTTGCACCGGTCACATTAAAATATTCGGCTAACTCGTCTACATGCATTTTACCGCGTACACCAACTAAGTTGGCTATTTCCATTCTTCTTTCAAGTGCTGTTGTCATGACTAACTCTTGGGGTGCTCTTTCACACCTGATTTTCATTCTTTTTCATTTTGATTGAAGTCTGCATCATGTCAGAACACCAAACAAACCCTTTGTATTGCATTATTGATCTCAATCACACAATATCGCATAGCCGAACATATCGTAACAAAATCCGGATTTTTTTGTCATTAGTTGCGTATAAATGCAACAAATCGCCCATTAACGCTTAAATTTAATACTACACCTCCATTTTTGGCGAGGGCCTTTCTAAAACCAATTTTTGTTAACCTCCCGCCCATCCTCCGTGTCACTCAATAGCGTTTTTTTCATTTGTGGCGAAAATACCACCATTTTTTCATTTTTTGTGATGAACATAAAAACAAATGAAAATATCAGTAGCCGTAATAAAAATCATCGCTACTATTGCCCCAATCAATAGCTCCATTTGAGGGATTAAAATGAAACTTAGTGCTTATACCGCTGCTCTTCTAGGGGTCTCGGTTGCTATCGCTACTACACCTTTGGTTGCCCAAACTATCGTAGAAATAGGGTCCGAATACGAAGAGTACTACAACGTAACCGACGAGAAAGGAAAGGAGCATAAGTACGCTTCGCTAACCAACTACGTACCTTATATTCGCTTTAGCCATTCACCAAGCAGTAATGAGTGGAATATTTGGGGGCGATACTTCTCCAAAGAGTACATCAATAAAGATCTGTTTAATAACGGTGTTGTCACCGCTATGGATAAACGTTATGAACTTCACTACACAAAAATCAATCGCGTTGGTGATTGGCGTTTTCGTCCTGGGGTTGGGGTGCGCTACAACGGCTACGCCATCGATCGCTATGAAGTGGAGTACCGTCTTTACCCTCAGGTAGAGTACTTTTTTGACAGTAAAAACCGTTTCTTCTTCGATGGTCATGTCTACCTAGGCGATGGTCGAGGTCAACGCTCCGGCGACAGTGAAGCGCAAGATTACACCGACTGGGGTTATGAATTCGATTTTGGTTTACTGCATCGATTCAATTCGCACTCTTACATTCGTCCCAGCTTTTATACCGAATACGATGAATTCCAAAATAACTATGATGTTGACTACTGGCAGTTTCGTTTGGTGTATAGCCACAAAATTGGGCGTGCCACCATTAATCCATTTATGCGCTTGGGATTAGGGCGCTCTGTCACTGAGCGATCACATGTCGACTATCAACGATGGGGAACGACACTAGATAAAAACTATAGTCGTGCTGGCGTCTTTGGCAACGTTGGTATTTCAGGTAAATGGAATGTCATCTACGAAACCTATTACCAAATTGAAAACAACGAGTATTACACCAATGGCACGATCGAACCTTTACCTGATCGTGATAAGTTTTTTGCCAAACTCGGCGTCCAATATATTTTCTAACCAAAGACAGGAATACTCTCTTGAAAAAATTCAAACTTTCAATGCTATCCATTTCTGTGGCGATAGGATTTTTCAGTATAAGCCAGCCTGCTTTGGCAGAATCAACCACACCTAACCATGCGGCGGCTTCGCAACCAATAACGTCTGAGCAAGCGTCTTTAAATAACGTGGCCTCTAAGCAAGAGCTACTCTCTCAACTAAGACATCGCTGGGCAACTTACTTCTTGGGCGATCCAAGTGAAGCGACCACTAAGCAGCAACAAACAGAAATTGTGGCGATTAATAAACACGCTCAACAACTATTAAATACCATTCGTATAGAGAAAACCGGTCTTTGGGACGACTTACCACTAGATATCAAATCACATGATGGGCGCCAAACTCTCGGTGTACCACTATTCGCCACTTATCAGCGTCTATTTAAACTGGCTCGCGCCTATAAATTACCTGGTGGTGAACTAGAAGGAAACTCGGCACTACTGGAAACTCTCGTCGAATCATTGGCGTTCCTTAATGAAGAGTTTTATCACGTGGGTATGCCAGAGTATGGTAACTGGTGGCAATGGGAATTAGGTATCTCACGTGTCGTCAATAATACGCTGGTCATTTTATACGATGACATTCCATACGAAATCGTCAGCAACTATGTCGATGCCACACGTTACTTTGTCCCACGCCCAACGCACCTCAGTGAAGGCTATGGAGCGCCTTATTCTAGTGCGCCTATGATCTGGAAGTCGACAGGAGGGAACCGAACAGATAACGCACAAGTCGTATTAGTTCGTGGCTTACTTGACAATAACGAGCAAGAAATAAAAGCCGCAGTGTTTGCACTTTCTAGCGTCATTCCTTACGTTAAATCGGGTGACGGTTTCTACCAAGACGGTTCCTACATACAGCACAAAGATCTGCCGTACTCCGGTACCTATGGCCAAGTGATGCTACAAGGCTTAGGTATGCAGCTAAGCTTAGTCGCGAATACGCCCTGGCAAGCCACGGATCCAAACCTACAAAAAATCTATCCACTCATTTTAAAAGCTTATGCGCCACTTTTGGTGAATGGCCGCATGATGGATTTTGTGAATGGGCGCGCGACATCAAGAGCTGGGGAGCAAAATGACGTTGTTGGGCAGGCTATTTTAAGTGCCATGCTGCTATACGTAGACGGCGCCCCTGAGCAATACCGTGATGACTTTATCGACGTTATCGCTTCTCAGCTACACAGCACCAATGGACTACAAACATCACGTAACTTTAACAACTACCAACTCGCACAGAGCATGCTGGCGACACGTGATATAAAAGCAACACCAACGGCCTCCCATATTCAATTTTCTGATATGGATCGGGTTGTTCACCACCGAGACAACTGGACGTTTGGCGTAGCCATGCACTCCAATCGCGTCGGCAACTATGAATCCATCAACGGTGAGAACCTGAAAGGGTGGCATACCGCTGATGGTATGACGTATTTATACACTCCAAACGATCGCTATCACCAAGGATTCTGGCCACTTGTCGACCCTTATAAACTGCCAGGTACCACGACGCTACTTATTGAACGTGAGCTTGGGGACGGGCAACTGTCTGCACAACGCAATGGTCGCAATGGGGTGATGAATTGGACGGGCGGTGCCGCACTCAACCAATATGGCGTCGCTGGTATGAAATTTGTTAACCACACTCGCGATCTGTCTGCCCATAAGTCATGGTTCATGTTCGATAATGAAATCATTGCCCTTGGTTCAGATATTGAAAATAGCAGTGATGCGCCTGCAATCACGACGATTGATAATCGACTGGTGGCAGACGGTGCATCCTTACAAGTCAATGGTGAGACAGTAACGGACAACTTTAAAGGTATCGCCAACCACTTTACGATAAAAGAGCAATCTAACGATGCGTCGACGATTCAGTACTCACTACTGACTGACACCCCTATCGAGATTGTCAAACAATGCCGTGAGGGTAATTGGTCTGATATCGGCACCAGCAAAGGGACTGTTTCTGGCTGTTTCTATGAAGCAACAATGAGCCATGACCAAGACCGCAACCAATACGCTTACATGATCACGCCAAGTATGGCGACACCAAGCCAAGATATTTCAATTTTAGCGAACAATCAGTCAGTGCATGCTGTTGAGCATAAGTCACTCAACTTATTTGCAGCCAATTTTTGGAGTAAAGGTAAAGCAGGAGCGATTACAAGCAAATCAGCGATGTCGATTATGACGCAAGAATCCGACGGTCTCGTGCAAGTTTCCGTGTCTAATCCAACTCGATCTTGGTTCAATAGAAGCTTCACTATCGACGGCCAGTTTGAATTACTGACCAATGACGATCCGCGCGTAAAAGTCACTAACGGCAATGAGGTCTCTGTCGATCTCGATGACCTTAGTGGTTCAAGCTATACCTTTACGCTTAAGCGTATTAAATGATGGTGATCCTATGACATCATTCAAACAGCCGCTGCTTGCCATCGCTATTTCAGGCCTCTTGTTCGGGTGTGGATCAGAGTCCAACAACCCAATAAAAGAACCTGAAGATCAGAAAGCGATGGAAGTCTTTCGAGCAAAATGGAATCACTATTTAATTGGTGATCCTGCCCTCGAGTATGACAGCGCACTGCAAGCAAAAATTGCGACTCTCAATACCCAAACAGAAGGTTGGCTCAATAGCCAACCTTTACGAGCAGACGGCACATTTGCCGATTTGGTGATCACACCAAGTAATATCGATAGCCAGTTGCGCGCCAACTATTTGCGCCTACTGGCTATGGCGAAAAGCTACACCCTTCCCCAAGGTGATCTCTTCGGTAATGTGACGTTAAAAACAACCATAGAAAGCAGTTTAACTCGCTTAAACCAGCACTATTACCACGCAAATGTAACCGAACAACCGGGAAACTGGTGGAATTGGCAAATCGGTACACCAAAAGTCATCAATGACATATTGATGCTGATGAAAGATGATCTCGACCCCGATCTCATTAGCCAATACATTTTAGCGACGCGACACTTTGTGCCCGATCCAACAACAATAAATGTCGGAGGTAACATCAAACCCTCTGTCGGTGCAAACCTTGTCGACACGTCTCAAGTCGTGTTGGTTCGTGGCATCTTAGACAAAAACGACCAAGATATTGATGCCGCATTGCAATCGGTGTCAACGGTCATTGATACGGTGAACCAAGGTGATGGATTCTATCTCGATCACTCCTTTATTCAACATACCGACATTCCCTATACCGGTACATACGGTAACGAGTTGATTAAAGGTCTTGGCCTCATCGTTGGTTCTGCTGAGGCGGCACAATTACCTGCTCTCGATAACCTTAACCTAGAGCGTATTTACCCAATTCTACTCGAGTCCTTTTACCCTTTCCTCGTCAATGGGCGAATGATGGACAGCGTAAATGGACGCGCTATTTCACGTATCAATGGTCAAAACGATAAACTGGGGCATGCCACTCTTAACGCCATGTTGCTTTATGTCGCTTCTACGCCGGATTCCCAGCATGAACAGCTCTCTCGAGTCATAAAAAGCCAAATCCTCACGGATCTACAAGGCGACTTCTTTGACTCTATTGGTCTTTTCTATCCGTATCAAATGGCTAGAACGATCGTCGAAGATAGCGCGATTGATGTCATTACGCATCGCAGTGAGCATGTTCAATTTCCAGCGATGGATCGCGTGGTTCATCACCGACCTGATTGGTCATTTAGTATCGCCATGCATTCGAATCGAGTGGGCAATTACGAGTGTATTAATAGTGAAAATACCCAAGGATGGTATAGCGGAGATGGTGTCACCTACCTTTACAACCAGCAAGATCATTACAATCAATACTGGCCTGTGGTAGATGCCTATAAATTGCCCGGTATTACTGTACTGGATGAAGTCCGTAATCCGTGTTCTGGTCAGCGCAGCGAACAACGGGAAGGACGACAAGATGCGATTACTTGGTCTGGTGGTAGCCAATTAGATCAATACGGTAGTGTCGGATTCAACTTCACAAACTACAACAATCTTCTGTCAGCGAAGAAGTCATGGTTTTTATTCGACCAAGACATCATTGCGCTTGGCTCAAACATCACCAATAACAGCAGCAGTAATGCGTTAACCGTGATTGAAAACCGAAAAGTGGTTCATAACGCCTCTATTTATGTCAATGGAGAACCGCTTTCTGGGCCTGACGGGTTTACTGGTCGCTTGGAACGTTTGGAGATTCAGTACGATACGACTCAACATCCGATCCAATATATCGCGCTATCCGACAACACGGTCAACGTAAAACAAACCTGTCGCCAAGGTGATTGGTCTGATATTGGCGTCAACAGCGGCAAAGTCGAAGGCTGCTTTGTCAGCGCGACATTCGATAGCGACCTCCACAACAACTATCAGTATGCCATTGTACCCAATGCCGCATCAGGCTATGTCCCTGAAATTGAGGTGCTAAGTAATGATGCGACGGCGCACGTTGTCGCTCATCAGGCTCTCGACCTCATCGCAGCCAACTTCTGGACAAGTGGCAAAGTCGGCAATATTGAAGCACAAACCCCGCTCTCCATGATGATGAAACAACACGGCAATGGCGACATGACAGTATCGGTTTCCGATCCCAAATGGTCTTCACACGTCATCGCTTTTTCTCTTGATAAAAATATAACCATTAGTCATGACGCAGACAATCGAGTGTCAATCGATGCTTCCGGGATCATATCCGTCGATGTCGGTGACTTAGATGGCCAATCCTACACCTTTTCACTAAAAAGAATTTAAATACTAAAGGACAATTCTATGTTTAAAAAAATCCTGACAGTTGCAGCTTTACTTTCGTTAGCTGGATGCGGTAATGATAGTAGCGATAAACCCAATCCACCTCCAGTGATCCCACCACCACCATCAGAAGGCCACCCGCCAAATATTGGTGACCAATACACCAATGTGATAGAGCTCGACATTGCACCTCTTGCGGGTTTAGAAGGGCAAGAATTAGTTCAGGGGATCGAAGATCAGCTCAACAATGGGTTAACGGCTCGTTCTGGCCTATTTAATGTCACGCCTAAATGGGGAATGACTACTGCTGGAGATTGGGATGAACTCAACCTTAATGTGATACAACGCGATAATGGCGAATACGTCTTTGAGACCACCATTGCACCGCAAGCCGTGGGTATACCATCAGCCAGCAATGCGGTTAAGAATGGATTCAGCTTTCTAGTCGAGATGCCAAATGGATTAGTAAAAGAAGCCGTTTTAGCATACAACTACCAACTCAGTACGCCACTAGGCTATGGCGGAGATGGATCTCGGACACCCGATTATCTTTTTCTTGGCGGCTTCACCAGCGGGGATCCTCTTGTCGAAAATAAACCACTGACTAACGGCAAAGGCTTTACTTATAAACTCAGCACCGACCGCTACATCTATATGAACACCCGCTTTGGTGATGCCAAAGATAACCTGTTCTTCAATAAAGCACTCTCCCAAGATGGTGAACGTTTTCGTATCCAGCATGGTCAGTGGAATTTAGTTCAGTTTGATCTAACAGCGAATAGTTTTACGCCTGAAGGACTCCCGGTAGAAGATGGAAGCTTGGCGATGCACTACAACGCTAAGGAGGCTATCCCGACGGATGGTAGTACAGGCTTCTACCCTGTCACCGAGCGAGTCATGATTGATGAGCTGCATAATTACCAACTCGCGGGATTAATGGAGTTTTACCGCCACTATAAACACAGTGCAGACCAACCGGAAGATTTGTTAGAGCAAACGTTACAAATCAAAGACATCACTTTTGCTTGGACAGATGAGTCTGTTGAACTCCCTGAACAGCCACCAGTGAACCCAGATCCGACACCGGATAACGTGTGCTCTGATCAAGGCTTTACTCATTCACGCATCGTTGATCTTACTGGCTTAGAAGGCAGTGACCACCAAAAGATCATGGACGCTATTTCAAGTCAACTTGGTGATATTAAACACGGTGCTGCGCTATTCTCTGTGGATCGCAATAACATCAGTGTTGTCACGTTAGGGGATGAACCTGCGCTCAAGGTAACTTATGCGGCAGGCGCAGTCGGCCAGGATAATACGGAAAATGGCACTAGCTTACTCGTCAATTTCCCTGCATCAGCAAGCATTTCATCCGCCTGTATTGCCTACGATGTACAATACGAAAAAGACGTACACGCAAGTCAAAATAATGATCTTGTCATTTTACCTAGTCTTTATTTAACAGACACCACAACCAATACCGTTTTGGCTGAACACAACTACGTGATCAATCACAACAAGCGTTTGGGCACGAAATTCAACGCCTCGTTTCTAACTTGGTTCGATGGCTCAACCAAATACTGGGCGCCTAATCGCTGGTCTAGCATTTCACAAACCCTCAACTTTGATGAACATAGCGGACAAGGCACACTCGATAGCTTATTAAATAACGACACGCACTTTAAACCAATAAACGGAGTAGAGTTTAACCAAGTGGCATACCCGCTTGTCACAGGAGACGCAATAGGAAATGTTGGGGCGGTAGCAAGCTTTAATTCATACCGTCCAGACGCGGCGCGTTCAGGTGTAGAAAATCAAGCGTTCTATTTTAAAAATATCGCGATTGGCTGGAAGTAATCAACGCGAGCGGTGAAACCGTGTCTAAGCCATTTAAGTCTTTGCTTAGATACGGTTTTAACATAGACACAATTTCAATATAGACACGGCTTCAAAATAAATCAGCCCAGCTAGACTGTGCTGATTTGTTGCCATGATTTCTCAGTAAGCGTGATATGTCACGGTGAATACGTGTAGCAACCTCAGATCCGCTAGCCCTATACCCTTACATCAATAATCCGCTCACCTATAAAACACTTTCACTAATCTATTTCGCAAAGTCATCTAGCACAGTCATTTAGCAGCAATTATCGCACTATTAGATTGCAATTTATCCAATATGAATATTGATGCAACTCAATAAATACCGCGTATTTGAAGAGTAGCTTATAGGAAAATAAACAAGGAATGAGGATTAATGATGAGGCTATCTAAACCAATATTAAGAGATGCATTAGGCCTGGGGCTAATTATTTCCGTCGCGTTGGCGTCACTGAGTATATTGCTCGATATTTTAGGTGTGCTTGCCTATGTCAATAATGAAGCAACCATCGCTACATTGCTGTTTCACGAATCATACAGCTTTCTGATTTTCCTTATACCGCCCTACTTCCTTGCCAGAGCCCTTATGCGCATTGAATTACCAAACACCCGACTAAGCGATTCTCTAAGAAACTCTGCTCAACATGAACAACCGCGTGCTGAGGTGTAGGGGGTGACAGAGGTCAATCTGTTCAGGATAGACCTCTGCCTATCTGTCACTCTATGCTTATAATTTTAGTACGCTGATGCTCGGCAGTTTTTCCACTAATTAAGTGGCCAAAGGTTGCTGCCATTAATACTGACAGGATTGGTAGCAAACTCGTCCAAACAATAACCCTGTGAAGTTGCAGCAAAATAAGTCATTGGCATGACATCTAAGCTCATCGCGGCCACTTGTTGCTTGGCTTTATCGCTAAAACTAAAACCCCACATATCAAGATAGCTACGCATATCTCGCTGAGTAATGTAGCTTAACGCCACCAACAGCCAATCATTATTATTCAACGCATTCGCTTCAGCCTGAGAGTAATGAGTAAAACCAATCGAGGCTTTACGCTCTTCCCAAAGGACCTCACTCGCTTTCAATCTATTGAATTCACGTTCAATAAGGTGCAAACGGCCTAACAGGTGCCAACCGTTCTTCAATACCCCTTGCTGCTGAGCTGACATCATCATTTGTAAGTAGATACGCGCTCCCCAGCTCCAGCCAGTTTGATTTTGCGCCGCCATGAAAGCATTTGGGTCGGTTTGCAATCGGCTTTGCTGCAGTAATTCAAATTGCCCTTTAAAGTCGAGCCCTTGGCAGGAAGAGACCTTTCCTGTGTCGACATAATAACGAGACTTACTGTAGTAGGAGTAATAGTTCGTGGTGGAGTGGCCATCCCAACCAGTAAATCGAAAGCGCCCTTTCTCTAAGCCATGACCGAGTTCATGCAAATCACCATGACCAAGCGGATGAAACGACCAGTAAGCATCATATGGATTGCCCGAGCAACCATAACCACAGGTTGCTTGGTCGGCATTCATGTGCTTAACAATATCAATGGTCTCAATGGTCCAACCTTGATCTTTACCGTATTGGTGGATCTCATCGATCGTATCAATGCCCGGCCCCTGAAAACCAGCCAGTGCGTGCGGGAAGTTATGCACATAACGTTCGGTAGCTGCCGCCATATCTTGAGGCTGCGCCCAATCTGTTGAGCTCACAGATTCCAACATTTTGTCAGCCTTAGCGTGCACCTCAAATCCCGGAGTAATCAACTCCGCCCAATCAAACTGAGCGGACTTAAGTTGTGCGATAAACGCCTCGTTATCGACTCCACTTCGCCACACTGGGTGCTGGGCCACATTTTCGAAGTAGAGCTCAACTGGAATATCATTGGCATCAAACTGAACCTGAACAGTACCGCCATACGCTGAAGTTAAATAAATCGTTTCTCCTGGCTCAACTCGGTAACTCGTTGATGTCAGAAACTTAGGTCTTGCGTACCCCCCATTACTAGAAAATTCATGCGTTGCCCCGCTACGCAAAGTATTTAACACAATAGAGGTCGTAACGGGTTGATTATCTTGACGTGTCACCTTAAAGGTTTGACCGGGAATGGCATACACACCTGCTGAACGGAAACTGCGTTTTGATTCCAGTAACACCGTCTTATTTATTAACGGCATATTTTCAAAAGATCGAGTACTAAAATTCCCTAAACTTGGCTGGGCATGATTAAGCTTGCGAGTATGGTATTGAGTATAATCACTGAAATAAGATTTCAAAAAATCAAGCGTTTCTGTGCTGTCTTTATCCATAGGAAATAGAACCGATTGACGGTAATGATCGGCAAGTAGCAGCAATAATTTTTCATAGGCATAATCCGGGCTTGAAAAGAGATCCACTTTATTACTATCAAGCCGATTTAGATGCTGGCGTATACCCTCAGCTGCTGGGTAGAACTGCTCGGCCATCATCGAATCTGCACGACACGATTTATCATCGCATAAACTAAGGTCGACACTAAAACTATCACGCTGCAGTCGCTGTAATAGCGCTTGCTGCTGCAATATTGAATCTGGTACTTTGTCGATAAGCGAGGTCGGATCCCAATTCGTTAAGCCAAGCTTACGCCAATAGTTATCACCAACGTAATTAATGTGTAAGCGCTCAAGTAATCGGCTACCTAGTTCGGTCATGCCGCCATCTAAATGTAGATACAACACTGGAATGCCATGCTCTAACGCATACTCCACCCCGTGAAGTACTGAGTCAGCACTGTCTCCGGCATTTAACTGTTGGGATAGAATCAACATATCAGGCTTTGCTTGTAAACACGCAAGTAATTGCTCACCATCACATTGATTATCAGCATTCATCAGCAATGAATCTGAATAGGTTTCCGTTAACCAATGTCGAGTCGCTTGGGCGTCGGGGAAATAGTGGGACTGGTCAAGCTGAGCTAATACAATACGTCTCGGTGCTTGAGTTGAAGACATGACCCATTGCACAAGATTTTGTAGCCACCTCTCCATTGACTGGTTCACCGAGTTAGGAAAGCGCTGCTTAGTACGAAATGGATTGCTGCCAAGCGCTGCGTAACGCACATTGTCTGACGTAATACCCGCAACACCAATGGTCAATACCTGATCATCATACCCAGTATTCATTGCTTTATTGGTGGTTAAAATAGTGTCATTAAACCCATAAGTAGGCGAGAGTATTGCGGCATCATGGGTAGGGTCCCAATATAAATCAGACAAATTGTTGCCATTGGTGTCTTGCGCTAATTCACGTTTAATGCCGTTATACGTACGCTTATAACTCGCCACCAAAGATTGGCTCGCATCAATAAAGTCATTGGCGTTATCAACTAATGATGCATCACCACTTTCTAATGCTAGCTGGACGGGTGTTTTGTTGGGTGTCGCGGTCTCAGAGTCAGACCCACCACCACAACCCACTAACCCCGCCAGTAAGATTATCATTACTGCACTTTTTTTCATTTTACCTCCCACGAAAAGTGGAAGGCTAAATCATAAATCTGATACAGCCATTCACCCTCTCTATGATTGGACTTAAGATCACGCAATAACTTGCCTGAAATACGATTTTTTACTTTGTATCACGAATACTCCTACAAAATAACAAACAGTCGCGACAAGAAACAACCAAACCAAAAGCACGCCTGAACCTCAATTCGTCCATAAAAACTTGAACAAAACGTATGCCCATAGAGAGCGTCATGTATGAAAAATAAATGATAATACTCACTTTATATTCAATAAAAAAAAAGGGCGCATTGTCTGCCTATCTAGCGAAAAATTTATACGTTCACATGGTAATAACCATCGGTGATTAGTGAGATAATAGTGACTTTGCGATGATAGTCACAACAAATTGCCATTACTAATTTCCAAATCAAATTAACGTGTCATTTTATGGTGTGATAAGTATCACCCATTTAATTTGTAGACTTACAACCACCATTAACAAAGGAAAAAAATGATAGTAAGCACTAACATTAATCTCTCAATAGTCTGTAGTTCGTGACGTTCATCACCTTAACAACTCGTTCAAAAAACACTCAAAAAAGTGCCGCTTTGACGTTTTTAACAACCAGTCACGGCAAATTAACGTTTTTGACGGAGAAGCTAATTGATAAATTCTTCTTTAAGGTGTTTTCTTAGTAACGCCTAAGGCTTACAGGCCACTCTTTAGGAATCAGATAAGAGGTAGGCTTTAGCAAAACGTGAGGGTAAGTCTCCAATATTTACCCAGTGAAACAAAAGCAAATAGTAAGGAATAGCTATGCTTGCGCATATTAAAAAAACAGCACTCGCGACAGCAATTATCGCCACTGCAGTATCAGGGTTTAGCTCTGTTGCAACTGCAGCAGAACGTAATGAACTGACCGTTCACCCAAAAGAGTTCAATACTTTTGTTCGTAACTTTAACCCATACTTGGGTGCGACGAACCTACACACAACAACGGACTTTATTTATGAACCGTTGGTTGTTTTCAATGAGATGCACGGGAACAAACCGGTATTCCGTCTTGCTGAAGGCTTCGAAATGTCCGACGACCTAATGACGGTCACCTTTGACATTCGTAAAGGTGTGAAATGGTCAGATGGCGAAACTTTTGATGCTAACGATGTCCTGTTCTCATTCAATCTTGTTAAATCAAAACCTGAACTTGACCAAAGTGGCATTAACTCTTGGGTAGAGAAAGTAGAAAAAGTTAACAACCACCAAGTGAAGTTCTACCTCACCGAAGCAAACTCAAACGTGCCTTACGAAATCGTTAAAGTGCCTGTCGTCCCTGAGCATGTTTGGAAAGATATTAAAGATCCAGCTACGTTTACCAATGAAAACCCTGTAGGTTCGGGGCCATTTACCGAGATCGACACCTTTACAGGGCAACTTTATGTTCAATGTCGTAACGAAAACTACTGGGATGCGGATAACCTAGAAGTAGATTGTCTACGTGTTCCTCAAATTGCGAACAACGATCAGTTCCTAGGCAAAGTGGTTAACTCTGAAATGGATTGGACTTCATCGTTCATCCCAGATATTGACCGTACTTACGCAGCAGCAAGTCCAAATCACCACTACTGGTACCCGCCATCAGGTACACAAGCTTTCATGCTTAACTTTAAGAACCCAGATCAAGTTAAAAATGAAGCGCTTAACAATGTCGATTTCCGTCGTGCATTCTCAATGGCACTTGACCGTCAAACCATCATTGATATCGCATTCTACGGTGGCGGTACGGTTAATGACTTCGCTTCTGGTCTAGGTTATGCCTTTGCAGCATGGTCTGATGAAACCACACACAACAAATTTAAGGGTTATAACTCTTATGACGCGGAAGGCGCAAAAGCGCTCCTTTCAAAAGCTGGCTTCAAAGACGTAAACAGTGATGGCTTTGTCGATACTCCATCTGGCAAATCTTTTGAGCTGTTAATTCAATCTCCTAATGGTTGGACTGACTTTAACAACACAGTGCAACTCGCTGTTGAGCAACTTGCTGAAGTAGGCATTAAAGCAAAAGCGCGTACACCAGACTTCTCTGTGTACAACCAATCCATGCTTGAAGGGTCTTACGACGTCGCATATACCAACTATTTCCACGGTGCGGATCCATATACTTATTGGAACAGCGCATACAACTCAACACTACAAAGTGGTGATGGTATGCCTCGCTTCGCGATGCACTTCTACCAAAACTCTGAGTTAGATTCGCTATTAAGCAGCTTCTATAAGACCGCAAATAAAGATGAACAAATGAAGATCGCACATGGTATTCAGAAAATCATCGCAGAAGACCAAGTGACAGTACCTGTCATGTCTGGTGCTTATATGTTCCAGTACAACACCACTCGTTACACGGGCTGGTGGAACGAGCAAAACCCTCAAGGCCGTCCAAATATCTGGGCTGGTATTCCTGAGCGACTATTGCACGTGCTGGACCTAAAACCAGTAAAATAAACAAGTAAGTATGTAATTAAAAGCGGTGCATCCGTACCGCTTTCATCCCCTTCCTGTATTCAATTGAATGAGTGGCGCTTGTCGTCAGGGGATAGCTCGTCTCGACGTTATGGACGGCAATTCCAGTGATACTACCACTGGGTTAACAAGGTGTAAGTTATGGGTTATTTTTTAAGACGATTGTCCTTTTATTGTATGGCGCTATTAGTCGCCGCCACTATCAACTTTATTATTCCACGCGCAATGCCAGGCGACCCAGTCACCATGATGTTTGCGCATACTACGGTACAAATTACACCAGAACGTATTGCCGCAATGAAAGAATTGCTTGGCTTCGTTGATGGTAACTATTTTGTTCAATACATCGCCTACATGAAGAACATTCTGAGCTGGGAGCTTGGCACCTCTGTGCAATTCTTCCCATTGTCAGTAAACAGCTTACTGGGCAGCGCATTTGGTTGGTCACTATTTCTAGCAGGCTGCGCCGTAGTGCTTTCTTTCTCTATCGGTTCAGTGCTTGGCATCTTCGCGGCGTGGAAACGTGGCAGTCGCTTCGATACGTTTATCACCCCCGGAATGCTGATTGTTCAGGCCATTCCTCAAGTCGTTATTGCGATGCTAGCGCTATTCATTTTCGCAATCGGTCTTAAGTGGTTCCCGACAGGTTACGCGTATACCGCAGGGACGACGCCAGATTGGACAAGCTGGACTTTCCTTAAGGATGTGTTGTATCACGCGGTTCTACCTCTCATTTGTGCGACGATCATTCAAATTGGCGGCTTCCTCGTCAATATGCGTAACAACATGATTAACCTTCTTAATGAAGACTACATCACCATGGCAAAGGGCAAAGGCCTGAGCGAAAACCGCGTGGTATTCAATTACGCCGCTCGTAACGCCATGCTACCAAGTGTCACCGCGCTCTCCATGTCGTTAGGTATGGCGCTTGGTGGACAACTGATCATTGAAATTATCTTCAACTATCCAGGTTTAGGCAGCGTCATGCTTAACGCTATTCACGCTCGTGATTACCAAGTTCTTCAAGGTCAACTACTTATCATGACTCTCTTTATGCTGTTCTTTAACCTTGTCGCCGACATGCTGTATGTCGTGCTTGACCCTCGCCTACGTAAAGGAGGCAAATAATCATGAAAGGATTTCTCTCTCTAGTGTGGCGAAATACCACCGCACGTATCGGACTTGTCATTATCGGTCTGTTTATCTTTCTTGCTGTGGCAGCACCGTTAATTACTAAGCACGCGCCAGACAAGCGCACTGGTAATCCTCACGAGTATCCAGGCTTTATTGTCAAAATGGCACAAGCAAACCCAGATGGCTGGGTAGCAGAAAACCTTGCCGACAACCGCCGCTCACTGCTGATGTCAAAGAAAGCCGATCACACGCTAGGCACAACTCGTATGGGCCGTGATGTATGGTCACAAGTGGTCTACGGTGCTCGAGTATCTCTCATGGTGGGCTTTGGCGCAGGTCTTACGGTGTGCATCTTAGCGACGGTGATTGGTATTTCGGCAGGTTACTTTGGTGGCCGAGTCGATGATGTGTTAACCGCCGCCATGAACATTATGTTGGTGATCCCTCAGTACCCATTACTCTTTGTTGTCGCTGCATTTATTGGTGAGGCAGGCCCGCTTACCATCTCCTTAGTCATTGGCTTTATGTCCTGGGCTTGGGGAGCAAGGGTAATACGCTCTCAAACCCTGTCCTTACGCGAAAAAGAGTTTGTTAAGGCAGCAGAAGTCTTAGGTGAGTCAAAGCTGCGCATTATTTTTGTTGAGTTACTACCAAACCTTATCTCAATTGTTGGTGCAAGCTTCATTGGTTCGGTCATGTACGCCATTTCTATGGAAGCCATTATCTCCTTCTTGGGCATGGGCGATCCGAATACCGTTAGCTGGGGCATCATGCTCTACAACGTACAAACGTCGTCGGCAATGCTGATTGGCGCTTGGTGGGAAATGCTTGCCCCTTGTTTTGCTCTTATCTTATTGGTTACAGGTCTTGCGCTACTCAACTTCGCTGTTGATGAAATTGCCAACCCTCAGCTTCGCTCTCACAAAGGGATGAAACGTTGGAAAAAAATGGTGAAAGAAGACAAGACGACTCGCGAGCCTGAACTACCACCACAAAATGCACTTTGGAGCGGAGACCGTTAATTATGTCTGAACCTTTAATTTCAATCCGCAACCTTTGCGTAGATTACATTACCGATGCTGGCGACGTCAGAGCCTGTAACAACGTCAGCTTTGATATCGCACCGGGAGAAGTCTTTGGTCTGGCGGGTGAATCCGGTTGTGGTAAATCCACCGTCGCCTTTTCACTGATGCGTTTACATAAGCCACCAGCCTACATCAGCGGTGGTGAGGTTATCTTCAATGGTGAAGATATCCTTAAATACAGCGATGAACGTATGCAAGCGTTTCGCTGGAGTGAGATGTCCATGGTCTTTCAAAGTGCCATGAATGCCTTAAACCCCGTACTCACGATTGAGGAGCAGTTCTGCGATGTCATCATGCGCCACACCAATATGACGCGTGAACAAGCAAAAAAACGTGCCGAAGGTCTATTGGAAATAGTGGATATTCACCCAAGTCGACTCAACGACTATCCACACCAATTTTCAGGCGGCATGCGCCAGCGCCTCGTGATTGCTATCGCGCTCGCGCTCAACCCTAAAATGATCATTATGGATGAGCCAACTACCGCTCTGGATGTGGTGGTTCAACGCGAGATCCTACAAAAGATCTACGCATTAAAAGAAGAGTTTGGCTTTTCTATCTTGTTCATTACTCATGATATTTCCTTAATGGTCGAATTCTCAGATCGCATCGGGATCATGTACTCAGGTGAGCTGATCGAAGTGGCGCCTTCTAAAGCGATTCTTGAATCACCTTACCACCCGTATACCAAAGGGCTGGGAAGTTCATTCCCACCATTAACTGGGCCAAAAACCAAGTTAACGGGCATTCCCGGTAACCCGCTAAACCTATTGGAAATCCCACAAGGATGCCGCTTTCAGGCTCGTTGTGACCGTGTTCATGAAGCCTGTACAAAGGTACCGACACAATTGCGTCAAATTGAGTCAAACCGCTTCTCAAATTGCCATTTATACAATGAGCAAATTGCGGTAGCCGACGTGTTGTCATAGACAACCACCAGTAAAAACAGGACGTCACAATAAATTCTGGAGATGAATATGAGCAACTATGGTGAACTGCTAATTGAAGGCAACAATGTCGTAAAAGACTTTCCAATTAACAGTAATACGCTATCTCAACCAATGATGCGCGCAATTAATGACGTGTCATTCAAAATGTATAAGAGTCGCGGCTTAGCCGTTGTAGGCGAGTCCGGCTCAGGTAAATCAACCACTGCAAAAATGATCGCAAAAATGTATGCGCCAAGTGGCGGCGAAATTAAATATCGCGGTCGAGATATTCAAGAGATTAAAAAGCAAGCTGAGCTAACCCAGTATCGTCAGGGTGTACAAATGGTATGGCAAGACCCATTTGGGTCTCTCAATCCAACACACACCATTTTTCACCACATTGCGCGCCCTTTGCTCATCCATAACAAAGTAAGCAAGCGCAATAAGAAAGAACTGGAAGAGCGCATCTACGACTTACTGGAACAAGTTGGACTCATTCCAGCAAAAGAAACCGCGGCAAAATACCCCCATCAACTTTCTGGTGGGCAGCGTCAACGTGTCAACCTTGCAAGGAACATCGCCATTGGCGCTGAAGTCGTTCTCGCGGATGAGCCAACTTCAATGTTGGATGTCTCTATCCGTGCAGGTGTCCTTAACCTAATGGAGGAGATGAAGTTCGAAAAACAAATGTCACTGCTGTACATCACCCATGACATTGCAACGGCGCGATACATCGCTGAAGACATCTCCGTTATGTACGTGGGACATATGGTGGAATGGGGCGATACTGATGAAGTCATCGCAAACCCTCAGCATCCCTATACGCAATTGCTGGTCTCGGCAGTACCTGATCCATCCAAGTCGATTCATGAAAAGCTGAAGGGTAATAAAGGCGATATTCCACTGTGGACACCACAGTCTGTTGGTTGCCCATTTGCTGGGCGCTGTACCCATGCCACCAGCCGCTGTAACGAAGCCCTGCCAAGTGTCACTAAATTGGCAGAGAACCACTTCGTCCGTTGTTACCTTTACGAAAACTAATCAACGACAACTAATAAAACGCTCCCTCGCAAGAGGGAGCTGACTAACACCATTCGCTGGGATACATCATGCAACTTTTAACAAACCACATTGGTTATCAAGCAACCGGCTCCAAACGTGCGGTTGTCATGTCGCCAACGGCACTCACAGAGCTGAGTAACGCATTCTTGATCGATGCCAGTACTCATACCATCGTTTCAGAACTGCCTCTCTCCGGTGGTGCGCAAATTGATGAATGGCATCAAGGTTACTTTTTTGACATTGATTTCAGTGAATGGACACAACCTGGCGAATATTATCTAAGCTACCAATCGGTTTGTTCCCATCGCTTTCAAATTGCACATCATCGCCTATTGGATCGCGCTTTTTCCGATATGATCCATTACTTCAAATCTCAACGTTGCAGCGGCAGTATTTTTGATAACGCTGACCAAGCAGCAAAAGTGATTGGCAGTAACGAACGCGTTGATGTTCATGGCGGTTGGTATGACGCCTCTGGTGACGTAAGTAAGTACTTAAGTCATTTGTCCTACGCCAATTATCTCAATCCTCAACAAACCCCGATGGTGGTATGGAATCTATTAAAAGCAGATGACGTATTACATAGCTCTCTAGAACGCTCTTTTGTACAAGCTAGACTCCATGAGGAAGCACGTTACGGCGCTGAGTTTTTACTGCGTATGCAGCACCCCGACGGTTACTTCTACATGACTGTGTTTGATAAATGGAGCAAAGATACCGAACAACGCGAAATCTGCGCCTACGAAACTCAATTGGGCCACAAGAAGTGCGACTATCAGGCTGGGTTTCGTCAAGGTGGGGGGATGGCCATTGCCGCATTAGCGAAAGCAAGCCGGTTAGCCAACCTCTCTGCGGATGAAGCACAGCAATTTTTAACCGCAGCCGAATCAGGCTACGCGCACCTAAAAAAATTCAATACGCAGTACCTAAATGACGGCACTGAAAACATCATAGATGAGTACTGTGCACTGCTTGCTAGCGTCGAGCTTTATCGCTCTACCAAGCAAAGTCAGTACTTAAAAGAAGCAAGATACTGGGCCGATGCGCTAGCACAACGAGCGGCCCACGATGAGCAGTTTACTTTCTATTGGTCGAGTAATGACGATGGATCTCGCCCTTATTATCACGCAGCTGAAGCGGGACTGCCCGTTATCGCGCTCAATGAATACGTCGCAATTGAAGATGACTCTTCTCGCACTAAACGATTCATTGAGCTCATACACGAGGCATGCCAATTCGAGCTTAATGTGACGCAGGAGGTGTATAACCCATTTGGCTATCCTCGCCAGTATGTAAAGCCCATTGATGATGCTAAACGCAGCGCGTTCTTTGTTCCCCATAACAACGAGTCCGGTTATTGGTGGCAAGGGGAAAACGCCCGTCTGGCCTCCTTGGCCACGATGGCACTGACCGTGCAACCTCTACTCCATGATTCACAGTTAAAAGAAGCGCTGGAAAGCTACGCTGCTAATGCAATGAACTGGATTCTAGGCTCCAACCCTTACGACATGTGCATGTTAGATGGGCACGGTCACAATAACCCTGACTATTTGGCAGACCTCGGATTTTTTAATGCTCATGGCGGCATTTGTAACGGCATCACCGCTGGATTCGATAATGAAAGCGACATTGCCTTTAATCCGCCAAATCAAAAAGATGACATGTTACAAAACTGGCGCTGGGGAGAGCAATGGATCCCCCACGCAGCTTGGTTCCTGCTGGCTACCGCATTGACTCATAAGCACTATCAACAGAAGGAGACTTCCCATGGCTAAATTTATCGCCGGTATCGACGGTGGAGGGACCTCTTGTCGAGCACGAATCGTCAACGAACAGGGCGAGCTGATTGGTGAAGGAAAAAGTGGTAGCGCCAACATCATGCTCGGTGCTGATGTCGCCATGTCTGCGATCATCAAAGCACTCACCATCGCACTGACACAAAGTGGACTTAATCGAGATAGCCTGAAAAATCTCGACGTTGGGTTAGCACTTGCAGGTGCTGAGCATAAATCGTCGTATCAAAAGTTTACCGCCATCTCCCATCCTTTTGCCAGCATGACGCTCAACACCGACGCGTACGGTGCATGCTTAGGCGCACACCAAGGTCAAGATGGTGCCATCATGATTGCCGGTACTGGTTCTTGTGGACTGCTACTCAAACAAGGCAAACAGTTTGTCGTAGGTGGTCGCGAGTTTCCAATTTCAGACCAAGGCGGAGGCGCGGTAATGGGACTACGCCTTATTCAAGAAGTACTACTCATTCAAGATGGTATTCGTCCTACTTCTCCTCTAGCGGATTTAGTCATGACGCACTTTAAGCATGATGTGGACCGCATTGTTGAGTGGTCCAAGAGCGCGCTTCCTTGTGATTATGGACAATTTTCTCCCGCTATTTTCGACTATGCCTTACTTAACGAAAGACTGGGCAAATCATTACTGCAACAAACCGCTGACGATATTGAAATGTACTTAACGGCCTTAAATCAAAAAGGCGCACAACAAATTTGCCTGATGGGCAGCATTGCCCAACGTATCCATAAATGGTTATCACCCGCCGCTCAACGCTGGATTGTAGAACCGAAGGGTGATGCTATGGATGGGGCACTGATGATGGCTGGACAAAGCCAACACAATCTATATTAAAGGGAGGCGAGTATGGATTTTCGCGTCGATATTGCCGTACTAGACAGCCATAAGAAAGGCAGTCGCTTTGGCTTAACATTGCATAATCTATCTGAGAAAAGCTACCCACATTGGCGCCTTAGCTTTACCTTTGACCGCTATATCGATCCTGCCAGTATTTCTGTCGGTCACATTACTCAAACAGGCAGTTTTTGCACGCTTGAACTTACCGATTCTGTGCTCTATTCCAACCACCATGTGTATATAGAGTTTTCTATCCTAACCGCGCCGTTTCGCTTCCTTTCCGATGGGATTAAAGAAGCATATTTAGACACAGATTCACTATCGAGAGAAACGGTCAGTGTGTCACCTATCGTTCTTAAACATGGTTACGATAAACACACCACGGTACCGAACGTAATCGCGCATAAACATCAGCTCATCCCTCACCCGGAACAGATTACTTTCACTGATGGCCACTTTGAACTCTCACGCTATAGCCAGATTTCATGGGATCATCCAGACAATAAAGGCGCAGCGGGTTGGCTTCAAGAAGAGGTTGAGCGGTTATTTGCGATGACACCTAAATCGATAGGACAACAAGGTGTGCACTTTAAGCGTAGCCCTGTGCTTAGCAGCGAAGAATACAAGCTCAATATCAGCCATGGCGGTGTCATTATTGAAGCCACTGATACTGCAGGATTTATATACGGTGCGAGCACACTACTGCAGCTATGCGCCTTTGATGAAGCTCGACAAACACTTTCAGTACCCTTTGTTTCCATACAAGATAAACCGCGGTTTTCCTACCGTGGCGTGATGCTTGATAGTGCCCGACACTTTCAGCCTATCAACGAAATTAAGCGCTTCATCAATTTATTAGCACACTACAAGCTCAACACCTTTCATTGGCATCTCACTGATGACGAAGGGTGGCGCATCGAGATAAAAGCACTTCCAGCGCTAACTGAGATCGGCGCATGGCGTGGACCTGATGAAGTAATTAAACCTCAATTTCACCATATTTCAGAAAAATACGGCGGTTACTACTCACAAAGCGACATCAAAGAGGTAGTGGAATTTGCTAGCGCACGTGGTATTCAAGTCATCCCTGAGATTGATATCCCAGGTCATTGTCGCGCCGCTATCAAAGCCTTGCCACACCTACTAGTAGACCATGAGGATAAATCCACTTATCGCAGCGTCCAGCACTACACTGATAACACCTTATCTCCTGGGATAGCAGGTACTTACCAATTTTTAGATACTGTACTAGAAGAAGTTGCCGCACTCTTCCCTGCCCCCTACCTGCATATTGGCGCAGATGAAGTTCCGCTAGGCTCTTGGGTTAATAGCCCAAGCTGTAAAAAACTCATGCAAACCCATGGCTATAGTAGTGCAAAAGAACTGCAAGGGCATTTACTGCGCTATGCAGAAGATAAGCTGCGCTCACTTGGCAAGCGCATGCTAGGTTGGGAAGAAGCACACTTCGGCAACAAGGTGAGTAAAGACACCATTATCTACTCTTGGCTAAGTGAAGAAGCCGCGATCAATTGTGCCAAAATGGGCTACGACGTCGTACTTCAGCCGGGACAAACGACCTATCTCGATATGGCTCAAGATTATACCTGTGAAGAGCCTGGTGTCGATTGGGCGTCGGTCATTTCTCTTGAGCAAGCTTACCAATACGAACCGTTATCTGACATCGCCCATAATGACCCCGTTAAGAAGCGCATTCTCGGTATACAGGCCGCACTGTGGACAGAAATCATCACTCATCAGGACCGTTTAGACTATATGGTTTTCCCGCGCTTACTCGCGCTAGCCGAAACCGCTTGGTGTCATGAACAACGTAAAGATTACCCCTATTTTCTGGCAAGGCTAAAGCCCCATTTAACCTTGCTCGACAGGCAAAACATCCGGTATCGACACCCATGGTCTGAATAACCCACTCTCTGTAGAGACAGATCATGCATCGCATACCTATCACTGAATAATTAGAAGTTTTTATAAGGAAATACTCATGCAATACGGCTACTTCGATAACGACAACCGTGAATATGTTATCACTCGTCCCGACGTTCCAGCACCTTGGACCAATTATCTTGGTACCGAAAAGTTCTGTACGGTGATATCACACAATGCAGGGGGGTACTCATTTTACAATTCTCCTGAATATAATCGCGTCACTAAATTTCGTCCCAATGCGACGTTTGATAGACCGGGACACTACGTTTATTTAAGAGATGATGAAACGGGTGACTATTGGTCTATCTCTTGGCAGCCCGTTGCGAAGAGCTTAGAAGAAGCTCAGTACGAAGTGCGTCATGGGCTGTCTTACTCAAAATTTAAATGTGACTACAACGGGATTGAAGCGACAAAAACGCTTTTCATCCCTAAAGGTGAAGACGCCGAAGTATGGGATGTGGTACTGCGTAATACCAGTAATAAGCCACGCACAATCAGTACCTTTTCTTTTGTAGAGTTTTCTTTTAGCCACATTGCCTCAGACAACCAGAATCATCAAATGTCGCTCTATTCAGCTGGCACTGAGTATCAAGATGGCGTGATCGAGTACGACCTTTTCTATAACACCAATGAAAAAGAAGGGTTCTACTATCTTGCTTCAACCTTTGAACCGGATAGCTACGACGGTCAGCGAGACAGCTTCTTAGGGCTTTACCGCGATGAATCAAACCCAATCGCCGTTGAGCGTGGGCAGTGTTCAAACCATGTTCAAACCTGCTACAACCATTGTGGTTCACTGCATAAACAGTTCACAATTCAGCCTGGTGAAGAGGTTCGCTTTGCCTACGTGCTTGGTATTGGCAAAGGGAATGGTGCTCGGTTGCGTAAAAAGTACCAAGATCTAAATGAAGTTGACCAAGCCTTTGCCGCAATTAAGACTCACTGGGATGAACGCTGCGCAAAATTCCAAGTCACGTCTCCTAATGAAGGGCTTGATACCATGCTCAATGCGTGGACGTTATACCAAGCCGAAACCTGCGTGGTTTGGTCACGATTTGCTTCCTTTATTGAAGTCGGTGGACGCACAGGGCTGGGTTACCGAGACACGGCTCAAGATGCGATGGCTGTGCCACACTCGAACCCAGAAATGACGAAAAAGCGTATTGTCGATTTACTTCGAGGGCAAGTTAAAGCGGGTTATGGTTTGCACCTGTTTGATCCCGATTGGTTTGATCCTGAGAAAGCCGATGTTGAGCCATCAAAATCTCCAACGGTGGTTCCAACTCCGAGTGACGAAGATAAGATCCATGGTATTGCCGACACTTGCTCTGATGATCATCTATGGTTGATCCCCACCATTTGCCGCTATGTCATGGAAACCGGTGAAACCGAGTTCTTTAATGAAGTCATCCCTTATGCTGACGGTGGCGATGCGACCGTCTACGAACATATGAAAGCGGCGTTAGATTTCACAGATGAGCATGTTGGCGCAACAGGCATTGCTAAAGGACTACGTGCGGACTGGAACGACTGTTTAAACCTCGGTGGCGGAGAGTCTTCTATGGTGGCTTTCTTGCACTACTGGGCATTACAAGAGTTTGTCGACCTTGCCAATTACCTTGATAAGCCTAACGATGTTGCTTGCTACGAAGCCATGGCTAAGAAAGTTCAAGATGCCTGTGAAACTCACCTTTGGGATGACGACGGTGGCTGGTATATCCGCGGTATCACCAAAAATGGTGACAAAGTCGGTACCAATGAACAAACCGAAGGGAAAGTTCACCTTGAGTCAAATACTTGGGCCGTCGTCTCTGGCGCCGTTAGCGAAGAGCGCGGTCAAAAGGCAATGGATGCCGTTGACGAATACCTATATTCCGATTACGGACTGCACCTCAACGCCCCATCTTTTGCTACACCTAATGATGATATCGGTTTCGTGACGCGTGTTTATCAAGGCGTGAAAGAAAATGGCGCTATCTTTTCTCACCCGAATCCCTGGGCTTGGGTAGCCGAAGCGAAACTAGGCCGTGGTGATCAAGCGATGAAATTCTACGACTCACTTAACCCATACAATCAAAACAACAATATCGAAACCCGTATCACTGAACCGTACTCGTACGTACAGTTTGTTATGGGCCGCGATCATCAAGATCACGGCCGTGCCAACCATCCTTGGCTAACGGGGACTTCTGGCTGGGCCTACTACGCCGCAACGAATTACATCTTAGGGGTTCGCCTTAGCTTTGAGGGGCTCATTGTCGACCCTTGTATTCCAACGGACTGGCCGAGTTTTAAAGTGACAAGAGAATGGCGTGACGCCACTTATCACATCACCGTAGAGAACCCAGATAGTGTGAGTAAAGGCGTGAAATCCATGACACTAAATGGCACAGAGATAACGGGAGCCATCGCACCACAACAAGCAGGCTCTATCAACCATATCCACGTGGTACTGGGCTAATTCCCACCCAATAGCAACTATCAATACGAGCTCTTCGGAGCTCGTTAGGAGAGAAATATGATTAAATTTGGTACGGGTGGCTGGCGTGCGTTTATTGGCGAAGAGTTTACCCGAGATAACGTTAGGATTGTGGCTCAGGCCTTAGCCAATATTATTAACCACGAAGGCGTGGCCGATAAGGGGTTTGTCATCGGCTACGACCGACGCTTTTTATCGGATAAAGCCGGTCAATGGTTTGCCGAAGTACTCGCAGGAAATGATATCCCGGTTAGCTTCATCAATAAATTTGTACCAACGCCTATCGTCATGTATCAGGCTAAGCACATGGGCTGCGCCTATTCTGCTTGCATCACCGCCTCTCACAACCCCGCCGATTACAATGGCGTGAAAGTGTTTATCGAAGGGGGGCGGGATGCTGATGAGATCATCACAGAAAAGATCGAATCTCAGATCGCTACGTTAAGCGCGGAACAGATCCAACGTCTCGACTTTGAAACCGCGGTTCAACAAAACAAGATCATTGAGATCAACCCAATGAATCAGTTTGTCGATTCAATTATCGATCTGATTGATATTGATGCGATCAAGCAAGCCAACTTACGAGTGCTCATTGATCCTATGTTCGGTGTGGCTAAGAACGCTCTGCAGACCGTACTAATCAATGGTCGATGCGATGTTGATGTTATCAACGATGGTAAAAATCCAGACTTCGGTGGTTTAATGCCATCCCCGAATGCCGCTACGCTTTATCGTTTAAAGCACCTTGTTGCGGCTGAAGGCTATGATATCGGTATTGGTACCGATGGTGACGCCGACCGACTGGGCATCATTGATGAAAAAGGTAACTTCATTCATCCCAACGAAGTCTTGATGCTGTTGTACTACTACTTACTTGAGTATAAAGGTTGGACTGGCTCGGTAGTTCGAAATATTGCAACCACTCATCTACTCGACAAGATCGCCGCGCATTATGGACAAAAGGCCTTTGAGGTTCCGGTAGGCTTTAAGCACATTAGTGCCCAAATGGAAGCTGACGACTCACTTATTGGTGGGGAAAGCTCGGGCGGTTTAACCATTAGAGGCCACATTAAAGGTAAAGATGGCGTGTTCGCCTCAAGCTTACTGGTAGAAATGCTGAGTGTCACCGGCAAAAAGCTCTCTGAGTTATTAAATGAAATCTACAGTCAATATGGCTACGCCTATACCGCCGAGGGTGACTGTACGTTCAAAGCCTCACAAAAGGATAGCCTATACCACAAACTCTATATCGAAAAGCAACTGCCTGAATTTGATTACGATATTGATAAAGTGAGCTACGCCGATGGCGCTAAGGTCTACTTTAAAAATGGGGGGTGGGTCATTGCTCGCTTCTCAGGAACAGAACCGTTGTTACGTATTTTTTGTGAGATGGAAGATAAAGAACAAGCAGAATATGTTCTTCAACAGATGAAAGGCTTTTTGTCGTTGTAGTCTCTGTTACCTTTCTCCTTGCTTCCTGTTATAAGGACCTGCCTTACCAAATAATGGGCTAGCAAGGAACTCCCTATAGGTGGAGAACATCTTTGCCCGATGAATATTCATCGGGCTTTTTTTGTGTGCGCGAATGGGTGATTAACTTTTCATGTAGTAGTCCAATACTACCTAGCATTGTAACAATATTGTTAACATCTAGCCTCTCGCATCTTACTATTTGCAAAATGGTAACGTCAAAAAAGGAACTGAAAGATGGCTAAAGTATTAATTATTGCTGGCGACTTCGTTGAAGATTATGAGTTGATGGTGCCATTTCAAGCATTAGAAATGGTCGGACATGAGGTACTCGTCACGTGCCCTGACAAAGAAATAGGAAACACAATAAAGACCGCGATTCACGACTTTGAAGGCGATCAAACTTACACTGAAAAGCCTGGTCATTTATTTACACTGAATGCAACTTTTAACGACATCCATGACGATAACTTTGATGCGTTGCTTATCCCTGGTGGCCGAGCTCCAGAATACCTGCGCCTTAACCCTCGCGTCATCGCATTGGTGCAAGCCTTTGCTCAGTCCAAGAAGCCCATTGCCGCCATTTGCCACGGAGCACAACTCCTCGCGGCTGCCAACATTATCGAAGGTGCCAAGATATCAGCCTACCCTGCTTGCGCCCCAGAAGTAACACTAGCGGGTGCGAAATATATCGATATTGATGTCACTGAAGCGTATACCGATGGCATCTTTGTAACAGCCCCCGCATGGCCAGCTCACCCTCGTTGGCTTGCACAATTTAATACTTTGTTACCAAGCTAATCATATAACGATTACGACCAAAGCCTAACAGACATAAGCGGTAAGTCGACTATGCTAGCAGGTAGAACCTCAACAAATTGGTCAGGCTATGTGTGAACTATACTCAGGGACAGAGCTCGCATTATTTGAGCTAAAGTCACGCTCTGTGCGCTTGGATGGCGTGGTCACTAGTATCAGGCTAGAAGCCGTATTTTGGAAAGTAATTGAGGATATTGCTTCTGACGCAGACCTCTCCGTGGCAGAGTTTCTCACGCGTATTTATAAAGAGGTCATCACAAAAAGAGGTGAAATAGGCAATTTCACCTCTTTACTTCGCGTCGCATGTACCACTTATCTCAATAATGGCAAGCGTATTGTACTTTAGAGTCAAGCCGGGGCTTATCATTGCTAATGGCCATAAAAACTCCAAGTCACCATTTGGTTAATGTCGCTAACTAAAAGCCACGATCCCTTGAGATTCAACACTTACTGCCACGCTTTGGCCGACATTCAATGCCTCCATTGACGTCGCAAGCACTCGCGTGCCTTTTATATCCACCACATAACGGCAGTGGTCACCCATGAATTGTTGCTCTACAACATGAATGCTACTTTGCTCAGAAGAGGATAATTGAATCTGTTGTGGTCGAACCAACAACTGACACTTTGCACCTTCCGCAATAAAAGTACACGATGTCGCAGCAATCTGCCCTATTACAGTATCAAACGTCGAGCTTGCGATATGCGTCGCTTCAAGGTAACTGCCGCCCCCTAAGAAATCGGCGACAAATTTACTGGATGGACAGAAGTACAATTCTGACGCACTGCCATATTGCTCAATCACGCCCTCATTCATCACCGCCATTTTATCGGCAAAAGCAAAAGCCTCTTCACGACTGTGAGTCACGAAGATAGCCGTGATGCCTTGCTTCTTAAATATCTTACGGATCTCACGAATCAACTCATGACGAACTTGCGTATCAATATTTGAGAATGGTTCATCGAGAAGAAGCAGATCTGGCTTATAAGCTAGGCTTCTTGCTATCGCCACGCGCTGCTGCTGACCACCAGAAAGTTGATGTGGGTAACGGGCTTTAAACGCCTCAAGATGAACCAGACGAAGCGCTTCATCCACAATAGAATCTTGTTGCTCTTTAGGTTGCCCCTTGAGTCCAAACGCAACATTTTCTGCCACCGTCAAATGCGGAAATAACGCATAGTCTTGGAAAATCATACCGATATTACGCTGCTCTGGCGGTAACCATGTTTTACCATCATCAATGACTTTTTCATTTAACGTCATTAACCCACCGGACAAAGGCAGCAAACCAGCAATCGCTTTTAGTAGTGTGGTTTTGCCACAGCCACTCGCACCAAGCAAACAAACAATCTCACCGTGATTCACTTGCAGCGACAACGCTTCCAACACCATTTGAGAGTCATATTGGCAAGAGAGGTTTTCAATCGATAACGCGGTCGTCATTAGTGGGGTTGCTCCAAAGATCGATTAACAATGATGAGAGGGATAAGCCCAACCAATACCAATAAAACCGCCGGCATAGCCGCCAACTCTAAGTGCTCATCAGAGGCAAAGTTATAAACGTAAGTCGCTAATGTTTCGAAGTTAAATGGTCGCAATAACAGCGCCGCATTGAGCTCTTTCATCGACTCAATAAACACCAAAAGACCTGCTATCAAAATCCCGCGTTTAATCAAAGGAAAGTGCACGCGGGCCAACATTTGGTTTTGCTTGCAGCCCATCGTACGTGAGGCCATATCTAGTGAAGGCGACACCTTGCTTAAACTGGTTTCGATACTACCAATGGCGACGGCTGAAAAGCGCACCACCATAGCAAAAACAATCGCAAACATAGAGCCAGAGAACAGCAACCCAGGACGCTTCCATTCCATCCAGACGGCAAAGTCGTTAATCGCATGATCCATAAATAGCACAGGCACCATGACACCAATCGCCAATACCGTTCCCGGAACCGCGTAGCCTAATGAGCTGGCTCTCATGAAAACTTGGCTGGATGTATTGGATGCTAAACGACGATAAAAATTCACCACTATCGCGATAGCGACAGCAATCACGGCAGCAATAATCGATACCTTGAGGCTGTTCATTGCATAGAGCTGAAATTCAGGTGTCCAGCTTTGAGCAAAGTACTTATATGCGTAAATAACCAGTTGACCAAGAGGGAAAATAAAGGCTATCGACACCAACCCCCAACACCATATTACGGCAAACCACTTTTTCCAACCTTGAAGCTCATAGCGAAAATCTTCATGGCTATTGTATTGGTTTTGAAACAGTTTTTGACGACGACGGCTGTATCGCTCAGCCCCCAACAGTAACACGATCACCATCATCATTAATGCGGATATTTTGGCTGCAGCGCTTAAGCTAGAGTAACCTAACCAAGTATCATAAACCGCAGTCGTGAGGGTATTCACAGCGAAATAACTGACGGTACCAAAGTCTCCAATGGTTTCCATTGCCACCAACGACAAACCCACCGCAATAGAAGGACGGGCCAATGGCAGAGAAATTCGCCAAAAGCTTTCAAGTGGTGTGCATTTTAGTAACCTAGCCGATTGCAACAGCGAGACATTTTGCTCCATAAATGCTGCACGGCATAGAAGATAGACATACGGATAAAGGACAAGTGACAATACCACCGTAGCACCACCCACGGTTCTAATGTCCGGGAACCAATAGTCGCCCACTCCCCATTCAAATACGTTTCTTAGCCATATTTGTATTGGGCCAGCAAAATCAAACCAATCGGTAAAAATATAGCCAATAATGTAGCCAGGCATCGCGAGAGGAAGCACCAGCGCCCATTGCAATACTTTTTCTGATGGCAACTTACACATGGCCATAAACCACGCACTGGGCACACCAAGGATAAGAGAAAGTATCAGTACACCAACAACAAGAAGCACTGTATTTATGGTGTAAGTGGGCATCACCGTATTTATTAGGTGCGAGAAGATATCACTTGTTTCACCAAGCGCTGTATAGAAGATCGCTAAAATAGGTAAAACCAGTAACAGAGTAAGCACTCCACTACTGGTTTTCCAAACTGCATTTTTTTCTTTCATTGCCTAAACATACATCAGGCGACACGAAGTCGAGACGTTCAGTAACCGGAATTCAATAAGGGGTATTATACCCCTTTTTGCCGATTAAAGGTCGAACTTAACTTCATCTAACAATTTGATTGCCGCATTGTGATAACCCGCGATGTCATCAAGTGAAACCGTGTCTGCTTTATAGTCGCCCCACGATTCAACTAACTCCGAGCGCTTCACACCCTCTTTAACCGGGTATTCATAGTTCACTTCTGCGTACATCTGCTGTGCTGTTGCACCCGTTAAGAATTCCATTAACTTAAGTGCATTATCTTGGTTTGGTGCGTATTTCGCCATCGCCATACCGCTGATGTTTACGTGCGTACCTTCCGATTTTTGATTCGGGAAATTAATGTAAACCGCGTCTGCCCATGCTTTTTGTTCTTTGTCGTTAACCATTTTACCTAGGTAATAGCTATTACCCAGTGATACATCACAAAGCCCTTCTTTAATCGCTTTTACTTGAGCACGATCATTACCTTGAGGTTTGCGAGCTAGATTAGCTTTTACGCCTTCCAACCACTCTTTCGTTTCCGCTTCACCATGATGAGCAATCATTGAAGATACTAGAGAAACGTTGTAAGGGTGCTTACCACTACGAGTACAAATTTTACCTTTGTATTCAGGGTTCGCTAAATCAGCATAGTTAAAATCTTCACTAAGCTTGCCTACACGGTCTTTTGATGAATACACATTACGAGTACGTAATGTCAGAGCAAACCATTCATTTTCTTTGTCTCGATATTGAGCAGGAACGTTGGCATTGATAACGTCACTTTCAACGGCTTGAACCACGTCTTTATCTGTGAGTTCAGCAAGGCGGCTAATGTCAGTTGTTAATACGACATCGGCAGGACTATATTCACCTTCTTGTTGAAGCTTCTCTGCTAAGCCTTTTTTAGCAAACTTTACATTAACCTTAATACCAGTCTCTTTCGTAAACTCATTGAACATAGGCTCAACGAGAAACGGTTGACGGTAAGAGTAAACGTTGACTTCTTCAGCGGCCATTGCTGGGGCAGCAAATCCTGCGGCGATTGCTGATAGGGCTAGCAGTTTTTTCATTATTTAGTTCCTTTAATTCAAAATGAGAACGTTTATCAGTTGCGTTATTATATTCATCTCCGGATAGAAAACAATGATCTGATATAAAAAAACCTGCCACGGTGGGCAGGTTTTTCAGCAATTATGTAACAAAGTGTATATTAAATATGACGCTCTGAATTAGGTTTTAGTCGCTACTTTGAAGTAACAAACTCAGGGTACGCCCCTACACCACAATCATGCATATCCATCCCTTCCAACTCTTCATCTTCTGATACACGAATACCCATCGTTGCTTTAATTACCGCCCAAACGACCAGGCTTGCACCGAATACCCAGCCAAAGATGACTGCCGCCCCAAGTAACTGAGCACCAAAGCTCGCATCACCATTGCTCAGTGGTACGACCATCAAGCCAAAGAAGCCACACACACCATGAACTGAAATCGCACCGACTGGATCATCAATCTTAATTTTATCAAGGCCGATAATACTAAATACCACGAGTGCACCAGCGACGGCACCAATTGCCACAGAATAAACCGGTGATGGCGAGAGTGGATCCGCAGTGATTGCGACTAGGCCTGCAAGTGCGCCGTTAAGAATCATCGTCAAGTCTGCTTTGCCCCACGTTGTCTTACACACTAACATCGCAGCAATCGCACCGGCAGCAGCGGCAGCATTGGTATTTAAGAAAATTTGTCCAACCGCTGTTGCATTCTCAAAGTCAGAGACCATTAGTTGAGAGCCGCCGTTAAAGCCAAACCAACCTAACCAAAGAATAAACGTACCTAGCGTTGCAAGTGGCATGTTTGAACCTGGAATTGGATAGATTTCACCGTTCTTGCCATATTTACCTTTACGAGCACCTAGGAGTAACACGCCGGCTAGTGCTGCTGCTGCGCCTGCCATATGTACAATACCAGACCCTGCAAAGTCACTGAATCCAGCTTCAGAGAGGAAACCACCACCCCATGTCCAATACCCTTCCACCGGGTAGATGAAGGCGGTTAGCGCGACAGAGAAGATTAAGAATGACCATAACTTCATTCGCTCAGCAACCGCACCAGAGACCACTGACATTGCCGTTGCAACGAACACAACCTGGAAGAAAAAGTCAGATTCTAACGAGTGGTCCGCGCCTTCCGCTTGTGTTCCAATGAGTGCACCAAATGATGGTAACCAGCCTGCTTCCGCATTATCGACATACATAATGTGATAACCGACAACCAAGTAACAAGTACAAGCAATGGCGTACAAGCAGAAGTTTTTTGTTAAAATTTCAGTGGTATTTTTAGAACGGACCAACCCCGCCTCTAACATGGCAAAACCCGCTGCCATCCACATAACCAAAGCGCCTGAAATAAGAAAGTAAAACGTATCCAGCGCGTAGCGTAGTTCACTTACTGTTGTTGCTAATTCCATAATAATGTCTCCAATCCCTTAAAGTGCTTCAGCATCCATTTCGCCCGTACGAATACGAACGGCTTGGCACAAGTCATACACAAAAATTTTACCGTCACCAATTTTTCCGGTTTGCGCGGCATTTGAAATGGCCTCGACAACTCGATCAACATTATCGGCGTGAGTGGCAATCTCTAACTTCACTTTCGGTAAAAAGTCCACTTGGTATTCAGCACCGCGGTACAATTCTGTGTGTCCTTTTTGACGGCCAAATCCTTTGACCTCAGAAACCGTCATACCTTCTATGCCGACATCAGCCAGCGCTTCACGTACGTCGTCTAATTTAAATGGTTTAATGATTGCGTTAATAAGTTTCATGGCATCCCCTTCGCCGTATGTATCCCTGTTGTTGGAATAACGCTTTCAAGGCGCGTGCCAAGTTTTTAACACATTGATATATAAGGAATGAATGGATATATGTTAATAAAATGAAAACGTATCGCACCCAATTGGTGCAATACGCTCACAAAAATAAGGCAAGCATTCGGTTAAGCACTAGAACTGTGCATTAGAGTGGTAAAGCAACCTATCGGTTATGAATAAATCGCTCCCACTGAGCGATAACAGAACTAAAGTCCTCAAGACCTGACTCACTAAAGCTTTCACTACTGTAAAGCTCAAAGTCTTCGACACTATCGCTAGTTACATCAAAATTCAGACAGTTTTCAAATACATGGACCTCTGACTCAAGAATGCTTAACGAAATTTCTTTGCCTTCCCAACGAAATTCCTTACTGGGGTATTGCGATGCTAAAGCCATTTGAGCTTTAATTTCCGCAATGGTGCGATCACACGTAGAGATCTCCTCTTGGAATAAACGTGCCAGTACCTCATGTCCCATTTCGCACCGGACCATATATTCTCCGGTGAGCGAGTTTTTAATAAATTCGAATTCCATCACATTGTCTCTTAGCAATAACCGGATGATTATACCTTAAATTCCAATGTTCTCGGGTATACTCAAAAGATTCCTAGTAGTCGAGACAACGAGATGCAACTCAACGCATTGATAGCGAAACAAATTGTTGATAGAGCGAAGAAGATCATTCAACACTCAATCAACGTTATGGATGATAACGGCGTGATTATTGGATCAAGCGATCCTTCACGCTTGCATCACACCCATGACGGTGCGTTACTGGCAATCAAGGACAATCGTATTATTGAAATTAATGATGCGGTCGCGTCGACACTCTCAGGGGTAAGAAAAGGCATTAATTTACCCATTCTTTATGATGATAACGTCATTGGTGTCGTCGGAATCTCTGGCACACCCGATGAAGTCCGCAGCTATGGCGAGCTAGTCAAAATGACGGCTGAACTCATCGTAGAACAAGCGGCGTTGATGCATCAAATCCAATGGAACAAGCGCCACCGTGAAGAGTTATTGCTACAGCTTATCCAAGGAACCAGCTTAAACGAGGGACAGTTACTCTCCATTGCTCAGCGATTAGATCTAGACCTAGACCAACCACGCGTTGCAGCCGTCATTAAGGTGATTCCCAAAGCGAATGAAACGCTAACACTGGAACATCTACAACGACTGGTTCATTTACTCGAATATCCTGAGCGCGACAATATTGTCGGCATTGTCTCGGTGTCTATGAACGAAATTGTGGTACTTAAGCCGATTACGGTTCAGCAAACTATTTGGAATCGACAAGAAGAACAAAAGCGCGTTGCCAAATTAATGAAGCGCATCGACCACGAGTGCGACTTTTCTATTCAAATGACCATTGGTGACTATTTCCCTGGCGTCATTGGATTGGCGAAATCTTACGAAACGGCTAAATCCACAATGGAAATCTGCCAACCAAAAGCAAAGTCGATCCTTTTTTATCACGATCACAAGTTATCAGTGTTGGTCAGTAGCATTAAAAGAGACCCTTGGCGAGCACAGCAATTAACCGATCCACTGAATAAGCTCATACAGTCAGACACCAAAAACGTGCTAGTAAAAACGCTGCGTGTTTTTTTTGAACAGAATTGCGATCTAGCTCAAACTTGTGAACTGCTACATATTCATCGAAACACGCTGCGTTATCGACTAGACAAAATAGAGCAAGAAACAACACTAAATATCAATAAGTTAGAGGATAAGATTCAACTTTATCTTGCTTTGAAATGTATCTAAATAAATCACAAAACTGTTCATCTGCACAAATACGTTATCATTCCTATCTATAAATCTGTCACTTCGCATAAAGCTTTAGCCCTATTCTGTCGGTAGTCTGTTTTCAACAAGGTGAAACTCTACACCGACAAGAATTCTAATAACTTACGCGGAAAACTCAAAATGATAGAAGTCTCTACTCTCGGTGCCTTAGCGGCATTGGTCGTCGCTATAACACTCATTCTCAAGAAAGTACCACCCGCATACGGCATGATTATCGGTGCTCTCATTGGTGGCGTGATTGGCGGTGTCTCGCTAACAGAAACCGTCAGCTTAATGATTGGTGGTGCGCAAGGTATTGTCACCGCTGTACTTCGTATTCTCGCGGCAGGCGTGTTAGCAGGTGTGCTCATTGAATCTGGGGCCGCAACTTCCATCGCAGAAACCATAGTCAAAAAGGTTGGTGAAACTCGTGCACTACTTGCACTAGCAATCGCAACCATGATCCTCACCGCTGTTGGTGTCTTCGTTGACGTTGCCGTTATTACCGTTTCCCCTATCGCACTGGCGATTGCACACCGTGCCGATATTTCCAAAGCCGCTATTTTACTTGCGATGGTTGGGGGCGGTAAGGCAGGTAACGTCATGTCACCCAACCCAAATACCATTGCGGCCGCTGACGCTTTTAACGTCCCACTGACCTCGGTAATGGCAGCCGGCGTTATTCCGGGGATTTGCGGTATGATTGTCGCGTACTTCATCGCAAAAAAATTAATCAACAAAGGATCAAAAGTGGCAGCGAGCGAAGTCGTTGCGGTTGACCATTCTAAGCTCCCTTCTTTTGTCGCTTCTATCACGGCTCCTATGGTTGCGATTGCGCTGCTATCACTGCGCCCGATTGCAGGTATTAACGTTGATCCTCTCATCGCGTTACCACTCGGTGGTCTTATCGGTGCTGTCGTGATGGGACGCTTTGCCGATACCAACCACTTTGCCGTCTCCGGCCTCAGCCGAATGGCCCCAGTGGCAGTGATGTTATTAGGTACGGGTACGCTAGCAGGCATCATCGCTAACTCAGGGTTAAAAGATGGATTAATCGATGTTCTTACCACTTCCGGATTGCCTTCTTACCTCCTTGCGCCTATTTCTGGCGCCATGATGTCACTGGCAACAGCATCCACCACGGCTGGTACTGCCGTCGCTTCCAGCGTCTTTGCAGGCACCATACTTGAACTCGGCGTTCCCGCATTAGCAGGGGCGGCAATGATTCACTCGGGTGCAACCGTACTCGACCACATGCCACATGGTAGCTTCTTCCACGCGACGGGCGGTGCTGTTCATATGGACATTCACGAGCGCCTAAAACTCATTCCTTACGAGTCGGCTGTCGGTCTAGTTATCGCCTTTGTCTCTGTCATGATGTTTGGTGTATTTGGTTTATTTGTATAAGGTTTTGTCATGAAAATTGTAATTGCTCCTGATTCATATAAAGAAAGTTTAACGGCAATGGAAGTGGCACAAGCCATTGAAAACGGATTCAAACAAATACTGCCTAATGCCGAATACATCAAGTTACCGATGGCTGATGGTGGAGAAGGCACCGTGCAATCTCTCATTGATGCAACTGGAGGGGAACTGGTCTCAGCCTCCGTCACCGGCCCACTGGGTCAACGTGTTGAAGGGTTCTACGGGCTACTCGGTGATGGCAGCACTGCCATCATTGAAATGGCAGCCGCCTCCGGTATTCACTTGGTCTCGGCAGAAAAACGTAATCCACTGATCACGACCTCTTACGGCACCGGAGAGTTGATTAAAGCCGCACTAGACAAAGGCGTAAAACACATCATCGTCGGCATTGGTGGTAGTGCCACGAACGATGGTGGCTTAGGCATGGCTCAAGCACTGGGCGCGCAGTTGCTTGATGGTGAGGGTTGCGAACTCGGTTACGGTGGTGGCGAGCTCAATAAACTGACTTCCATTAACATGGACCACGTCGACTCACGATTAGCAGAGATCACGCTCGAAGTCGCGTGCGATGTCGACAACCCACTTTGTGGCGATAAAGGTGCCAGCGCTGTATTTGGCCCACAAAAAGGAGCGACACCTGCCATGGTGGCAACACTTGACACCAACCTTTCGCACTACGCTGATGTTATCCGATTAACCAATGGCCGTGATGTTAAGCACACCCCTGGCGCTGGCGCTGCCGGTGGACTAGGTGCAGCATTCCTTGGGCTATTTAATGCTGAACTACGTCCCGGTATACAGATAGTAATGGATGCGATTCAGCTCAGTGATGTCGTCAAAGATGCCAACCTTGTCATTACTGGTGAAGGACGTATCGATAGCCAAACGATTCACGGTAAAACGCCGATTGGGGTCGCGAGAACGGCAAAAGCGTATGATATTCCCGTCATTGCAATTGCAGGTAGCACAGCAAAAGACTGTCACGTTGTTTATGAGCACGGTATCGATGCGGTTTACAGTGTCGTGCTTGGCGCAACGGATCTGGCAACAGCGTTGGAAGAAGCCGCGTTTAATGTAGAAATGACGTCGCGCAATATCGCTGCTGCCCTCACAATGACCTTACCACGATAACAATGGCAATCTGGGCATGTATAATCAGACCATGCCCAGAATGAACCACAGCGTTATCTAGACAAAAAAAAGACTGCTAATTAGCAGTCTTTTTTATGGAATCAAACTATTTCACAACTCTTAAGCTTGGTCGCCCTTTAGCTCTAGGAGGCTCATCATCACCATCAGGTTCGGATTCAACAGCCGAGTCTACTGGTAACTCTGTGACAGGCGCTTCCGCTACAGACAAACCAGATACCGGCGTCTCTGTTGCAACGTCTTCCTCTTCAATAGACAAGTATGCATCTTCAGGCTCAAACATTGTTCCAGCACCATTCTCTCGTGCATAAATAGCTTGCACAGAATAAAGCGGAACAATAACCGAATGCGGCTTGCCACCGAATCGAGCGTGAAAGGTAATGGCTTCATTACCTAATTCTAATTGACCCACCGCTCTAGAAGCGATATTCAAGATAATTTGGCCATCTTGAACAAACTCTAGCGGCACTCGTACTCCTGGTAACATTGCATCGACAACGATATGCGGAGTAAGGTCGTTTTCTGCCAGCCAGTCATAGAATGCGCGAAGCATATAAGGACGGCGGGGCGTCATTTTAGTGATATCCATGAATAATTAGCGAACTAAACGCATCTCACGCTCAGCTTCTGTTAGCGAAGCTAGGAATGAATCACGTTCAAATACACGGTTCATGTAAATCTTAATCTCTTTTGCACCAGGGCCAACCAGCTCGATACCCATTTCTGGCAGACGCCACAATAGTGGAGCCAGGTAGCAATCGATCAGGCTGAACTCTTCACTCATGAAGTACTCGTATTCAGCAAAGATCGGCGCAAGTGTTAGCAAGTCATTACGCAGTTTATTGCGTGCAGCTTCAGATTCTTCAGCCGTACCTTTCACTACTTTTTCTGCAAGCGTATACCAGTTACGTTCAATACGGTAAATCATTAAACGGCTGTTACCACGAGCAACTGGGTAAACTGGCATTAGTGGTGGATGAGGGAAACGCTCATCTAGGTATTCCATAATGATCTTTGAATCGTAAAGCGCAAGCTCACGATCAACCAAAGTTGGTACAGTTTTATATGGATTCAGTTCAGCAAGCTCTGCAGGGATGTTTGACTCATCCACTAACTCAACCTCAACACTGACACCCTTTTCAGCTAGAACGATACGAACCTGGTGGCTGTATAGATCAGTAGCACTAGAAAAAAGAGTCATCACAGAACGTTTATTGGCAGCTACAGCCATGGAGCCCTCCGGCATACTTACAAAAAACAATGGAGGCAAGGCCTCCATTGTTAACAAAATTTAGAATCAGCGCGACATGATAGCACAATTAGTGTACATCACGCCAATACTCTTTCTTCAGCAACACAACGACAATAGTAAATAGCACAAGGAATGCCATTACCCACCAACCCATTGCATGACGCTCAAGTTTGACTGGGTCACCCGAATACTCAAGGAAGTTCACTAAATCACGAACCGCATCATCGTATTCCGCTGAACTCAATTCACCACGCCCGTTTGTCTCCGTACCAACGATCACTTCGACCTCTTGGCCATCAACCGTATGTGTTTCCACAATAGCGGTTGGAATGCCTTGCAGCTCTTCAAGCACGTGCGGCATACCGACATTTGGGAAAGTGATGTTATTCACACCAAATGGACGACTTGGATCTGCATAGAATGAACGAAGGTACGTATACAACCAATCAGCACCGCGTACACGAGCAACCAAGGTCAAGTCCGGTGGCGGAGCCCCAAACCAAGCCGCAGCTTGCTTTTGTGGCATAGAGTTCACCATCAGATCACCAATTTTCGCTTCCGAGTCAAAGACTAAGTTTTCCTTAGCCAGTTCAACCGGAATACCTAGATCATTGGCAACACGCTCATAACGTTGATATTGAGTTGAGTGACAAGCAAAACAATAGTTCATGAACAACTTCGCACCATTTTGCAGTGATGCTTGATCCGTCAGATCATTATTTGCTTTATCAAGATGCACGTTCCCACCAGCTGCTAGCGCAAGAGACGGCAACAGAGCAAAAAGTACTACAATCCACTTTTTCATTTAAATGTCACCCTCTTCGGTAGTGGCTTGGTGTTCTCATTTTTACTGTAGACATACAACAAAATGAAGAACATGAAATATCCCAAACTAAAGATTTGAGCCATCAAGGTGTACGTTGCCGTTGCTGGAAGCGCACCGAGAATGCCTAACGCAATAAAGCTGATCGTAAACTGAATGATATTAATCAAATGGATTTTGCTTCTGTAACGGTAAGAACGAACTTTACAACGGTCAAACCACGGAAGTAGAAACAAGAACACAATTGAAGCCCCCATTGCAACCACACCGAGCAGCTTATCAGGAACCGCACGTAAGATGGCGTAGAACGGCGTGAAATACCAAACTGGGGCAATATGCTCTGGTGTTTTCAGAGGGTTCGCCGCTTCAAAGTTTGGTGGCTCAAGGAAATAACCGCCCATTTCAGGGTTAAAGAACAACACGTAGCAGAACAAGAAGAAGAAGCCTGCTATACCCACCATATCTTTTACCGTTCCATATGGATGGAAAGGTATCGAATCAATGATGTCGTATTTTTTGCTGTAGTAATCATGGAATTTGAACTGCGTTTTGTAGTCATCGCCCATTGAACCTTTAGGTAGCTTAGTTTCAATACCATCCGGGTTATTTGAGCCCACTTCATGTAGCGCCAAAACGTGCAAGACAATCAGTAGCAGTAGAACAATTGGTAGCGCAATAACGTGCAATGCAAAGAATCGGTTTAGTGTCGCACCTGAGATGATGTAATCACCACGGATCCACAATGTCAGATCATCACCGATAACTGGGATGGCACCAAACAGTGAAATAATTACTTGAGCGCCCCAGTAAGACATTTGTCCCCAAGGAAGAAGGTAGCCCATAAAGGCTTCAGCCATTAGCACTAAGAAAATTAGCATACCGAAAACCCAAAGCAACTCACGAGGTTTTTGGTATGAGCCATAAATCAGGCCGCGGAACATATGAAGGTAAATAACCACAAAGAAAGCAGATGCACCCGTTGAGTGCATATAACGCAACAACCAGCCGTATTCCACATCACGCATGATGTATTCCACAGAAGCAAATGCGCCTTCACCAGATGGTACGTAGTTCATGGTAAGCCAAATCCCCGTTAGGATTTGGTTAACAAGGACCAACATAGCAAGAGAGCCGAATAAATACCAAAAGTTAAAGTTCTTTGGCATTGGATATTCTGATAAATGCTTTTTATAAGCATTCATTGCGGGTAATCGTTTTTCTACCCAATCAAGTACAGCTTGCATTATGCATCCCCCTCATCCACGCCGATAAGAATTTTTGTATCACTCAAATACATATGCTTAGGAATCACTAGATTCAGTGGTGCCGGCACGTTTTGGAATACTCGGCCTGCCATGTCAAATTTAGACCCGTGGCAAGGACAGAAGAAGCCTGATTTCACACCTTGGACTTGTTCACTAAAAGAATCCGCAAGGTAAGTTGGCGAACATCCTAGGTGAGTACAAAACCCAACCGCGATAAAATACTCTGGTTTAATCGAGCGATAACCATTTTGAGCATATTCCGGTTGCTGTTCTTCTTGAGATTGTGGGTCACGTAATTTATCTGATAACGTCCCCAGATTATCCAAAACAGACTGTGCTCGCCTAACAACCCATACCGGTTTGCCTTGCCACTCGACACGAACCATTTGGCCCTCTTCAAGTTTACTGACTTCAACCTCTACAGGAGCACCGGCGGCCTTTGCTTTGGCACTTGGGTTCCAAGATTTAATAAAAGGAACGGCGACTGCAGCTGCTCCCAAACCACCGACAACCGCAGTTGTGGCAGTAAGGAAACGCCTACGACCGTTATTTAAAGGCGCATTGCTCATCCAACATTTCTCCCATATGCTCCTTGGGCCAATATCAAGCGAATCCAAGCTGCTCTGTCATGTTAAATAACCGCGGGGGAACCATTCCTTTGGTTATCTTCCTTGAATTGAACGTGCATATTTTATAATTAAAACCTGCACACTTGAGTCCATTCCGATATTAGTTATCACCAATAAAGCATGGCTAACAAAATAAGAATTTTAGTTGTATTTATTTGATAGCAAATGATAAAGAAAACCCTACTTTTTGACAAGATAAAGCTACCTTTTCGTAACATCTATCGCAGGAAATCGTTTACCAGTTCACAAAAGGGAGGAAAAGCACAGTCTATTAGGGGGAGTTGATGAATCTAGAGGATTTATACCGGACTGAAAAAACAAAAAGCCCAGCCGAGAGGCTGAGCTTTTGGACCACAAACCAGTATAAACTGGAGCGTAGATTTTTCGAAGAACGAAAAATTAACGCTTTGAGAATTGTGGCTTACGACGTGCTTTACGTAGACCAACTTTCTTACGCTCAACGCAACGAGCGTCACGCGTAACATAGCCAGCTGCACGTAGAGCAGGACGTAGAGTTTCGTCGTATTCCATAAGCGCGCGAGTGATACCGTGACGGATTGCACCAGCTTGACCAGAAATACCGCCACCTTTAACAGTAACGAATAGATCTAGCTTCTCAGTTAGTTCAGTAAGCTCAAGAGGCTGACGAACTACCATGCAAGAAGTTTCGCGACCGAAGTAAACTTCTAGTTCACGCTTGTTGATTACGATGTTGCCAGTGCCTGGTTTAATAAAAACGCGAGCAGCTGAGCTTTTGCGACGACCAGTGCCGTAGTATTGATTCTCTGCCATTTCTGATATCCCCAATTAGATGTCTAGTACTTGTGGTTGTTGAGCAGCATGATTGTGCTCAGCGCCAGCGTAAACTTTTAGCTTACGGTACATAGCACGGCCTAGAGGACCACGTGGTAGCATACCTTTAACAGCTAGTTCGATTACCATTTCTGGCTTCTTGTCGATCAACTTTTCAAAAGTGATAGACTTAAGACCACCTGGGAACTCAGTGTGACGGTAATACACTTTACCTTTAGCCTTGTTACCAGTTACAGTAACTTTCTCAGCGTTAACAACGATGATGTAATCACCAGTGTCTACGTGAGGAGTGTATTCAGCTTTATGCTTACCACGAAGACGAGATGCGATCTCACTTGCGATACGGCCAAGAGTTTTGCCTTCTGCGTCTACAACATACCAGTCACGTTTTACAGTTTCTGGTTTAGCAACGAAAGTTTTCATGCTAATAATTACCTATTAAAAAAATTTACACTTAAGGAACAAACTGTTCCCACTGTCTAAGAGTCCCATTCATCACCCCTTCGAGTGTTGGAAACACTTGGCATAGTTAGACTTTCGTCATAACTAGAGGCTCGCAGTAACGGTAGGTCGCAGGATTATAGAGAAGCTAGAGGAAAAAATCACCTATTTTTTAGACAAAATAGGTAAAAACCCTTACGCCAAGTGCTCAGAGGCTAAATAATCATGACTTTGCATTTCTGTTAGGCGAGAAATACAACGTTTAAACTCAAACTCTAGCTGCCCTGTTGTATAAATTGCCTCTAATTCGACTTCCGCAGAAATAATCAATTTCACTCGGCGCTCATAAAATTCATCCACCAGCGCAATAAACCGTCTCGCAGCATCATCAAGCTTGCTGTCCATCTGTTTCACATCCGCCAGTAATACGGTGTGATAAAGCCGAGACATCTCAATGTAGTCATTTTGGCTGCGCATGGTTTGACACAATTGTTCAAAAGTCGCGAACAAAACATCGTCCACCGACGCGATAACAGAAATATCCCGATGATTAATATCGATTGAAGTGTCTGGTTGCCGCGTTTCCATTACCAACTGCTTAAAATAACGATGAAGATTTTCATTCGCTGAGTTATCCAGTGGATAATGGTAAATTTCGGCTTGCTCTAAGGTTCTCAATCGGTAGTCGATACCACTATCAACATTCAGTATGTGGCAATGTTTTTGAATCAAGGCAATCGTAGGTAAGAACCGCGCACGTTGCAGGCCATTACGATATAAATTTTCAGGTGGGATGTTTGATGTCGCAACCAACACGACGCCTCTATTAAATAGCGCCTGCATTAAAGAAGACAAAATCATTGCATCGGTAATGTCAGAGACATAAAACTCATCAAAACAGATAATGTTGGCTTCAGCATGAAAAATATCAGCCACACTCTCAAGCGGATTCTCAATATCCCCTAATTTCTTCAGCTCATCATGGACTCGATACATAAAGCGATGAAAGTGAACGCGCATTTTTTTTTCAGAAGGCAAACTATCAAAGAACGCATCCATTAAATACGTTTTCCCTCGCCCAACGCCCCCCCAAAAATACAGCCCTTGTGGGGCAATCGCTTCCTCTGGTGACTTGCCTAATAATTTTTGCATCATCGTCAGCGCTGGCGCTTCAAAATTCAGATAATCGATGAACTCATGATGAAGGCGGTCTAATGCTTCCACCGCCTGATGCTGAGCGGCATCGCGTTGAAAACCATTTGTTTCAATATCATTATTATACTTTTCTATCGGCGTCATGGATAACTCGCAGCACAGATCCAACAACCATAAATGGTGTATTTTGCTTTATTGGTAAGAACTCTCATAGTACCATGACAGAACAACGTGTGTAACCATCAGGTAACGCACATGTTAATAAACAATAATTAAGGAAGCTGCTATGCCTTGGATTTACGCCGTTGTCGGTCTGCTTGTGGGCGCTATTTTAGGAATTGTGATTTCTCGCCTCACTACCCCACAGTACAAAAAACAAAAAACCATACAAAAAGATCTCGAATCTGCAAAATTTGCTTTAGAACAACAACGTCAAGAGTTATCTGACCATTTTGCTCAAAGCGCAGAAATGCTAGATACGCTAGGCAAAGATTACACCAAGCTCTATCAACATATGGCAAAAACCTCAGCCGAGTTGCTGCCTAACTTGCCAGAGCAAGACAATCCATTTGTTAAAAAAGTCGCGGAGCACAACGTAGAGTCAGCGGTAGACTCAGATATTGATGAGCAACCAAAAGACTATGCCAATGGCGCAACTGGTTTGTTGAGAGGAGAGCAAAAGCAAGTGATTGAGTCACCAGAGCTTGTCGCCAGCGAACCTGTCACGGCAAAAGCGTCTTAAATTCTCAACAAGCAAGTACGACAGATTCACTCAACCTGTTGAGTGAATCTGATATCACCTCCCCATTTCGAATGAACTTTATCCCAATTGCCTAGTCATAACTTTTACTAAACCTTAGAGGAGTTTTATGATGAAGAAGCCAACGCTTGCCTTAACTGTTCTGTCGTTAAGCTTGAGTGCCATCATCACACCCATGTCAGTCTCAGCAGCATTACCCCTTGCGGTCAACGGCGAACAACTTCCAAGCCTTGCGCCTATGCTAGAGACGGTGACACCCGCGGTTGTCAGTATTGCCGTTGAAGGCACTCAGGTCTCTAAACAGCAATATCCAGAGCAATTTAAATTCTTCTTCGGTCCAGACTTTCCAACAGAACAACTGCAAGAGCGACCTTTCCGCGGCTTGGGGTCTGGGGTTGTTATTAACGCTAAGAAGGGCTACATCGTAACCAACTATCACGTTATCAATGGCGCAGAAGAAATACGTATTAAATTGCAAGACGGGCGCGAATACGATGCTGAACTGGTTGGCGGCGATGAAATGTCAGATGTCGCCTTACTCAAACTTGATAATGTCAAAAATCTGACCGAGATAAAACTCGCCGACTCGGACGCACTCCGTGTGGGGGATTTTACTGTTGCCATCGGCAACCCGTTTGGCTTAGGACAAACCGTCACATCTGGCATCGTCTCGGCTCTAGGGCGCAGCGGTCTCAATTTAGAAAATTTTGAAAACTTCATTCAAACCGACGCAGCAATCAATAGCGGTAATTCAGGCGGTGCACTGGTTAACCTTAAAGGTGAGCTCATTGGTATCAATACCGCGATTTTGGGTCCTAATGGTGGCAATGTGGGTATTGGTTTTGCTATTCCATCGAATATGATGAATAACCTAACCGAACAAATTATTGAGTTTGGTGAAGTGAAACGTGGCATGTTAGGCGTGCAAGGTGGCGAAGTCACGTCTGAGTTGGCTGAAGCGCTGGGTTATGATTCCAGCAAAGGCGCCTTTGTTAGCCAAGTCATGCCTGACAGTGCAGCGGAAAAAGGCGGACTTAAGGCCGGCGATATTATCGTCTCTGTCAATGGTAAAAAAATCACTACCTTTAGCGAATTGCGAGCAAAAGTCGCCACACTAGGTGCTGGTAAGACTATCGAACTCGGACTTGTCCGAGACGGTAAAACAATGACGACCCAAGCAACGTTAACGGAAGGGGCGAAGAGCATCACGAAAGCCGACAAACTACATGAAGGTTTAACAGGCGCTGAATTTGCCAATACAGAGAAAAGCGACAACGTCGATGGTGTAAAAGTCACCTCCGTAGTTGAAGGCTCGCCTGCTGCCCAATATGAACTTAAACAAGGCGACATCATCATGGGTGTGAACCGCCAGCGTGTTAAGAATGTGGGTGAGCTTCGTAAAATACTCGAAGCAAAGCCAGGCGTTCTCGCGCTAAATATTCAACGAGATGACCGCACTATTTATCTTGTTGTACGGTAACATGACACACTTTATGTAAATTCTTAGTGAAAGGGCAGCCGGACGTGACTGCCCTTTTTTATTATTTGCTCACAAAGTGATATGCTTTGCTCGCAAGCTGTTGCTCAAAAAAGTATTTAGTCCCATGGTCATTGGTTTCGTTATCGAACCATTCCCTACTATGCTAGCTTCAGTGATTGTTATTTTGTCCAATAGACCACCCACACCGGTATCCATTAGAGAGAGCAATGCTGAACTTTTTATTACGATCTGTATCAATGGGGCTGATTACGGCTCTGTTAGTCTTAATTGCCGTTCCGTCGCTAAGACCTACGATCATCTCAGAGCAGTTTGACGCAACGCCGACGCAAGATGCTTCATTGCAAGTCTCTTTTAATCAAGCGGTACGTAAAGCGGCACCAGCCGTCGTTAACATCTATAGCCGGCAATATAAAGAAAGCGACCGCACAACACTGTCCACACAAGGCCTGGGTTCTGGTGTCATCGTGAGCGAAAAAGGCTATATCATCACTAACTACCATGTGGTCGCCAATGCCGATCAAATCATTGTCGCACTGCAAGATGGTCGTGTTGCTGCTGCGCAACTGGTGGGTAAAGATCAGCGCACTGATATCGCCATATTACGTGTAGAAGGCTCAGATCTCCCGGTCATTCCTCTCAACCCAAACTACAGCCCTAAAGTCGGTGATGTCGTCTTGGCAATTGGCAACCCTTATAACTTGGGACAAACCACAACGTTTGGCATTATTTCCGCCACTGGCCGTTCATCTATTAGTGCCGGAGGTATTCAAGCCTTTATTCAAACCGATGCCGCTATCAATCAAGGTAACTCTGGTGGTGCTTTAGTCAATACCCAAGGTGAGCTTGTCGGCATCAATACCGCGTCATTCCAACAAGCTACTGACTTAGAAACCTATGGCATTTCCTTTGCTATCCCGTATAAGCTTGCCAGTAAGATAATGGAGAAAATCATTGCTGATGGTCGAGTGATTCGCGGCTATATCGGCATTGATGGGCAAGATATCAATTCCGTCACGGCTCGCCTATTAGGCAATGAGCACATTGGTGGCATCATTGTTCTCGGACTGGACCCACAAGGACCCGCTGCGAAAGGCGGCATTGAAGTTCAAGATATTATCCTGACGATTAACGGTAAGAAGTTAAATGGTAGACAGGGCGTATTAGACCTCGTCACAGACTTAAGACCAGGAACCACTGTCGACGTTACCTTATTGAGAGACGGTAAAGAGATGACACTACCTGTGACCGTTGCTGAAGATAGCCGCGAATAGACCTCATAACGCATAAAAACCGCCGATAAAAAAATGCCGCTGATTTCTCAGCGGCATTTTTGTTTATAGCGAACGAAACAAATTATTCATCAACTGTTTCACTATCAAATGACACAGAGCCCTCTACGTCAATTCGAGTGACACGCTGTAGACCTCTTGGTAGAAGTCCACCGCGACGACCCCGCTCACCTCTAAAGTTTTCCAAGTCTGCAGGTTTGAGACCTAACTTACGCTTACCCGCATAAAGCGTCACTGACGCACCTTGAGGTAATGCCATCAGGTGAGAAACAAACTCTTCTCTCGATTTGGCTTTAGCAGACGGGATATTGATGATCTTATTGCCCTTACCTTTGCCTAATTGTGGCAAGTCTTTTATCGGGAACAACAACATTCTTCCCTGATTGGTAATCGCCATGATTTCATCGGAATCTAAGTCGCCCACCATACTTGGCGTCATCACTTCAGCAGCTTGTGGTAAGGTCACCAGAGCTTTACCGCTTCGGTTCTTCGACAGAAGATCAGAGCCTTTACAAACAAAACCATAACCTGCATCAGAACCAATCAACCACAACTGCGATTCTTCACCCATGATGACTTGGCGAATACTCGTACCCGCATTGATATTAAGGCGCCCAGTAATTGGTTCACCTTGGCTTCGCGCAGAAGGCAATGAATGCGATTCAAGTGAATAACTGCGTCCATCGTTTCCTAGGAATACCGCTGGTTGACTACTTTTGCCGCGCGCGGCTGCAAGGTAGTTATCACCGGATTTATAGTTTAGCCCTGATGGATCAACATCATGACCTTTCGCATGACGAATCCAACCTTTCTCCGATAGAACCACGGTGATCGGCTCACTAGGAACAAGATCACGCTCTGTCATCGCTTTCGCTTCTGCTCGCTCAACTAATGGCGAGCGACGATCATCACCGTATTTCTCCGCATCTGCTTGAATTTCTTTTTTCAGCAAAGTATTCATGCGACGCTCAGAGCCCAGTAAGCTTTCTAGCTTTTGGCGCTCTTTTTCAAGCTCATCTTGTTCACCGCGGATTTTCATCTCTTCCAGCTTCGCAAGGTGACGAAGCTTGGTATCTAAGATCGCATCAGCTTGAATGTCGGTGATACCAAAACGCGCCATTAAAACGGCTTTAGGTTCATCTTCAGTACGAATAATCTCAATCACTTCATCAAGGTTGAGATACGCAATCAGCAAACCTTCCAAGATGTGCAAGCGAGCTAAGATCTTATCAAGACGATACTGCAAGCGTTTACGAACCGTTTCACGGCGGTAAGCAATCCACTCTGATAAAATGGTAACGAGCCCTTTCACCTGTGGACGATTATTCAAACCGATCATGTTGAGGTTAACGCGGAAGTTCTTCTCAAGATCTGTTGAAGCAAACAAGTGATTCATCAACTGATCGCAATCAATACGATTAGAGCGTGGCACGATCACAATGCGAGTCGGGTTTTCATGATCCGATTCATCACGAAGATCATCCACCATAGGCAGCTTTTTCGCACGCATCTGGTTGGCAATCTGCTCTAGCAACTTGGCACCAGAGACCTGATGAGGTAGCGCGGTGATAACAATATCTGCGCCTTCTTTATGCCAAACCGCACGCATTTTCACACTACCGCGTCCAGTACGATAGATCTTTTCTAAGTCCGTCTGCGGGGAAATAATTTCCGCTTCTGTTGGGTAATCAGGCCCTTTGACATACGCCATGACATCCGACAATTCCGCCTTTGGATTATCAATTAAGTGCACGGTTGCATCCGCAACCTCACGGACGTTATGAGGCGGGATATCCGTTGCCATACCCACCGCAATACCCGTAATTCCGTTTAGTAGAATATGAGGTAAGCGCGCAGGAAGAATCTTCGGCTCTTTCATCGTGCCGTCAAAGTTTGGTTGCCACTCAACCGTACCTAGACCGACTTCGCTCAGTAATACTTCAGCAAACTTAGACAATTTCGCTTCGGTATAACGCATCGCAGCAAACGATTTAGGATCATCAGGTGCACCCCAGTTTCCTTGACCGTCTACTAACGGGTAGCGATAAGAAAACGGCTGTGCCATCAATACCATGGCTTCATAACACGCAGAATCACCGTGCGGGTGGTACTTACCCAGTACATCACCAACGGTACGTGCGGATTTCTTATATTTGGCCGCTGATGATAAACCCAGCTCAGACATGGCGTAAATAATACGACGCTGTACCGGCTTAAGGCCGTCACCAATATAAGGCAATGCACGATCCATAATCACGTACATTGAGTAATTTAAATAGGCATCTTCGGTGAACTTGCGCATTGGCAGCTGTTCAACGCCATCAAAAGATATTTCAGTCGACATTATCGTTATACCTCGGCCATGTCGCCGTTACTTTGCAGCCAGCTACGGCGGTCATCCGCTCGTTTTTTACCTAGCAGCATATCCATCATTTCATCGGTTGCACTGTCATCGTCAATCGTCAGTTGCACCAAGCGGCGAGTATTCGGATCCATCGTCGTTTCGCGAAGTTGTAATGGGTTCATTTCACCCAGACCTTTAAATCGCTGTACGTTGATCTTCGCTTTCTTTTTACTCAATCGCTCTAAAATGCCATCTTTTTCGTCATCATCTAGGGCATAAAAGACTTCTTTACCACAGTCGATTCGATAAAGTGGTGGCATGGCAACATACACGTGCCCCGCCGAGACTAGTCCTCTGAAGTGCTTGGTAAACAGGGCACATAGTAGGGTTGCAATGTGTAGCCCATCCGAGTCCGCATCGGCAAGAATGCACACTTTACCGTAGCGCAGAGCACTCAAATCATCATTATCAGGGTCAATCCCCAGCGCAACCGAGATATCGTGCACCTCTTGAGAGGCCAACACTTGGTCCGTCGACACTTCCCAAGTATTCAGAATTTTACCTCGTAGTGGCATCACGGCTTGAAATTCACGATCTCGAGCTTGTTTCGCTGAGCCTCCAGCAGAGTCCCCTTCCACAAAGAAAATTTCTGTGCGGTTCAGATCTTGCTGTGAACAATCGGTCAATTTACCAGGTAGAGCTGGGCCCGACGCGACCTTCTTACGCACGACTTTTTTACTCGCACGCATGCGTCGATGAGCATTAGCAATACATACTTCAGCGAGTTGCTCTGCCAACTGGGGCTTTTCATTCAACCACAGACTAAAAGCATCTTTCACAACGCCAGAAACAAAAGCTGCACACTGACGTGACGATAAGCGTTCTTTGGTTTGCCCAGCAAACTGAGGATCTTGCATTTTCACGGACAAGACATACGAGCAGCGATCAAACACATCATCGCCCGTTAACTTAACACCACGTGGCAGCAAGTTTCGGAACTCACAAAACTCACGCATGGCATCAAGAAGCCCCTGACGTAAGCCGTTAACATGCGTGCCACCTTGAGCGGTAGGAATCAAGTTAACATAGCTTTCGGTGATCATTTCGCCGCCTTCAGGCTGCCAAATTAGCGCCCAAGTCGCCGCTTCTGTCTCTGCAGAAAACTCACCAGTAAAAGGGACTTCTGGTAAAACGGTATAGCCTTTCACCCCTTCAGCAAGGTAATCTTTCAGACCATCTTCGTAATGCCATTTATGATCTTTTCCGTTCACTTTGTCGCTAAAGGTGATTTCCAACCCAGGACATAGTACGGCTTTAGCACGCAGGTTATTTACCAAGCGAGTAACGGAGAAGTTGCCGGAATCAAAGTAGCTCGTATCAGGCCAGAAGTGAACACTGGTCCCTTTATTACGACGCCCGCAAGTCCCCGTTACTGTCAGCTCTTCAACCTTGTTGCCGTGCTCAAACGCCATTTCATAGACTTGACCATCACGGCGAACGGTGACTTCAACACGTTTCGATAACGCGTTGACCACAGAGATACCGACTCCATGCAAACCACCAGAAAACTGGTAGTTTTTATTAGAAAACTTGCCACCAGCATGCAACTTGCAAAAAATCAGTTCAACACCCGACACTTTTTCTTCTGGGTGGATATCTACGGGCATACCTCGACCATCATCAATCACTTCTAAAGATTGATCGGCGTGGAGAATTACTTGCACTTTCGAGGCATGTCCGGCTAGCGCTTCATCGACACTGTTATCGATAACTTCTTGGCCCAAATGGTTTGGACGCGCTGTATCCGTATACATCCCTGGTCGGCGACGTACTGGCTCAAGACCATTGAGAACCTCAATGGCTCCAGCATTATATTGTTCTGTCATAATACGGAAATTTTACTCAAATAAAGATTGATACTTAGCAGCAAAAAGAGAGTCGATGATGCATTGCACCATCGGCCTTCATTTGACTCGTAACCAACAAGTCTTAAGGCACACGCGTAAGTACAGACACATCATAGTCTGGCTCAAAGGAAGTGTTGTCAAGTTTCGCACCAAAGTTGGGGGGAAATTTATGACTCCCTCCTCAGCTACACGCTTATTAGTGAAAAAGCTACAACTCTAAGAAGTGGATAATTTGCTCTGGATAACGCTCAAAATTAACAAAACTATGATCGCCACCTGCTTCCACTGTTTGCTTTGAGTTCGAATACTTAGCGACAGCTTGACGGTAGTCCAATACCTCATCGTCTTCTTGTTGCAACAACCAGAAATCACGAGGTGAATGAATGACCACTACGTCTAACGCTTTCAATTCATCGATATGGCGAGATTCTAATGTGTATCGCTCATAAGTATAAGGATTTTCTTGCTCACCAAGAAAATCCACTAACAACTCATAAGGTTTAACCGCTGGATTAATCAACACGGCTTTAAAACCATACTGCGCATTTAGCCACGTCGACAAATAACCACCTAATGAACTACCAATTAAGCCAATTCGATGCGTCTTTTCATAGCGATGTATAACATCAGTCAAATACCTAGCAGCTTGCTTAGGGAAGCTCGGCATTTGCGGAGCCACAACCGTAATATCAGGGCGATGCTCCTGACAAAACTGCTGCATGACACGCGCTTTATGTGATTGAGGTGAGCTGTTAAAACCATGAATGTAGAGCAATAGCGACGGCTTTTTATCCATTAGTAACCCTCAGCATTAAAATCAGTAACCTTCAGCATTAAAGTCGGGACGAAATGCGCCGTGTGGTAAACGTTTAACGATGGTGTCTAGCTGACCATCACTAAAGAGCTCCAGCTCTCGCCATCCTGGCGACAAGATATCCAAAGAGAATTCATTGGAGTTGGGCTTAAACTGAACGCATGTTGACGGTGTTGCTAATACCCTTACACCATGGTGCATTAAATCAAGTTCTTGGTGGATATGACCACATAACACAGCACGCACATTGTCATGTTTATCGGCAATATCCCAAAACTCTTGTGAATCCTTTAGTGAATGCTGGTCAAGCCAAGCACTGTTCACCAGTATTGGATGATGATGGAGCAACACCAACGTATGTCGATCATGGTGTTCACTGAGTTTTCTATCCAAATACTCCAGCTGACTGTCACTTAATCGACCATGGGGTACACCCACCACTTGAGAGTCCAGCAACACTATTTGCCAATGCTCGCCCAGCAACTTATGCGTTGCGGTTTGTATCAGAGGTGAATCCAATACACTGTTCATACTGGGTTTGAAATCGTGATTACCCGGCAACCAAAAACAAGGGAGGTTAAGCGGCACAATGCCGTCAACAAACTTTCGATAAGATGACTCTGTATGGTCTTGAGAGATATCGCCCGTTGCCAATAATGCATCAAAATGCGTGCCTTGCTGGCACACTTCAGACACAACAGCTTTGAAGCTGTCGTGGGTGTTCACACTCAGTAAGCAGCCATCCTGAGGCGCAAATAGATGCGTGTCGGTCAATTGCAGTAACCTGACGGCACTAGACTGAGATTCACCACTGGGTGTTGTTTTCAAAATAATAAGACCTGAATATCTACTATTGTTTAACTTCGATACATAATCGGAGCTCGACTAATTCCATTTTTTAGACAAAACGTCAGCCAATCACTAAGAAACTGATTAAACTGAAACTTTTCATCTTTCTGAAGCATTTTAGTATTGGGGTAATCATACCTTGCTTTCACTCTAGCGGTTTGCTCACAATGACAAACTTCGGCAACTTTTGCGTCATGGTAGAGCCTTACTACCATTTTAGGCAAAGGGAAAACAGGAAGCTCATCATCTTGGCAAATTTCGACCAATGTTGTGTACTTGGTCACTTCTATAATCTCCAGCTGGTAAGTTAATGACCCAGCTTGATAACAGCGCACATCCCCCACAATGGGATCCGTCGGGATCAATCGATTTAATTTGGCGTAATTAGTCTCATAGACTCGCATGAGCTCTGCAAGATCAACATGATACGCTTTACCATCGATGTGACGTGTTGTTGCCATGTTTACCACTCTTGCTGTAGCTGACGATAATTCAATTCAAGCCATTGCAGCGCAATAATAGATGCGCCGTTCTCAATTTCACCACTGGCTATCATTTGATACGCCTTTTGTCGTGAAACAACCTTTACGCGAATGTCTTCACCTTCGCTTTTTAATCCGTGAATACCACTCGCTGTCGAGGCATCAACTTGACCCGCAAAGACTTCAATTTTTTCCGAACAACCACCTGATGATGGATAGTAAGCGGTGATACGCGTGAGTTTATTCACCTCAACACCTGCTTCTTCGACCGCTTCTCGCTGCACAAGTTCTTCAACAGACTCTTGTTTATCAACAATTCCAGCGATAATTTCGGTTTGCCAAGGTGAAGAATGTTCAAGAGCACCCACTCGAATCTGTTCTATGAGTACGACTTCATCGCGCTTGGCATCATAAGGCAGCAATGCCGCCGCGCCGCCACGAACCAACATTTCTCGTTGAATTTCAGGACTCCAACCGCCGTCAAAAAGGCGATGCTTAAATCGATACAACACCATTTCAAAAAAACCTTTAAACACCGTTTGTTTCGAGATTATTTCGACGTCTTGTGATGTATATTTAGGCAACGGTTGTTCTGAACCTTCCATGACGACCCCCAATAAAAATGAATCTTACAGTTTACTCAACGATTAGCCCAACTACCAACGACCAGCTTCAACTTTTTACGTAATAATTCAAAAAACATTGGGTTTTGGTTAATTTATTGTCGCATTTTTGCAGGTTGTAGCGTAAAAATTTGCAAAGTTTCGAGTAAATTACGCTCGTTTTAAGTTAAACTGTGAATCATACCTCTTATTCAGTATTCAGGCAGGATTAGGACAAATGAAAAAACTGCTTCCACTATTCATCACAGCTGCATTAGGAAGCGTAAGTGCAGCGACATGGGCCGACTCTTTAACCGAAGTCTATGATCAAGCTAAACAGAACGATCCTCAACTACTGCGTTCAGCGGCTGAGCGAGATCGTGCATTTGAAGCCATCAACTCTGCTCGAAGCACCTTACTACCGCAAATTAACCTCACTGCTGGCTACAACGCAGTTCGTAGTGATGTAGACACCGCAGACAGCGATAAACTCAACGCCGGTATTGGTTTCTCTCAAGAACTCTACAACCGCGCAAGTTGGATCACGCTTGATACGGCGGAAAAAAATGCTCGTCAATCTGATTCACTTTATGCCGCTGCCCAGCAAAACTTAATCCTACGTACGGCCCAAGCGTACTTTGAAGTGTTACGTTCTAAAGACAGTCTAGAGTTTGTCAAAGCGAATAAAGCGGCGGTGGCTCGTCAATTAGAGCAAACCAAGCAACGTTTTGAAGTCGGTCTTTCCGCGATTACCGATGTTCATGATGCGCAAGCGCAATATGACCGAGTGTTGGCTGATGAAGTCGTGGCTGAAAACGACTTATTAAATAAGTACGAAGGTCTACGTGAAATCACCGGACAAGAGCACACTAATATCGATGAGCTAGATACGGATCGTTTCTCTGCTCAGCGCCCGACCAATTCGGTTGATTTCTTCATTGAAGAAGCACAAAGCAAAAACCTTGATTTGCTATCGGCTCGTATCGGACAAGACATCGCTAAAGACAACATTACACTAGCAAGCTCTGGTCACCTTCCTAAGCTAACGCTTGATGGTGGTTACAACTACGGCAACGAGCGTAATAGCAACAACGTCGCAAGCGCATTTGATGGTAGTAACTCTTTCAATGCTGGTATCAACCTATCTGTACCTTTGTATAGCGGTGGCAACATTACGTCACAAACTAAACAAGCAGAGTACGCTTATGTGGCAGCAAGTGAGCAGCTAGAGCAAACTTACCGCTCGGTTGTGAAAAATGTTCGCGCTAACAATAACAACATTAACTCGTCCATTGGTGCTATCCGCGCTTACGAGCAAACGGTTATTTCTGCGCAATCAGCACTAGAAGCAACCAAAGCCGGTTTTGATGTGGGCACTCGTACTATTGTCGATGTACTAGAAGCAACGCAATCTGTGTTCGACGCAGGTCGTAACCTCTCTGATGCTCGTTACGATTACATCGTCAGCATCTTGAACCTACGCCAATCCGTCGGTACGTTAAGCGAGCAAGATATTATTGATATCAATGCTGGTCTTAAGCGAACAAACTAATTGATTGAAAAATAAATCGGTTGAAGAACAAATCAGTTGAAGAACAAAGGGACGCCATGGCGTCCCTTTTTAATTACAGCGTTCTCTCGTGCTATAGAAAGGGATTAACCCTGACCACCCTTGATCGCTTCGATAATTTCCGTCGTTGAGCAACCATCTTCAAAGTTAAGCACTTTCACTTCGCCACCAGCCGCAATCACTTCGGTTCCGCCAGCGATCTCTTCAGGTTTATAATCGCCGCCTTTAACCAATAAACTCGGCAATACTTCAGCAATTAAACGCTGCGGTGTTTCTTCCGAGAACGGGACAACCCAATCTACCGCACCCAATCCCGCAAGAACGGCCATACGACGATCCGTTGGATTCACAGGGCGACCCGGTCCTTTCAGCGCTCGCACTGATTCGTCGGTGTTCACCGCGACGATTAATCGGTCACCTAGCTCGGCTGCGTGGTTTAAATAAGACACGTGACCGGCATGAAGAATGTCGAAACAGCCATTTGTCATGACCACTTTCTCGCCTTTTGAGCGCGCTTTTTTCACCGCTTCAATCAAAGCCGACTCGCTGATCACGCCATAATCCGTATCCTGACTACCGTGTACCGCTTCAGCTAGCTCAATAGTAGAAAGTGTTGACGTTCCTAGCTTACCCACTACGACACCAGCCGCTGCATTGGCGAGCGCACACGCTTCATCGAGCGGCTTACCTGCTGCAACAGAGGCAGCTAATACCGAGATAACCGTATCTCCAGCACCCGTCACATCAAAGACTTCTTTGGCTTGAGTAGGCAGGTGGAATGGTGCTTCACCACGGCGAAGTAGCGTCATACCATGCTCACTGCGCGTGACAAGTAGCGCTTCAAAGTCAAACTCTTCAATTAACGCGCAGCCTTTTTCTACTAGCTCTTCTTCGTTTTTGACTTTGCCAACAACCGTTTCGAATTCAAGCATATTTGGCGTCAGTAATGTGGCACCACGGTAGCGTTCAAAGTCCGCACCTTTCGGGTCGATAAAGACTGGCACTCCTGCTGACTTAGCTTGTTGAATGTAGGCTTGAACGTGCTCTAGCGCCCCTTTAGCATAATCAGACAGCACCACCGCTTTTACATTAGGCAACGCATTCTGCATTCTTGTCAGCACTAGCTCTGGGTTGGTATTTTCAAATTTATCTTCAAAATCCAAACGGATTAATTGCTGTCCACGGCTAAGTACACGCAGCTTAGTAATGGTTGGGTAGTTCTCTAACTCTACAAAGTCACATTTTACCTTCAAAGACGTCAGTGTATCGGTGAGTACTTTTGCTGGTTCATCTTGTCCGACTAAGCCAATAGTATGGGCGTGGCCACCTAAAGATGCGATGTTCATCGCTACGTTTGCAGCGCCGCCGGGACGTTCTTCATTATTTTCGACTTTAACCACAGGTACTGGAGCTTCAGGAGATATGCGCCCGGTTGGACCATACCAGTATCTGTCCAACATAACATCACCAACAATCAGTACGCCTGAATCGCTGTAATCAGGTAGGATGGGTTTCATTTCTTACTCCAAATAACGACCGCGGCAAGCTACCTCACCACGTTAAATTGTTTTGTATGCGTAATCCCTGACGCATCACTCATGCTCGATTCACAACCGATAGTAGGAACAAGCGTCAGGTTAAAGCTTTGAAAAGATAGTAGCACAACTCCTACTGCCGACACCAAATTCGCGTTACGAGATCATCCACTGTTTCCAAGCTTTAATCACCGCTTCACGCTCAGCAAGAAGCTTGTCCTCGGCGACATCCGCATCCAAATTTAACAGATTACGATGATGAATTTCATCTCGCAGCGTCGTATAGGCTCGAATCAACGTCATTGCCTGCTCTTCTTCCATCACCCCTTGCTTAAGCATGGTTTCAAAGATACGGACATTGTCCGACCAACGAGTCAGCTTTGGTTTATCATGACTAAAACGTAGCACTAAGTACTGAGCCAAGAACTCGATGTCAGTGATCCCGCCGGGATCTTGCTTGAGCATAAACCGTCCCGCTTTCTTTCCTCCAAGATGCGTTCGCATCTTTTCACGCATCTCAACGACTTTGGGTTTCAGTTCCGATTCTTCTCGCGCTTTCGTTAACACATCAACTCGAGTGTTATTGAATGCCTGCTGCAAATCAGCATCGCCATAGATCAAGCGAGTCCGGACTAAAGCTTGATGCTCCCATGTCCATGCATCATTGTGTTGATACTCATCAAAAGCATCGGTCGGGCTGACCAGCAAACCAGACACGCCTGAAGGACGCAGTCGCGTATCCACTTCATATAAAATTCCTGACGCGGTACGCGTTGAAAAAATATGAATGATGCGCTGCGCTAAACGTAGGTAAAACTGGCGACCATCCAGCTCTTTTTTTCCATCGGTGTATACATTAACCGGGCAGTCATGCATAAAGACAATATCCAGATCCGAGTTATAGCCCAACTCCCAGCCACCCACTTTGCCGTAGCCAATCACAGCAAAACCTTTACTGCCACGATCTTTAATGTGCGTCGGTTCACCAAACTTTTCGGCCATTTGCTGCCAAGCTTGATTCACACCAGCTTCAACGATCGCTTCAGCCAAATACGTTAAGTGATCACTCACCTTCATTACTGGTAACACACCCGCAATGTCTGCCGCGGCAATACGTAAAATACAAGTTTGCTTAAACTGACGCAGCGCTTCCATTTGCTGCTCCATATCCTCTTCTGGAATACGGGCAAGGTAGTCGCGCAACTCTGTTTTATACGACTCTAATGGCACAGGGTTATAAAGGTGGGAAGGATCTAACAGCTCATCCAGCAAGATCGGATAACGACCTAACTGCTCGGAAATCATTGGACTGGCGGTACATAACCGCACCAGCTGGACTAGTGCGGCTGGGTGCTCATCGAGCAACTCAAGATACGTTGTTCTGGTCACAATGCGGTGCAACACATACAACACTCGAGACAAGCCAAATTCCGCGTCCTTATGAGCATAAATCGCATTGAACACTTTCGGCATGAGGCGGTTTAACACTTCTCGGCCACGCGGCCCCAACGTCTTTTTTGCTAGATCTTTTTTAAACTGGCAGATAATGGTTCGCTTTTGTTCTGCCTCTGCAAGGTTCAAATCATGCTCAAGGATATGCTCAACCACTTCAGCATCATGAGCCATGTCCCATAATTCATGAAAGTGTTTTTGTATTGGATTAGGTTCTTCTTCATCGTCTTCACCAATCAAATCACCAAATACGCAATGCACGTTGAGCATATGCTGTGAGGTTGCCTCTAACATCAACTCCCACGAATCAAACCCCATCACAAAGGCCAATTTGATCTGATCATCTTCCTTTTCAGGCAGCGTTTGGGTCTGCTTATCGCCCATGGCTTGCAGTAAGTTTTCTTGGCGGCGCAAAAAGCAGTACGCCTCTCGCAGGTGCGTCACTTCTCTTTGTTCTAGTAATTTCAGCGTTTCAATGGCATCAAGTGTTTCAAGTAAACCTCTGCCTCGTAAACTCGGTTCGCGTCCACCACGAATCAGCTGGAAAACTTGGGCAATAAATTCAACTTCTCGAATGCCACCGGGACCAAGTTTGATATTGTTAGCTAGGCCTCGGCGTCTCACTTCACTGCTGATCATCGACTTCATTCGGCGCAGAGACTGAATCGCGCTAAAATCGATATAACGGCGGAAAACAAACGGGCGCAACATTTGGCGCAGCTCTTGGTACTCTGGGTACATCTCCCGCCCCATGACTCGCGCTTTGATCATGGCATAGCGTTCCCAATCACGACCTTGCTCTTGATAATAATCCTCAAGTGCCGCGTAGCTCATCACTAATGGTCCACTTTCACCAAATGGTCGAAGTCTCATGTCAACGCGATAGCAAAAACCATCAAAAGTTTGCTGATCAAGCGCTTTAATAATGCGCTGTCCTAGGCGAGTAAAAAACTGCGCATTGGCAATAGAGCGTCTTGCGCCCTGTGTTTCACCGTTTTCTGGATAAGTAAAAATCAGGTCAATATCTGAAGAAAAATTCAGCTCACCACCACCGAGTTTACCCATACCAATGATCAACATCGGCTGAGCTTCACCTTCTGCGTTACAAGGCGTGCCCCATTCTTGACAGCAAGCCTGATATTGCCAATTGTAGGTTTCAAATATCATCGCTTCAGCAAGCATAGACAAGTGATGCAGGCTTTCCTCAAGCGACCAATCCCCCACCATGTCACGCCAAGCAATATAGGTCATCTCACGGTTACGAAACCGTCGCAATACCCTGTGACCATCGGTTTCTATGCTGCATTCCGATAAATAAGCATGTAAGTGGTCACGATAAGACTCCGCGCGCTCGCCATGCTCGAGCATCTCAGGAAGCTGCTGGAACAGTGTCTCGTCTTTCAGCAGTGCCTCTTCCACAAACTCACTGACTGACAATACCCGTTGCAATTGCTCATATCGAACAGGCGTCCAATGAGAAATATCTGTATAGCGCTCTTTAATTCGCTCAATAGACTGTTGAGCATGGTGTTGTAATGGTGCTGGCAGTTGCATTCGTCGTCCTTGTCTCGACTCAAAAACAAAAATGGTGGCTAATGCCACCATTTTACTTGTCACGTTGACGCCTAGCTTCTCAGGCCAATGCCTTTTGTCACTAGATGATGTGCTACCCCATAAAGTACCACGATAAACACCAATAGTACGCTAAATGAGGTCACAATCCCGACATCCGAAACACCTAAAAATCCATAGCGGAAGGCGTTAACCATATAAACAATCGGATTGATTTTTGATACGCCCTGCCAAAACTCAGGCAACAAGCTGATGGAATAAAATACCCCACCTAGATAGGTAAGCGGTGTCAAAATAAACGTTGGGATTATAGAAATATCATCGAAGGTTTTTGCGAACACGGCATTAATCAAACCGCCTAAAGCAAACACCACCGATGTCAAAAATACCGTCGCGATAATAATGCCCCAGTGCTGCACTTGCAGATCGACAAAAAACAGGGAAACAAAGGTGACAATAGTGCCGACCAACAGACCGCGCACAACACCGCCCATCACGAACCCTGCGATTATCACATAGTTAGGCACCGGTGCTACTAACAACTCTTCAATATTTTTCTGGAACTTAGCGCTGAAAAAAGAAGAAGCCACATTGGAATAAGAGTTGGTGATCACCGACATCATAATCAGGCCTGGAACAATATATTCCATATAGCTAAACCCGTTCATTTCGCCAATTCGAGAGCCAATGAGGCTACCAAAAATAATGAAGTACAAGGTCATAGTGATAGCTGGCGGTACGAGTGTTTGTACCCATATACGTGTGAAACGGTTAATTTCTTTCGTGAGTAAGCTCTTAAATGCGGTCCAATAAATTGAATACATATTATTGCTCTCCTTGCTTTGGCTGGCGAACAATAGACACAAACAACTCTTCCAATCGGTTGGCTTTATTTCTCATGGACAACACTTTGATATCAGCTCGACTGAGTTGCTCAAATACATGATTAAGCCCTTGTGTCTTATCTAGCTCGATTTCCAAAGAGCCATTGACGACTTGCTGTGAGTTTACACCCGACAACTCTGGGATCGTTTGGTTGGTCTCAATATCGAGCACAAATGTCTCGACATGAAGCTTATTCAATAATGACTTCATGGAAGTATTTTCAATCAACTCACCACGTTGAATGATCCCGATATTACGACACAACAACTCCGCTTCTTCTAAGTAGTGAGTCGTTAAAATAATCGTAATACCTTGTTTATTAATTTCTTTAAGAAAGTCCCACATAGAGCGACGTAACTCAATGTCGACACCCGCAGTCGGCTCATCAAGAATAAGCAGCTTAGGTTCATGCATTAATGCTCGAGCTATCATCAGACGTCGTTTCATGCCGCCTGATAAATTCCTTGCGCGCTCTTCACGTTTTTCCCATAAATCTAACTGAGTCAGGTACTTTTCGGCACGCTGCTTTGCCACATCACGCGGCACTCCGTAATATCCCGCTTGCTGTAAGACGATTTGTTGCACGGTCTCAAACGGATTAAAGTTGAATTCCTGCGGCACTAACCCGAGTTGCTGCTTTGCCAATTCCAGCTGTTCATCAATGTCATGGCCGAAGACTTTTACCTTGCCCGAGGTTTTATTCACCAAAGAAGTGATGATACCAATCGTGGTCGATTTTCCTGCCCCATTTGGGCCAAGCAAGGCATAAAAGTCGCCCTTTTCAACCGTCAGAGTCACCCCTTTCAGCGCTTCAAAGCCGCCGGCATAGGTTTTACGTAACTGTTCTATCTCTAATGCGTACATGTTGTGCACCAATTGTGGTCAGATACTATAATTGGTCGTCAAATAGTTATAATTTGATACTTCCGATTATATCGAATAATAAATAACACCAGTAAACACTGTACCACTCAACATGATGTCGCTTTGGGCTATTTTCAATAGTAAAAGCGACATCATGATTAAATTCCCGCTATTTATTGCACTTATCTGCGATAGAGCTCTGCTACATCGTTAATTGAATGTCTTGTTCAAGTTGATTTGAAGCGGCGCTTAACGCTAATTCACGCGACGGGTACATATTAGTGTTTGGCACTAAATCTAGGATGTGGAATTTTTCAAGCTGCTGTTGGGTCTGCGCATTCGGACACAATAAATACACCTGGCAATGCGCATCCAATGCATCTTTAATGGCGTTCTCCAACGCCAAACCAACCGTCACATCGATCATCGGTACGTCCGTTAAATCGAGGATCATCGCCTCGTAATCGGCAATGCTAGAATGCTGTCTAGAGATCGCTTTGGAGACACTAAATATCATGGGTCCTGACAGATAAAAGAACAATATTTTACCATTGGCCTGATCAAGCAATCGTCGTTCATTGGGCGTCAGCGGTACATCGTCCTCATCGGCATCACTAATCGCCTTAACTTGACGTGCCTGTTCACGGCTTAAACGCTCAATAATGATGATATTAGAAATGAATACCCCTAACCCGACCGCGACAATAAGATCGACAAATACCGTTAATAACATCACCCCATACATGACGGCCATACCTTGAATGCTGACCTTATGGGCGCGCTGAATAAAGCTCCAATCTAAGATATTAAAGCCTACGAATACCGCAATACCCGCTAATACCGCCATCGGGATCGGTTCTGTTAGTCCACCCGCAACCAATACTACAAGCGCCAACACGAATGCACGAACTACCCCAGATAATGGCGAACGCGCCCCAACTTGAATATTGGTGACGGTTCCCATTGTTGCACCTGCACCAGGTAAGGCGCCAAAGAGCCCCGCGACTAAGTTCGCGAGCCCTTGTCCACGTAACTCTTTGTCCGAATCGTGCTCTTTCCTGGTCAATGAGTCGCCAATGACGGCCGTCAACAAGGTGTCAATGCACCCAAGTGTGCCGAGCACTAATGCATCAATCACCATCGTCGTCAGCATATCGGCGTTGATATGTGGCAGCACGATACTTGGCAGTCCTGCGGGAATTTCACCGATTCGACGAATGCTGTCCATATCAAAAAACAGCACCGACAATAGCGTCACGGCCACCAGAGCAACCAGTTGCGGTGGTACGTATTTTTGATACGACTTAGGGAATAAAAACAAAATAGCCAGCGTCAATAGACCTAAGAAAAGCTCAGCGATATCCATATTACTGAGAATATCCGGCACTGCTTGCAGCGTTCCAACGACGCCTCCAGCGGGTGCTGCCTGCCCCAATAGTGGCGCAAACTGAAGAATAATAAGAATGACCCCAATTCCAGACATAAAACCAGAGACGACACTGTAAGGCATTAGCGTCACATACTTACCCAGTTTAAGCGTGCCTAATAGAATCTGAAATGCACCTGCCATCATCACCACAGTAAACGTCATGGCGAGCCCGGTTTCAGGGTACTTAGCCATCATACTGGTGAGAACGGCGGTCATAATTACCGTCATAGGACCGGTTGGCTCAGAAATGAGTGTTGAAGAGCCACCAAATAGTGAAGCAAATAACCCCACCATGATTGCCCCCCACAGCCCTGCTTCAGCACCAGCTCCTGATGCAACACCAAATGCTAACGCCAAAGGAAGGGAGATAATCGCGGTAGTGACACCACCAAAAAGGTCGCCTTTGAGGCTTATTTCACGAAAACGATGTGTTAACTGCATATCCATCCTTGTTCAATCACTCGAAAACCGCCGTACGATAGCAAATGTAATAGTGTATGAAGAAGTGTTAGTGGTTAATTCAATTGTTATATCTCATATACAAAATGTTACTTTGTGTATAAGTGGTTGATTTTAGCGACATGAAGACGTCAGATGAGTGCTTTTTGACGTAATTTTTACGGGATTCAAATTGTAACATTGTGTATAGTAATTCGAATCAATTAAGGGAATAACCATGCCAGAAATCAAACAACTCTTTGAAAATAACTCAAAGTGGTCAGAGCAAATAAAAGCAGAGCGCCCAGCGTATTTTGCCAAACTGGAAGAAGGTCAGAACCCGGGCTTTCTTTGGATCGGTTGTTCAGATAGTCGCGTCCCCGCAGAGCGCCTCACCGGCCTTTATTCTGGCGAACTGTTTGTACACCGCAACGTTGCTAACCAGGTCATTCATACTGACCTTAACTGTCTCTCTGTGGTGCAATACGCCGTAGACGTATTGAAAGTCAAACATATCATTGTTTGTGGCCACTATGGCTGCGGTGGTGTAAATGCCGCGATTGACAACCCACAACTTGGTCTTATCAACAACTGGCTACTGCATATCCGTGATTTATACCTTAAGCACAGAAACTGGCTTGGTGAACTTCCTCGTGAAATGTGGGGCGACAAGCTTTGTGAAATCAATGTGGCTGAGCAAGTGTACAACTTAGGTAACTCTACCGTGATGCAAAATGCTTGGGAACGCGGACAAGAGACCGAAATCCACGGCGTGGTATACGGTATTGGCGATGGCAAGTTGCAAGATCTTGGTGTGCGCTGCTCAAGCCGTGAAACTCTCGAAGTAAACTACCAAGCTGCCATGGCAAAAATTTTAAATAGCGGAATACTGAAGTAAAGCATACGGCAAGTACTCGAACGATCGTCCCCCCTCTGCACTAGAATAAAAATCGCCCACTCTTAACTAGAAGAAGCGGGCGTTTTTATTATTCCTGAGGAACAACTTTACCAATGTAAGGCAGGTGGCGATACTTCTGTGCGTAATCAATACCCACACCGACCACAAACTCATCTGGAATGCCAAAGCCAATCCACTTAACATCAACAGGGACCTCACGGCGAGAAGGCTTATCCAACAACGTACAAATCTGGATAGACTTAGGTTCACGCAATGACAAAATTTCTTTCACCTTAGTTAAGGTATTACCAGTATCAATAATATCTTCAACCAATAAGACATCTTTACCTTTGATGTCGTCATCAAGATCTTTCAAGATACGAACATCACGAGAGCTTTCCATGGTGTTGCCGTAGCTAGACGCGGTCATGAAGTCCACTGAGTGTGTAATATCAATCGCACGGGCTAAATCAGCCATAAATACAAATGAGCCTCTTAACAGGCCAACCATGACCAAATCTTCGCTGCCTTTATAATGCTCAGTAATTTCTTTACCCAAGACTTGAACGCGGTCATGCACTTCTTTCTCGGAAATCATCACTTCAATAGTATGTTTCATATCGATCTCGATTATTGTGGTGTACTCAAACGATGCGATTCTAACCGCTTTGAACTCAGCAAAATCAAACCCTAGGAGCAGAATAAAATGAACTCCACTCTGAAGCAGAGGAGCCTCTCTTAAAGTGGCGGTATGGTAACACTTTCTGTGTTTCGATAAAAATAGCACTCATCCTGATACGACAAACACACGACTGGTCTAAACCAGCCGTGTGTCTTGTTAACGTAACCTGTTGAAAAACTGTTACACTTTCAATAAAAGTGTGATGTGCAGGTAAATACCCACTAATTATCATAATTATCAGTGAATGGGCATTGACCAAATGATATATGCACCATTACACTTATCACTCAATAGAAAAAGCTAAGCAGTATATTTCCAAAATGGAAAAGTGGTTGATTCATGATGCGTAGTCGTCATGCCAAACGACCATCCCAGCATAGGGGCCACTGACTCGGCACAATAATCTGAGCATTTTTAACGTCATATGCTCATACAACGTTGGCAAGGAAAATCAAATGGACTCAATCGTTAAAAGACCAAGAACTCGCCTATCTCCTCAGAAGCGTAAACTGCAGTTGATGGAAATAGCCTTAGAAGTATTTGCAAAACGCGGCATCGGCCGTGGCGGACACGCTGATATTGCAGAAATTGCTCAAGTCTCTGTCGCCACTGTCTTCAATTACTTCCCAACCCGAGAGGATCTTGTCGATGAGGTGCTCAATCACGTCGTCTGTCAATACTCTAACTTCTTATCTAACACCATCGACCTTGATAGTGATATTAAAGACAACCTGACGAACATCTTAGATAAAGTAGTCGATATGGTGATGGAAGATTGTCATTGGAATAAAGTATGGTTCGAATGGAGTACATCTACTCGCGAAGAAGTTTGGCCTTTGTTTATTTCTTCTAACAAGACCAGCCAAGCATTGATTGAAAATATGTTCATCAAAGCGGTTGAGCGCGGTGAAGTGTGCCCACACCATGATCCGAAACATCTTACTAGTTTGTTCCATGGCATTTGTTATTCACTGTTCATTGAAGCTAACCGTAATACGGATAGTGACGGCATTAAGTCTTTAACAGATTGCTATATGGACATGGTATGTATCTATAAAAACGAAGCGAATCACTAGCCTTCGCTCGTTAAATCGTCGCCTAAGCATTATTCAGACATAACGTCTCACGATAAACGTTTAGGCATAAAAAAACCGCTCAGATGA
>NZ_JAKRRY010000028.1 GCF_026191675.1 Vibrio qingdaonensis | reverse complement strand
CGGCACCTGGACCTACACCATCGATAACACCTTAACGCAGGTGCAAGCTCTCGATGTGGGTGACACCTTGGTCGAGTCCTTTATCGTGACCTCCGCCGATGGCACCGAGCACACGATTAGTGTGACGGTGAACGGCGCGGAAGATGAAACCTTCATCACTAATTATTCCCCAGACAGCGTCAAAGAAGACACCGACGAAGTGGGTGGGGAACTCATTGGTGGCGGCAAACTCGACATCGCCGATTTAGATGCCGGTGAAGCGGCGTTTAACACCACCGTGACTAACCTAACCAATGACGAAGGTCAGTCGCCATTGGGCACGCTGACCATCTTGGCGGACGGCACGTGGACCTACAAAGTCGATAATAGCCTCACTGGCGTGCAAGAGCTCGGCGACGGCGATACGCGCATTGAGCGCTTTGAAGTGGCGTCGATTGATGGCAGTAAAACCCAAATCATCGAAGTAACCATTGAAGGTACTGACGACGCGCCCGTGATAGCGGGTACTGACATTGGCGGTGTTACGGAAGACTTTGAAGTACAAAGTGGTGACCTGCTTAAAGAAAGCGGCCAGCTGACGATTACCGATACCGACCAAGGCGAGAGCCAATTCCAAACCAGCGTTACTAAAGTCGATGATGGTAATGGCCTCACACCGGTGGGCACTCTGACCATCGATGCGACTGGCGCGTGGAATTACGAAATCGACAACACCGACAGCTCGGTGCAGTCACTGGCTGAAGGCGAGACTCGTACCGAGACGTTCCAAGTACTCAGTGAAGACGGTACTACTCATAACATCGTTATCACGATTACCGGTACCGATGATGAGCCAGTCATCGGTGGTACTTCTTATGGTGAAGCAACGGAAGACAATGCGACACAAATAGATACTGATGGCAATTTATTCTTCAGTAGCCAAGCTACTATTAGCGATGCCGATGATGGTGAAGGGGCGTTTATCCCTGCTTCCGTTGCGTCAGCCGCCGGTAATTTTGTTGATGGTGCCTTAACCATAGATGCGGCCGGGAATTGGTCATACGAGATTCCAAATGGTAGCAGTAATGTTCAAGGGCTAGCAGAAGGTGAACGCGCGACACAAACCTTTACGGTGCAAACCATTGATGGCACAGAACATACCATTGTTGTCGATATTGTCGGGATCAATGATGACTCTGTGCTGATCAGTGATCCAAGCCAAGCGGTAGGGGATGTCAAAGAAAATGATAGCCTGATTGAACTCACGGATAGTGGCGTACTTGAGCTTCAAGATACAGATGGAAGCGATGAGGAAGTATTCCAAACGGACCCTAGCTCAATTACATCAACAAGCACACTGAATGGAGCGACCGATGCGGTTGGCACTTTAACAATTAACGCTCAAGGTGAGTGGGATTATTCGATTGCGAATGCGTACGTTGAATACCTTGGTGAAGGGGATACCGCGACAGAAACCTTCACTGTGCGATCTGAAGATGGTACTGAACATACCGTTGTTATTACCATTGAAGGTACTAACGATGTGCCTTCGATTGTCAGTGGTACATTCGCAGAGGGCTTAGAGGATCAGGGTCTAGACGGTAACAACATCAAGGTGGAAGGCAATCTTGTTATTGATGATCCTGATGCAAACGAGAACACATTCCAAGTAGGAGCGGGGAGCGCTGATGCTGCCAATACTTTAGGTGGCTCGTTAGTCGTTGCTGCCGATGGAAGCTGGACCTATTTGGTAGACAATCAGCAGACCGCGATTCAGTCTTTGGATGTGGGAGATTCGGTCACTGAAAAATTCACCGTTCTTAGTGAAGACGGTACGCCTATTGAAATTGAAGTCAAAATCAACGGGGCGGAAGACCAAACATTTATCACTGACTATGTGCAAGGAAGTGTGACGGAAGATGACGAGACAACCACACTTTCGCACGTTGGTAGTCTAACTGTGACAGATGTGGACGCTGGTGAGAATCAGTTTGATCCGACGCGCGTTGACACATTGAACAATAGCAATGGCATTTCGTCTTTAGGCAGTGTTTCAATTACGTCTTCCGGTACGTGGACGTACACCATAGACAATAACTTAGCATCGGTACAACAACTCGGAGCTGGAGATAGCTTTACTGAGCGTTTCAGAGTTTATTCCATTGATGGTAGTACTTCTCAGATTGTTGAAGTGGTGGTCAATGGGACTAATGATGGTGCGTCAATATCCGGTGTTGCATCGGGTTCAGTGACGGAAGACATCACAGTGGTTGGAAGTAATTTGCAAGAATCCGGAACCTTGCAAGTCAGTGATATTGATAGTGGGGAGAATATTTTCTCCACGACTGTTACGAATGTGGCAGATGTTACCGATGGATTACCGTTAGGCAGTATCACTATTACCCCTGAAGGTAATTGGACTTACCTTGTTGATAAAGACAACGTCACCGTTCAGGCACTGGGATTAGGCGAAACACGAACTGAACGTTTCCAAGTTACATCGGTTGATGGCACTGCGACGCAAGAAATTGTGGTGACGATTCATGGCACCAACGATCTGCCAACGGTTTCTGCAAGCAGTGAACTAACGGGTAAAGTATTTGAAGATTCCGACCCGATACCAACGGCGACAGGCACCTTAGTACCTAGCGATGTTGATGTAAATGATAGCCATACATGGGCGGTTGTAGGTGCCACAAGTGGTGATTACGGTAGCCTAGTTTTAGACTCCAATTCGGGGGTATGGACTTATTCCTTAGTGAATGACTCAGTCAACCATTTGCAAACTGGTGAAAAGGTCTATGAGTATTTCCAAATCCAAGTATCAGATGGTAAAGGCGGAGTTGGCTTTGATACCGTTACAGTGGAGATTGAAGGGGGAATGATGATCCTTCCATCTCGGGTGATAATTCAGGGTTAGTCATCGAAGATGGTGGCGTATTGAGTGTTGCTAAGGGCAACCTTGAAGTCGCGGATGATGATATTAAAGATACCCATGACTGGGCGGTTGTCGATGGTGACGGACTCTATGGTACGTTAACCGTTAACGATGATGGTGAATGGACGTACACGTTAGATCAAGCCAAAGCCAACTTTATGGAAGAGGGGGTGATTTATGCTGAAGACCCATTCACTATAACGGTTGACGATGGCTTTGGTGGCACAGATAGCTACGTCGTCAACGTTAATGTTGAAGGCAATAATGATGCCCCCGACATCCGTAACGTAAACCAAATACGGATTAAAGAAGATGCGGGAACTCAATTTAAGCAAGGTACCTTAAATGATCAAGACCCTGATGAGAATGAAGTACACAGTTGGGTTATTTTAGATGCCAATGGTAATGCGCTATCGGTTGTTGATGGTGTTGCGATTGGTACTTACGGCAACCTATCACTCGACGAGTCGACAGGGCAATGGCGCTATGATCTAGAGTCAACCGCGGATACGACGCTGACATCCGAGCAATTAGCGAATACACAAGCGCTAGAACGGGGTCAAAAAGTTTTTGAAAACTTTACTGTTCAAGTCACAGACAAATACGGCGCCACGGATACTCAAGTATTACAAGTTCGCGTGACCGGTACCAATGATCAGCCGCAGATTGAAGGCACGGTTGAAGGCACGGTGACGGAAGATGATTTCCCGAATGGCGATACGTCAGCGGATATTGTTACGTCAGGGACTTTGCAACCCGGCGATGTAGATACTAACGACAAGCATACGTGGTCTATCGATACCAATACCGGTGACTACGGGACGATTGTTATTACCTCTGATCCTGTGACGGGAGAAGCGGTATGGACCTATACACTCAACAATAATAACCCAGCAGTGCAAGCTCTTCGCCCTGGCGATACCGCATTAGAGGAAACCTTTACGGTTACGGTTGTCGATGACTCCAAAGGAGGCAACCCTAGTGCCGATAGAGTGGATACTCAACAGATTACCGTTCGCATTGAGGGAGCAAACGACGCGCCGGTACTTAGTGGTGATGTCACGGGGAGCGTGGTGGAGCCAGGCCACAAGGATGAAACTTTTGATATTACTGCGACAGGCGCCCTAGCGGTTTCCGATAAAGATACGACCGACTCGCATACGTTTACCATTGACAACAACGATAGCAACACGACAAATACCAGTACCTTCTATGGTGAGTACGGCACATTATCTGTGGATAGCAATGGCGTATGGACGTATACCTTAGATAACCTCTCGGAGCATACTAAAGCGATCCCACCTGGCGCGACCGAGCTTGACGTATTTAACGTTATTGTTACTGACGAACTGGGTGAAACCAGTTCAATTCCGGTGACTATTTCAGTGGCGGGCACCAACACAGACCCATTGATCATCTCTGCTGGTTCATACCAAGTCGTTGAAGATGGCGCAGCCTTGCAAGGTCAGTTTGTTAAAGGGACACCAACCCCAGAGGAATTAGCACAGGGCGACATTGGTTCCGGTGACCCCGATAGTGGTGACGGAGCGGTTTGGCAAGTGGTGTCTAATGGGCAATACGGAACATTTAGCATTGACAATGTTTCTGGTGAATGGACGTACACCTTATTTACACCAGCAGACGTCGCTGCTGATCCGAGTAAACGCGATGCCTACAATACCGTCAATGCATTGGCAGAAGGCGATACGCTCACCAATGGTGATTCTGTCGAGTTGCGAGTGACAGATGAGTTCGGTCGCACTACGACTGAAGTATTGAACATTGATATTGTTGGCGCCAATGATGCCCCAGTGATTAGCGGTCTTAATAACACGTTTGCTGAAGGGAATCTGGATAACAATATTTACTCCACGTCGGGTCAACTACAAGATGGCGATGTCGATACCAATGATACGCATGTCTGGAGTTTAGATTCCGGTACACCGAACATGGGTCAATACGGCACCTTCTTGCTGCAAAGTGATGGGTCTTGGACCTATTTGGTGAACCCAGATAAGTTCGAAGAAATTCAAAATCTCAATCCAACAGACTCCACGGTTGCTGACCGTACCTTAGTCGACACATTTGATGTTCAAGTGACCGATATGGGAGGCACAGGTGAAACTGTGACTCAAACCGTGACCGTCACCATTACGGCTGAAAACGACGTTCCAGTCATCTCTGGTGATGTGACAGGCTCGTATGTTGAAGACAGTGGTTTAGCGGTCACTGGGCAATTGATCGCAACAGATATTGATAATAATGACTCGGCTGAGTTCCTCGTACCAGATGGTGCAACTGAGCGATTGTATACCGGATTGTATGGCAGCTTAACGATCAATGCTGCAGGTGAATGGACTTATACTCCGGTAGAGTCGAGTTTGCAGACGTTAGCTGAAGGTGAAGAAAAAACCGAACGATTTGTTGTGCTTGCCCGCGATACCAATGGCGCAACGGTTACTGAAGAGATCAATATTCACATCACAGGTAATAATGATCGTCCAATCGTCGAAGGAGATAACTCTGGGACGGTGGTTGAAGATGGTACGGCGGATGTCTTTGGTACGGATCTCACTCGTGTTGAAGGGCAGCTTTTTGCAACCGATGTTGACAATAATAGTCCTGGTCGTAACTGGAGTATTGTCGGTGGACCTAACGGAGATGGGGAAGGCTTATACGGCACCCTGACATTAGACAATACCGGCCAATGGATTTACACCCTCGATAACGATAGTCCTGCTGTTCAGGGTTTAGATTTTGGTGAGAACCCAACCGAAACCTTTAAGGTAGTGGTGAGTGATAACATCACTGATGTAGAAACGAATACTCCTGGTATTTCGCAAGAATTTACGATTGTCATCAATGTTGTCGGTCAAGACGAAACCGGCGGTGGAGGTGGTGGAGGCGGTGGTGCCATTGAAGTCACCGCTGATGTGACCGAAGACGTGATGCTAACCGATACCGGGACAGTCGGTGCCGATATTAATGAAAATAGCATTACGCCAATCTCTGGCGGAGTCTTTGGAGAGTTGGTTGTCGATCCTAATGACAGTACGAAGTGGCTTTATGAGCTGGACAATGATTCAGATTTAGTTCAAATGCTGGAAGAGGGCGACGTCGTAACCGAAAAATGGCGCTTTACCGCAGATGATGGCAACACTTATGTCGTCAATGTGACGATTCATGGTACCGCAGATAACCCCGAAATTTACCTGGGTGATACTGAAGTGGTTGATAACGACGTTATTGGCGAAGTAACGGAAGATGCTATCCCATCCACAACTGGACGTTTAAGTGCCGAAGATCCTGATTCAGATGAACAGTTTAATTGGACCATTGACGGAGGGACTTCTTCAACCAGTAGCTTAGGTGAAATTACAATAGATCCTGATACTGGCGAGTGGACTTACGAGCTTTCTCCTTCGACGGAGTTGGCGCCGGGCGAGGTGGTTTATGACACCTTTACTGTTAAGGTCACCGATAAGGATGATGCGGCGTTTGGTGGAACTGAAGACTCTTCCACCACCAGCGATACACATGAAGTTCGAATCAAGATTGTCGGCACCGCTGAAAACGCTCATAACCCTAGTGATCAAGATGTGGCATTAATTGTACAGACGGTTTCTACCGTGGAAGACAATAATGACCCTAGTGCTGATGCCAATAATACCGAACCTGCAGTTGTAGTGAGTTCAGGTTCGCTTTCTTTAGACAATGTTACTGAACAAGATGGAACGCCAGTCGACAACTTAAACCTTGGTGACACAATCGCCTGGACCTTGATTGATGGTTCGAGCCCTTATGGTTCGATGACTGTCACAGAGTCTGGTGATTGGACGTTTACGCTCGACAACGACAGCCCTGCTGTACAAAAGCTTGCTGATGGCGATGTGGTTACCGAAACGTTCGAGGTTTACGCCATTGATCAATATGGTAAAACCATCGTTGATGACAACGGTTTCCCTCAAACATTGGAAATTGTCGTTGATATTACGGGACTTAATGATGCGCCAACCGCGACGTCGTATGTTGACACGCTAACGGCGGATACCAACTCAAGTCAGCCTCAGCAGCTTAGCGGTAATTTGAGTAGTACTGCTAATGATATTGATACCGGCGACGTATTAGAATGGTCTAACTTAACCACGATCGATGCCAACCCAGCGTACGGTACTTTGACGGTGAATTCCGATGGTAGTTGGGACTTTGAACTCAATACGACCTATGGCGTCAATGGAGATGAACCTCATCCTGACATTGTGGCACTCAACCAGGGTGAAACCAAAACGCTGCAGTGGCAAGTGAATGTCACCGATAACAACAGTGCCCCCGTTACTCAACCAATATCGATCAATATTGTTGGTACCAACGAGGTGCCAGTGATTGAAACTCTGGAATTGGCTGATGACAATGAGATTGTAGAAGCGCTTCCAGATGATGTTGATCAAACGCCAACCATCACCCGAGATATTGTTCTTACCGATAGAGATGCCCCAGGCGATCTTGGGGACAACGTTACCCTTCAAGCCTCAACGTTAAACGGTACGTATGGACTCTTTAATGTTGACCCGGCGACGAATCAGTGGAGTTACACCCTGTACGATGACGCGCATATTAATGCGTTAGCGGAAGGGACGGAAGTAACGGAAACATTTGTTATAAGAGCAAAAGATGAATCCGGTGCCGAAGTGATGACAACGGTAGAAGTGAAAGTCATCGGTAGCAATGACAAACCAGTATTGGAAGGTAAGGTCGTCGGCACGGTGGTTGATACCCCAAGTGATAGCGCAGAAGGGCAACTTATTGTCGCTGACCCAGATATTGGCGATTCCTCAGTGTTTAGTTTCACTGAAGCTAACCCGAATATGGGCACCTTCGCGATTGATTCAGACGGTAACTGGACCTATACCATCAACAGTGACGATCCTGATATCAATCACTTGCCAAAAGGCGAGACGATGCAAACCTCAATTTTTGTCACCGCAACGGACATGAATGGCTCTGGTTTGTCGAGTGAACAAAAAGAGATTGTGATCACCATTGTTGGTACCAATGACGCGCCTGAAATTCAGGATATTGGTGTCCAAGATGTGACTGAAAATACCCTAACGTCTCTATCAGGAACCTTTGATAGTGGTGACTCAGATAATAATGCAGATGGGACTGGCGGTAGTCGCGTGGATGGCACTGATGCGGATACTCAGACTTGGCAAGTGGTTTCTGGTGATGCTCGAGGTGAATTAACCGTTAATCCTTCAACGGGCGCTTGGACGTTTAATTTAGTTGACCCCTTTGAGGAGTTATCTGAAGGAGAAACGCTGGCTACGCCACTGCAATACACAGTAAAAGTCACGGATGAGTTTGGTTTATCGTCAGAGCGCGTGATTGAATTCCAAGTAACCGGTACCAACGATGCGCCAACGATTGTGGCTGGCGACACGACTGCGACAGGTACCGTGTACGAAGACCCTACTGGCGGGCAGGTGGATACGGCTAACGGTGTCGTGGCTATTGATGATGTCGATCAAAGTGATACGCATCGTTACAGTCTGAGTAGCACAGGGGTGGTGACGGAAATTGAAGGCACCTACGGTACGTTAACATTGGTCGCAGGCGATACACCTGACAGCGTCAAATGGGTTTACGAACTGGATCAAGCGAAAGCCAATGCATTGAATGAAGGCCCTCAAACAGAGCAATTTGAGGTGTATATTGAAAGCTTAGTGGGTGGTGTCGGTCAAGGGGATACCATTAGTCAGACCATTGATGTCACGGTGGAAGGCAATAATGACGCCGCGGTTGTGACGACGGGCAGTGTCGATCTTATTGAAACTGACGCAGCTCTTACCGCGACAGGAACATTGACCTCTACCGATGTTGATAACCCGGACAATACGTTTACACCTCAATCGAATGTGAGTGGCTCTTATGGGACGTTCTCAATTAACGCAAATGGTGTTTGGAACTTCACTGCGAACAGTGCGTTTGATGAACTGAGTGAAGGGCAAGAGATCCAAGAAGTGTTCAATGTCACCAGTGTGGATGGTACGCCATCAACCGTGACAGTGAAAATTACCGGTACCAATGATGCCGCAACCGTGAGCTCTGCGGATGTTGAGCGAGACGAAACGGATGCGCCACTGACTATTACCGATACCCTGACATCGGACGATGTTGATAATCCAAACAATACGTTTACGCCGCAAACTGGCGTTGTCGGCACCCACGGTGCATTCTCCATTGATGCTGGCGGTACATGGACATTTATTGCCAACCAATCCTTTGATTATCTCAATGAGAACCAAAGTGTGAGTGAATCATTCGCCGTGACATCGGTGGATGGCACTGTGTCGTCAGTGAGTGTGAAAATCAACGGGACGAACGATGCCGCGGATATTAGCGCTGCAACGAAAAATTTGGATGAAACGGATAGCACGCTAACGGCCAATGGCACCCTTACCGCAACGGATGCCGATAATGATGATAAGTTCATTGCTCAGACCGATTTTGTGGGATCAATTGGTACGTTCAGTATTGACGAAAACGGCGTATGGGATTTCACGGCGAACAGTGATTTTAATAGCCTCAATGTTGGTCAAACAGCTGAAGAGTCTTTCACCGTTACGTCTTTAGATGGCACAACATCACAGGTGAATATCGTTATTAACGGAACGAACGATATTGCGACAGTCAGTTCTGCCGATGTGATATTGCAAGAAACCGATGCACCGCTGTCTACCGGTGGCACCTTGACCGCGACGGATGTTGATAACGATGACAATAAATTCATCGAACAAACGAATGTTGCAGGGAACCATGGTACGTTCTCCATTGATGAGAATGGCAACTGGAATTACACCGCTGATGAGTCATTCGACAGTTTAAATGTGGGTGATTTCGTGGATGATCAATTTAATGTTCAGTCTATTGATGGCACGGTATCAACGGTGAAAGTGACCATCCAAGGTACCAATGATGCACCGACCATTGATGGAGACTTCACCGCAGGCGTACAAGAAGGTGTAACAGACACGACCAGTGGTAATATCACGGTTTCAGATGTAGATACCGCAACACCAATTTCCAGAAGCCTACGAGGTGGTTCGTTAGTTGGCGACACGTATACCAAAGTCGGCACGTACGGAACCTTGACCTTTAATGTCATGACGGGAGTATGGGCGTATGTTCTGCTTGCGGGCAGCAGTAATGCCTTAGAAGCCAATCAAACGGCCGATGATACGTTCTATATTGATGCCAGCGATGGTGGGCTTAATGGTGATTCAGAACAACCGATTACGATTACGGTAACGGGTAATCAGGGATTAAGAGGGGATAGTGCAACCAACGACATTCTTGTCGGTACTGCTGATGATGAATGGCTATTTGGTAACGACATACCGCTTTCTGGCGGTGTCAGCACTGACAATGACTCTCAAGATACCTTTAAGTGGGAAACGGCAGCACTGGCGGGCACCGATACGGTGAAAGACTTTGATGTTCGCGATTTCACGAGCAATGATCCAACGGTGACCCATGATGTCGTTGACTTAACGTCGGTTGACTTTAAAGCCGACGAGTTACTGACCGATCAGCTGAGTATCCAAGAGCAATCTGGCGATACAGTGATTGAAATTAGCGATAGTGGCGTTCTGCTTCAATCTATTGTGTTAGAAGGTGTGACACTCACTTCTTTGCTAGGTGTGACTCAACTTGACTTAGACGATATGACGCCTGCCGACGTCATTATTGCTCTGCACCAATCCGAGCAACTTACCTTGCCTGATCAAATAGTGGTGGGTGATAGTTCATCTGAAACCCTGCTAGGCAGCGCGGAGAGTGACATCATTTTTGGTGGCGGTGGTAATGATATCTTAACCGGGGGGGATGGGCATGATTTGTTCTTATTCACGGAAAACTCAGCAGGAACAACCTTGAATCCCGCAACCTCGACGGTAACGGATTTCAGTGTCGGTGATGACCTTCTGGATATTTCGGATTTATTGCCAGAACATAATAATCTTGGTGAATTGCTTGGCAATATATCAGTGACGGTTAATGATGATGTGAACGATGCGACCAGTACGGTTATCAGCGTGACAAAAGGAAACGAGCAAACGGATATCACCTTAGATGGTGTAGGTTGGAGTGAGTTGGGAATATCGGATGCAAATGTCATCAATGACCCTGCTGGGCATCAGGTTGACCTCATTAGTCAGCTTGATAGCTTGAACATCATTAAGGTCGATTTGTAGACGAGAGTGGTGTAATAAAAAAGGCGGTACATCATGTGATGTACCGCCTTTTTTTGTTTGAACAGACTTAATTAAGGGCGTGTCGCCTTACTGCTGAGTAAGGGGTTCGGCTTGTTTTGTCTAATGGCAAGAATAACTTGCGGCAGTAACGATGTGGCGATCATACCCGACATGAGTAAATACTGTGGTAGGGTGAAAGATTCCCCAAGTAAGATAAGGCCACATACGATACCGGCGATTGGGTTCGCAATACCGCCGAAGGTAAAATCGACGACGGTCATTCGCTGCAATAGCCAAACATACATGCCGTAGCCTAATGCGGTATTAAGGCCGATCACCCACAGTAAGCCCATCAGGTTTTTGCTATTAAAGTGATGATATACATCCAAATAGAGCGATGGTGCAACCGTCATATGAATACTGGCGGCGATAGACAGCATGATACCGCCTAAAATTAACTGCCACGTAAGCACTGTCCACCAGTGCATTCGGTTACCTAGAGACTTAGTAATACTGCTACCGACGACGATACACATAATGGCGGCAAGCATCGCTCCTAGCCCAATAGGATTAAGACTCATAGAGCCAGGTGAAAACAAAAAGTACGCTAGAATAACCAGTACCAACCCGCTTATTGCTTGAATCCAGCTAGGCTTACGCTTACCGATTAGCCAGTGATATAACATGGCAAACACAGGAACAGAGACCATTCCAACACCAGAAATCGCGGATGGGAGTGTTTGTGCCATGACAAAAATGAGACCAAAGAACGTGGCGATGTTGATTAAGCCAAGGCTAAACAGAATTTGCCAATCACCCTTTTTCGGCAAAGTGGGTTTAACGGCGAGTAATAGTAAACCAGCAGGTAACGCTCGCAATGCACCAAGTAGAATGGGTGGCCAATCGGGCAGGGAGAACTTGGTGACGGCGTATGTCGTTCCCCAGAAAAAAGCAGGTATCATTGCGAGTAATATATTCATGGTTACTTATCTTTACGTTAAGATATTTGCCCTAAATGTACTAGCAAAAGTTTACAATGTAAAGTATCTTAACGTTAAAGTAATTTTAACGTCCGTCGTGGTTCTAGACGAGCGTTAACATAATGGAGTAGGAACAACAATGGATGCAGTGGATCGCGTAGTCACGCAATGGGCAAAAGAGAAGCCTGAGCTTGAAACTGAGCCAATGGCCATGATGGGGCGAATGATGCGCCTTGCTAAATATATGGAAACCCAAGTTGCTGAAGTCCATAAAAAATATGACTTAAAGATGGGGGAGTTTGATGTTCTTGCAACGCTCAGACGCAGCGGTAGCCCTTATCAATTGACCCCATCAGAGCTGATTGATTCTATGATGCTAACTTCTGGTGCTATGACGAATCGTATGGACAAGTTAGAGTCTAAGGGATACATCTCACGAACGCATAGCAAAGAAGACCGACGCAGCGTAAGAGTCAAGCTGACGGATGAAGGACTTGTGCTGATCGATAAGATGATGGAAGAGCACGTGGAAGTGCAACAGAAACTAGTCCAGTCTTTGTCCAAGCCTCAAAAGAAAAATCTTAATCAGTTGTTGAAACAGTGGCTAGGGCAGTTTGAATAGAAAGCGATGCTTTTGGATTGTTGAGAGTGTCGGAAAAATCGCCATCCCTGCGAAGGCAGGGATCGACTTTTGGCTAGTGACCATCACGACAAGTAAACATTAAGCGGCCTGTCGTCGCAGCAATGACGCGTTGTGAAACATTGCGTTTCAATAGACTTATTCATCACTGAATAAGTTGGCGTGGTCAATACCCATTAATGCGCAACTTTCATCAAGATCGGAAAGATCGCCACTTACACCAACGGCGCCAAGTACCGTTTTCTCGGCATCCCTAATTAATAGTCCACCAGGAACTGGCACCATATTGCCATGCGCCAGTACGTTAATGGCTGAAATAAAGGCGGGTCTTGCGTCGGCATCTTGTGCCAATTTTCGGGAAGAGCAACCAAGCGCGAGTGCTCCCCATGCTTTGGCAATGGCGATATCAGGGCGCATCATGCTGGACCCATCCTGTCGTTGTAGCGTAATGAGTTTTCCGCCACTGTCGAGTACCGCAACAGTGAGCGGTGCACTGTGACTTTCCTCCCCAGCGCCAAAGGTGCCATCTGTAATGGTCAGTGCTTGCTTGAGCGTTAAACTTCCCATGTTAATCTCCTAGTTTTATCGCGTTTATCGTGGTGCTACTAACTATTGAAAGATGGCATCAAGAAAGCGGCATGTTGTAGAAGCGGTATCACATGCTTGCTTTTGACTGGCCTTAATGTCGATATTATCTTGCGATGTCTATGACCTTGCCGACCATTAAGTACGGACGACTCCTACAGTAGTTGATAGCTTGGAAGGGTCAGGAAGCTCGCGAATGTCTTTGCTGTTGATAGCTCATAAAAAAGGTCAGCTGTTTCAACAAAGCGGCCAGCAGCATAGCGCGTCTCGCCAACTTCCTGTTTGATAGTGTTGAGTTCTTCATAGAGCCAGCGATGGAATAGTGTTTTGGTGAATACTTGTCCGTCATCTAGCGCTATAGCGTGATGGATCCATTGCCAAAGGTTAGCTCTTGAAATTTCAGCCGTTGCGGCATCTTCCATCAGCCCGTAGATAGGGACGCAACCATGCCCTTGGATCCATGCCTCAATGTAATACACCGCAATTCGAATGTTTTTTCTAACGCCAGCTTCATCTCGGGTTCCGGGACAAGGGGCAAGCAGCTGCTCGGCATCTATCGTATGCGTTGGACTCGGGAAATTAAGTTGGTTCACTTGCCCTTTCAGGTGCTCGTTAAATGTCGACATCGCTAAATCAACTAGAGCTGGATGCGCGACCCAAGTACCATCATGACCATTGAGCGCTTCCCGCTGTTTATCATCAATCACTTTGCGAGTGACGTTTGCCATCTCTAATGGATCTTTTGATGGGATAAAGGCGGACATACCTCCCATGGCGAGCGCACCTCTGGTGTGGCAAGTTCGCACTAATAGTTGGCTATAGGCCTTAAGAAAGGATTGATCCATTCCAATGCCATGTCGGTCGGGTAGAATTCTGTCTGCATGGTTTTTAAGTGTTTTGATATAGCTAAAGATGTAGTCCCAACGTCCACAGTTCATCGCAACAATATGCTGGCGCATGACATAGAGTATTTCATCCATTTGGAATACCGCGGGTAAGGTTTCAATAAGTACTGTGGCGCGAATGGTCCCTGTAGGTACATTAAAATAACGCTCTGTGAAGCAAAATATGTCCTCCCACCACTGAGCTTCTTCCATGGTCTCTAGCTTAGGAAGATAGTAATACACACCTTGGCCTTTTGCTGCGCGTGCTTGATAGTTATGGAAGAAATACAGGGCAAAATCCATTAAGCAGCCTGGGATCGCTTGGTGCTTAAATTGAATCGATTTCTCAGGTAAATGCAAACCTCGAGGGCGAGCAATGAGCAAAGCTGGGTCGGCGTCCAATGTGTAGTTTTTTGCTTTACTTTGATCGTAATAATTGATTGTTCCTAAATTGGCGTCACGCAGATTGATTTGGCCCTCAACCATATTTTCCCATGTGGGTGACGACGCATCTTCAAAGCAGCACATAAAGACTTTGGCGCCTGAGTTAAGGGCATTGATCACCATTTTTCGCTCAACGGGTCCGGTAATTTCAACGCGACGATCAAGCAAATCCTGAGGTGGCGGAGCGATCTGCCAAGTTTTATCATCACGAATGGCCTTGGTGTCAGTTCGAAAATCAGGCGTAGCCCCTTGATCATATTGCGCTTGTATAGCGTCTCGCTGCTGAAGTAGCGCATCACGTCGTTCGCCAAATTTATCGACTAACGAGGATAAGAAGCACAACGCTTCATCCGACAAAATATCTTTATATCCTTGTGGTTGGGTTGTACCAACGATTTGGATACTGTGCATTGTTATTTCTTCCTTCGCGTCATTCATTGTCATTGCTCGTCTCCTTTAAACAATGTCTTTTGATTTTGTATACAAAAGTACATTAATTAATCTACTTATATTTTAATTTGTGTGAACAATCAAAGGGTATTTAACAATTATTTTTCATTAGAAAAACAGTAAAAATATTTTCATGTGAAGATATTTAATATAAAGCTAGTGTTGATGTGGAGTATGGAGTTAGTGGTTACTTAGTGTATAAGCTCTATGTTGCAAAAATGTACAATTTTAGCTTGCGATATCTCCAATATGATTCATAGTACACAAAACGAAGTTGAATTGTATACAATCCGAATTGGAGAGCAACATGGCGAAGATGAAAGCAATTGAAGCGGCGGTAGAAGTATTAAGACGAGAAGGGGTAAACATCGCCTTTGGTGTTCCGGGTGCAGCAATAAACCCTATGTATGCAGCAATGAACAAACTTGGTGGTATTGATCATATCTTGGCGCGACACGTAGAGGGAGCGTCTCATATGGCAGAGGGTTATACGCGAACTGAACAAGGTAATATTGGTGTTTGTATTGGTACATCTGGCCCCGCAGGTACCGATATGATCACCGGGCTCTATTCCGCGTCTGCAGATTCCATTCCTATTTTGTGTATTACTGGGCAAGCCCCGCGAGCGCGTCTACACAAAGAAGATTTTCAGGCGGTTGATATTGAGTCGATAGCGAAACCTGTCACCAAGTGGTGTACAACGGTTCTCGAACCAGCGCAGGTTCCCCGTGCTTTCCAGCAAGCTTTTCATTTAATGCGGTCAGGGAGACCGGGTCCGGTATTAATTGACTTACCATTGGATGTTCAGTTGGCTGAAATCGAATTTGATATTGATACTTACGAGCCTTTGACACCTTATAAACCCGTCGCGACCCGTCCGCAGATTGAAAAAGCCATGGAGATGATGTGTGCATCATCCAATCCTCTGATTGTATCAGGCGGTGGTGTTATCAATGCGGGCGCTTCTGAGTTGCTGCAACAGTTTGCTGAAATTACCGGAGTACCTGTTATTCCAACGCTAATGGGATGGGGGTCTATTCCGGATGATCATGAGTTAATGGCAGGCATGGTGGGCTTGCAAACCGCCCACCGTTACGGCAACGAAACCATGCTGGCTTCGGATTTTGTCTTTGGTGTCGGTAACCGATTTGCTAACCGTCACACTGGATCAGTTGATGTCTATACCGAAGGCCGAAAGTTTGTTCATGTTGATATAGAGCCAACCCAAATCGGCCGAGTGTTTTGTCCGGATCTAGGTATTGTCTCCGATGCTAAAGCTGCACTTGAGCTGATGGTGGAAGTGGCACGCGAATGGCGCGACGCCGGAAGATTGCCAGATCGAAATCAGTGGGTGAGCGAATGCCAGCAACGTAAAGCAACCCTATTACGTAAAACGCATTATACCGAAGTACCCATTAAACCAATGCGTGTCTATGAAGAAATGAATAAAGTCTTTGGCCGTGATACGTGTTATGTCAGCACTATTGGTCTATCTCAGATTGCTGCGACTCAGTTTCTGCATGTGTATAAACCTCGTCATTGGATTAATTGTGGGCAAGCGGGTCCTCTAGGCTGGACTGCACCAGCGGCTCTGGGTGTCAAAGCGGCGGATCCGAATCGAGATGTTGTGGCTATTTCGGGCGACTATGACTTTCAGTTCATGATGGAGGAGTTAGCGGTAGGAGCGCAGTTCAACTTGCCTTACATCCATGTGTTGGTGAACAACTCGTATTTAGGGCTAATTCGTCAAGCACAGCGACAGTTTGATATTGATTACTGTGTTCAACTCGCTTTTGAAAACCAGAATGCACCAGAGCTGAATGGCTATGGTGTGGATCATGTCACTGTGGTTCAGGGGCTTGGCTGTAAGGCAATACGAGTCACTGACCCAGAACAAATGCAAGACGCATTTTTGCAAGCGAAAGAACTGATGAAAACGCATAAGGTTCCGGTGGTGGTTGAGGTGATATTAGAGCGTGTTACCAATATTGCGATGGGCGTAGAAATTAACGCCATTAATGAGTTTGAAGCGCTATCTGAATCCATTGACGATGCACCAACAGCATTGCCACGCCACCAATAATATGGTGGCAATTAATTAACAATCTTTGAGGACAAGAGAATGCCAAAATTTGCTGCTAACTTATCGATGCTGTTTACCGAATTGGATTTTATGGCGCGTTTTTCTGCCGCATCTGACGCTGGATTTCACGGGGTTGAATACTTATTCCCTTACGCAGAGTCTGCCAACGATATTAAGCATCAGCTTGATAAGAACCACTTAGAGCAAGTGCTATTTAATCTGCCGGCAGGTCACTGGGATGCGGGTGATAGAGGAGTCGCGGTTGACCCGAGTCGAATCGCTGAGTTTCGAGAAGGCGTGCCAACTGCAATAGAGTACGCCAAAGTATTGGGTTGTAAACAAGTGAATTGTTTAGCCGGTATTGTGCCTGATGGCGTGACGACAGAGCAGGCGCAAGCCACGTTTGTGAGCAATTTACGCTTTGCTGCACACGCGTTAGAAAAGGAAGGTATCTCCCTGGTGATAGAAGCGATTAATACTCGTGACATTCCCGGTTTTTTCTTAACTACGACAGCGCAAGCTAACGCCATTATAGAAGAAGTCGGTAGTGATAACCTTAATTTGCAATATGACATTTATCATATGCAGATTATGGAAGGGGATTTAGCGCCGACAATTCAGAAGAATCTAGGGCAGATTGCTCATATTCAGCTTGCAGATAACCCAGGCCGACACGAGCCGGGTACAGGTGAAATCAACTACACCTACTTACTCAATTATCTTGATGACATTGGTTATCAAGGCTGGGTTGGTTGTGAATATAAACCTCAAACCACTACCCAAGCAGGCTTAAATTGGCTGAATGAATATCGCTAGGTTGGAATTAGAGAATACGACGACGTTAAGGAGAACATAGTATGAAAGTTGCATTTATTGGAACAGGAATCATGGGTAAACCCATGGCCGAAAATCTGCAAAAAGCAGGGTACAAATTGATTTTTTCTGATCACTTCAATGCGCCGCCTGCAGAGCTTGTTGCCGCAGGTGCACAAGTTTGTCACTCCCCAAAAGAAGCGACGCTATTGGCCGATGTGGTCATCATTATGGTGCCCAATACGCCGCAAGTGGAAGCCGTACTGTTTGATGATGATGGCGTGGAGCAGGGTCTGGCACAAAGTCGTGATAAAAAACTGGTTATTGATATGAGCTCCATCTCGCCAATGGCGACCAAATCCATAGCTAAGCGCGTTAAAGAAAGTGGCGCGCAATATTTGGATGCGCCCGTGTCTGGCGGAGAAGTGGGCGCAATCAATGGTACGTTAAGCATTATGGTTGGCGGCGAACAAGCCGCATTTGATGCCGCACGCCCGCTGTTTGAAGTGATGGGAAAAAATATTACCTTGGTTGGGGATAATGGGGCAGGCCAAACATGCAAAGTCGCCAACCAAATTATTGTCGCACTTAACATTGAAGCGGTCTCTGAAGCGTTGGTGTTTGCATCTAAAGCTGGCGCGGATCCAGCACGAGTGCGCCAAGCTCTACTTGGTGGTTTTGCCAGCTCTAAAATTTTAGAGGTGCATGGTGAGCGAATGGTGGAAGGCACCTTTAATCCAGGCTTCAAAATTGCGCTACACCAAAAAGACCTTAACCTTGCTTTGACCGGAGCAGAAGAGCTACAAGTTGCGCTTCCCAATACCCAGACGGCATTAACGCTATTTGATGAATGTGCCGCAATGGGAGGGCAAGAGTGGGATCACTCCGCACTGATTAAAGCAATAGAGCAACGCTCTGACCATGATATTCGTCGTTAAGAGTAACGACACATCCGTTCCGCACGCGCCCTTATCTCTTAGTAGAGTTTGAGTATAAGGGTTTCAATCGCGTAGTTTCGTCTCCTTTTATACGCGTTCCCGTTACTGCTTAATCAATAGTGACATGCCTTTAATGCAAAGGCATTTACGTCAACAGGCATTGATCTTAGTGGTGACGGGATTTTTTCGTTCACCCATCTAGGTGTCTATTTTCTTACTTGAATCGGTGTTGGTGATAATTTGATGGCAAATGCTACGGCGCGTTGATGTAGAGGATACGGTTTATATCTCTTGGATTTCTGCGACTAAATCATTACCATGAAACATGAATAATCGGTATGCAGGAAAAGCAATGTCACGGATAAGACGAAAGAATCAAGATTTGATCATCGAAGTTGCCAGTGAGCAGTTTGCCACACATGGCTATGCTGCAACCACGATGGCAGATATTGCCAAAGCTGCCGACATTCCTAAGCCCAATGTTTTCTATTATTTTAGCTCTAAAGACAAATTGTATTGTGCGGTATTAGAAACCGTCACCCAGCCCTTGTTGGAAGCTTCTCGTCCTATTGAAGAGTTAGATAATCCTGTTGAAGCATTAAGCCAATACATTCGAACTAAGTTAACCATTTCACGCGATCATTCACACGCTTCACGCGTCTTTGCCAGTGAGGTGATGTCTGGTGCAAAAGTGTTACCAGAAGGTATTCGAGATCAGCTTTTCAAACAATCACAGATGATCATCAATAAATTCTCCGCTTGGACCGAGCAAGGTCTAATGGAGCGCGTCCCTCCTCATCACCTAATGTTCACGATATGGGCTGCCACGCAAACGTACGCGGACTTTAGCTGGCAAATCGGCAGTGTTATGGATAAGCCGACGCTCAGTGATGAAGACTATGAACAAGCTGCCTCATTTTTAACGCAATTGGTGATTCAAGGGTGTGGCGTGAAAACGCTAATCGCGAGTGATGTAGAAGGATAATAAAGATGAATGACCTGAATACGGTCATTTTTATCTCATTCAATAGATAGCCTAGTCTGGGATAGCAACTGGCTGATCGCAAATCGCCACCACCTCTTAATCGAAACGTAGAAAATGGAAGTAAAAGTGCAGCGAAAAAGGTGTAGAGGCATGTTTGCAACTCGGTTGGCTTGCGTGTTTGTTTTCGGTGTGAGATTCCAAGAAAAAAAATAAACTAGACGACGTGGCTAGTTATAATTGGGATACGAGCGAAAATTATCATTACAGAGGGATTTTGACGAGATACGTACTAATTGATTCTGCCTACTTTTTGCCAAGATTATTAGGTCTAATGTAATGCTTATATTCAAACGCATTGAACGATTATTCTCATAATAACAGTGCTCTACCATGCCGATAAGTAGGTAATTCCCATCTTGTTCTACGATGGCTTTTCTGCTTCACGTTGAGTTTATCAAGTCCCTGTTTATTAGCAGAAGCGTATGTGTTAATCATTTGGATATCACTGGTTCGGTTCTTGTGATTATAGGAACCTCAAAGTGTTTTATCATCAATGCCGACAACTTCACCGTTTGTAAGAGTATATACTCGACATCCAGTTAATAAAGCATTCATGAAACGGTTAAGGTTCGATTCTAGAAACGATACGATCGATAGTGTAAGCCGCAGATATCGCCTTGATGAACTGGAAGCTAGAAAAACGACTGAAAAGAAATAGCCAGTGTAAATGTGTAATTCAATTTAATTGATTTCGGTAATGTATTTTGCTTGTCTGTTGTTAGTTTTTATTAAAAAACAGTTAAAGTAACAGAGTGTTATTAAAGGGATTTATTATTCTGTCGTTTGTATATCGGTGTGTTTAATTAAATTAAACAGGAGGATATATAGAATGATATGTTTATTATTAGTGAGGAAGTACGATCCGTACGGTAAATAGAATTATTATTATACTTCTTGCTTTATAAAGCCAAGTGCTTAATATTAAATGTGTCAATATATCTTGTTGTCTATTTGCTGTTCTATATTTTAGGGAATCGAATGTTGTTCAAGTTTCGGAAAAAAAACATGGATATGGATAAATCCATGAACGACGAAGTAATAAAAGTTGTTAATCTTGATGTGGTATCGTTGTCGTCATTGGATGTAAGTGATTTTTTGTTTAATGGTAACAAGCCGGTTTTAGGCGTTGGCTTTGTTCCTCATGGCCATGATCTTGGTCATCTCCATCGTGCGCTCAGTCGCATCGTGGATGGACCTTTGATTCTTACCTCAACGGCGGGCGAATTATCTTCTAGTCATGATAACTTGTATTTAGACACAGGTCAGACCAAAACAATGGTACTTCAACTTTTTTCAGCAGATCTTGTTGATACGGTTGATACCCATACCGTGCCACTACCTTGTGATGATATTCAACGTGGCATTAGCCATGCGCAGCCATCAGCTCGTGTTCTGGAAATCGGAAAGCATTTAGACAGCCTTCAGCTAGCGTTTCCACTGGATCCTCGAGATTGTTTTTCAATGACGCTCGTAAATGGGCTGACAAACAGTGAAAATTGGCTTATGGAAGCGGTGTATCAATCGGGGAAATTCCCAGTCCCCTTTGTTGGTGGCACCTCCGCAGGAAGCTTGAACTTTGATAGTGCGCCTTTTCATGATGGAACATCAGTGCGTCATCAGCACGCTTTGTTGTGCTTTATTAAGCTCAACCCTGAGTATCAATTCCAGTTATTTAAAACACAAAACTTTGAGCCAGTAGGGCGCTCTTGGTTAATTGGTGATGCTAATCCGTCTTTGCGTTACGTGACTGGTGTATTGTCTGCGACAACTATGGAAATACAAGGTTTTCTCAACGAGCTCGCGACTCATTTTCGTTGTCGTGTCGATCAGGTTGAACAGTCTTTATCGGATTATACCTTTGCGGTAAAAGTGCAGGGTGAGTATTTTGTACGTTCGGTTGCTAATATTGATGTATCGGAAGGCAAAGTACATTTTTATTGTGATACACCATTAGGAACGGAACTGCACTTAATGCGAAAGACAGCGTTTGTTGAACAAACGAATAAAGATTTTGTTAGACAGTTAATTAATGAAGATAAGTTGGTGGGTGGTATTTTATTCGACTGTATCCTGAGGCGATTAAATAATAGCCAGGAACTGAATGACCTCAGTAACTTTAACAGGCTTCCTGTTGCGGGCTTTTCTACCTTTGGTGAGCTGTTTGGGGTAAATATTAATGAAACCTTGAGTGCCATTTTCTTTAGTCGGCGTAGGGAAGACGTGGAGCAAGCTCACGGTCAGTTTGTTACCGATTATGCCTCTTACGCCAATTACTTCTCACAACTTAAGTTACGCTCCAATGAACTGATGATGCGCATTCAAGAACGCTCACTCACAGATTCCATCAAGGCGATGAGTGTGGCGAATAAATCCAGCGAACTGACTCAAAACTCCATTAGTTACATTGACCACATTGGTAGTAATTCTTCGGCGCTGTCGGCCGATACCAATCAATTTAGTGGCACCGTGCGATCACTAGAAAGCGAAGTGTCTGCGTTGCAACAAAATATTATGTCAGTGGAGAAAGAAGCAGAAAGTCTGCGCAGTGTATTGTCGATCATTGATAAAATTGCCGATCAGACTAACCTGTTAGCGCTTAATGCCAGTATTGAGGCCGCAAGGGCTGGTGAGTATGGTCGTGGCTTTGCCGTGGTTGCCGATGAAGTGCGTAATTTGGCGAAAAGCACCCAGCAGTCATTGGATAATTCTCGCTCAAGCGTCAATGCTCTATTTGAGCAAATGGACACTATTGCCGATGTGGTAAAGACCGTAGGCAAGCATATGCACGACGCGACAGAAAAAACCGAATCGATCGCGGGGGCTATTCAAGACATCGATGGCCTAGCCCGTGATACCAACCGACTGCTCGAAAATAGCCATAACATCTCAAGCGAACTGCAACAGATGGAAGCAAGAGCACAGCAACACCAGCAAGATGTGGAAACTATTCGTAATCAAGTGGGTTAGTGTCTTACTACAATAGGCCAGCACGCCGGTTGCGGCGTGTTTGTCTTCGGAGTGGGATTATAAATTTGAAAAATAAACGAGGTAATGGGGGCTAGTTATAACGGTCAACACGGTTGTACTGACCGCTATCATGCTAAGCGAATCGCGAGGGTGCACGACACAGGGACATGATGATGCCAAAGCAGATGCCCTGCGTGATCATAGCGGTGCCACCATAACTAAAGAAAGGCAGTGGACTGCCCATGACGGGGAGTAAGCCACTAACCATACCAGTGTTAATAAAAGCGTAGAGAAAAAAGCTTAACGCTAACGAGCCACAAACCAGTCTGCCAAAGGCATGATGACAGTGGCACGAGATCCACAGTGTGCGCAGCGTAATAAAGAGATACAAAGACAACAGTAGTACGCAGCCGACGAATCCCCACTCTTCCGCATAGGAAGAAAAAATAAAGTCGGTATGGCTTTCGGGAATAAACCCCAGTGCGCTTTGCGTGGCATTCGCCCAACCCTTACCTGTTATCCCACCAGATCCAATGGCAATATGGGATTGGATGATTTGATAACCCGCCCCCAAAGGGTCACTTTCTGGATTCAGAAATTGCAGGATTCTTTTCTTCTGATAGGTCTCAATGACGAAGAACCATAGCAGTGGAATGAGAGTGGCAATTAAGCCAACAAAGCCGCCAATAATCTTCCAACTCATGCCTGCAAAATACAGCACAAACAGCATGTAAATGACGCCAAAAATGGCGCCGTCGAGATCCGGTTGAACAAAGATCAATCCGGTCGGGATGGCGGTAAGTAACAGTGCGTAGCAAATTCTGGCGCCAGTTGGGCGCTCACCATCTCTTTGTATAAACCAAGCCACCATCATAGGGATGGCCAGCTTAACTAATTCGGAGGGCTGGAAGCGAAAGCCTGCGATAGACAGCCAGCGCTGAGAGCCATTTGTGCTGTCGCCAGCGAACACCACCGCTACGAGCAAGCTCACGGTGACTAAATATAAGTAAGGTGAAAAGCGACGATATTGTTTCGCGGGGATGGCCGACATAATGACAATACACGCTAACGAAATAACGCATCGAATGAGGTGGTTAGTAATCACAGACTCACTGAATCCACTGGCGCTCCATATGGTGATGGTGCTAAGTAGCATGAGCGCCAAAATGGCCATTACAATGGATAAATCAAGCTGAGGGAACAGGTACTTTTTCAATTTATTGCCCGGTGAAGTGGCGCAGAATATGGCCACAACTATCAAGTTGAGTATTGAATCAGTCGACTTTGGGTTAGGCTGATTCATTTACGGTTTACGGTTTAGGGGAGTTATCGTGAGGCTGCTATTGGCCTCACGAGTTAACGGTATAAGTAAGCGAATAGTCTGCGCATTGGTTTTGTCTCACTACACTAATTTTTTTTCATCGCTTGCTTGAACCCGCGAATTGCGTGACGAGCTCGCCAAGTGAGAAAGGTAAAAATGGCAGCGCACAAGGTAATGATAGGGGCTGCCATTAGTGCCATGGTTGTGAAACGGCTGATGGGTTCTGGTAATGATGGTAAGAGAAATCCTACACCGGCTAATAGCCCAACCCACAAGGTGGCACTGAGCCAGGAAAAGTAATGGAATCGTGGTGTTTCTTGGACGCGCATTCCCATGACCATAGGAACCAATGAACGCACGCAAGGAATAAAGCGAGCACTAAATAACGCCACTAAACCATGCCGACAGAGTAGGTTGTCGACCATTCGCATATTGCTTTCTGGCACTTTTGCCAACCAACCTTTTACGATAGGCAGTTTGTTTAGCCAACGTCCTTGCAAGTAGGCTAACCAGCTGCCTACCGCTGCCGCGATAATGAGTAGCGAAAACGCCGTAACAGGATTGAGTACCCCCACAGCAGAGAGCGTTCCAACCAAGACCACCACGCTGTCACATGGCAGAGGCGCTGCGGGCAAAAAGCTGCTTTCTAGTGCGATAAAAAAAGTCACGAGAACGTAAATAAGGATCGCGCTTTCTGGCGCGAGTAACGCGTTAAAGTCTTGATGCCAAAGGGCAATCAAGACGTCTTGGGTAGCTTCAAACATAGTTGCTCCAATGAACCGACAATAAAATTAAGGGTTATAGTAGAAAAATGAAGCGGTTAACGTGAATGAATAAAACGAAATTGTAGGTTGGTATCTTGCCAGCCCGCGAGCCGGCTGTTTTCAAAAAAAAGATAACTGCGTGGGGTGAAGTGAGTGAATTGATAACTCGCGGTAAATAGAGCTATCGCTGACATCATCATTGGCCACGGAAGCGTTGCTTTGGTATGCGGTTGTGCTTTTTGCTGTGCAACGCGAAGAGTTGAGCTACGCAGCAGTTGGGTACTGTTGTCGATATGAGGCGCGCGCTCAGGGCTGACAGTCGTGATTGGATGCAAAGAAACCCTAGGTTCACTGATATCGGCAATATAGCTAAATAACACTATCGTCGTGCATAGCGATACTGTAAAAAGTGCCAAGATAAAAGGGAATGTCTCGAGTCGTCGTTGCACGCTAAGCGCCTAATAAGGGAATCTGCTTATATGTACTGCTAACTTCGAAAAAAAGCAATCTTTCTTATCTTAGCGTGACTACGCATCATTTATGTGTATCGGTTCTGAGGGGTAAAATGAAAATGATGAGAGAGACTGACACGATGATTGCGTGGTTCTGTTGGCGATTAAGTGCGTAAAATATGGGGTGGGAAGTCATGACAAATGAGGGCATTGAATCGATAGTTCAAAACACGGCCCACATAATTTTATATTTTATAAAATCAGCAATTGGGTCGGTTGGGCTCAGAATATGAACCTATATTCTGATTTGTTAATTAAATGTTTCATCCTTCTATTGAAGACTCTAATTTGAGATGGGAACCGCGATGCATGATGGCATGGCGATAACATCAATATAAACAAGAGAAACCAATAGATGGAACTAAATAAACTCACAGTGGCACTGGTAGCATCCTGCACAGGGTTCTACGCACAGGCGGATAGTGCGCCAATTTCTCAAACGGTCGAGATTAACCCCTATCACTCCCATGAATCTCATTCGCAAGAAACTCATTCACAAGACGCTTCCGTAGACGTAGGGCCTTCGCCAAAACGGTCGGAATCGAACGATCTCACTCCGGCCTTAGACGCATCGCCCAGGGTCATGACGTTTAGTCAGCAAGCCGTGGTAGAGTGTGATGTTTCTGGGTTTGCTACGACCAATACTAATACCCTGATTTCTCAAATCACCTCGCAAGGGGCGGAGTGTGTCAATGATTTGTTCGCCGCCGACAGCGCCACTCAAGTCACCGCCTTTGATTCTAATAACATGTACTACGTTGCAAAACATGCGACAGAGTTGTCTCGAGCCTATCAAGGTGGCGGCAGCGATGAACTGGAAGCGTTATTCCTTTACTTACGTGCGGGCTATTATGCGGAGTTTTACAATGACGGTGTGAGCTTGCTTTCATGGGTCACAAGCGCAGTGAAAGAGGCGGTGGATACCTTTGTGGCGAATGAGCATTTTTATGATAGTAATGACGCGCACGGCAAAGTGCTTGGTGAGGTCATTACCACCATGGACAGTGCAACGTTGCAACACGAGTATTTGGATGTGATCAACCAATGGCTGTTGCGCTGGAATGGCGACTATGAGCAGCACTGGAATATGCGTGGTGCGGTCAACGGTATCTTTACGCTTTTGTATCGTGGGCAGTGGAACAACGGGTTTAAAGTGGCTATCGCAAAACGTGATGACTTAGTTAAAAATTTAAGCGCGTTTGCCAAAGACGCCACAAAGCTGGGGTCAAATTCAGAGTTTATGGCGGTGAATGCGGGAAGAGAGCTCGCGCGTATGACCCAGTATACCAATACTCAGATTGAACCACTTGTCACAACGGAACTATCGACCTTATTTACTCAGTACTCTATGTACGGCACGGGAGATGCGGTGTGGTTAGCGGCCGCCGATGTTGCGAGCTATTATTCGGATTGTGCCAACTTTGGGATTTGCGGCTTTGAGGCAGAACTGAAGGGCTTGGTACTGAGTCAGACCTATACGTGTAGCGATACGATTCGAATATTGTCTCAAGATCTTACGGCCATTCAACAGCAGGCAGCCTGTGACAAAATGGGCTTTGAAGAAACCTATTTTCATGGTGAGTTACAGACGGGTAATCAGCCAGTGGCGGATGACCACAATACGCAGCTTCAAGTGAATATCTTTAATTCTAGTGATGACTATCGAAAATACGCGGGGCCTATTTTTGATATTGATACCAATAATGGTGGTATGTACCTAGAAGGCGATCCGTCTATCGTTGGTAATGTGCCAAATTTCGTAGCCTACGAGGCAAGTTATGCCAATCCGGATCACTTTATTTGGAACTTGGAACATGAGTATGTTCACTATCTAGATGGCCGTTTTGATATGTACGGCAACTTTACTACTCCAACAGAAAAAGTGGTGTGGTGGAGTGAAGGGGTGGCGGAATATATCTCTAAGGAAAATGATAACCAAGCCGCGCTGGATACCATTGAGGATGGGACACATTTCACTCTAAAAGAGATATTCGAGACGACGTATGATGGCTTTGACGTTGACCGAATTTATCGTTGGGGCTATTTAGCCGTAAGGTTTATGTTTGAAAAACATGAGGCGGAACTGGCAAACATGCTAGTTGAAACGCGTCGTGGGGATTGGGCAGCCTACAAAGCGCACACAGAGCAATGGGCCACCCAATATCAATCTGAATTTGAACAGTGGACACAACAGTTAGTCGGCGGCATGTTATTACCACAAGTGTGTGATGGTAGTAATGCAGTCAGTGATGGCCGTGTTACGGCTGGTGAGCCTATTTGTTTATCCTCCTCTGCACCATTATGGCTGAGTATCGAAGGGGTGAATGCGGTATCTAACATCGCGATTTCTACCGCACATGGTAGTGGTGATTTAACGCTGTCATACAGCAATGGCGGATGGCCGACAGGGGATGCGAGTGATGTTGTGTCTAGCAATATCGGCAATGGCGAGTGTATTGTACTTAGCGCTCAAAGTGACTACTGGGGTTACATTAAGGTCGCGGGTGAATACAGTGATGCTACGCTAGTGGTTGATTTTGATGCGACGACGTGTCGTCGATAAAAATAGAATGTAAATTAACAAGCCTAACTTCGGTTGGGCTTTTTAGTGCGCAAAAAAAAGCCAACTTTCGCTGGCAAAGTGGGAGAGGAAAAGTGACAAATGAAATCGCTTAAATCGCTTGAGTTGCGACTTGTAGCCATTGTGACAGCGGCTTATCTAAATGAGGAGAAAGTAACTGGAAGACACGCTGATGATATTGGTTAAGCCAAACCTTGTCGGTGTTGTCTAGCATGGATAGTTCAAGAGCATTGGTTGCAATAGGGGCGATGGTAATGGTCTCAAATCCGTAGAATTCACCGAACTCATTCGTCTCGACCTCAACGACCTTCATAATATTTTCAATACGAACCCCATACTCCCCCTCTCGGTACACGCCCGGTTCATTGGTGATGACCATGCCCGTTTGTAGAGCGACTTCTTTGAGGTTTTGCGAGAAGTTTTGTGGTCCTTCATGCACGTTTAAGCCAATACCCACACCATGTCCTGTTCCGCATTTGTAGTCGATGCCATGCTGCCACAGTATGCCTCGTGCCAAAATATCAAGATTGGCTCCCGTGGTTCCCTTGAGAAACTTGGCTTGGGTGAGGCGAATCACCGCTTTAAGCACCAAGGTATAATCTCGGCGCTGCTGTAAGGTCGGGGTTCCAAAATGAAAAGTACGAGTGATGTCTGTTGTCCCGCCATGATACTGGCCGCCGGAATCAACTAAAAAAAAGTTGCTTTCATCAACGAGCGCGTTGCTTGCTGTATCGGCAGCGTAGTGCATTTTCGCCCCATGCTCTGCAAAGCCGGCAATGGTTCGAAAGCTGTCTGAAATATAAAGGGGAATGGATTTTCGGAAGGATTGGAGGGTTTGTTCAGCCGCTAATTCTGTGACTTGCCCGCCAGGTACTTGTTGCTCTAGCCAATACATAAACGCTGTCATGGCCACGCCATCTTGAATCAAGGTGTGTTCCATTGAACGTAACTCAGTCGCATTTTTTTGTGCTTTCATTTGGGTCACGATACAAGGTTCGTCGACCAAGGTAAGGCTGGCATGAATGCTACTCACCAACAAGCTGTCGGTGTGTGTGGCGGAGTAATGCATCACAGCCTGATGTGGTAGTTGATTGATACTGTCTGCCACGTTGTCATACTCTAGTGTGACGATACCTTGTTCTAATAGCTGTTTTTCCAGCGAGGCATTAAGTTTGAATCGGTCAATAAACAGGTGGCACGTATCGGCGGTCAGTAATAAGTACGACTCAGATATTGGGCAATACGGTGTATCTCCGCCGCGAATATTCAGTGTCCACATCACGTCATCTAGTGTCGAAACCAACAATCCATCACTGCCTTTATCGTTGAGGTAGCGACGTAATCGAGACAGTTTCTCAGCGATAGACTCGCCGCAAAACTGCAACTCATGCTCAAAAATAGCGGAGTCCGGACGACTAGGACGGTCTTGCCAGTTAGCGGTGATGAGATCCTTTAACTCTAGTTTGATCTCTTTCGGTGTTAATGCACTGACAAGCTCTTGATGAAACGCCGCACTAATTGAACGACCATCTACGCCAACAACGGACTGTGCAGGCAAGGTTTGTGCAAGCCACTGCGCAATACTGGGGGTTGCGGATTCTTTGGCTTTAAATAGTGATAGAGACGAGCCAGTCAGTTGTTCTTCTGCTTGAATATAGTAACGCCCGTCAGTCCATACTCCACCAGCATCGGCTGTCACGACGGCATTGCCTGCCGAACCGGTAAAACCGGAAACCCAGTTTCTCGCTAGCCAATGAGAAGCAGAATATTCGCTGCTATGTGGATCGTTATTTGTCACGATAACTGCACTGTATCCATGCTCGTTCATTGAACGGCGAAGTGAGGCCAAACGTTCACTAACGGAGGTTGTCTTCATAGAGGGTGGCTTCCTAATGTTGAATGAGTACAAAAAATATGGTGATCATTGAGACCGGTTTTGGTCGGCGCTTGCTCTGCGCATATTGCGGTTGCTTCTGGGCAACGGGTGCGAAATACACAACCACTGGGAGGGTTTAATGGCGAAGGTAAGTCGCCACTCAGCAGTTGGACGTTACGGTTTTTAGCCTGTGCAGGATTGGCAATGGGCACTGCAGAGAGCAGTGCTTTGGTATAAGGGTGGTGTGCATGATCAAAAACATGTTGGTAATGGCCCACTTCCATTGGTTTTCCTAAATACATCACCATGACACGGTCACTGATATGCCGCACGACACTGAGATCATGGGCAATCATGACTAAGGTTAGCCCCATCTCTTTTTTAAGATCGTCAAGCAGGTTAATCACTTGAGCTTGAACGGAGACATCAAGCGCACTAACGGGTTCATCGCACACTACTAACTCTGGGTTGAGTATCAGTGCTCGAGCTATTCCAACCCGTTGGCATTGGCCGCCAGAAAATTCATGAGGGTAGCGATTTCGCTGGCTGGCCAATAGGCCAACTTTGTCCATCATTGCGATAACGCGTGCTTCAATTTCTTGTCGCTTGAGTTGAGGCTCGTGAGTGAAGAGAGGCTCGGCAATGCAATCGGCAATGGTCATCCTTGGGTTTAAGCTTGCTGAAGGGTCTTGAAAGATCATTTGGAACTCGCGACGTTTTTTGGTGAGCTCATTGCGCCCAAATGCACGCATGTCTTCGCCTTTCCAGACCAGTGCGCCACTTGTCGGTTCAATCAGGCGAAGCAATGCTCTTGCCAATGTTGATTTGCCGCATCCAGACTCACCCACAATACCAAGGGTTTCGCCTCGGTAGACATCTAGGTCGATACCATTGACGGCTTTGACCACTTTACGCTTGCTGGGCAAGAGATGTTTTTTGACATTGAAATGCACGTGGAGATCTTGCGCCGCGAGCAGTATTTCTTTGCGATTCATATTGCCTCCTTAAGCGGTCTGTAGAATAGGCGTAACGGTTTGCTGACCAAAGACATGACAAGCAATGGATTGATTAGGTCTTACTGGTAAAAATGCTGGCATCGCGACGCTGCATTCTGGTTTATAGTGTTCACAACGTTCTTTGAACGGGCAGCCTTTATGATTAATGAGTGCGCTTGGTGGGCTACCGGGGATAGTTGGGAGGCGATCCATATCTTCTGTTACGGAAGGGATAGCGCGCAATAAACCTTGTGTATAGGGATGAGAGGGCGTGTTAAACAGACTTTCAGTATCGGCTTGCTCCATACGGTTACCCCCATACATCACCAATACTCGATCGCACATTTCCGCGACGACACCCATATCATGAGTAATCAGTAAAATGGCGGTGTTGAACTCTTGTTGCAGCTCTTTAAGCAGCGTGAGTATTTGCGCTTGTACGGTCACATCAAGCGCAGTCGTAGGTTCATCTGCGATGAGCAGTTCAGGGCGACAAAGCAGTGCCATTGCGATCATGACCCGTTGCCTCATGCCTCCAGAAAGTTCATGAGGGTATTGGTTTAGTCGTGTTTCTGGAGAGGGGATACGCACGGCATCTAACATTTTTATAGACTCGTGCCTCGCCTCCCTTTTCGTGAGGCCTTTATGTATTATCAGCACTTCACACAACTGCTTGCCAATCTTCATAAACGGATTGAGTGACGTCATTGGATCTTGAAAAATCATGCTGATTTTTTCTGCACGAATGTGATTGAGCTGAGCTTTAGACATGGTGAGCAAGTTTTCACCGTGCAAATTCGCTTCTCCAGACACTTTACCGTTATGAGCGGTTAACCCCATTAGCGCGAATACGGACTGGCTTTTCCCTGAACCAGACTCGCCAACGATACCGAGGGTTTCACCTGCGCTAATGCTGTAATTAAGGTTATTAACGGCTTTTACATTGCCGTCGGCCGTTGCAAAGTCGACATTCATATTGTTAATGGTCAGTATTGTCATAGCAGTGCCTTCCTAGCGGTCTTTGGGGTCAAGCGCATCTCGCAGCCCGTCACCAATAAAGTTGAAACAGAATAGGGTCGCGACCAAAAATGTTGATGGGAACAATAACAACCAAAGTGCCACATCGATGGTTTTTGCGCCTTCCGCAATGAGAATGCCCCAGCTGGTATCAGGTGGTTGTACGCCTAAACCTAGAAAGCTAAGAAAAGACTCAAACATGATAAAACCAGGCACCATTAGGGAGGAGTACACCATCACAATTCCCAGCACATTCGGTAAAATGTGGCGGCGAACGATGGTGAGTTTTGACACGCCAATCGAGTGCGCGGCTTCAATAAATTCTCGCTTTTTGATGCTAAATGTCACACCACGAACCACGCGGGCGATGCCAAGCCAAGACACCATGCCAATGACCACGAAGATCAAATAAATATTGTTGCCAAACAGGGTGACAAAAAGTATCACCATAAACATGAATGGGACGGAGTCGAGGATTTCGATAACTCTCATCATTGCGCCATCAACCGCGCCACCAAGGTAGCCAGAAATACTGCCCCAGATAGTGCCGATGACAACGGCAACCAGCGCCCCCATAAAGCCGACCATGATGGAGAGTTGACCGCCTTTCATGGTGCGCGCAAACAAGTCCTGGCCTAAATCATCAGTGCCAAAATAGTGCTTGGTCGTGACGGATGGCTTACCAAGTTCATAAGGGTCACTAACGACATTCCAGTCAATCTCGTCATGACTAAATGGGGTGAGGTAAGGGCCAAGCGTAATACATAGAACGATAAAACCCAGTAAATAAACGGAAGTCATCGCGGCGCGGTTTTTTCTAAATCGCCCCCATGCATCTTGCCATAAGCTGCGCCCTTCAACGGCGTCGATATTGCTGACAACTTGCTCTGAAAATTGAGAAGCGTCGAGTTTTTTAGTGGTTATCATCGTGCCACCTAAACTTGGATTCTTGGGTCAATCACGGTGTAAAGCAGATCGACAACTAAATTAAAAAAGATCGTGAGAGTGGCGACAATCAAGGTAATCCCCATGACTAATCCGTAGTCTCGGTTAAGTGCGCCAGAGACAAAGTGTTGTCCCATCCCTCCTGTGCCAAAGAAGATATCGATGATCACTGAACCCGTGACGACAGCGACAAAGGCCGGACCTAACATGGCAATCACAGGAATGAGTGATGGGCGAAGAGCATGGTGAAATAACAGGTAAGCCGTTGAGAGCCCCTTGGCTTGCGCGGTGCGAATATACGGCTGATTCAGGGTTTCTATCATGGCGCCGCGCATAACACGCGCAATACTTGCCACTGACCCAATAGCTAAGCTCAGTACTGGTAGAACTAAAAATGCCGCCGAGCCGTTTTCCCACCCTCCAGCAGGCAGCCACCCTAAATGAATGGAAAACACCGTGACTAACACGGGGGCGAGAACAAATGCTGGGATCACCACGCCAGTCATGGAAAGTGACATAAGTAAGTAGTCGAGGCGGCTATTACGATTTAATGCTGCAATCGTGCCGAGTAACATGCCAATTGGTACGGAAATACAAAAAGAAAGTACGCCAAGGACGGCGGAAACTGGCCAAGATTGAGCCACCAGTTGGGTGACTGTAAAGTCATGGTAGACGAAGCTTGGGCCTAAATCACCCTGCACGAAGTTCTTAATGTAGATGAAGTACTGCACCAGAAACGGTTCGTTAAGATGAAACTTCGCTTCAATATTAGCGCGAACAATTTCGGGCATCGCTCGTTCCATATCGAAGGGTCCGCCGGGGGCGATATGCATCAGCCAAAATGAAACCAGTGCAATAAAAAGTAAGGTTGGAATAGCGATGCAGACTCGCCGTAAGATGTACCACAACATAATCATCTCCATATAAAGTGAAAAAGGGGCCCACCCACGTCGCTCATTTCGTGATTAGAGGCGTTGCTGTCAGGTAGGCCCAAGCGTTATGCCTTTATTGCGCTAGGACGTAGACATTCTTTCGGTAATAAGAAGATTCAGGATTGGTACGCTCATACCCGCCAATGTGGGGTTTGACCAAGTATTGGTCATTGCCAGGGCGGTACACGGGAATAATTGCCATTTCGTCAATCAACAAGGTTTCTGCTTGGATGTACGCCTGCGAGGGGTCGGCTAATACTTTTGACTCGCTCATTAGCTTGTCGTAGGCGGCGTTATTGTATTTTGAGTCATTGTACTCGCCGTTGGAGACAAAAATATCCAGCCACGTTGACGCTTCATTGTAGTCGGCTGTCCAACCCCCTCGGCTGACGTTACCGGGATCTTTTAGGGCGTAAAATACTTTAGGTTCGAGTTGCTGAATGTCGATTTGCACACCTAAGACACTTTTCCACATACCAGCCATCGCCGTTGCCATCTTTACGTCGTTAGAAAATGTCGGCACGGTGAAGGTGAGTTTTAACGGATTCTCTTTGTCGTAACCCGCATTTTTGAGCAGCAATTTAGCTTGTTCGTTACGCTGTTTTTGTGTCCAAGTCGCATAGTCGGGCGTATGACTTTTGAAGCCATCGGTTTGAGGTGGCACCAGCGTGAACATAGGGATGCCGCCATTTTTCAAGATCGCTTTGGTGAGGATAGTACGATCAATGGCATAGGACAGCGCGGTTCTGACTCGAATGTCTTTGGTTGGTCCCTTTTCAGTATTGAGGTAGTAAAATGTGGAGCCAAGAGATGCACTGGTATCGGCGACTTGCTCAGGGTATTGTTTTAACAGTTTTTTCTTTTGAGCGGATGGAATAGATAGCGCTTGGTCAATATCACCCGCAAGGTAGCGATTAAGTGCCACATTGGCATCTCCAATCGGAAGCCACGTCACCTTATCTAAGACCACATTGTCAGCGTCCCAATAGTGGGGGTTTTTGGTCATCACCATTTTTTCATTGACCTTCCAGCTAGATACGGTGAATGCGCCGTTAGTGACGATATTCTCTGGTTGAGTCCAATTACTGCCGTGTTTTTCAATGGTCGCTTGATGCACTGGCGCTAAGACAGGATGTCCCAACAGTTTGATAAAGAAGGGCACGGACTGCTCAAGGGTGACTTCAAAGGTATAATCATCGATTGCGCGAACACCTAGCGTATCTGGCGCCATTTTTCCTTTCATGATAGCGGCGGAGTTTTTGATTTTTGGTATCGCAGCAAACCATGCATAAGGGGAGGCGGTGTTAGGGTCGAGCAGTCGTTGCCAGCTATAGACAAAATCATGAGCGGTGAGCGGCTCGCCGTTTGACCATTTAGACTGGCGAAGCTGAAAGGTATAGACGGTATTGTTATGACTGGCGTGCCAAGCGGTGGCAATACCGGGTATGGTTTTACCGGTTTTATCTTGTACGGTGAGCCCTTCGAACAAATCTCGACCGAGATTAAAGGCAGGCTCTGCAGCTTGTTTTGCCGGATCGATTGAGGTGACTTCCGCGCCATTATTGAGTGTAATCGCTTGCTCTTTTGCGAGTTGAGTTCCTTGTGGATACGGTTTTGCAACCGCGGTTCCGGCGAGCGCGCTTGCAACGATAGCGCTTAATATCAACAGTTTACTTTTATTCATCACTTCCTCGTTGTGTCGTTATGGTTATCCAACAAGGAAAAGGTATATTGTATAAAATCTTCGCGCAACGGGTTGTTAACATTTTATTAACGAGACGTCATTCGGAGAGCTTGTTGGTCTCAGAAACTGAGACCAAGATAAATAGTGTGAGAGAAGTTTGCGCTTTGTTGAACTTGGTGTAGCACCAGCGGTGATGAAATAAGTGTCTTGATCGTTATTCGGCTTGGTGTTTTATTTGATTGAAACGTTCTGAAATTTGTTTGAGCAGTGTGCCGTCAATGTTAGGAAGTCCATCTGAAAAGAGAATTTGTTTTCCGGGCGTAAATCGCATCAGAATATTAGTGAGTTCTCCTTCTTCACATGATGTGTTCATGGCATTTAATTCAATCAATTTAGCGTAGAAGTCTTGTTCAAGTTGGTCGATTTGAGAGGGCGTGAGGCGAATACGGCCAATACAAAAATTTGCAGGGATTGGGTGTGATAGGGATTCGTCTTGGAATCGTTGCCGAAATAACGCATCTAGCTTAGAGCCTTCTTCGGTAAGAAATCGGCTGCCAGAGCGGTAGATCACACCATCGCCAAAGTCTTCGATATACCCCAAGATTTCAGCGATACGCAGATAGAACCTTAGACTGATATCGTCGAGGTCATGTGTCTGTGCAATAGCGTCTGGGGAGAGGTTACGTGCGGTGAGCATGTAAATAAAATCAAGTAAATAGGGGTGGTCCAAAAACAAATCACTTAAATCGCCGCAGATGATTTGTGCATTTTCATGTTGAATTTGATTGGCGATTTTAGACAGCTCAACTAAATCGGTGTTGAGATAGTTTACGTACATTAAAATTTTGTCTAGCCCAAGGGTAGGGCTATGCAGGTGACGTTTAATCGTAGAGAGAGGAATCCCGGTTCTATCGGATAATGCGCTATAACCGAGACCCTCATCTTTTATTTTTTTCCGTATTGCAGCGAGTATAAATCGTGGTCCTACATGCATCTTTGATCCACTCCTTAGGTTAACGACTGACTAACGACTGTTTATACTTAGGTTTGCTATGCCTTAGGGGGCATTATGTTTTAGGGTTTTGCCGTTCAAGTAGTAAGTTTCTAATGGCGGTACCCGCTTCGATAATGTGCTTTTTGAGTAGGTATTTAGCACCGTCCACATCTTTGTTTTGGCACATTTCAAATAGGGCGAGATGTTCGTCTTCCGCTTTCTTAATACCGGTAGTAAACAGCAGTTGTAGCCGAATATACCGATCACATTTGGTGTTAAGGTTGCTAATAATATCCATGGTTTCAGGCATGTTAGCTGGGCTGTATAGCGCTTTGTGAAATTCGTAGTTGTAGTTGCTCCACTCTTCTACCTCATCACCACTATTGACGATACTTTCAAATCGTTCGCGCACTTGTTGAGCTCGATTGAGATCGGCTTCTGTCATGTTTTGAATCGCGCGTTCTAGAATGTGGCACTCTATAACTGCCCTGAGCTCAAATAATTCATCAATTTTATCGGGAGAAAGCTCAGTTACTGTGGCCCCTTTATGGGCTTCAAAGCTAACTAATCCTTGCGCCTCTAGTTGTACTAGCGCTTCTCGTACCGGAATACGACTGACATTAAATTCTTGAGCCAATGCATCTTGTCGCAATGGTTGACCTGTTTTGAATTCACCTTTAAGGATCCGGGTGCGAATGGCTTCTTCAACCAGTTGAGTACGGGTTTTAAATATGGGTTTTTGTGACATCCAAGTCTCCGGGAAATCGATATTTTATCCAATATACACTGAGTGTAGTGATTATTGCGACGGTTCTGGTCTTGATGGCGATTTTTTGAGACGTATGCGATAAGAAAGGCACCAATTGGTGCCTTTTTAGTCGGTGACTTATTTTGCCATCAACCTTTTACCATCCACGTTTTACCATCAACTAATGTCGGTACTGATAAAGGGTTTGATGAACTTAATGCTGGTGGCAGTAAGGCTTCAGGGAGTGATTGATAGGCGACAGGTCTAAGCCAGCGCTCGATAGCGCTTGCCCCGACGGATGTCGACGCCGCATGAGTGGACGCAGGGTAGGGGCCACCATGTATCATGGCATAGCTGACTTCTACACCCGTTGGCCAGCCATTAAAGACGATTCGCCCGGCCATTTCTTCCAACCTAGCTAATAACCGCGTGACTTGCGGATAGTCTTTGCTATCGGCATGAATGGTGGCGGTGAGTGATCCAGCTAATTGCTCACTTAATGCTTGCATATCGTCGATATCACGGCAAAGGACAATCATGGATTGGGGACCAAAAATCTCCTCTTCCCACTGCGGGTTATTGCGCCATGCTTGGCTATCGGTCACAAATAGTGTGCTGGCGACGCCTTCACTAATATTTTGATTTCGGCTATGCAATAAACCGGCATCTTTTGCTCGTAGCTGGGTGTGTTGGCAATACGCATCACGAATGCTTGGGGTTAATAGCACATGACCATTATGCTGGCTGATGAGGTGTTGAGCCGTCTCAATAAACGCACTGGAGTTAGCGTCATCAACCACAAATACAACACCTGGCTTAGTGCAAAACTGTCCACAGCCTAGCGTCATGGATTGGACGAATTGCTCGGCAAGGCTTTGATAGTCATTTAGGGCATTCGGGAAAATAAACGTTGGGTTGATGGCACCTAATTCCCCATAAAACGGAATAGGAATGGGGCGCTGCTGAGCTAAATCAAACAGAGCGCGTCCACCGCTGACTGACCCGGTAAATCCAACCGCTTGAACAAGTGGATGAGAAACCAGTGATGTCCCTAATTCGCGTTTGTTCCCTTGTAGCAAGGTGAAAACCGCTTGTGGTAATTCGCATTCGGATAGCGCTTGTTGAATACATTGTGCGACCAGTTCACTGGTTCCCGGGTGGGCGCTGTGGCCCTTGACAATCACTGGGCAACCAGCGGCAAGTGCAGAGGCGGTGTCGCCACCAGCGGTAGAAAAGGCCAGTGGAAAGTTGGAGGCTCCAAATACGGCAACAGGACCTAAAGCAATATGCTGCTGACGAATATCGGGCTTTGCGAGCGGCTGTCTTTGTGGATCTGGCGTATCAACAATGGCTCGGTGCCAGTGACCTTGACGTAACACGCTGGCAAATAATCGTAATTGATTGGCGGTTCTGCCCATTTCACCATTTAAACGAGCAAGGGGCAGTGCGGTTTCCAAATGCGCGCGCGCCGCAATTTCATCGGTGCGCAGCAGCAGTTTCTCTGCGATGGTGTCAAGCAGTTGAGCACGTTGTTCACTGGAGGTGTATCGGTATTCTCGCGCAATCTTATGGGCGTGCATGCATGCTGCATCTACGTCATCTTTGCCTTGTATTGGAAATGAGCCGATGATGGGCTCCCCAGTAAAGGCGTTAATGGCTTGAAAAGTATCGGGCTTAACCATGATTGTGTTGTCCTTTGTTGATTATTTTACTTCAAATCCGTAGGCATAAGGGTCGTTGTCGTCGACCCAAATTGTGTTGTGGCCATACACTTGCGCCCATCCTTCGATACTCGGCAAGATCGCCGCTTTGCCATTGACGCTGGTCTCTGACTCAATACGACCATGGAATAAACTGCCAATGATACTCTCATGGATAAAGTCTTCTCCTTGGGCAAGTCGGCCTTTGGCATGCCATTGCGCCATGCGAGCGCTGGTGCCCGTTCCACAAGGTGAGCGGTCCAATGCTTTATCACCGTAGAAAACCGCATTTTTCGCAGTCGCTCCCGGTTGCGTTGGTGTGCCTGTCCACAGAACATGTGAGACGCCTTTGACGGTGGGGTCGTCGGGGTGCACGCACTGCACCGCATCAGAAACGGCTTGGCGTACTTTAGGGCTAAGGATCAAGATTTCATCGGGTGAGTAATGCTCTAGTCCCAAGTAATTTTCTTGGGGATCGACAATGACGTAGTAGTTTCCTCCATAGGAGACATCCACACTAATTTCACCCATTCCCTCCACATAGACTTTGACATCTCGATGGGCGAGGTAGGCGGGTACATTAAAGATTTTCACTGATGTCACTTTGTCGTCGTCCATCTGATAGTGGACGGTAATTTGCCCTGCAGGCACGTCGAGAATAAGTTGTCCCGGAACCTTAGGATGAATGAGTTTGTTCTCGATGGCGGCGGTGACAGTGCCAATCGTGCCATGTCCGCACATCGGTAAGCACCCGCTCGTTTCAATAAATAAGATCGAGGCGTCAGCATTACTGCTGCAAGGAGGCAGCACCACAGAACCTGACATAATCGAATGACCGCGTGGTTCAAACATTAATGCCTGACGAATCCAATCATAGTGCGTGAGAAAGTATTGACGTTTTTCACTCATGGTATTGCCTTCGAGCGGTGGTACCCCACCAGCAACCAATCGTACGGGATTGCCACAGGTATGAGCATCGATACAAAAAAAGGTGCCTTGTCTCATTTTCAGGTCCTCTGATAACAAAGTGGTTGAATTATGCGCAATCAATGTTAACTTAATGTTAAGTATATTTTATACAATTTATATTGTGAAGTGTGATGCGAAGCAAGATCATGAATAATTCAGGAGGATCGAAAATGCAGAAAGTTGCGGTGGTTGGAGGGGGAGTCATTGGTCTTACGATTGGGCTGCATCTTCAACAGCAAGGCCATCAAGTGACAATATTCGATAAACAAGGCCCTGCTGAGGGGTGCTCGAAAGGCAACGCCGGTCATATCGCCACAGAGCAAGTTTTCCCACTCGCGACCCCCAGTCTTTTGCTGCAAATACCGAGCATGCTCTTTTCTTCTCAGAGCCCATTATCCATTCGTTGGAGGGACGTTTTTTCAACGTTACCTTGGATGATTCGTTTTTTATTTAGCGCAAGAAAGAGAACCTATGAACGCTCTACCAAGGCGATAAGTAGCTTGAATCAGTCAGCCGTTGGTAGTTGGTATCGGCTGCTTGAGCCTATCCACCAACAAGAGTTAATCAAAATGGATGGGTCGCTTTTAGTGTTTGAAAGCGATGCTTTGTTTCAAGCCTATCAAGCGACCTTATCATCACTTGAACATTGTGAAGTGGAGTATGAGGTTTGGGATAAAAAGCAGCTACGGAAAAGGTTGCCAAAATTGGGGTTGCAAGTGCGTCACGGGGTGTTTTTCCCTAATACCGGGCATACCCTAGAGCCTTATGAGATGTGCCTTGCAATAGAAAAAGCGTACTCCTCACTCGGTGGAGAATTCGTTCAGAAAGGGGTTGAAAAAATCACCCCAAATGCCGAAATTCAAACTGCTGGTACCACCTTGGCTTTCGATAACGTCGTGATTGCTGCTGGTGTTCATTCTGGTCACTTCGTTGAGTCCTTGACCGGTATTAAAGTGCCCATTCAGGCAGAAAGAGGTTATCACGTCATGGTTGATGATCACCAGGATCGATTGCCGATACCGGTAAGCAGTGCGGATCGAAAATTTATCATGACTCCGATGAAATATGGTTTGAGATTAGCAGGGACAGTGGAATATGCGGGAAGTCGTGCGCCTTTCAATGATAAGCGAACTCGGCTACTGGCAGAGCAAGGCGACATCATGCTTCAGGACGGCATTGATAAGGCGATGTTGGGAGAAGAGTGGATGGGCTGTCGCCCAACAATCAGTGACTCATTGCCGGTTATTGACTCGATCTGTGATGGCAATATTTTGCTGGCTTTTGGGCATCAACACTTAGGCTTGACCCATGCGGCCATTACTGCGGAGTTAATGGGGCAGATGATCGAAAAGCAAGCGACTTCGTTAAATGTGGCGCCTTTCACACTACGCCGATTTAGTTAAATTTTTTTAATATTAAATATTGTATAAAATATACTTAACAATTATGTTAATAAATAGTTAATAAAATGGCGTCAAATAGTCGTACCAAGATGCCTTAATGGGAAAGACAAAAAAGGAAAGAAATATGTCTAGAGTGAACTTGGTGCCGATGACAATAATGCTGTCTGCAATCACTGCGGCGGCGTCGTTTAATGCATCAGCAGAAGATAAATTAACCGTTGTGTCTTGGGGGGGCGCTTTTACAAAGAGCCAAGTAGAGGCTTATCACAAGCCATTTATTGCCAGTACAGGAACGACCATTGTTTCAGAGGACTTTAGCGGTGGCTTGGCAGAAATTAAGGCACAAGTTGAGGCGAATAATGTCCGTTGGGATTTAGTTTCCCTTGATAAGCCAGACATCGTACGAGGTTGTGCAGAAGGTTTATTAGAACCGTTTGATCCGAGCATCTTGCCAAAAGGAAGCGATGGAACCCCTGCTGAGAAAGACTTTATTGATGGCGCGATTCATGAGTGTGCGATCAACACTATTGTCGTTTCCACCATCTTAGCGGTGAATGAGGAAGCTTTTTCAGGAAAGCCGGTTCCTAGCAAATTGGTTGATCTCTTTGATTTGCAGAATTTTCCTGGTCGTCGCGCACTACAAAAGCAACCGCAAGGAAACCTTGAATGGGCGCTGCTAGCCGATGGCGTTAAGCCAGAAGAGGTATACAGCCAACTTGAAACGGAAGAAGGTCGAGCGCGAGCGTTTGCGAAGCTCGATACGATTAAACCTGAAGTTTTATGGTGGACGACGGGCGCACAACCCCCACAAATGCTAGCGGATAAAGAGGTGGTGATCGCGTCTGCATTTAATGGGCGTATTCACAATGCGGCAAAAGATGAAGGGCAGCCATTTAAGATTATTTGGGATCGACAAATCGGCTACATGAACGGTTGGGCGATTCCGAAAGGCAGTAAGAACCTTCAAAAGGCGATGGACTTTATCGTCTTCTCATCTGGCACAACGCCACTGGCAGAGCAGGCGAAATACGTCGCCTATGGACCTACAAGAAAGTCTTCATCAGCGGTAGTTAGTCCAGAAATTCTTGCCAGTTTACCCACCGCTCCAGGTAATTTCGACACGGCCTTTCTTATCAATGATGAGTGGTGGTCAGATTATGCCGATGAACTCAATGAAGAGTTTAATACCTGGTTGTTGAACTAGAACTAATCCTTACAAGCTGAGGTGTGGGTTAACTCCGATACCTCAGCAGGAACGACGGAGGACAGATGGACACTTTTGAGTCGGAACAGATTGAGCGCGCGCTAAGTATGAGTTCGCTGATTAGCGCCATGAGACATGTGTATGCACAGCCGGCAACGGTGCCGCAGCGAAACGTGATGCACTTGTCAAAAGAAAGTGATGATGCATTAGCGTTATTGCCGGCTTGGAATGAGGAGCTGATTGCCGTGAAGGCATTCACGTATTTTCCAAGCAACATCTCAGATGGTAAAGACGTGTTGTCATCAAGATTGTTGGCTTTTCGCCGTCAAGATGGTGCGCCATTGGCTTCTATGGATGCGAAAGTATTGACGTATTGGCGTACGGCAGCGGCGTCGGCATTGGCTGCCGATTATTTGGCGCGCTCGGACGCAGATACTCTTCTGATCTGTGGTAATGGTCATTTAGCGGCTTATTTTGCTTGGGCGTATGCCGCTATCAGACCGTTGAAGCGGGTGCTGATATGGGGTAGAGACCAACAAAAATCCGCGATGACAGCAGAAAAAATTGTTCATGGTGCGGAATATCAGGCGCTACCAAGAGAGCGGCAATACCAAGTGAGTATTGTCAGTGATGTTGAGCAAGGCTTGCAGTGTGCCGACATGGTGTCGTGTGTGACGGGCTCGCCAGAACCGCTTTTTAAGGGAGAAAAGGTAAGGGCGGGTACGCATGTGGACTTGGTGGGTAACCATCATCGCGATAGGCGTGAGTGCGATACACAATTGGTGTTGCGATCTAAGGTGTATGTCGACAGTCGTATCAATGTTTTATCTGAAGCTGGCGAGTTACTCATCCCCATTGCAGAGGGCGAGTTTTCACCGGAACAGATCATCGCTGAGTTACCAGAGCTATGCAGCGGTAAAGTTTTGGGTCGCGGCAAGGTCTCTGGTTACAGGAAAGGGCTTAATAGCCAAGAGGAAATAACACTATATAAATCAGTTGGTAGTGCGCTTGCCGATTTAGCAGCAGCGCATGTGGTACTTGAAAACTCATCCCAACTTGAGGTTGGGGCATGATGGGCTTTTGGCTCGAACTTTAAATTGCATACAATATACAAATGGAAGGAATTGAATGAATATTGATTGGAAAGGGGTATACCCAGCAGTAAGTACTCAGTTTAGACGCGACCTTACGATTGACTTAGATGCCACGCAGACTGTGATTGATAATCAGATCAATGATGGGGTGAATGGCATCATATGCTTAGGAACGGTAGGTGAGAACTGCGCGCTGTATCCAGAAGAGAAACGTCAAGTATTGCAAGCGGCTAAAGAGGTGGTGGCGGGTCGAGTGCCATTAATCGCCGGAACGGCGGAGTCGATTACCTCGGCGGCCGTTGATTATATGCAAGATGCAAAAAAAATAGGCGTTGATGGTTGTATGGTGATGCCAGCGATGGTGTATCGAACGTCAGATTCAGAAACGTACGAGTACTACCGCACGTTAGCGGAAGCGACACCCGAAATGCCAATGATGATTTACAACAACCCAGTCTCTTATGGTGTGGATGTGAATCTTGAAATCATGGCAAAAGTGGCGCAGTTCGACAATATTGTTGCGATAAAGGAGTCCACAACCGATACCCGTAGAATCACCGAATTGTTCAATGAGTTTGATTCCCGCTTTACGGTTTTCAGCGGTGTGGATGACATCGCATTAGAATCATTAATGCTGGGTGCGACGGGGTGGATTTCGGGACTGACGAATGCCTTTCCAGCTGAGTCGGTGGCCATCTATAAACTAGCCAGCCAAGGGCGCTATGCCGAAGCGCTGGAAATCTATCGTTGGTTCTTACCACTACTGAAACTCGACACCATTCCTACCCTAGTGCAATGCATCAAGCTCGCTGAGCAAGTTTGCGGTCGCGGATCAGAGCAAGTTCGTCCACCTCGTCAGCTGCTTCAAGGCGAGGAACGTCAAGCGGTAATTAGTCTTGTTGAAGCATCACTCGCTTCCAGACCTGACCTATCTAAGTACAAGTTGTAAGCAACACTATCGGTGAGCACCCTTTGGGGTGCTCTGTTTTCAAATGGATGAAGGCAGAGAAATGAAAGCGAATAATACGGATTATGTGAGTTTTCAGCATGTGAAGAAAACCTATGACGGAAAAAACCTGGTTGTTAAAGACTTTAACTTAAATATCGCTCCCGGAGAGTTTGTCACCATGCTTGGACCTTCTGGTTCGGGAAAAACGACCTGCTTGATGATGTTAGCTGGGTTTGAGACCGCGACCAATGGCGAGATCTATATCGATGGCACGCCCGTGAATAATTTAGCGCCGCATAAACGAGACATCGGCATGGTGTTTCAAAACTATGCCTTGTTTCCGCATATGACGATCGCTGAGAACTTAGCTTTCCCACTTAAAGTTCGAAAGATGTCGGTGGCAGAAGTGAAGCTAAGAGTGGCGGATGTGCTAGAGATGGTTGAATTATCACACGTTGCCAATCGGTACCCTAAGCAATTGTCGGGTGGTCAACAGCAAAGGGTAGCGTTAGCCAGAGCCTTAGTCTTTGAACCCAAGCTCGTGTTGATGGATGAGCCCTTGGGGGCGCTGGATAAGAAGCTCAGAGAAACCATGCAGATGGAAATTAAGCATCTACATGAAAAGCTTGGCATTACGATTTTATACGTGACCCATGATCAAGATGAAGCGCTAACGATGTCGGATCGTATTGCGGTCTTTAACGATGGCGCGGTACAACAATTAGCGCCGCCCAGTGAGTTGTATGAATCGCCGAGTAACACGTTTGTTGCGCAATTTATCGGTGAAAATAATCAGATAAAAGGGCAGGTTCAATCAGTGGAGCAAAGCCGCTGCCAGGTGCGCGTTGGTCCTCACCAGTTGCAGGCAAAACCGGTGCTTATTGGCGGTGCGCAAAGCGACACTATGTTATCGGTGCGGCCTGAAAAAATTATATTGCGTCCTTATGGACCCGACATTCCGAACCGAGTGGCGGGAAGGGTGGAAGAGATGATTTATCACGGCGATCACTTTCGATTGATCATTGATGTTGCGGGGTTGGCGCGCTTGGTGGTTAAAGTACCAAACAGTTCAGAGCAAGGGCTGGGCGTACAACTCGGTGAAGAGGTTGAACTTGGCTGGCGAATGGAAGATTGCCACGCGCTTGATTGTGTTTCTTCGCAGTCGCTACCTTCCGAGAAAGAGGAGATGATGGTATGAGTCGCGAATTGTCTTCCCTTGAATCGGTCACGACCTTACACAAGCAACTCACAAACGAAGAGCTAGATTTATCGCAGCAATTAGCGAAAGCAGAGCGACGGAAACAAACGCGATCCCTTTTCCTAACCCTTCCTTTGGTTTGTTTCATCTTGTTGACGTTTGCTTTTCCGATTTTAGAAATGTTGCATCGAAGTGTTGATAATTCTTCCGTGGTCAATGCGCTTCCTCAAACCTCGGTGGCGATTGTGGAGTGGCAAGCTGGCTCCAAACCCAGCGATCACGTTAGCAATCTCTTCGCTCAGGAGATTAAAGCGCTCTATTTAGCTAAGACGCTGCCTAAATTGGCCAACCGACTGAATATCGAAATGGCGGGAATGCGTAGTCTGCTGATGAAAACCGGTCGAAAACTGAGCAAGCTCGATGGGGAGGCGGTCTCCTATGCACAGCTAGTGGCGATCGATAAGCGTTGGGCAAAAGCGAAGTATTGGGGCGCGATAAAAAACCTTAATTCCTCTTATACCAGCCACTTTTACCTCTCAGCCCTTGATCTCAAAGTGGACGAGTCTGGATCGATTGTCCAGCAAGTGGAGTCGAGACGAATTTATTTGGGGTTATTTTATAAGACGATTTGGATGTCTTTGGTCATCACGGTAGTGTGTTTGATTTTGGCGTATCCGTTGGCGTATTTGTTAGCAAATTTACCGGATAAACGTGCGAACTTGTTATTGATTGTGGTCTTATTGCCGTTTTGGACCTCGCTCCTTGTGCGGACAACGTCTTGGATTGTGTTGTTACAAAATCAGGGGGTGGTGAATGACCTATTAGTCTGGTTGGGGGTGATTGATGAGCGCTTGTCATTGATCCACAACACCTTTGGTACCGTGGTTGCCATGGTGCATATTTTACTGCCGTTTATGATATTGCCACTTTACAGCGTGATGAAGGGTATTAGCCCTACGTATTTTAGAGCGGCGCGCTCATTAGGTGCGACGCCACGCATCGCGTTTACTCAAGTCTATATGCCGTTAACATTACCCGGCGTAGGGGCCGGATGTTTGCTGACCTTTATTTTGTCGATTGGTTTTTACATTACTCCTGCGCTGGTAGGCGGTCGCAGCGGGCAAATGATTTCTAATATGATCGCGTATCACATGCAAACCTCATTGAATTGGGGAATGGCTGGCGCGCTCGGTGGGTTGTTATTAGTACTTGTTCTCGGGCTGTTTTACTTATTCAACCGTGTGGTTGGTATCAACAATCTTCGAGTGGGAGGTTAACGTTATGGCTCTACCTATCTACGCATCTCGGATAGAACGATCAGGCTATTGGGCGTACTTGATGTTTTGCAGCATGGTCTTATTGTTTTTAATTGCGCCGATTATGATTATTGTACCGTTATCGTTTAATGCGACGCCGTATTTTACCTTTACAGAAGGTATGCTTAATCTTGATCCCGCCGCTTATTCGCTACGTTGGTATCAGGAGATGTTTACTAATCAGCAATGGTTGCAAGCATTGAAAAACAGTACGTTTATCGCTTCGATGGCGGCGTTGTTGGCGACGCTGCTAGGGACATTAGCGGCATTAGGGTTATCGAATTCAAAGTTGCCGTTTCGTAATGTGATTTTGGCGCTGCTTATCTCTCCGATGATTGTGCCTGTCATTATTTCTGCGGCGGCCATGTACTTCTTTTATACCCGTTTTGGTCTTGCTCAAACCATGCCTGGGATTATTCTGGCCCATGCCGCTCTCGGTACGCCTTTTGTTGTCATTACCGTGAGTGCGACGCTGAGTGGTTTTGATCATACTCTCACGAAAGCAGCGGCCAGTTTAGGTGCGAATCCGGTTTATGCCTTTAGGAAGGTGACCTTTCCTTTGATTCGTCCCGGTATGATATCGGGTGGCTTGTTTGCGTTTGGCACGTCATTTGATGAGGTGGTCGTGGCGCTGTTTTTGACAGGAGCGGAGCAGCGCACCGTACCAAGACAAATGTGGTCGGGTATTCGAGAGCAAATCAGCCCGACGATATTGGCAGTCGCATCGCTATTAATTCTGATGTCAGTGCTCTTGCTTATTACGCTCGAATATCTGCGCCGTCGTAATATGCGGTTGAGGGGTATTAGAGAATAATTGGGGCGGAGGTGGAGGCTTTTCGTCCGGGAGGGTTTCTAACGTCTATTGATGGATTACCAATTTGCCCAAACGCTCTCTCCTGTGAGCGTTTTTTTATGCATAAACCCTAGCAATAGGGTTTATTGTAAAGACTACATAATGAGTACGGATCATTGATCCTCGACTTTTCGGCTGAATTGCTATGTTAACCGTTTGGCTCGCTTGCTAATCCATGAAAAGTGAGGGTACGAACGACAGTTGATTGAACTTGAATTTATGAATCAGATCATGAGGGCCGTCGTATTGATTAAGTCATTAAACGAACAAGGTCTTTCTCGGTTAACTTGTTTTACCTGTCAGTGTTGGATTACCTTTCATTCAATCCCAAATGTCAGTGAACCACGACTAATTTAAGCTTGGTTATATAGCTTCTAGTTGGTTGTTTCGTAACTAGGCTTTGGAATTGTGTTAGGTATTTGAATGAACTAATCTACTCAGATCGTAGATTAATGATCTAGATCTCCTATTTAGGACATAAAGCCATTTGTATATGGTTTTATGTTCAGATTTATTTGTCAGTTTGTACTTGATGCGTTGTTAATAAATCGTGGCTTTTAATGTTGCTATTAATGATTTTGTCATTCGGTGTGTGTATCTATGCATTTAGATTAACTTGATATGTGTCGAATATTATTGTTAATTTACTGAGTTGCAAGGTTGAGGGGTGTACAATAAGTAAGTCCCCAGTTATGTATTCTTCATTGGATAAGAGTTAGCGCTGATACACCAAAAGGTGTTAATAACTCGCTTATATCAATGGACTGTTTCTTAGAGGTTTTTGTGAACGTAAATGATAGTGAAGGTCTATTGACCTTGATGGAACGTGAAATATTAAATGTACAAGTCGATCAACCTGATGTTCCATCTTTTAATCTAGGGTCTCTTGAGAAAATTTCAGGTCATTTAGACTTAGCTCGTCTGAAAATAGCTATTAAGGAGCTGACTTTTCAAGAGGAAGTGTTTTCTTTTGGTTATATTAGTTCACATGGTAATTTGTTACGAATTAAAAGCGAAACTTGCCAATGTGATATTAGATAGATCGACTATACATCACTGTCATTTGAGTTAAAAAAAGAAAAAACCACTCAATTATTAGATAATGTAATGACTGAACCTTTCAATATGGAGAGTCCGCCTCTCTACCGTTTTGTTATTGTAAAGTTGTCAGAAACAGAGCATATTTTTGCTCATGTTTGGCATCATCTGATCATGGATGGTATTGGATTTAACCTATTCCATAGTAAATTGGTTGAAAAATACAACCATCCTTTCTCTAAGCTACGACCAGACGAATTATCGATGCAATCCATAGCTTTAGAGGAGAAAAAGTATTGGATGTCGGACAGAAAAAAGAAAGATGAAAAATACTGGGGGGATTTTTCATCGATAAAACGTAGTTTAATTCAACCCATATCTCCCCCCGTTGAATCTGATACAACATGGCGAAAATCATTTCATCTTGACTCGATTACTTGGGGGCGGCTAGTAAACTTGTCAGAAGTCATGAACTGTACAGTGCAGCATCTTGTTCTCTTAGTTATCCAAATTTGTTTCGCTGATAGTCGAGGAAAGAGCAGTATTACAGTCGGTCGTCCGACTCATAGGCGGTATTCTCGTTTGTTGAAAGAAAAAGTCGGTCATTTTGCAGGTCTATCTCTGTTACACATCGAGTCTAATCCAGATTCTACGTTCATTAATGCAGTTGGTTACTTAAAAACATTATTAAAAAAGATCTTCGGCACCAAAAATTTCCAGTTAGCCGGCTGAGCCGTCAATTCCACCTTCCTAAGAATAAAAGGCAGCAAATATATGATGTTTTTTTCTCTTATGAATCGATGAAGTTCCGCTGTCGTTACGGTAATGCAAGAGGCGATTTATATGCTCTTTGCAAGTGGTGAATTAGTTTACCCAGTGATCATTGCGTTAGAAGATCAAAATATTAGTTACAATGGCAATGAGCTCCCACTGATATCTGGTATGTCGTTAACAGCTGAGATTAAAGTTGGCCAAAGACGGTTAATCGAGTTTTTCATTGAACCGATTATGGAGTCATTTAGTAATAGCTTCGAAGAATATTAAGGGAATATTATGGACGTGTACGTAAGAAATGCACAATATGAAGATCTATCAAAGATATCTAAACTATATGAACAGTTACATGAGCATCACCTAGATAGTGTTCCCCAAAATACTCCTTCACTATTTAATGAAATTACCATCGAGGACTTTAATACTGTAAATCAAGACGAATATATTTTTTCCCTAGTATTGTGCACAAAGCGTAATAATAAAGAACACGTAGTAGGAACTGCTCTGGTTAGAATAATAAATGAAGGCGAAGGAGCCTGCTCCGCAATTTTTCCATATATGTACATTAATCAATTTGTGATCGGAAAAGAATATAGGAATATGCGTTTAGGCTCATATTTTATTTCCAATATAAAAACGATTGCGACTCGATTTAGTTGCCATGAAGTGTATTTGGATTGTTGGACAGAAAATTATTCAGGCAGTGCATTTTACTTAAAGCATGAATTCAGTCCTGTAAGGCAGCTATTGGTTTACAAACGACAATGACCATTACTTAACATTAAGGATAAAATGATGCTCAAAAAAATTCCATTATTAACCCCCATTCGAGGGTTTTCTGCGTTAATCGTGGCTTATTTTCATGCTAGGCTGGTGATCTTTCCTCAATGGTTACCAGATATTAACCACGTGACGAGCTTTTTAAGTAATTCTTATGTCGGAGTAGACATTTTTTTTATTCTTAGTGGGTACGTGATGATGTATGTATATCGTGATTCAATGGGTATATCCTTAAATTGGAAGCAATTTATGTGGCTACGTTTTTCTAGAATTTACCCATTGTTTATTACGACCTTCAGTATATTATTTGTCTGGGAATGCTATAAATATTGGAATCAAATAGGATTCTATGGAGGTAGTCTGCTTGAAACGTGGGGGATGATTGGTCAACCGGCCTTTGAGGGGCCGTTTAATACGTCAGATAGTATTATTTCAAGTTTATTGCTACTACAGGGTATTACTTCAAACTCTATGGTGTGGAATTTTCCAGCTTGGTCTTTGAGTATAGAATGGTTATGTTATATGATGTTCCCGTTATTATTGATTACACTTTCTAAAGATCATTTCAGTACTATATGGTTACCTATTTGGTGCTTTTTAGTGATCTACTCATTAATCAGATCTTTTGGTACGCTTGATATAACTTCTGATATTACAGCACTAATGAGAGGAGTGTCTGGATTTTCTATGGGCGCATGGCTAAGTACTGTTCGTCTAAATGGAACAATTAAGCGTTACATTAATAATGATGCAATACTCATATTATTATATTCTTTAGTTATCTATGCTATTCATTTACCATCGACAACGCTTACATTGATGTCAATTTATGTTCTATTTGCCGCTATTATTCTATGTAGTGCAAATCAAATTAAAAGGAATTCACTAGTACTTAAGTTACTTGACAACAAAGTTACCCAATATTTAGGGGATATTTCATATTCGTTATATTTGTGGCATTCGGTTGTTATTATCTTAGTTGTCGAAGTACTTAATGAAACTCACCCTGAATTTGTAGAGTGGTGGTATCAACAAACATCGATAGCCTATTTGATATTATCATGCATTATATTCGCTGCCATTATTTTGCCTATATCAGCGTTGAGTTATCATTGTATAGAGCGTCCGGCAATGCGTATGCTACGTAATAAAAGGTCGATGTCATTTATGGTTAATTTGAAGGCGAGTAATTAGTAACTACATATCATTTTTGGATAATCATTGTGACTACATAATTGTCAATAAGCTTGTAGTCACAATAGTAAGTGTTGTTGATACCATGAGATTTTGCAAGCGTTGCGTTGAGCTCTAAGGTTAAAAAGCAATTTTTGGTGTCAATTTGTAAAGCACGAGCATTTTCGAATCCAAAATAATAACCTATATACGGGTAAGTCGCCTTAAAAAGACTTTCTTTAGCCGAGAATAATAAACTAGTCGCTATATTAGTTGGGAATCCAAACTCGGTCAGTAGTATAAGTTCCTTTCTAGTATGAATAATATCAGAAATACTATCAGCAGTTAGAGGGTCAATAATGTTCTCGATATCTACTCCAATATATTTGGTTGTATCTTCAGAAATGACTGCTACTGCTTTGTTATCAGTATGTGATATAGAGCCATGCCACCCACTTGGCCACATAGGACATCTGTTTTCTCCAATACCAACATTAAATGTATTTACATTAGCTGCTTGTAGTGCCAATTTTGCAACGTAGCGCCCGGAAAAATATTCTGCCTGTCTTTGTGGAGTACTATTAATAACTCTTTCCGTAATGGGAATATTTAGTAGTGAAAAGAAATCAACGTCAAAGCAATTACTATTGAAGTCACATGAAGATATCCATATCATTTTATCTCTATTCATCCACGTGTCAACCTTACTAATGAATGCGTGTATATCGTCTGTTGAATAACATTTCATTGGTGCTTATTTATACCTTTTTTATTGCGCTTACTGATGTGGTTTGTTTTTAATACAATACTATATAGGTAGGTGAATTTCCAGATTGTTTATTTATTTTGTTTTGTGATATGAACCGAATAAAATAGCCTGTTCCATAGCATGAAGTTATAATTATCTCTAGTGTTGTAATATCGTAAAGTATTTTGGGCTGCTATATATGAAAGCTACATTAGTTTTACCGTTTATTATCGTTTTACTCGTATTGACGTCCTGTAAATCAAATATACCAAAACAGGTTTTTTATTCTAGTCAGAGTGCTATGGGTAAGCCTGCATTTGAAAAAACGGAAACAAGAGTAAGATTAAACATACCTAACCTGAATTGGGATAAGTATACACGAGGTGTTCGATCTGTGGGGTGGTGCGGAGAGGCGTCCTTACAAATGATCGCACTGTACTATGGTTATTACTATTCTCAGAAAACGATTAACGAGGCTGGATCTCCTAAAAAACTAGATTTATATTCTGATGAAATTAGTATAGCAATGAATAAGCTAGGATTTAAGTATTCAACTTACATAAACTACTCTACCGAAAACGTTAACGACTATCTTGTATGGATGAAAGAAAGTATGAAAAAAGGGTTTCCGGTTTTCTCCGGAGTAAAAAGAAATCCATCAGGAAATCCAAACTGGTCGTTGGATCACTTTGTTGTATTGGTCGGCTTTAGTGAAGGTTACATCACGTACAACAGCAATAATCAACGATATGGACAAGTGAGAGTAGAGGCGTCGACATTTATGGGTTCCTCTCAGCCATACGGATTAGAAAATAAGTTTAATCATTATTTTGGATTCTCTATAAGTGGAGTAGAAATCAATAATATTGAAGAGACTAACAATAATCCGATACGATTGTTTATATTGGGTGAAACCAAAGATAAGGTAGATATTGGTTTGAAAATAGAGAACTTAATTGTAGGGCGTGAGTATTCAATTATGCGAAAAACGATTGATCTCGGCTCTAAACTGCATTCCGAAGTCCTAATTAAGACTTTTGTAGCGTTTAGTAACAGCTCGAGTTTCTCTGAAAGTAATTTAAATAAGCATGACAGCTTTCATTATGAGTTGCTATTGAAAAAATAAACTAGGTTTTATTATGAAGCTATAATTAATTTGGGTCAAGAATGGAGTGACATGGTTAATTGTTTTTGCACGTTTCTTATATAGATATTTGATAGTCAATCTAAGGGAAGTTATAGTGACTCTATAAATATGCCCGCAACTTTGGTTGTCGTCTGTTTTAGCTATATAGAAAGCCGTTAGTATAGGTTGATAAATGGAATTACCCGGTCAACTCGAATAGTGTTACGACGTTATAATATTGCTTCTAGACATTATTTTTCAAAGAATTACGAACAGATCCTCATGTTCAAGTCATTTTGGAATCGTAAGAGAAACACAAGCTTTATTATCAAAGATGTAGAATAAAGCCCCTATCCGATTAAAGGGGCTTGGTTTTCTAGGTAAACTTATTATTGAACAGATGCCACGCGGCTGTAACGAGACCCGGAGCGAGTTCGAATTAGAGCCTGAGCAACTTGTGGCGATGAGGTTTCATTATAGACATGCCAGGTGTTTCCATTATCGATTGAATATTCAATCATCAGGCCTGGAAATGGACTATTCGCTTGGAGTAACCCTGCTTCAATTATGCCACCGGGTACCGGTAGGTTAAACGCAATGCCTTGGTCCTCTAATTTCGGCATTATCTTTTGCGCGACAATATTCGCGAAATTGTTATAGTCAGCGTTACGTTTAATTTCATCGACAAGCTCATCTGATGCGTCTCTTGCCTCCCATTCTGCACTGTGCCAAGCTCGTTCCGCCAATGCAATTACACGCGGGAATGTCATACCCTCAAATTGTTCTTCCGTACGGATTGTTTCAGTCCAAACTGATCCTTGTAGCCCAAGTACATTTTCTGGATGTTCAAGAGTTTTTACCGTGGCTGCGTTCAATACTTCTTCTTTCGTTATAGGCGCTCCTGCTCGGGTGAAATCAGCGTTTGCATATAGATCTTCTGGCATAAAGCCAAAAGACTTACGAGTATCTGTGAAACGTGGTGCCCAGTAGTATCCACGCTCTTGAGGATCGGGCTCGTAAGGATGGTCGAAGTATAGATGAGTTGCTTGATTGTAGATGACGCCATATCCATTGTTTGCAAGATTATACGCACGGTCAGCTACACCCCACTCCCAGATATTTTGCCAAGCGTTTCCTGCGACACTACTATTAGCCAGTTGTCCACGTGGATAAACGATATTGTTATGCATCAACCCGTCCTCCCAGCCACTCAGATTTAGATTGTGGCTAGCCGTGATAGACGATATGCGTTCGACGAAGTATTGGCTTAATTCGTCTACAGTCGATATTCCATGGTTATTATCGGCAATGAATGCCTTACATATTGGTGAATCTTTCCATGCACCTGCAATTTCGTCACCGCCAAAGTGGAAAGTACTAAGTGGTTGAATATTTTGGTGTAGCTTAACGAGAGAGCTTACGACGGTGTCGACAAAATTGTAAGTCGACTCCATACATACATTGATTGCATTGTCCGTAAACATCTGCACAGAGAGATATTCTGTTTGGTCGTTTGGATCGCTAAGAAGGTACTCGCTCGCTTCGCTTAGTTTTCCTTTGCTTACTAAATGGTTATAACGAGCTTCCATCGCTTTGATTGCAGCATGAGCGTGCCCGGGCATATCTATTTCGGGAATGACTTCTATATTAAGGCTTTTCGCAGCGTGTAAGATTTCTTTGTAATCTTCCTGTGAATATAAAAACCGTTCGACTCTTCTGTGCCGTTAGGACCCGCTCCTAGAAATGGTAATAGACATGCTGTTTCTTCTAGGCTATGACAGCGCTTACTGGCGATCTCTGTAAGTTCGGGAAGCTCTGGAACTTCAATACGCCACGCTTCATCATCACTTAGACGAAGGTGAAGCTTATTGAGTTTTAGCGTAGACATTTGGTCCAATAGCTCTAGCAATTGCGAAAGTTTCTTACCGCATCCACAGACAAACCACGGTAGCCATAACGAGGAGCATCTGTTATGGCGACTTCCGGTATCTTATTACCATCGGTGAGTTGCAGTAGCGATTGTATCGCGTACAACGCACCAGCTGTGTCGACAGCTTCAATATTAATGCGTTCTAGCGAAGGTGAAACACTCAGGTTGTAGGCCTCTTCCCATTTTTGTTGTCCATCGATCGTTACTTGTCCCCATCCGACGTGAATGATTTGTTTTTGGTTAGGAGTCCATGGTACAGCGCTTAATCCAAATTGTTTGGCAATAAACTGAGCTTGTTCTTCGTAACCATTATCGAAAACCACGACCCATGAATTATTTATTTCGATATTGGAGGTGCCGACAGCAAGGTGACTCGGTGTTGGCACGATTCCGATAATGTTAGCGATGGTTTTTAAGTCAGAATTTCGGTCGAATCGATCCTTAGCAGTGAAGGGGTCATAGTAGTCATTGATGCCGCCATACCGCTTCCATTGTTGCTCTGTGTCAAATTCAGATACGAACGGAAGTTCGTCACTAGGCATGACAGGAACAACACCATCCTTTAGGTTTGATGTACTTGAGATAAGTGCGGTGTCACCATTATCATTGGCGAGATACCAGTTGGGCATGATATCTGTTTTTGCGACTTGCCACGCATCAGCTGTGAACTCAACGCGTAACGTATGACCTGGTTTCAAACCTTTGAAGGTAGCAGTTGGCTCTAGTTTGAAAATGTCACCATTTACGTGAGTGATTTTGACCGCGTCACTAGATAGCGTGCGAATCATACGGATGTGACTAAAATAGAGAGACCATCCAGATGCAGCAAGAGCTACTGTACTGTCATTCTTTAAGGTTATCGCTGATTTAAAGGTACGCCACTCATCTTGAGTATTATCAATCACTGAATAGGTAAGGTCTATGCCATTTCCTAATTGAGTTAACTCTTGTGGTGTTATGGCAAAGCTGGACGTAGAGATCGCCGCTGAAATCGTAGCTGCGAGGATTGTGTTCCTTATCATGATGCTGCTCCTTGTTATTTATGTCATAAAAAACAATCAAAGCGTATCAATTGAATGGTTAAAAAGTAACCACTGGTTGGGGGGGCGTAGGAATTAGGAGTCATTGAACATAAATTCATTATTCTTACTATCAATTGCAAGATGAATTGCGAGCTTATTTGCAGTCGTATAACTCGAATTATTAGGATAGAGGCTTTTTCTCGAGAAAGCCTCTAAGCTTTACCGCGGATAAGACGTTTTTTAAGCGCTGTATTTGCGGCTTATTACTCCTAATTGTTCGAGTTGTGAGTGCATTGATGTAACTTGCAATGAAAGTGAAAGGCTTATTTAATATCCCATTAACTGTAAGAGATTTTCAGCGGTGCTGATGGCCTCTTTACGGTTAGCAATATTAAGTTTTTGGTAAAGGTTACGAATGTGCGTTTTTATTGTGGTCCCCGCGACATCGAGCTCTTGTGCAATTTGCTCATTGCTAAAGCCTGAGTAAATGAGTCCCAGAACCTGCCATTCACGCTGGGTTAGCGGGCTAGTACGTACTAACTCAGGAATATTAGGGTGATTGACTAACTTCTCTACGAACTCTTCATTAAAGTGCACAGAGCGACTGCGTTGCGTGGTGTTGATATTTTTCATCAACAACTGCGCACGGTGGCGCTCTAGATCGCCAAGTTCGGAGCGAGAAGCAAGCTTTTCAAGCAAGTGACCAATCGTGCCACCATCGATAAGAAAATTGCCAATCATGCCAGTTTGGTTGGTGAGCACGAGCGCTTCTTTTAGGCGCACTTTTGCCGCTTCATCATCACCCAGTTGAACCCAAAGAATCGCTTCTACTATCAGGTTTCGATTGGTGTCAGTGACCAATTGATAGTTGTCTGCTTCTTTGGCCAAAAACGCGAGTGTTTCCTTTGCTGCATCAAATTGTCCAAGGCCAATTTGGGCGCGGGCAATGTTACGCCATTGAAGTTGCAGAAAATGATTGCATGCGTTATCCGGTCTAATCGCGGTTTCAAGCCATTGCTCAATCGCTTCTACGTCTCCTCTTGCCTGCCAATAGAGCAGTAGAGATAACGAAGCATTGGCCGTCCAGTCAACGTGATAGGTAGACTCTTTCATTAGGTGCTGTATTTGTTCGATGATCTTCGAGGCTTTATCTAGCTCACCGCGTCCAATGGCGATTCGCGCAATCATAGAGTAGCTGTGCAGATGCTTACTTGGTTCGTGTTTGCCAAGGATATCTAACCCTTTGTACGCGCACTCTTCGGCTTCATCAAGACGGTTCCAGCACCATAGGATTTGCGCTCTGACTCGCAACAAGAACTCGTGCATAGGAACTTGATGCAACTGCTGCTCTTCTATTAAACGGAACGCGCTTTCTTGTACTTCGTATGCCGCTTGGACATAACCTTGTGCAATTAATATCTCACTTTGTTGCAACTGCGCCCATAGCGCTTGGTGGTAAACATGATATTGACGAGCCAGCTTTTCAGTTTGCTGCATCATAGGTAGCGCTCGACTGAGTTGTCCCGTGACATGGTTGACCTCTCCGACAACAGAGGTGGCAACAATACGGCTGCGATAAACCGAATGGTCCAGCTCACCGAGTGCCAACTCCGCCAACTCTAATGCGGTTTGCGGAGAGTTTTGGTTAATGGCAACCTGCGCTCGAAGTGCGTTAAATTCCCCATCCTCCTTTTGAGAGCGCTCGATACTGCGAGCGGCCATTTCCTCATCTGACTTAGCGATCAGCTCACCCACTTCATTGTAGCGATGTTGACTTTGAGCAAGCCATGCTTGCAACATACATAAGCGAGGATGGCTATAGAGTTGGTTGTCGTTTAGGACTTTAATCGCTTCTTCGAGAGTCTCAAGTTCACCTTGGTTAAACATTTTCCAACCAAACTCATTGAGAATGGTCACAACCAGCTCACTATTGGCTGCCAATCTAGCGTGTCTAAGTGCTTGGTGAGGAACACGTTGTTCGAGCCAAGCGTTGGCCGCGGCAAGATGAAGATCCAGCTCTTGTTGGGGAATGCGTGCTTTACGTTCATGTGAGAGGAATTCAGCAAACAGATTATGGAATCTAAACCAGTTGTTTTCGCCTTCAAGCGGGTAGATAAACAATCCGAATCGGTTGAGCGACTCAATCATGCTCAGCGCGTCATTTCTTTTGGTTAATGCGGTAACAAGGTCATCATTAAAATGGTCTAAAACAGAACATTGCATCAGAAATTTTCTGGTGTCTTTATCTAGTAAATCAAAGACTTCCTCAATTAGATAATCCCAAAGGTGGGCGTGGTTAAACTGCGATATTGTTTCCACGGATTGCGCCAATGTGCGTTTTTGATGCTGAGCTTGCAGCGCAAACAATTGCAACGCAGACGGCCACCCTTCGACATAGGTTCTAAGAGAATTTGCGGTTTCATCATCAATATCGTCGGCTAGACGAAGATTAAAGAATCGTGTGGTTTCTTCGGTGTCAAACGCGAGTAATTCATTACCAATTTCGATCATAAGATCACGTACGCGCAAATTGGCAGTACCCAGTGGTGGGTTGCCGCGACTGGTGACAACAAGCGTAATATTATCTGGCATATGTTTGAGGAAAAAACGCATCGCTTCATGAATATCTTCATCATGGATGAGGTGATAATCATCAAGAACAACATAGCATTCATGGTGGTAACAGGTGAGTTCGGAAAATACCTCCCCAAGCAGTGAGTGCAAGGATGAAAACTGTCGACGTTCTGCTAGTTTTTGGGCGTTTGGACAACTATTGCTGGTGGCTTTATTAATCGCTTGAAGGAGGTAATTGACGAAGCGAAAGGAGTCATTGTCACTTTCATCAATACTATACCAGCCAACATGTGGTTTGTCTGATAGCCACTGAGCTGCCATGGTGGTTTTACCGTAGCCAGCTGGAGAGCGAAAAAGAACAAGCTTGTAAAAAGGGGCCTGCGAAAGCAGATCCAAAACTCGTGGGCGAACGATCGCGTTATGTAAGCGTCCAGGGCGAGTTAATTTTGAAGGAATCCACATAGATATTTCCTGTCATTTTTATAGTTAGAGTATGTGCTAACCGTTAGCGTCTTTCATGAAGAAGTTTGGTGATAAATTAACCGATTTAACGATGCCATTCCGATGGTAGGCGAGGTCTAGCTCTACAATGTTTGATCAATGGCTAGATTTTGTTCATAAAACGTTTTTTACACCAACTACGCCGCATTTTTGTGATTTAAATCACATATGATTGGTTGTTTACGGTCTGCATTTCGCGTCATGTATACAAAAAATTGGCCTGATTAGGTGAAAATTTGAATGCAATTGTGATCTCAGACTCAAATATTGAATTTGATATGCATCTAATTCACGGTAACGACTTAGTTAGCGATTACAGTAAAAGTGACGTTGGCGTGATCGGTATCACCGGATAAAAGCTAAAGCTCGAGCGCAATGAGATATTGATCACTTAATGGGGGGGAGTACGCCCTCTACGCCCTCGTCACTCATCCTCCACGGAGTCGGAGATAGGAGGATGTTTAAGGAGACGTCACCATGCACGATATGTGACAGATGGATAAAACTTAAAGTGAGATTTCTTAATGAAACCTGCGCAACAGAAAAAATTCAATAAAGCTTCTTTCCAAGAAAGTGTTAAAAAACACCTATCTGCTACTTATGCAACGACAGTAGAAACTGCAACCGAGCGCCAATGGTATTTGGCTATGGGTCGCGCTTTGGCAGAACTCACCACTTTTGACTTACTTGCAACAGAAGCGGATGACCGCATTAAAAACGCAAAAAGCGTTAACTACCTATCCTTAGAATTTCTAATTGGCCGCCTGACAGGTAACAACTTGATCAGCATGGGGCTATATGAGCAAATCACTCAAGCCATGGAAGAGTTGGGCCATAACCTAACAGACCTGCTTGAAGAAGAGCGTGACCCATCACTTGGTAACGGTGGTCTAGGTCGTCTTGCCGCTTGTTTCATGGATTCTTGTGCTGCTCAAGAATACCCAACGGTGGGCTACGGTCTTCACTATGAGTACGGTCTATTTAAGCAGTCTTTCCAAGACTGTCGCCAAAAAGAAGCACCGGATGCATGGCGAGGTGTGGAAGGGTATCCGTGGGAAGTCGCTCGTCCAGAACTTGCGCAACAGATTGGTTTTTACGGTCATGTAGACGTTGAATTCATTGACGGTAAAGAAGTACGTACTTGGGTACCGGGCATGGAAGTAAAAGCAATGCCTTGGGATCTTCCTATCGTAGGTTACGAATCAAGCACCGTTTATCCACTGCGTCTTTGGGAATGTCAGGCAATTGCACCATTCTCACTAGCAAGCTTTAACAACGGTGATTACTTCGAAGCGCAACACTCGCTCATCGATGCAGGTAACATCACTAAAGTGCTCTACCCGAACGATAACCATGAGAAAGGTAAGACTCTGCGTTTAATGCAGCAGTACTTCCACTCAGCAGCGTCAGTTCGCGATATTCTACGTCGCCATGAAGCGGCAGGTTTTGCTCTTGCCGATCTTCCTAAGCAGGAGACGATTCAACTTAACGATACGCACCCAACTATCGCAATTCCTGAGTTGATGCGCATCCTGATTGATGAGAAGGGTCTCTCTTGGGATGAAGCATGGGAAATCAGTGCACACACGTTCGCCTACACGAACCATACATTGCTTCCAGAAGCACTAGAGACTTGGTCTGAGTCATTGATCAACCGTCTTCTTCCACGTCACATGGAAATCATTTTTGAAATCAACCATCGCTTCATGCAAGAAGTTCGCAAGATGTGGCCTGGTGACGGTGAGAAGCAAGCGAAGCTTTCTATCATCCAAGAAGGTTTCCACCGTATGGTTCGCATGGCCAACCTATGTGTGATTGGTTCTTATAAAGTCAACGGTGTGGCAGCGCTTCACTCGCAACTGGTTAAGAAAGACTTGTTCCCTGAGTTCAACGAAATTTTCCCAGGTAAATTGACGAACGTCACGAACGGCATTACGCCACGTCGTTGGTTGAAATTCTGTAACCCAGGTTTATCGAACCTAATTACGGGCAAAATTGGCTCTGAGTGGCCAGCAAAACTTGAGCAGCTAGAAGGCATTGCTCAGTTCGCGACAGACGCGAAATTCCAAAAAGAATTCATGGCGGTTAAGAAAGAAAACAAACAGCGACTTGCTGATTGGGTTCAAGAAAATATGGGGATTGAGCTTGATACTAACGCCATCTTCGACGTTCAAATTAAGCGTCTACACGAATACAAGCGTCAGCACCTAGACTTGCTGCATATTCTTTCTCTGTACCACCGTATTCTGAATGAACCGGGTTTCGAATGTGAGCCACGTGTCTGTTTCTTTGCGGCGAAAGCAGCACCGGGTTACCACCTAGCGAAAGAAATCATCTTCGCGGTTAACAAGATTGCTGAGAAGATCAATAACGATTCTCGTATCGGTAACAAGCTTAAAGTGGTCTTTATCCCTGATTACCGTGTCAGTATGGCTGAGATCATCATTCCAGCTGCTGATGTTTCTCAGCAAATTTCTCTTGCCGGTAAAGAAGCGTCAGGTACGGGTAACATGAAGATGGCCTTAAACGGCGCATTAACGATTGGTACGATGGATGGTGCTAACGTTGAAATCCGTGAAGAAGTCGGTGATGAGAATATTTACATCTTTGGTTTGGATGTAGATGGTGTTCAAGCGGTGAAAGCGCAAGGCTATAACCCTTACGATTACTACAATGCCGACCCACTACTAAAAGCGTCGCTAGATTTACTGTTAGGTGACGAGTTCTCACCAGGTCAACCAGGTTTACTTCGTGCGACCTACGATAGCCTGCTAGATGGTGGTGACCCTTACCTATGTTTGGCAGACTTTGCGTCATACGTGCAAGCGCATGAAGATATGAGCAAACAATATCAAGATCAAGCTGGGTGGGCGAAGAAGGCGATTTTGAATACGGCCTTAGTGGGTAAATTCACATCAGACCGCTCTATTCGCGATTATGTGAACAACATCTGGAAGCTTGAAGCGGTATCTCGCTAAGCAACCTTAGCCAAGGCCTCGTGCCTTGGCTTTTCCCTTTTTATAAATTAATTACCCTACCGATTTGAAGGTAATAGATGTCCTTCGGAGAGAGCGATGACAGAACAAACAGCATTAAAGCAAGTTGCTGAGATGGCAAAAATAGCCGACAGCTACGTGAGTGCGTGGGGCAGTGAAGCGAAAGTTGAAGATGATATTATTCTTCGTCTGCTTGCGTCTTTAGGCTATGACACGACCAACGATGAGACTTTGCTGAAATCAGCAGAGAGAAAACACAAAAAAGAAGTACTTGAGCCGGTACTTGTCGTGAAAGACGGCGATGCTATAGAGGTGGAACTTAACCTTGGCGCGAGTGCTCGAGAGAGTGATTTTAGTTGGCGTCTAGAAACGGAGCAGGGAGAAGTACTTGAAGGCTATCTTCAGTCTCAAATCGTTCGTGATGAGCGCGCCGAGGGTGGCCCTTTAGTATTTTCGTTACCAAATGATTTAGCTTGGGGTTACCACAAACTCTATTTGGAAAGAAAACGTCGTAAGACACCGTATGAAATGACTCTGATTCGTACGCCAAAGGCATGTTTTAAGCAGTCGCAGATTGAACAAGGTAAAAAGCTTTGGGGCCCAAGTGTTCAACTGTATACGCTGCGTACTCAGCACAACTGGGGTATTGGTGATTTTGGTGATCTAAAACAGTTAGTCAATGATATTGCTGCTCGAGGCGGTGATTTTGTGGGTTTAAACCCAATTCATTCGTTGTTCCCTGCAAACCCAGAGGGCGCTAGCCCTTATAGTCCTTCTTCACGTCGTTGGTTGAATATTTTATATATTGATGTGAGTTCAGTGCCTGAGTTTGCGTTAAGTGCCGATGCTCAGCAAAAAGTCGGCAGTTCGGAATTTCAAGCTCGCTTGCAAAAAGCACGTGATTCTCATTGGGTGAATTACACCGAAGTTGCGGCGCTTAAAATGAGCGTTTTGCCATTACTGTTTGACCAATTTAAACAGCGTCACCTTGATAAACAAACGGAACGCGCGGCGATGTTCTTAGACTTTGTTGAACAAGGTGGTGAGAGTTTAATGCATCAAGCAGCATTTGATGCCATTCATGCGGAACTTCATGCGGCGGATGCAAATGTTTGGGGATGGCCGGTTTTCCCTGAGAAATACCGTCGATTTGAAAATGTTGGAACGCAGAAATTTATCGCAGAAAATCTAGATAAAGTTCATCTATACATGTACTTACAGTGGGTTGCTGATACACAGATTAATGAAGCTCAAGCGCTAGCCGAAGAAAAAGGCATGGCGGTGGGTCTGTATCGTGACCTTGCTGTGGGTGTGGCAGATTCTGGCTCTGAGACATGGGCCGATAATGGTGATCTTGTCATGGACGCGAGCATTGGTGCTCCACCCGATATTTTGGGTCCTTTAGGTCAAAATTGGGGCTTACCGCCACTGAATCCGCAAGCGTTGCATGCTACTTCTTATGATGCCTACATCAAGTTATTACGCGCTAACATGAAACATTGTGGCTCGTTACGTATTGATCATGTTTTAGGTCTATTGCGTTTGTGGTGGATCCCGAAAGGTGAAAATGCGACGAAAGGGGCTTACATCTACTACCCTGTGGCAGATATGCTGGCTATTTTAGCGCTAGAATCACACCGTCATCAGTGTAGTGTGATTGGTGAAGATTTAGGAACCGTGCCGGACGAGATTGTGGATATTTTGCGTGAAGCGGGTGTGCATTCGTACAAGGTGTTCTTCTTTGAAACCGCAGAAGATGGTGGTTTTATTTCACCCAAGCATTATGCAGAACAGTCGATGTCAGCTCTGTGTACTCACGATATGCCGACATTACGCGGTTTCTGGCATTGCGATGATTTGAAAATGGGCCAAGAAATTGGTTTGTATCCAGATGAAGCACAGCTAAAGGAATTGTTTAACGATCGCTTAGAATGTAAACAGGGTATTTTGGATAGTGTTGCGTGGCATGGTTACTTGCCGGAAGGGGTAGGACGTGACGCAAGTATGGTGCCTATGGACACCTATTTAAGTGAAGCGTTGCAATTACATCTTGGCGCGGGTTCATCCACACTATTGAGTGTTCAGCTTGAAGATTGGTTGGAAATGGATAAGCCGGTTAACATTCCGGGCACCGTTAACGAATATCCTAACTGGCGTCGTAAATTATCGATGAACTTAGATGAAGTTTTTGCAAAAGAAAGTGTTAACAGAATTGCAAAAAACCTGTCGCACGTAAGACGTGGCGCTAGCGAATAATCGTCCACCAGACGGTAAAAGCACAGCATGATTCAGAGCAAATGACTTGTGTTTCTGAAGGCTGTGATTTTTTGTATTTATATGCAATAAAGGTCATTTTTTAGGATGAGTTTGTAGTGATGAGTTTATAGTGTAAATCCTGTGTTTTATAATCGCTTACACCTGAAAATCACGAATGAATCACTTCCTGTATAACGGGATTTAAGTACAATGAAAGATTGCTGGTAACCCGCCTTGCGCGGGCTTTTTTATGATGTCTCTAATGCTACAAAATTACAATTAGGAGACAGATTTGGTCGAGGGAGATGAACGTTGAATAAAACAAGGCTTAAAAGACAAGATCAGGCATACGAGCGATTGTCGAATGCTGCATTTGCAGATCCGTTTTCGTTCTTAGGTCCCTATTTACAAGATGATGGTATTGCACTTCGCACTTGGATTCCCGGTGCGGATAATGTGGCCGTTGTTTTAGCATCGGGCGAACGCCTACCGCTTGTTCGAGAGGCGGCATCCGGTTTTGTCTTAGAATCAGACCTCGATTTGAGATACACCCATTATCAGTTGGCTGTTGATTGGAGTGGTACTGAACAAGTTATTGATGACCCATATCAATATCACGGTTTGTACGCAGAATACGAAGAGTTGCATACCCCAAAGGCGATGTATCACCATATGGGGTCGCAATTTGTGTCTTTGGAACGCGATGGTCAGCAGGTTCAAGGTACGCGTTTTCTTGTTTATGCCCCTCATGCAACGGCGGTGAGCTTAGTCGGAAGCTTTAATGAGTGGGATGGGCGTCGCAACCCAATGCAGCGTCTTGACTATGGCGTGTGGGGGATCTTTATTCCTGAGCTTGCCGAAGGGGCACAATATAAATTTGAAATGAAAGGGCCAAATGGAGAAGGCTTGCCTCATAAAGCCGACCCGTGGGGTTTCTATTCAGAACAGTACCCATCGTTCTCGTCGGTGACCTATGATCATAGCCGTTATCAATGGCAGGATGATGCATGGCAAAACCGACCGGTAACGGAAAAACGAAAAGAAGCACTGTCGTTCTACGAGCTGCATGCAGGATCTTGGAAGCGCAATGCCCAAGGTGAGTTTCTTAACTACCGTGAATTGGCGAGCGAGTTAATTCCATACCTTACCGACATGGGTTATACGCATGTTGAGTTGATGCCAGTGTCGGAGCATCCGTTTTACGGTTCATGGGGCTATCAACCTGTGGGTTTGTTCGCGCCAACCAGTCGCTTTGGTTCGCCAGATGACTTTAAATATTTTGTCGAACAATGCCATTTAGCCGGATTGGGTGTGGTACTTGATTGGGTTCCTGCACATTTCCCTTCTGATGATCATGGCTTAGCAAACTTTGATGGGACGCCATTGTTCCATGATCCTGATCCACGCCGTGGGTGGCATCAAGATTGGAATTCGTATATTTATGACTTAGGTCGTGAACATGTGCGCCGGTTCTTAGTGTCGAATGCACTGTATTGGTTTGAACAGTTCCATATTGATGGTATTCGTGTTGATGCGGTTGCGTCGATGTTGTATCTCGATTATTCACGTAGCCATGATCAATGGATTCCAAACGCTGACGGTGGCCGCGAAAACTATGATGCGATCGCCACCATGAAGTGGATGAATGAAGAAGTGTACAAGCACTTCCCTAATGCCATGACGATTGCAGAAGAATCGACCGCGTTCCCTGGTGTTTCTGCGCCCACCTTTATGGGCGGCTTAGGGTTTGGCTTTAAATGGAACATGGGATGGATGCACGATAGCCTCTCCTACATCCAAGAAGATCCAATTAACCGCAAATATCACCATGACACGATTACTTTCCCGTTGGTTTACGCACACAGTGAAAATTATGTTCTGTCGCTATCCCATGATGAAGTGGTCTACGGTAAGCATTCTATTCATAACAAAATGCCCGGTGATGAGTGGCAGCAAACGGCTAACCTAAGAGCCTACTTAGGTTACATGTACGCGCAACCAGGTAAGAAGTTAAACTTCATGGGGGCGGAATTTGGTCAAACAGGTGAATGGAATCATGATGACCAATTGCAGTGGTTTTTGTTGGAGTTTGAGCGCCACCAAGGTGTTCAAGCCGTTACGCGTGATCTCAATAAATTGTACCAAGCTGAAAAAGCCTTGTTTGAGTTAGATTCAGAACCGAAAGGTTTTGAGTGGCGTCTTCAAGATGCGGCAGAAGCCAGTATTCTTGCTCACGAGCGTATTAGTGACAATGGCGAACGTATTTTGGTGGTATCAAACTTTACCCCTGTACCGCACGAAGCATTTCGCTTAGGGGTGCCTCTAGCAGGAAGCTATGATTTACTGCTTAATACGGACGATGAGAAATACGCGGGTAGTGGGTTTGAGGTGATTAGCTCTGTGGATAGTGAAGGGATAGAAAGCGAGTCACAGCCGCAATCACTGGCATTACGCCTACCACCACTATCCACCGTATTCTATAAATACAAAGGTTAGTTTACCAAGAGAACACAATTAAATAACGATTAAGCCCAGCAAATGCTGGGCTTTGTTTTATCTGGAGAAAACGAAAGAGTGTTCTACACTCAAACATTATGCGTTAACACGATAAATAACACATTAAGAAATAAGGATTATTAATGGTCACAGCTTTGTATGCTTCGTTATTAGCGGTACTGATGATTTGGTTGTCAGTGCAAGTCATCAAACAGCGCAGGAGTAATCAAGTCGCTTATGCCGATGGCGGCGTAGAAGGGTTGCAAATCGCCCGAAGTGCGCACGGCAATGCTGTCGACTATATACCTATCACGCTTATCTTAATGGCATTAGTCGAATTTAACGGCGCGCCACTGTTGTGGATTCATGCCTTGGGCTGTACGTTCATTGTTGGGCGAGTACTGCATGCTCATGGCATTTTATTCAAAAAATTTAAGGGACGGGTATGGGGAATGCAACTCACCTTGGTGGTGATGTTGGGCTTAATTGTCTCCAATTTATACTATTTACCTTTCGATAGACTTTTCTAGGCGATGACGTTCAAATTCCCCCCAACATGGGTGACAGTGTCTATCGGGCTGATGCTTAATGTGATGGCCATTGTACTATCAAGCCAAGTACTCGATAAGATGACAGCGGATTTGACCGTGTTTGCCGATAAAAAAGCGTCGAATCTGTATTCCATTCAGCTTGCTTGGAATCAGGTGGAAACACTGGAAAGGAAACGTGAAGGGCTGTTACTGCATTTAGATATGTCACTGGCGGGTGGCGCTCTAGTGAATACGAAAATCAAAGAGCAACTGGTTAAGGAACTGACTGCTTGGACGACGAGGCCCGTTCCAGCGATTTCCACGCAGAATCTTTCTGAGTTGATGCGCGTTATCAATCAATCGCAACAAGCTCAACGGGATATCATTGATGACTTGTATCTGGATAATTTAACTCTTGTTGAAGAGATGCAAGCGACCGAAAAAGAGATGGCATTATTCAAAGACATCGCGTTGTTTTTACAAGTGTTTGGCTTAGCATTAATTCTGGCTCGAGATTTATCGCGTAACTGATTGGTTCTTTATAATAAAAAGGGCAGCGAAAGTCGCTGCCCTTTGTAATCTTATCATGAGTGAACTAGCTCAATTTGGCTTGTTCTGCTTTACATACCGCAGCGGTGAAGACGACGTCTGTCGAACTGTTCAGCGCGGTTTCAGCAGAATCTTGAATAACACCAATAATAAAGCCTACCGCAACAACCTGCATAGCAACGTCGTTGGAAATCCCAAATAGCCCACATGCTAGGGGTATGAGTAGTAGTGATCCACCTGCGACACCTGAGGCACCACACGCCGAGACTGCCGCAACAATGCTCAATAGCAGCGCCGTTAATAAATCTACTTCGATACCCATTGTGTGTACAGCAGCTAACGTGAGTACAGTGATAGTAATCGCAGCGCCAGCCATGTTGATGGTTGCGCCTAGGGGAATCGAAACTGAGTACGTATCTTCATCTAACTTAAGCTTTTCACATAGATTCATATTCACAGGAATATTAGCAGCGCTTGAACGAGTGAAGAAGGCTGTCACGCCACTTTCACGAAGACATTGAAAAACCAATGGGTATGGGTTTTGTTTGGTTTTGACGTAAACAATGATTGGATTAACCACAAGCGCGATGATCGCCATTGAAGTCAGTAACACAAAAAGTAATTTCGCGTAGCCAGCGAGTGCTGAGAAACCAGTCGTTGCAAAGGTAGCCGCAACCAATCCAAAGATACCAAAAGGCGCTAAGCGGATGATGAAACGTACGATCTGTGAAACACCATGGCTTAGGTCCTCGAAAACGGCTTTCGTTGTATCTGAGGCATGGTGTAAGGCGAGACCAAGACCGATAGCCCACGCTAGAATACCGATGTAGTTGGCATTCATCAGTGCGCTGACTGGGTTGTCGACGAGCTTAAAGAGTAAGGTGTGAAGAACTTCTGCGATACCTTGTGGTGGTGTTGCCCCTTCTGCTCCCGCCACCAAAGTAAGCTCGGTTGGGAAAAGGAAGCTCATTAATACAGCAGTCAATGCCGCGGTAAAGGTGCCGATCAGGTAAAGAATAATGATTGGACGCATGTGCGTCGTTTGATTTTTCTTTTGGTTTGCAATTGAGGCCGCGACCAAAATGAAAACTAAAATGGGCGCAACGGCTTTTAACGCACCAACGAACAAGCTACCCAGCATTCCGAAGCTTTGTGCTGTTGAAGGTGAAGCGATCGCCAGGATGACACCAAAGACGATACCCGCAAGAATCTGGAGAACCAGATTGCCATTGGCATATCGAGCCAACAAGCTAGAGTTCTGCATTTTTGTACCTTTATAATTGTATTGTAAGAATGTGTGTTTGCGGTTGTTATAATATAGTTGCGAATATATGTGTCCAGTTTTAATTCATATGTAGTATGAAATTATGCCTTATGTGCGCTTTTGTGGTGTTATATGTTAATGGTTTGTATTAATTTGATATATAAAAAAGGCCCTATTGATTAGGGCCTTTGAAAGGAGAGGGCTAAATTATTGCTAGGATAAGTGCGTGTAACCGCTATGTTCGATAAGCCTAGTAGCCTTTCTTTCGACTGCGACTTTCGGTTTGAACAGAACGGATAAATTTACCAAACTGCTTATCATTGCTGCGTTTTTCAGCCAATGAAGCACTGTTATGCGCTTGTTCTCTTAGCAGTTTGTAGTAATTATCTAACCGTCTTGAATCCACACTTCCAGTGTCCAATGCGGCTCTCACCGCACAGCCTGGTTCATTACTATGCTGGCAATCACTAAAGCGGCATTGCGCGATTAACGCTTCAATGTCGCTAAAGGTTTCTGCTAGTCCATCTTCACTTGCCGTAAGCTGTATTTCACGCATGCCGGGTGTATCTAGCAACAGTCCACCTTGCGACATCTTGTGCATAGAGCGAGACGTCGTGGTGTGACGTCCTTTGCTGTCGTCTTCGCGAATACCACCGGTGGCTTGGATTTCGGATGCCATTAGGCTGTTCACTAAGGTTGATTTGCCGACACCAGATGAACCCATAAACGCCACAGTCTGACCTTGATGGCACCAAGAGGCGAGTCCGCTTAGTGTATCGGCGTCCAGTGCGTTAACCATTTCGATGATTAAGAAAGGATCGAGGTTCTGTACTTGTTGGCGTTTTTCATCGGCATCAAGACATAAATCAGACTTGGTGAGCACAATGACCGCCTCGGCTTGAGATTCGTTAACCAGCGTTAGATATCGCTCAATTCGGCTGAGATTAAAATCGTCATTGAGTGAACAAACGATAAACACACAGTCGACATTTGCGGCAATAAACTGCTCTTCTACTTTTGAACCTGGCGCTTTACGACTAAATAAAGATTTACGTTCAAGTAGGCGAACAAAAGCCTGCTCGTTGTCTAGCAAGATCCAATCCCCGACAGTCATGGAAGGGTGCTGAGCATGGTGCTCTAAATGAAATTCTTGCTCCTCAGTACAGACGATATAACCACTGCGATGATGGGCAATAATACGACCGACTACCGTGTTGTCATAGTCATCAAGTGTGAGTTGTTGTTGGAAGTACGATTTCCAGCCAAGTTCATTGATAGAAATTGGATGAGTAAAAATAGAAGTCATTGTTGGTACCTAAACGTTTTACACGATTTGAATAATTTTAATAGGGTTAGGTACTTACAAATGTAAGCGTGTGCAGTAGACACATAACCCCGGGTTATTAATACCGGGCAATAAGTCGTTAAGTAATCAAGAAAGTGAGAGATTATTTTGTCGCGACCAATGTTGCCGGGTAGGTGTGTAACACAATCATGAAATTCCCCTTATTAGTGAAGTCTAGGTTATGGTAGCACATTAACAATTGGCATCACTAGCGTGAGTAATCACATACGATTGGCGTTACTTACGAGTCTCTGACGACTCTTTGTGAGGAGCGAGCCAATGTACGGCTAGGTTTGGCAAATAACATCATGGCGCCAATGATTAGGCAAATAGCGAAAAGTCGAAGCGGCGTGACTGGTTCATCAAAAAACGTAGTTGCAATAAAAAAGGCGGACATTGGCATAAGGTTCAATGCCATGCTGCTGCTGTCTACACCCACTTGTTCAATCCCATAGATATAGACGAGATAACCGATACCAGACACAAATAAGCCAAGGATCATCACGCAAGTGAGGGCAAAAGGTTGGTGAGCAAGCAGTAATGCGGTCTGAATATTAACGTCGGTAGACAAGAGGTAAGCTAAAAATCCGATGGCGGCAAAACCAAATTGGTAGCACATCGTACAGGCTGCACCGTACTTATCGGCTAGCTGAGCTCGAATGTGAGTGACAGACGCAAAACTCATCACACTCATCAAACAATAGAAGTGACCAATATTGAGTCCTGAAGCGTCGGTTGAGGGGGCAAAAACAAGCAGCGTTACGCCGCATAGCGCAACCCCAACAGCGAGTATTTGTAATGCGCTAAAGCGTTCGCCGTAACAAAGGTATCCAACGAATAAAATAGCGATGGGAACCAGACCTTGAATCACACCATTTTCAGAAATAGTGATGTAATCGAGAGATTGGAAGGAGAAAAAGCTAAACAAGCCCTGACCGACAATGCCACATACTGCAAGCTTTAGAATATCTTGGCGATGTTTCCAGCGAAAAGTAAGGGGCGGTTTTTTGGTTAAACTCTGGTTCTTGGTGAGAGTTTGCTGTTTAGCAAAAGAGGCGACGACTAAGACCACGCAAAGGACGCTAAAGGCAATCAAATAACGAAGCCAAACAAGTACTTTTGCGTCGATAGTCTGCAATGGCATTGTCGCTAGCGATCCTTCTGTTCCCCAGAGTAAAGCGACACCAATTGCAGCTATCCATCCCTTAGTCGTCGTGTTCACGGTTAGTTACTTTCAGCCAGCTTTGCTGTTGGTGCTGACTCGGCTTTCTTTTTGTTAGCAAACTTCATAAACATCATCATTGAGCCAATAACGACGGCAATGGCCAACAAACGGATAGGTGTTACGGCTTCGCCCAAAGCAAACACAGCAAGGACGAAAGAAGATAGAGGCATGAGGTTAAGCGCCATACCAGTGCCATCTACGCCAACACGCTCCATTGCGTAGATGTAGATAAGGTAGCTAATACCAGAGATGCCGACACCAAGGATGGTAATGCAGAGCACACGTAGCGGCGAGCTAAAGATACCAAGTGCAGATGAGAAATCAGCGCCAACGACCAATAAGTAAAGACCAAAGCCGATAGCAGCAAAGACAAATTGGTGGTACATGGTGGCGACAGAGCCGTATTTTTCGGCGAGCTTAGCGCGAGCGTAGGCCATAGTTGAGAAGCTAGCGGCACTACCAAAGCAGATTAGGTGTCCAATGTTAAAGCCACTGCCTTCTACAGATGGGTCCATAACAAGGATAGCAACGCCGACAAAAGCACCGCCAGCTGCGAGGATTTGTAAAGGAGTGAAGCGCTCACCGTGGCGAATAAAGCCCACACATAGAATGATGATCGGGATTAACCCTTGAATAACGCCGTTTTCAGATGCAGTGATATAGTCAAGAGAAAGAAACGAAAGGAAACTGAATGCGCCTTGACCAATAATGCCACAACAAGCAGCCCAAAAGATATCATGACGGTTCTCCCAGTTAAGTTTGAAGTCTACTTTCTTTTGCGGTTTACCCATGGCATTGCTGACTTGGATAATGACAAATAAGGTAATGAAAGCAACGGTATATCGTACCCATACCAAGACTTGCGCATCCATGACTTCAAGGATTGGTGTGCCCACGATCCAAGGGATGCCCCAAAGAAGACCAATAAAAATCGCGGCTATCCAGCCTTTAGTTGTATTACTCATGGTTATTTCCTTATAGATTTAAAAGTTTGCCGTAACCTGGGCAGTGTGCTGTGTGACCTGTTAAGTGCATGGCATGCCAAAACATCGCGGAGTTGCTGCAGACAACAGGGATATTGAATTTGTTTTCAATTTCTTGAATGTGGTCGAGTACACGTAAGTTGGTGCAAGACATGAATACGAGATCAGCCCCTGAGTCCGGCAAGATTTGGTCGAGCGCTGACATCATGGATTCTTTCGAGATCTTGGTGATATCGGTATCTTTTTCTATCCCTAATGAGCCAAGCGTGCAGACTTCAAAGCCGGCAGCGGTAAGTTGGTTATAGAGTGGGAAGTTGACCTCAGTTGGGTAGGGTGAAAACACGGCGATTTTCTTTGCGCCTAAGTGCTTGAACGCCGCTTGCGCCGCAGTCCAAGGGTTAGTTGCTGGAATATCACCTCTATTTTTCGTGAGCAGTTTCGCGACTTTTTCTTCACCGATAATGATGGAAGCGGAAGTACAACCGAACGCCATCACATCCATGGGCAAGCCATAGGCAATCAGATCGGACGCTTCGCTGATTCCGCTTGCTATTTTATCGAGCGCTTCAGGCGTCATTTCACTGCTGTAGTAAACTCGTGAACTAAAAATACCCGCTTGCGTACCCAGCAGTTTTGCCCAATCCATTTCCAGTGAATGATCCGTACTTAGTTGTACCAAACCAATATGGACGCGACCAATGCGCGGAGCTTGGGTGTGTGGAAGGTTGATTTCCCAGTTTTTGAATTCTTCGATAGTGTTCATTATGAGATCCTGCAAAGTGCCCCGCATTTGGCAGGGCGTGCCTTGGCTTATTGTTATGATTAGTTGAATTAGTCGATGATGATCAGTTCAGGTGCCGCGCGTTCAGACAACCATTCCGCGCCGTTTTCGGTGATGACGATATTTTCTTCATGCACCATAGATTTGCCCGGTGCGTAAACCATGCCCGGCTCAAGCGTCATCACCATGCCCGGCTCTAGGATGGTGTTGTCGGTAGCGGTGTTAGATGGACGCTCGGTAAGCTCCATT
>NZ_JAKRRY010000027.1 GCF_026191675.1 Vibrio qingdaonensis | reverse complement strand
TCCTTTTAAGGAGGCTTTTTTACACCCTCGATTTATTCAGGGCATAAAAAAACAGACGCTGAAGCGTCTGTTTTTTCTATATCTGCGATCTCTAAATTATAGAGACTCAGTAAAGGTACGAGCGATTACGTCACGTTGCTGCTCTACCGTTAGAGAGTTAAAACGCACAGCGTAACCCGATACACGGATCGTTAGCTGAGGGTAGTTCTCTGGGTGTGCAACCGCGTCTTCTAGTGTTTCACGTTTAAGAACGTTAACGTTTAGGTGTTGACCACCTTCAATGCGAGGCGCAGTTTCAATCGCAACTTCACGGCTTTCGTATTCGCCAAGGTCACTGATTGCAATGACTTGGTCTGCTTCAAACCCTGTGTTTGCTGCAACACAGCGAGCTTCGTTCTTTTCACCGTCAAGCAACCAGATTGAATTTAGTAGGTCGTCGTTTGCTGCTTGAGTAATTTGGATACCTTGAATCATCACTATCTCCTGAACCACTTTAAAGCGGTATTGTTGTGGTGTTAATTTTCAAATTTTGTTGAGCTGAGCTATATATACCTAATAATAGGTATTCTAGTATTGATTTAGATCAAATTACAACAAAAAACATTAATCTAAGTAAGGTTGTTTTGTTGACCTATATCAATAAACCCTCTTAAACAAAGGCTTTAAAACAATATTTTATACATTAAAATTTATTTTAAGTGTCAAATGTAGTAATAAAACTACATTTTGGGTGATTCATGACGCTAGGTGACCGAAAAACAAGGGCTTCAATAGTTAAATGTGAAAGTATAAGATCGCTAAATAACAGTTTTAAATATGTGACATAGATCGGGTTGATAAAGTATGAATAAATTTATAGGGGCGCACTTATCGGCGGCTGGTGGAGTAGATAATGTGCCACAGAGGGCGGCGGAAATTGGCGCGAATGCTTTTGCTCTTTTTACCAAAAATCAAAGGCAATGGGCAGCAAAGCCACTAACCGAAGAAACCATTAACCGGTTTAAGCTTGAGTGTCGTAAATATGACTTTCTTCCTGAGCAAATCCTGCCCCATGACTCTTATCTGATTAATTTAGGGGCACCAGAGCAGGATAAGTTGGCAAAGTCTCGAGAAGCGTTTGTCGATGAGATGGCACGTTGTGAGCAGTTAGGTTTAACACTTCTGAATTTCCACCCTGGCAGTCATTTGAAAAAGATAGCTGAAGATGTGTGTTTAGATCGGATTGCGGAATCGATCAATATCGCACATCGGCGCATCCCCAACGTCGTTGCGGTGATTGAAAATACGGCTGGTCAAGGTACTAACTTAGGGTGGCGCTTTGAACATCTTGCTCACATCATTGATAAAGTTGAAGATAAAAGTCGTGTAGGGGTTTGTATTGATACCTGTCATACCTTTACAGCGGGTTATGATTTACGAACCAAGCAAGCGTGCCACTCAACATTTTCAGAATTTGATAGGGTGGTTGGTATGCACTATTTGCGCGCGATGCACCTTAATGATTCAAAGATAGCCTTGGGAGACCGTGTTGACCGTCACCAGTCCTTAGGTAAAGGTGAGATTGGCTGGGCATGTTTTGAGTATATTATGCAAGATGAGAGATTTGATTCTATCCCATTGATTTTAGAAACGATTGAGCCTGAAATTTGGGCTGATGAAATCCAACAATTGAGACGATTTGCCATTAAAAGATGATTTTTTTGATCACTACATGGATCTTTGGCATCTTTCTTTCATACTTAGTTTCATGCACGTTGCATAAAAGTGTGATTCTGGAAAATGAATCATCAACAATAATAGTGTGAATTTAAGTAGTGTGAATAAGTAGGTGCCATTATGTCTCGAACTGTTGCTTCCCAACCCCATGCCATGCGCGCAAGCCGCTATCCTGTTCCCAATCGCCACGTGACGGGGCAGGGACACTTTCGAACCCCACAGCAAAAAGGTCATTAAAAGTGCCGTTCGAGTCTACTGTTGTTAAATCAGTAGTGATGGTGACTTTTGCAATGATAAACTCCCCAGGGTTTTAAATTCTGGGGAATACGAATGACGACACTTACATGGCGTGATGTTATAGAAAGCCAGCATCAGCAAGCGTACTTCAAGCAGACGTTATCTTTCGTCGCGCAAGAAAGGCTAGCGGGAAAGGTGATTTATCCACCTGAGGAAGACGTGTTTAATGCTTTTGAACTGACCGATCTTGATGCGGTTAAAGTCGTGATATTAGGCCAAGATCCTTATCATGGGCAGGGGCAGGCTCATGGTTTGTGCTTTTCTGTTTTACCCGGTGTGAAAACGCCGCCTTCGCTGGTCAATATCTATAAAGAATTGGCTGAGGATATCTCTGGGTTTGAAATTCCTACGCATGGCTATTTAAAAAGCTGGGCACAACAAGGCGTATTGCTGCTAAATACGGTCTTAACTGTCGAGCAAGGGGCTGCTCATTCTCATTCCAAAGCAGGTTGGGAGGTATTTACCGATCATATTGTGGATACCCTTAACCAACAGTGTGAAGGCGTTGTCTTTCTACTCTGGGGCGCGCATGCTCAGAAAAAAGGTATGATGATTGATCGTGAACGCCATCATGTGCTTACCGCCCCACACCCTTCTCCTCTCTCTGCACGGCGCGGATTTTTTGGCTGCCAGCACTTTTCTCAAACTAATATGCTGCTGAAAAATATGGGTAAAACCGCTATTGATTGGCAGCCTAAGCTTGTTAGTTGCGAAGGCTAATTGTCTGTTTTTCGAGCATAGTCAAAGCACACTTTCTAAATCTCCTATACACTTATTAAGAATAAGGACTTAAGGGAGATAGGCGATGATGATCGAAAGAATAAGGCGCGAGCACGGCTATATGGTTCGTTTGCTCGCGATACTGAATCGTAAGTTGCACCTGCTGGAACGTGAGGAGCCCGTCAATTATTCACTCATCAAAGAGATTGTCGATTATCTGACGGTGCACTCTGAAAAGATACACCACCCGAAAGAAGATATCCTCTATCGTTATTTTATTGAGCACTACGGGCAGCAAGTGACGATTTCAAATCTTGAAATAGAGCACCATGAATTGTCGGATAAAACCCATGATTTTCTCGCGATTGTCGAGATGATTTTACAAGACGCGGTGGTGCCTCATGAGATTTTTTCCACTAAGTTAGCGGAATTCATTCGCAATCAAAAGCAACACCTTGATCTTGAAGAGCAGTCGGTGCTGCCGTTGATTGAGAAAAAGTTTACGACTGCGGATTGGCAAGCAGTAGAAGCGTTGTGGACCGAAGTGGATGACGATCCGGTATTTGGCGACACCATTGCTGATCAGTACAAGCAACTTGCGGATCGGGTGAGACAAAATGAGAATGAGAGCGTGTAATTCACGGTTGAACTCTTATAAAAATGGCACCACGACGGTGCCATTTTTTGTGGTTTTCTGTTAGCGCGTCTTGGTCATTTGGTCTAGATAGTCCAGCCAATCAGAGGTTTGAGAGCTAGGCTTTTCTCTGTGTGCTGCTTGCGCGAGTTTTTTTGCTGCCTCATATTGCTTCAGGCCCACATACGCTCGTATCTGTAAAATCTGTTTTTCTTGCAAGCTTATGCCTGTCACTTTACTCAGTGATATTAAGGCTGCGTCAAACGCGCCTTGCTGAAGTTCAAGTCGCGAAACTTGCTCGTAATATTTTGCATTTAAGCGCGCCGCGGCTTGCCATGAACGCTGAGCGTTGTGCCATTCCCTTGCCATCTGCCAATGTGTCGCTTGTTTGATGATGGTTTCAATATCAGTGTCATTAACTTGCAAGTCAGAATAGAGGTGAGCGGACTTTTCAGGAATGCCTTGTTGGGCATACAATTGTGCCATGCTAACTTGCATCGATTCCGGCATATCAATGCCAGCTCGTTGCGCGGAGACCAGTGTCGCGAGTGCCAGTTTATACTGTTTAGTCTGCATATAGAGGGCACTGAGCTGCTGCCACCACATGGCATTGTTAGGCTGAAGAGCCAGCAGCTTTTGACTGGTGATGATCGCGCTTTTTAAGTGAGACAGTTGCAGCTCGGCACTGAGTTGTAGACTTAGTGGCTGTAGCTTCGGAGTGCTATCTAATTTGTGATACTGCTTAATAGCCGTCAGCAATGGTGTCCATTGTTGTAATAGGTAGTGGCTTCGAGCGGTATTGAGCCAGGCGGTGGTTATCTGTTCTTTAGGGATATCGAGACTGCCCGCTGATTTCACAAGAGCGTCAAAGTGGACAAGTGCTTGCTCAGCTTTGGTTTCTGATAATAACAGTTCAGCTAGCATTCGTTCTGTTTGCCAGCCTTGTTCACCAGTAAAGGCGCCAGTATTAACGGCAATTTGTAACTGTTTGATTGCCAGTTCACTTTGCTCGGCTTGCCAGTAATAAATGCCGAGCATTCTTGCGACGTAAGCTTGGTCATAGTTGGCGCTTGGCTTGAGTTTCTCTAGTAAGGTAATAGCATCTTTGAGCTTATCTTCCTGCTCCAGCGAATAGGCTTTTGACACCTGCGTGGCGGTGCGCATTCCTAGCTCTTGTTTTGCTATTGCGGTTTGAGCAAACGACAGACTACAAACTAGTACAAGTCCAATGTATGAGATTAGTTTGTTCATTGGTTTAATTTAAACTCCAATTTAACCGTTTGGCCTACTCGTGGCTGCGCGGTGCCATTGACGACCATCGGCTGATACTTCCACTGTTTGAGAGCCACCATAGCTTCGCGCTCAAAAATGCGCTTTGGTTGGGCTTCAACCACTTTAATGTCGGTTGGGCGGCCATTGACGTCAATAGTAAATGACATCACGACGTAACCTTCCATATTTCGTTGAATGGCTCGGCGCGGATAGCGTGGCTCTTTGCGGTGAAGCGGCATGACTTGTTGGTTGCGACCAATATCGGGCACACTTGGTGCGTTCATCGCCACGCCAGCAACTTGTGTTGATATCGCAATATTCGGCAGTTGCGGTGTGCTAGGTGTCTGCACCGACGAGGTCTGCGAACTCTGCTCGACTGCGGCTGCCGCTGGTGGTGTCGCTGGCATTTGGGGAGGTTCAGGAAGCACGCGTGTACGTCGTGCTGTTTCACTTTCCGGTTCAATCATCACTAAGTCATAGCTAAGGCGAGCAGACTCTTCTGGCTTGGATTTAGGACCAATGTCTATCATCCAACTCATAAAGGAAAACAGCGTAAATGCGAAAGCGATAGCAAAAGGAATGCTTAATAGAAAGCGCACCATTATCGGCTCTCCGTTGCCAAAGCAATTTTGGTTACCCCAGCTCCTTTTGCACTGTCCATCACCTGTACGACGGTACCATTGAAGGCATGCTTGTCTGCTTGAATGACCATGGACGCGCTAGGTTGCTCGAGAAGAAGCTTCTCAATAGTGGCTTGTACACGTTCAACGTCGACACGACGTTTATCAATGAACACTTCGTTATTGGCGGTGATCGCGACAAAAATTCCCGCGTCTTTTTGGCTTACCGCGTGGCTGGCCTGCGGGCGGTTCACATCGACGCCAGACTCTCGAACGAAGGAGCTGGTGACAATGAAAAAGATCAGCATAATGAAAACGATATCAAGCATTGAGGTCATGTCGATATTGGCTTCTTCTTGCTGTTTTTTACGGTGGCCAAGTCTCATTGTGTATTTCCTATGCGATTATCTGTGACCGTTTGCAAGTCAGTCGCTTTGCTTTGGTCACTTCTCAGTAATTGTTCTAATTGGAACAAATGCTTATTGCTCCACTTTTGGATACGGGAAAAAGCTAACATTCCTGAAAGTGCAGCGACCATACCGGCCATGGTTGGAATCGTTGCCATGGAAATGCCAGCCGCCATAAGGCGAGGCTGAGCACTTCCTTGGGCGGCTAAGGTATCAAAGACGGTGATCATGCCGGTTACGGTTCCCAGCAACCCAAGCATAGGGCACAACGCCAGTAGGCACTTTAGTAAGTTGAGGTGCTGTTTTAATTGGTTTTCAGCGTCGCTAAGTATGGCGTCACGCTGAGCGCGGGCATACCATGAAAAGTGGTCGCTACGTTGAGACCACTTCTGTGTCCAAACACGCTTTTGCTGTGGGAAGTATCGAGAAAAGTAGAGCACGCGTTCAAATGCGACCATCCAAAAAACGATAACAACCGCAGCGAGCCACCAAAGAATAGGCCCGCCTTGATTCATAAATTGGCTCAGATGCTCTGAGCCAGGTAGCCATTGGGCCAAATTATGCAGCATAGCTCGCTCTCTGCTCGGTCGAGTGCACTTCGGCCTGCTCAGCAACAAGGCCAACACTTTGACGCTCTAGAATATTGCGAATCGCGTCAGCTTTTGAACTCAATAAGTTATGGGCTAGAAGCAGTGGCATAGCGGTAATCAAACCGAGAACGGTTGTCACCAATGCCATGGAGATGCCTCCGGCCATGACTCGAGGCTCGGCGTTACCAAACTGTGTGATGACTTGGAATGTTTCAATCATGCCAGTCACCGTACCAAGTAATCCCAGCATTGGTGCGAGTGCGGCAATCAATTTAAGCATACTTAGACCGCGCTCTAGGTGTTGTTGTTCGTCCATTATTGATTCAAGAAGACGTAATTCAAGCGCTTCGACATTCATCTTTTTATCGTGGTTATAAACGCTAAGAACGCGACCTAATGGGTTATTCGTTGGGGTTTCTGGTGTTTTTAGCTGCTTGCCAATCTGTTGCTCGATGCGTAGGAGTACCACGGCCCGATAAAGCGCAATGACAAGGCCAATCAGGAATAGGCCTGCAATGATCTTACCTACGACACCACCGTGCTCAAAACGTTGGGTAAGCGTCGGGTTTTCAGCAAGTTGGTGGTAAATATCGCCACGGCTTGGATCGATAATAACGGCGGTCTGTCCAGTGACGATGTTATTAGCGTCCTCATAGCGAGATACATTATCAGGTAGGCGAGGGAAGTCGCTGGCGAGTTGCCCGTCCCAGTTAATAGGACCTTGTTTCGCAAGTAGAGCGAAGTTACCTAATCGTACGGCGTCAATAGTCGTGACTTCACCTGCGCCTGTTACGAATGGAACCGTGATAGTCGCGTAGGTTCCACTGCTACTAATTTGAGCGTTAAAAGCTTGCCATAACGTGGTTAGCTCTTGGATGGATGGCAAGGTTTTCGCAGCCACAATCGTGTCGATGTCAGCGCGTTGTTGGATTTGTTCTGTGTTGGCGACAGAGTGGCTCAGTTCGACTTGAAGCTCTTTAGCGGATTGACGGACGACACCAAAAAGCTCACCCAAACTGCCTGTTTGCAGGTGCAGCTGCTTTTGTTGCTCAGCTAAAGTTTTCTCATTGGTTGAAAACTGATCACTGAGCGAAGTAATGGATGCATCCAGTTGTGCTTTGCGTTCGGCAAGTTGCTTTTTCTTAGCTAAAAGCGCTTGCTGCTCTTGCTTAAATTTAGCTTCACGCGATGCGTTATGCTGCTTCTCTTGTTGCTGCGCCGTTTTTGCTTCGCTGGTGAGTGTGCCTGCTGCAGGGGTCAGTGGTGAGAAGCTAACTGTGAATAGGGCGATCAATAAAGTTAGGTAACGCATTAGCTCGGATCCTTAGCAAGAGAAACAGGAAGCGTCATTAAGGTTGGTGACGTTTGTTTGTTTGCAATCGCAAACGCTTGGTCGATATAGGATGAGAGCGAAGCTTCAACATTCACCCACGCTTTTTTGTCGTGATCCCATGACCAGTACTGATTTCTGTCTAGGCTGCGAGCGACGAGCGATAGGCGCCCAAGGTAAAGCTGTTCTGCTTCTATGCCACTGCCCACATCGATTCGTGAGCGGTAGCTGCCTAGCTTGATGCCGTAATCCATTTCAATTTGGTACGCTTCTAAGATACGACGATATTTTTCGGCATCACTGACATCAGCTTGCGGCATCAGAGATTTGAGTTCATCTAAGCGGGCGAGGCGAGCATCGATACGAATCGGCTTGTCTTGCTGAATGTGCTGTTCAAGACCAGCTAACATCTTGTACATCAGAGGGACAACCCCTTGACGGGTATCGTTGATCTGAACTAATTGTGTTTCGATGCTCGATAGCTCTTGCTGTTGGTTATCCACCACTGATTGTAGGTGACGCTGGTAAACTTCTAAGTTGGAGACTTCTTGTTCCAGTGCGGCGATCTCTGATTTCAGCTCAAACGCTTTATCACTACTTTTGTTGATTCGCTGTTGGCTTTGCGCGCCTTGAGTAATGGTTTGAGCCTCAACATTTCTTGCGTTGTTGAGGTCGTTGGCAAACGTCTGCCCACTGCTAAGGAGCAGAGGGAGGGTGCACAATGCGGCGCGAACGAGCGTTTTGTTCATTTCAAGAGCCTTCTTCTACTAGAAAGTACCAGTTGTTTAATTGAATTCTGATGGCAAACACACTCAATAGGCTTGGTGAGTCTGTCTATTTAATCGCGCTATCAAGCACGGCGCGTTAGAGGTGCTGTACTACCTTTATGCGCTTTTTAAGCGCGCTTATTGTATTGCAACTCCTATAAGAAATACAGTCTAAATGATATTGATATGAGTTATCATTTGTTATCTCTTAATCACCTGGATGTAAAAAAACGTCACTAACTTCGTTGTGGTTTTTATAACTTAATGAAATTAAATAATTTTAGTAGATGGTGTTTGCTTTTTTTGAGGACAGCCATGGCAATAAGTGCCATCGGATCTTCGGTAGTGCATACAACACACGCGTTTTTGTATGAAAAACTCCCCATCGCTCACCACGTTTAGTTGCCCAAAACGGGCTGAGGGAAGTTGAAGTGCTTGCTGCCAATGCTTGATCTCGTGGGAGAAGGTGACGGGTATATGCTCGTTTACTAATTGTTGATTGACGACCATTTGTTTTAAACCACGAAGCAGCATTTCCATTACGGTATCAGCGGTCAGTTTCTCTCGAGTGGATGGACTTATTCTGCAGACGTTATCGAGTTGATTTGCTAAGTCATCTAAAAGTACGGTCAGCTCATCAGCGGCAAAGCTCAGACGTTCATGTTGATTACCGGCCTGCCAATTGTGAACTAGGAAGTCAAACGTGCCGACTACGCCTGTTTCTCGATTGACACCTTGCGTCATTGAGCTCAGCGTGGGTACGCGTTTTGAGTAGTAGCTAGCAATGAGTGCGACGGTGACAGGTTGCCAGATGAGCATTGTCCAAGTCCGAGTCTGCCAATAAATGCGCCCCGCCTCTGGATGGCGGCTTTTCCAAAAATGATAAAGGGTATGGATTTCGCTATTGGCGCAGACTTCAGGGGTAATGACGCAACCGTTTTCAGATAAGGCACTTAGCAGTGGGGAAACTTGTGCCGAAATGTTGGTTAGCGCTTGTAGGTTGTGTGTATGGGCCATAACACTGAGCTCAGATAATAAGGTCACGCAGTGCCTGCATGACGGACTTGGCTCCACGTTGTTCCATTTCTTTGCTTTTAATAATGTTGAGCGTTTGTGGTGTTTCTTCAGGTGTTAGATAGGTTTTGGTTGCGGTATTACGATACGTTTTCCCTAAAACGGTCATCTGTTCATCTGTTGTTGTGGACGGATGAACAGAGTTAGACGTGGTTGCCAATACGTCTGGCGAAGACAGTACGTTGGTTGAAGGCAACAATATGGCGACCATTACAGTGATTTGGGATAGTTTTCTGTTTAGCATCATTAGAGAATTTACTTAACGAGTTGTGAATGTGATTGATAATTAGTTTTATTTGCATTACATCGCTATAATTTTGTGATACTTAACCATTTGGTGCAAGTTTTATTGATAGTGAGCTAATAAGTAGTGGTGCTATTTGTTGTCTTCAGAGCGAATCGGAAGCCAAAATTCCATACTTACGTCTACCCCCGTAGGGTCATAATGGCTTGGATAACTCTCCAGTTTATATCCCTCTTCTCCGTAATAGCCAGAGTGTGGTAACCAATTGTGCAGTACCCAATCTAATGTTTTAGGAAAATTCGCAATGGGACCAATATGCGTGATAACCGCATAAGTTTGTTCGGGAATGCTCAAGCAATCGATGTGTGCTTTAGCGTATTCGACGTGCTGGCTATTGAGCATGCGTGGTCACTGGCTGCCCTTTAGAATACCTTGCTGCTTGTATTGTCGCGGTGAAACAGAAAAAAGTTGTTTAAAGGCGCGGCTATAACTGACTTCTGAGCTTTTGTTGACGAACGTATTGAGCGATATTCTGCTTTGCTTGCTCTTGAAAGACGCGTTGGAGTTGCCAGCGAGAGCAGCAACTAATGCTGGCCAGCTCGGCGATGGTCAATGGCTTATCCAAATTGTTGTTGATGTACTCAACCACTTTTCAACTCGATTGAGGAGAATCGGTTTTCGTTTGAAGACCATGGAACATACTTACTCGGTGGCTAGATTCGGGTATTTTGACACTTTTGAAACCAGTCATCGAATAAATGTACGAGCTTGACGAGTTTCATCTATGGTGGCGTGCTCAGTCTTTCATTAGGCAGGTAAGTGACTAGATAAGGTAACGCCCTCTATAGAGGGCGCTATTTCAAGTTCAGTGAATAGGGTTCAGGCTCCTCAATCACTGAAAATTAGGTGAGTTAAAGCTTGATATCTTCGTATGCGAAATCCAGTCCGATATCCATATCGTTGAGTTCTTTTTGTAAACGTCGTTTGTCTTTTATTGCTTCTATTTCGCGCCATTTACGCTTTAGTGGTTTTGATCGAGACGCTCGAGTCCGGGGAGCATCCATTTCCATAATATCGTTTAGTTCAAAGCCATCCATAAGCTACCTCTTAGTATTTATCTCCTTGCGGAGACTTTTAAGTACCATACTCCTAGGCAGAATAACTTTGATTTATTTCTCATTTGTTTCTTTAGTATGAATGTTTTATGCCAAATTGAACTCAATCTCACAGTTTTACTGATATCGTTAGATTAAAAAATAACCGTTTGAATCACATAATGAAAAAGAATTGATTAGCGATGTTTGTTAACGTGCCCCCCATGCGAGCTCACTAAAGTGCACTGGTGTGTGCGAGAAACATTCTCATTCGACAAGAATGATTAAAAAGCATTCCATTCTATAAATATGTCTCGACCTTTGATGAACAAAGGTTTAATTGCGAGTCTCACGGTAAGATCCGTTTTCATTGCTATGCTTACTAGTTGTTATTGAACAGAGGGGGAAATGATGACAGCTGGTAAAGCAAATGTTGCGGTTAGTGTTAAGGGAACGTGATGGTATAGTGAAAAATAACTTCATTATAAGTCTAATTGCGTATTGATTTTTGTCGAGCATCCCTGCAAAATCCGCTCCGTCAAACGATATGTCGATTTGTATTCCGTTCCCAATAGGTGAGAAATACAAGCTAAGTTGCCGTGAAAAACAGTGAATTAATCAAAACCACACGGATGGGTATAACCTCAGCAACTTAGTTAGCACAGGGTGTGCTGGCGGCGCTCTAATTTTAAAAGAGGTTTTAAAGTGACAGACATTATTAGCTTAATGAATGATCTTCTATGGGGATCGATTCTGGTTTATCTACTCGTAGGCGTAGGGATTTATTTTACAGTTCGCCTTGGGTTCATTCAGTTCCGCCACTTCGGTCACATGTTCAGTGTGCTGAAAAACAGTCGTAAATCCGACGCTGCTGGTATCTCATCTTTTCAAGCACTTTGTACTAGTTTAGCGGCACGTGTTGGTACAGGTAACATGGCTGGTGTTGCCGTTGCCCTGACATTTGGTGGGCCGGGTGCCATTTTCTGGATGTGGTTGATTGCTATGCTGGGTATGGCAACGTCATTCGCAGAAAGCACATTGGCGCAGCTGTATAAGACACGCGATGACGACGGTAATTACCGTGGTGGTCCAGCGTATTATATGGAGAAAGGTCTAGGCATGCGTTGGATGGGGGTCTTGTTCTCTGTCTTCCTTATCATTGCGTTTGGCCTGGTATTCAATGCTGTTCAAGCCAACGCCATTGCTAATGCTATGCAAACGGCTTTTGGTTTTGAACCATTGTACGTAGGTATTGCCATTGCTTTGATTTCTGCGTTTGTCATCTTTGGTGGTATCCGTAAGATTGCTCGCACAGCGGAACTGATTGTCCCTGTGATGGCACTCGCTTACCTTGTGCTGGCGTTCTACGTTGTTTTCATGAACATTGAAAAAGTGCCAGAGATTCTAGCGTATATCTTTAAGAGTGCGTTTGGTCTACAAGAAGCGGCGGCCGGTGGTGTGGGTTACGCCATTGCACAAGCAATGATTCAAGGTATTAAACGTGGTTTGTTCTCTAACGAAGCGGGTATGGGTTCTGCGCCTAATGCAGCGGCATCGGCTACGCCATACCCACCGCATCCAGCATCTCAAGGCTATGTTCAAATGCTAGGTGTCTTCGTTGATACGATCGTTATCTGTTCAGCAACAGTGGCTATCATTTTGATGTCTGGCGAATACGTCCCTCACGGTGAAGTGACGGGTATTGAGTTGACGCAGCGTGCATTGAGCTCACAAGTGGGCGATTGGGGCGGTATTTTCATTGCGGTCGCCATTTTCTTCTTCGCGTTTACTTCAATCATTGCTAACTACTCGTATGCAGAGACGAACTTGATTTTCTTGGAGCATAACCATAAAGCAGGACTAGGTTTATTCCGCCTTATCGTGTTAGGCATGGTACTGTTTGGTTCAGTCGCGACACTACCTATGATTTGGGCATTAGCGGACGTTTCGATGGGCTTAATGGCGTTGGTTAACTTGGTGGCGATTATTTTGCTGTCGGGCATCGTGGTCAAATTGGCTAAGGATTACAACCAACAGCTAAAAGCTGGCAAGGTGCCAACGTTTGATGCCAATGATTATCCTGAACTAAAATCTCAGTTAGAACCTGGGATCTGGGACAACACGAAGGCTGACGATACGACGAAATAGCCTTAATCGTTTCTTTCTATCTCAGAAATAGAATAAGCCACGCATGATTTCATTGAAGATCAGGCGTGGCTTTTTTTATACTAGGAACAAATAATCATGATAAGAGTAAAGTTATGCTAATTGTTGTCTCACCAGCGAAGACGTTGGACTACGAATCGCCATTGGCGACCGAGCGTTACACTCAGCCGGAGTTTATTGATCAATCTGCTCAATTGATTGAAGTATGCCGTAAGCTGACACCTGCTGATGTATCAGCACTGATGAAGGTGAGTGACAAGATCGCGGGGCTCAATGTCGCGCGCTTTGAACAGTGGGATACGTGCTTTACTACTGACAATGCACGCCAAGCTATTCTTGCATTTAAAGGGGATGTGTATACCGGGTTGGATGCAGCAAGTATGTCAGAAGCAGATTTTGACTACGCTCAAACGCATTTGCGTATGCTATCGGGTCTGTATGGACTATTAAAGCCTTTGGATTTGATGCAGCCATATCGCCTCGAGATGGGAACGAAGTTAGCGAATGAGCGTGGTAGCAATTTATACCAGTTTTGGGGGAGTCTCATTACGGATAAATTGAATGAAGCACTGGCGGAGCATGAGAGTGACGTTTTAGTTAATTTAGCTTCTAATGAGTACTTCAAGGCGGTAAAAGTAAAGCAATTAAACAGCCAGGTAGTGACCCCTGTGTTTAAAGATTGCAAAAATGGCCAATACAAAGTGATCAGCTTTTACGCGAAAAAAGCGCGCGGAATGATGGCTCGATACATCATTGATAACCAAATCGATTCCGTTGAAGCCCTACAGAACTTTGATGTCGCTGGTTATTACTTTGTTGCGGATGAATCAACGGCAAATGAATTGGTGTTTAAGCGCGAGGAGCAGTGATTTAAACCATTTTGAGTCTGATTATAAAAAATGCCCCACTCATGAGTGGGGCATTTTTTTAAGAGTACTGTTCTTTTGAAAAATACGGTTCTAAGTGCGAGTTACTTCTTTTTCGCTGCTTTTTTCTTGACGGTCTTTTTCTTGTCGTCTTTTTTCACTTTCTTCTTTTTCTTGAACGTTGGCTTTTTGTGCGTAGGACGAAGCCCGTCGATGAAGCGCTCTTTGATGGTTTCGCTGGTGTAGCGAGCTACGCGTTCCATCATTGGCTGATCGTGTGCTTCGACAATAGAAATCGCGATGCCTTTCTTGCCTGCGCGAGCAGTACGACCAATACGGTGTAAGTACACATCTGCAGTACGAGGTAAGTCGTAGTTGATTACGTGTGACACATCTGGAAGGTCAATACCACGAGCGGCGACATCAGTGGCAAGTAGAACATTGACTGAGCCATCTTTGAATCGGCTGATCGCGTTATTACGGCGATCTTGTGGCATCTCACCTTGAATCCAAGCACAAGGGATTTGCGCACTATCAAGTTGCTGACGAAGATCGGCGAGGCGCTCACGCGTTTTCAAAAATACAATGGTGCGTTCCGCTTGCTCGGTTAAAATGTGCTTAAGCAAAGTGAGTTTGTGCTCAGCTGTGTCGGCGCGGTGGTACCATTGCGTGATTTTTTTTCGTTCACGTAAAGACGGCTCGGCTTTAATTTCTGCTGGGTTCTTTAGAAGATCAGTCGTAAACCCTTCTACACCACGGCCTTCCAGTGTCGCTGAAAATAGCAGTGTTTGTTTACGCCAACGACATTCTGCCGATAGGCGATCAACCGTTGGTCCAAAGCCCATATCGAGCATACGATCCGCTTCATCTAGCACCAGCCACTCAATAGCACGACAATCAAAGCGTTCTGCCTCGATGTATTCCATCAGACGACCTGGAGTCGCCACCACGATATCTTGCGTTTGTGCTAAGGTATCGGCGTGAGTGTCGTAGGTAACACCACCAGTGATGGTGGCAACCTTTAGGTGTGTATTCTTTGCCAGTGCTTTAGTGTGCTCAGCAACTTGCATCGCAAGTTCACGTGTTGGCGTTAACACAAGGATACGTGCAGGACCGGCTTTTTTTCTTGGGAAGTCAAGCAGGTACTGGATAGCAGGGATCGCAAAAGAAGCGGTTTTACCCGTTCCAGTTGGAGCGGATGCTAAGATATCTTTTGCCTCTAAAGCTTGTGGAATGGCTTCTGCCTGAACCTGAGTAGGGCGCTCATAGCCCATGTCTTCAATCGCTTCTAAAAGGATTGGGTCTAAATCTAATTCGGCGAATGTTCTGATCACTATCGTGTCTCCACAAGACTGAGGGTGTACCTGCACAAAAAAACGACACAGGAAAAGTAGGGCGGCTATTATACTCAAACGCTCGCTAAGCGCACTTACATTTTAAGGTAAAAGTCACCAGTTAGCTGAATAAAGGCGTCAGAATAGCCTCCATGAGGACTATGAATGACCAATTGCTCTTCGGTGATCGGGGTTTCTTGTTTGCGTAATGTGAAAAGAATTCGGCTGACCGGCTTCGTCTGTGTTGGACGAACTAAGCAGCGTCGGCTGAGAAACCATCCCTTATTTTGAGCGATTGTGATGAAATGCTCTCCCTCTGTAATCGGCAGGATAAAGCTGGCTTCACCGTCGTTGTTGAGCAGTTGATAGCAGCGCGACAGCAGCTCGGTATGATTGAGGCTAGAGGTATGTCGGGCAGTGGCTCTTTGCTGGAGGGCGGCTTGCTCGCCAGAATTAAAGTAAGGAGGATTACAGATAATGCCAGAAAATGCGTGTTCAAAATTATGACGTAGTATGTCCCCTTTAATGATATGAATTCTGTCTTGCCATTGAGAGTGTGCCACGTTGTTAGTCGCATCTTCGATTGCACTGTTTTCGATGTCAATGGCGTAGATTATTCCTTCAGGATAACGCTGAGCCAGCATTAATGTCAGCAATCCGGTGCCCACGCCAATATCAAGGATTGGATCAGTATGTTGAAACGTTGCCCACGCACCTAGCATCACGCCGTCGGTGCTGACGGGCATACCGGCTCCGCCTGAATGGATCTTGAACTGTTTGAATGCAAAGCTTTTTATTGTACTGATTTTAGAGGTCATGATTATATGGTCAATCGATTGCTATTAAGTGAATTAATCTATTGTTAATTATTTGTATGGGTATATGTTCTGATTGTGTTTGTATTGTTTTTATAAATGATCGAGATTATATTCCATGTTTTTAATTAAAGGTGGTGAAATCAGCTACTTTTATCTTGTATGTGTAAATTAATGTAGTGTTTTTTTCTGGCTCTATTGCTAATCCTAAGCCTATTCGTCATCATGCCGCCCTAAATTATACGAGTAAACAACGATTTTCTCGATAACACACAACATTAACTTACAGGGGTATATCTGTGAATCAGAGTTTAAAAACAACAGATATTATAGCAGTCGGCTTTATGCTGTTTGCGTTTTTTCTAGGTGCGGGCAACATTATATTCCCCCCTCTTGCTGGTCAATTAGCAGGTGAGAACTTGTTACCTGCAATGACGGGCTTTCTTCTCACTGCGGTAGGTCTGCCTCTTATTACCATTATTGCTGTCGCAGTTGCTGGGGGCTCTTGGGAGCACCTAACTAAGGATCTTCCAAAACGTGCAGCAATGTTAATTGCAGTACTTATCTTTATCATCATTGGTCCTGCATTTGCAGCACCGCGTACAGGCCTTGTGGCGTATGAAATGGCGATTCGTCCTTTCTTCTTAGAAGCGACGCAAATACACCTAACGGTGTTCTCTATTCTGTTCTTTGCAGTAGCGATGTGTTTTGCATGGTCGCAAGGCAAGTTGATTGATGTTATTGGTAAGGTGCTGACGCCTGCGCTTTTTGTTGGCCTAATCATTCTTGCTGTTGCAGTATTTGTTGACCCACAAGGGGACATGATTGCACCAGTTGGTGATTATGCGACCCAACCATTAACAACGGGCTTTCTTGAAGGCTATAACACTATGGATACCTTCGGTTCTTTGATGTTTGGTATGCTGATTGTTGATGCGTTACGTAAAAAGGGCATCACGGAGCAAAGTGCAACAACGAAGTACTTGATCAATGCCGCTTTCATTGCCGCTGCAGGTTTGGCATTTGTATACATTTCACTGTTCTATCTTGGTGCGACAAGCGCAACAGTTGCTGCGGGCGCGGATAACGGTGGTGCCGTGTTAAGCCAGTACGTCCAAGCGCTGTTCGGTCCGTATGGACAAATCGTACTGTCGGTTATTGTATTACTTGCTTGTTTGACAACAGCGATTGGTCTTATTTCAGCGTGTTCTGACTACTTTAGTACTATTACTTCAGTCACTTATAAGAAGTGGGTTGTTATTCTTGGTGCTGCTTGTGCACTCGTTGCGAATATTGGTCTTGCTCAACTTATTTCGTTGTCAGTTCCAGTGTTATTTGCCCTTTATCCTGTTGCGATAGCCTTGGTTGCATTGACATTTGTACGCAAATTCTTGCCAAACCCTAAGCTAGCATACCGCGTAGTAATTTTAGTTTCGCTGGCATTTGCATTAATTGATGCGGCTAAAGTCGCGGGTCTAGATGTATCGTTCTTCAATGTCCTACCACTCTTTAGCGTTGGTATGGGTTGGGTACTGCCAACGACTGCAGCAATCATTTGCATGGGCTTTATCGGTCGCAATGCTGATGAGCTTACTGAAGAAGTCGCGTAGTTGAATACTCCGCATTGATACCATCAAGCACATGATGTTATTCGACATTGTGTTGATTCGAGATTGTGTCGAGATGAATTATTGATGAATAAAAAAACGGCACTTCGAGTGCCGTTTTTTTGTTTTCTTGTTTAGGCTACTAACCTGTAGCACCAGCAATCAGCATTGACCCTGAGTGAGGTGTTACCGTTTATAGTGAGGCTTGGTACTCAACAAGGATCTGTTCGCACCACGTTGCAATACGCTCTTCGCTTAGTTCGTATTGTGAATCTTCATCGAGAGCTAAACCGACAAACTTACTGTTGTTGTCGATGAGGGCTTTGGATGCTTCGAATTCATAACCCACATTCGGCCAATAGCCGATAAAGTTAGCTCCAGTGGGTTTGAGTTCATCATGAAGCATTCCCATCGCATCCAGATACCACTCTCCATAGCCTTCTTGATCGCCGAGTCCGAACAGCGCGACGTACTTGCCTTTTAGTGGTACGCCAGCGATTTGATCCCATATCCCGCCCCAGTCTTCTTGGAGTTCACCAAAATCCCATGTAGAGATCCCTAAGATAAGTAAATCATAGTCGCTCATTTGCGAAATAGGGGTATCTTTTACATTAAATATATCAACGATATCTGGGCCAATAATATCGCGTATCTTCTCTGATGCCATCTCGGTGTAGCAAGTCGATGAGCCGTAAAATAGTCCTATTTTCATAATCGTTCGCATGGTTTGTGAGTCTGTTGTATCGGATTCTACCTCTAATTTGCTTAGCGTTGCAGCGGTTATCGAGGATTTATGGAGTTTTATTGGCATTCTCACCTTAACTCGAATATTCTGTTTTTAGTACTGTATAAACATACAAGAGGTTGCTGTGAGTGACGTCAATATTCAAGACCAAGGGTTGGTCGAGCAATTTTTGGACTCAATGTGGATGGAGAGAGGGTTAGCTGAGAATACGTTGTCGTCGTATCGAAATGACCTTATCAAATTACTGGTTTGGATGAATAAGCATCACTATAAACTGCAATTCATCAGCTTCTCGGGTTTACAAGAATACCAAACATGGTTAGTTGACCAAGATTATCATCAAAGCTCTCGAGCTCGGATGCTGTCTGCCATTCGTCGTCTATTTCAATATATCCATCGTGAAAAATTGCGTGCTGATGATCCTACCGCGCTACTTATTAGCCCTAAGTTGCCCAAACGTCTTCCTAAGGATTTATCGGAAGATCAGGTGACGGCGCTTCTTGATGCTCCGGACTTGAATAATCCACTTGAGCTTCGTGATAAAGCCATGCTGGAGTTACTGTATGCGACAGGGCTTCGTGTTACTGAGCTCGTCAGTCTCACTATGGAAAATATCAGCCTTCGACAAGGAGTAGTTCGTGTTGTCGGTAAAGGAAATAAAGAAAGATTGGTACCCATGGGTGAAAACGCCATTGATTGGATTGGTGAATTTATTGAAAATGGGCGACCAGACTTACTTGGAGAGAAAACGTCGGATGTGGTTTTTCCGAGTAAGCGAGCTAAGCAAATGACGCGGCAAACATTTTGGCATCGTATTAAGTACTATGCTGTACTAGCAGGTATTGATACTGAATTGCTCTCACCGCATGTGCTTAGACACGCGTTTGCGACGCACCTATTGAACTATGGGGCAGATTTACGTGTCGTACAGATGTTGTTAGGACATAGTGACTTATCAACCACACAAATTTATACTCATGTTGCAACTGAAAGGTTGAAAAACATTCATAGCCAGCATCATCCAAGGGCTTAATTTTACCTTTTTGAACGCTTTGTTCGTTCGAAAACCGTATAAAATCTATTTTTTGAAATCATGGTGACTTTAATGAGCGTAATGCGCTGTTTGACTCTTTTTTCTCTTCCTTTCTTTGTCACCGCTTGTGGTGCAGAAGAATCTCAACCAACCTCACCGCCAGCGAAGGTTGAAGTGGCAGCAACGATGTCTGCCGATGAAGCGGCAATCAAGTCTCGCTTTGCCAAGATAGGCATTGAAGTGCTTGAAGTTGTTCCGTCTGACATTAATGGCTTGATGGAAGTTCGTACGGAAGGAGGGGTATTGTTTACCTCACCAAATGGTGACCACTTTATTGCAGGGACCTTGTATGCGTTGGACAAAGATGGCAACTACAAAGACATCATTGCTGAGCGTCAAGCGCCGTTAAATGCAGAGAAAATCGCTCAATATCGCGATAGCATGATTGAGTATAAAGCGGATGATGAGAAATACGCCGTCACCATCTTCACTGACATTACTTGTGGTTATTGTGTGCGACTACATAGTCAGATGCAGGGCTACAATGATCTTGGGATTACTGTGCGTTATTTAGCGTACCCTCGGGAGGGCGCTAATGGTCAAGTCGCAGAAAATATGGCAAAAATCTGGTGTGACGAGAATCCAAATACCGCTATGCATGACGCTAAAGTTAACCGCAAGCAACCAAGCTTTGATGGGGATTTGACCCAATGTAAAGCCACGATCGCGACGCATTATAATTTAGGTCGTGAGTTAGGCATTAGCGGCACCCCCGCTATTTTCTTACCGAATGGTGAAATGGTAGGAGGGTATTTACCGCCTGCTGATCTTCTTAAACGCCTTGAAAGCATTAAAAAATAATTAGGAAATGGGCTCATTATTGAGCCCTTTTGATTTTATGATAGAAATTCAACGTCGCGATCCTGTCGATGTCTCTGCGCTGCCTGAGACGATTCCTGAAATTCTTAGACGCTTGTATCTTTCTCGAGGTATTTCCAGCCTTGAAGAGTTAGAAAAAGCCGCGAAGGGTTTGCATTCTTATACCGAATTAGCCGGTATTGATAAGGCTGTCGAACTGCTGTTCCAAGCGATTCGTGAGCAAAAGCGTATTATCGTTGTGGGAGACTTCGACGCGGATGGTGCGACGAGCTCTGCGTTATCAGTATTAGCACTGCGTATGCTTGGTAGCCGTAATGTGGACTATTTGGTGCCGAACCGATTTGAAGATGGTTATGGCTTGAGCCCAGAAGTCGTTGACCAAGTGTTAGATATTGGTGCCGAAGTCATTATGACGGTGGATAACGGCGTCTCTTCCATCTCGGGCGTAAAATATGCGAAAGAGAAAGGGCTACAAGTAATTGTTACCGATCACCATCTTCCAGGTGGTGAGCTTCCTGACGTCGATGCAATGGTTAACCCTAACCTCAATGAGTGCAGCTTTCCTTCTAAGGCGCTCGCCGGAGTAGGAGTGGCTTTTTACCTGATGATGGCGTTATGCGTGGCAATGAGAAAGCAAAATTGGTTTGCCACACAAGGAATGGCTGAACCTAAACTCATGGAACTGATAGACCTTGTTGCGCTTGGTACAGTGGCTGATGTAGTACCGTTAGATAAAAATAATCGGATACTCGTTCATCAAGGTTTACAGCGTATCCGTGCAGGTAAAGCGCGCCCAGGTATTCAAGCGTTGATTGAAATTGCCAAACGGGACCCGAGAAAATTGGTGGCAACCGATTTTGGTTTTGCACTTGGACCCAGAATTAATGCTGCGGGTCGACTCGATGACATGTCATTTGGTGTTGAACTTTTAATGAGTGACAACATTCATGCGGCGAGACGCATGGCCAGTGAATTGGATGGATTGAACCAAACTCGAAAAGAAATCGAAGAGGGCATGAAGCAAGAAGCGCTGGCTTTTTGTGAGCGTCTTCAGATCAGCGATAAGGCCACTATGCCTTATGGCTTGGCGCTATTTCAACGCGATTGGCATCAAGGTGTCATTGGCATTCTAGCATCACGAATAAAAGACAAATTTCATCGCCCAGTGATTGCATTTGCCGACGGTGGTGAGGGAACCATTAAAGGCTCTTGCCGATCAATCCCAGGTTTGCACATGCGTGATGCTCTTGATCGTATCGACACACAGAATCCAGGGCTAATTGCCAAATTTGGCGGCCATGCTATGGCGGCAGGCTTAACGATTCAAGAGAAAGACTTTGAACGTTTCAGTCAGCTATTTGATCAAATTGTTCGTGATGAGCTTGGTGAAACAGCGTTAAAGGGGGTGATTTTATCGGATGGAGAATTATCACCGGAAGAGTTTTCTATGCATACCGCGGAAACACTGCGTGCTGGTGGACCATGGGGGCAAGCTTTCCCTGAGCCTATTTTTGATGGTGAGTTTAAAGTACTGCATCAAAAACTGGTGGGCGAGAAGCATTTGAAGCTAATGGTTGAGCCTATGCATAAAGGCTTTGGCACCAATATTATGTTAGATGCCATTGCTTTTAATGTGGACTTACGTCGCTGGCCTGATGCGTCGGTAAAAACAGTGACACTCGCCTACAAGTTGGACATTAATGAGTTCCGTGGAAATCAATCTCTGCAGCTCATGGTGGATCATATTGAGCCTCGATAGAGGCTCTTTGAAAACCGCAAGCTAAATCGATATTTTTCTGTATCTTCATCACATTTTTGAGTAGAATTCTTCGGTTAAATTCTACTCATAAATGCTGAGCGAATATGTTTGAAATCAATCCTATTAAAAATCGCCTACAGGACGTGACTGAGCGCACGAATATCCTGAGGGGGTATCTTTGACTATGATGCCAAGAAAGAGCGTCTAGAAGAAGTCAACGCAGAACTAGAACAACCAGATGTATGGAATGAGCCAGAGCGCGCACAAGCGCTGGGTAAAGAACGTTCATCACTTGAAGCGATCGTCGAGACTATCGATATACTTGACCAAGGGGTTGAGGATGTTGCTGGATTACTCGAGCTTGCGGTTGAAGAAGAAGACCAAGAAACCTTTGACGAAATTGAGCCAGAATTGGCAGAGCTAGAAGCGAAGCTTGAAAAGCTTGAGTTTCGTCGTATGTTTGCTGGTGACCACGATGCGTCTGATTGCTATATCGATTTGCAATCGGGTTCTGGTGGTACTGAGGCACAAGATTGGACATCAATGCTGCTGCGCATGTACTTGCGTTGGGCGGAAGCCAAAGGCTTTAAGACGGAAGTCATTGAAGTGTCTGACGGTGATGTGGCTGGTTTGAAAGGGGCGACGGTCCGTATTAGCGGGGAATACGCATACGGCTGGCTACGGACTGAAACGGGTGTGCATCGCCTTGTTCGTAAATCACCATTTGACTCAAGTGGCCGACGTCATACCTCTTTTGCTTCTGCGTTTATCTATCCTGAGATTGATGACAACATTCAGATCGACATTAATCCTTCTGATCTTCGTATCGACGTATACCGTGCGTCTGGCGCGGGTGGTCAGCACGTCAATACCACAGAGTCGGCGGTACGTATTACCCACGTGCCAACCAATACCGTGGTTCAGTGTCAAAATGATCGTTCTCAGCATAAGAACAAAGATCAAGCGATGAAGCAGCTTCGAGCGAAACTGTTTGAGTTAGAAGTTCACAAACAGAACGCTGAAAAACAAGCGAACGAAGATGCAAAATCAGATATCGGTTGGGGCAGCCAAATACGCTCATACGTATTAGACGACTCACGAATCAAAGATTTAAGAACAGGCGTTGAAAACCGTAATACACAAGCGGTTCTTGATGGTGATTTAGACAAATTTATCGAAGCTAGCCTGAAATCAGGTCTGTAAGCTTTTAGCAACTTAACAGGGTACATTCAAATGACTGATGCTGTTCAAAATGAAAATCTACAAGAAGAAAATAAGTTAATTGCTGAGCGTCGTAGCAAGCTGGATCACATCCGCAAAAGCTGCAAAGCGAATGGCCACCCAAATGATTTCCGTCGTGAGCATCTCGCTGGCGATCTGCAGGCTGAGTTCGGTGAAAAATCGAAAGAAGAGCTAGAAGAGCTGAACCACATTGTGTCTATTGCCGGTCGTGTAATGGCAAAGCGTGGTCCATTCCTAGCGATTCAAGAGACCTCTGGCCGTATCCAAGCCTATGCAGCAAAAGATGTTCAGAAGGTTTTAAAAGAAAAATATCAAGGTCTTGATATTGGTGACATCATTGGTGTTAAAGGTGCACTTCATAAGTCAGGTAAAGGTGATCTTTACGTGAATATGGAAGAGTTTGAACTGCTAACTAAAGCACTTCGTCCGCTACCTGAGAAATTCCACGGTCTAACGGATCAAGAAATGCGTTACCGTCAGCGTTACGTTGATTTGATCGTTAACGAAGATTCTCGTAGTGCATTTATTATTCGCTCTAAGCTGGTGTCTTCTATTCGTAACTTTATGAGTTCAAAAGGTTACTTAGAAGTTGAAACGCCAATGATGCACGTGATCCCTGGTGGCGCAACAGCTCGTCCATTCGTGACTCACCATAATGCGTTGGATATCGACATGTATCTACGTGTGGCGCCTGAGCTATACCTGAAGCGTTTGGTTGTCGGTGGTTTTGATCGTGTATTCGAGATTAACCGTAACTTCCGTAACGAAGGTCTGTCTCCTCGTCACAACCCTGAATTCACCATGATGGAATTCTACCAAGCGTACGCAGACTACAAAGATCTTATGGATTTGACTGAAGAGATGCTAAGCACGGCAGCAATGGATGTGCTGGGCTCTACATCAATGCCATACGGTGATGAAACGGTTGAGTTTGGTGGTACTTACGCACGTCTAAGTATGTTTGACGCGATTAAGCAGTACAACCCAGATCATGCGCAAATCCAAGCGCTAACCGAAGCAGATTTGCAAGATCGTGAGCTTATGGTTTCTATTGCTAAATCGGTCCATGTCGATGTTGAAACGTTCTGGACATGCGGTCAGCTACTAGAAGAAATCTTTGGTGAGACAGCTGAGCCTCAGTTGATGCAACCAACGTTTATTACTGGCTACCCAGCAGATATTTCGCCATTGGCTCGTCGTAGCGATGATAACCCGTTCTTTACTGACCGTTTCGAGTTCTTTATCGGCGGTCGTGAAGTGGCAAATGGTTTCTCTGAGCTAAATGATGCAGAAGATCAAGATGCACGCTTTAAAGCGCAAGTGAATGCAAAAGATGCGGGTGATGATGAAGCAATGTACTACGACGCTGACTACATTACCGCGCTAGAGCACGGTTTGCCGCCAACGGCGGGTCAGGGTATCGGTATTGACCGTTTGGCTATGCTGTTTACGAATACTCATACTATTCGTGACGTTATTTTGTTCCCAGCGATGCGTCCTCAGCAGTAATTAACTGGCAATAAATATTTTAAGCCTCTCTATTGAGAGGCTTTTTTTATGCCAAAAAATCAAGAACTTTTGTAGAAAAATAAAAAACTGTGCACTAGTCTTAAATATGAGACAGGTAAAGTCGGCAATAATGTAAGAGTTACCTTGTGAGAATAGTCCTATTCAATAGAATTAACCAGTTGAATCCTAAAAGTAATAATAAGGAATGATGTAATGGGAACCGAGTTTAAGATGGATTCCATCCCCGGCGCTTTAGTGGTAGTGGGGGGGACCTACGAGCCATGGTTATCAGTTTTAGAACAAGCTGGTTGGCGGTGTACGCAATGTTCTGATTTACGAAAAGCAGATGCCATTTTCTCCGAAATAGGTCCTTGTATTGGTATCGTGGATTTAACACGAGATGACTTTAGCTTAAATGGGATTGCAAAGCTGGTGAGCACCCATAAGCAGGTGAGGTGGATTGCTTTTATTCGAGAGTCTCAATTAAGTTCAGACACCATATGCCAATTTATTGTGAATTTCTGTATCGACTTTTTTACTGTCCCTATCCCAGATTCACGCTTAATGGGCACGATAGGCCATCAACTTGGTATGCTTAAACTTGAGCAGAAAGTCTGGCCGCATAATGGTAATAACCACGACCTTGGTCTTGTAGGGCAATCGCTACCAGTAAGGCGATTGAGAGACCAAATTAAGCGCATTGGTCCCACAGATGTCAGTATTATGATTCATGGTGAGGTGGGGTGCGGAAAAGAGACGGTCGCGAAAGCGATTCATCGCTGTTCTTCTCGTTCACAGAAACCTTTTATATCGGTTAACTGTCGTGCCTTTTCGGATGCTCGCTTTGAAAATGAGTTTTTTGGCTTACATAATCCAGATCAGGTTTCCTTACTTGAACAGGCGGCGGGAGGGACGATCCTGCTTAATGACATATTTACTTTACAGCCTAAACAACAAATGAACTTATTGAAGTTTTATCAAGAAGGTAAAGTAGAGACGGTCAATGGCTGGAAAGACTATGATATTCGAGTATTGGCCGCTGATTCATCGGATATAGAAAAAGCGCTCGGAGACGGTTTATTTAATGATGAGCTATTCCATTGTATTAACGTTCTTAGGATTAATGTTCCAAGCTTAAAAGAACGGGCGACCGATATTGGGTTGTTAGTAAATCATTATATTGGTCAGTTCTCCAAAGAGTTCAATTCCCCAGTTAAATCGATTGACGATGACGCCCTTAAAACACTGACTTATTATCATTGGCCTGGAAATGTAAAAGAGTTGCTGAATCAAGTTAAGCGAGCGGTGCTAATGACTGAAGAAGAAGTGCTGTCTAAAAAACACTTTGAATTACCTGGCACCTACTCTGGCAAGCGTAGCTTAAAGAGTATTAGAGAGCGCTCTGAGCGAGATGCACTCATATTGGTACTCGACAGCCACAATGGCCAGGTGACACTTGCTGCCAAGGAGTTAGGCATATCTCGAGCAACGATGTACCGCTTGTTAAATAAGCACAATTTAATTGCGGAAGAAACGTTGTAATTAGTCTCCGGCGTTCGTTATAAACCATTGCTTGATCGCGATGGTTTTTTTTCCGCTATTCTAGACTGTGCACATTCAGTTCTTTATGTTGACGCCAACTTAAAATGTATGAGCGGTTTTTAGCGTGTGTCGGATGGCTATTTGTATGCTCTCAGCCTCAAATTACATTATTTTTGTGAAGTGTGTTTTATCAAAGGAATTATTTCATTGATTCGGTTGTTATCTGTTTGATTGAAATTAATCACTACTAAAGCTTGCATCTGTAATGTATTGCTTCGTCTTGGCGTGGATTAGTCGCAAGAAGATAGAATATTTCATGTTATTGTTTTTTTTTGTAACAATTATGTTGAAAATAGCGACACTTTGGTTGAAAATTGACCGTGAGTTTCAAGCTCATACCATTCAAATTATTTCGGATTATTAAGTTAACGTGGAGGCGTAAATGATGAATCGTAACATTACTATCAAGACTATCGCACTTTCACGTGAGTGTATGAAACGACAATGGATGCATATTGCGCTGTTCTCAGCCAGTCCTGTATTTATGTCTGATACCAATAAACTTTAATATCCGTACCTCTAGAGGCTGCGGAAATAGCAGTCTCAAAGTCACTGAAAATTTTCTTTAGATCGCTATTTCTCTCCTCAATATTTGTAAAATTAGGAGACACTATTATGCGTACATCTGTTTATCTGACTCTTGCTACTTGGTTAATTAAAGCGGATCTTCACCATGAAGAAAGAGAATGGAAACGTCGCTATCGCCGTAATGCTTATCAGCTTCCTTTGCACAATGAGCATTTGCTGCGAGATATTGGTTTAGATAGCCAAGGGCGCCCACTTGGCACTGTGACGGTTGCCCCTGCTGTTGTTGCCAAACGTAAAACTCGTCATCTTCGAAGGGTGTTACGGTCAACAATAGCAACGTAATTCTAGGCGGGTTGTATATTGCCCGCCTAGAAATGCAGTTTTGCTTAGTTAGCAGAGCACGAGCTTAGTCTCAAAATGTTAACGTCAATTAGGGGCACGGGTTTGAATAGCGTGTCCCTAATTCTTGAATATCGCTCATAAGTTCATCTGAAAGCGTAATATCAATACTATTAATATTTGCGTCAAGTTGAGCTAAATTTGTGGCTCCAATAATATTTGATGCCACAAACGGACGTTGATTAACAAATGCGAGTGCCATTTGTGAAGGGTCAATGTTATGTTTATTTGCGATATCAATATACGCTTGCGTTGCTTCAATTCCTTGAGGTGTAAAGTAACGAACGAAGCGTTCAAACTCGCTACAACGAGCACCTTTTGGCCTTTGACCGTTTAGGTACTTACCACTTAAGCATCCAAAGGCAAGAGGGGAATACGCGAGCAGTTCAACGCCTTCGTGATGGCTTATTTCAGACAAACCGACTTCGAAGCTGCGATTGAGCAAGTTATAAGGGTTTTGTATGGAAACAATTCTCGGTAAGTTGTGTTTTTCAGCCAGCTTTAACAAGGACATGACGCCCCAAGGGGTTTCATTTGAAACGCCTATATAACGGATCTTTCCAGCGTTAATTAACTCATTGAGTGCTTCTAATGTCTCGATTAAAGAGACTTCTTCATTCCCTTCCAGATAAGGGTAATTTAATTGACCAAAGCAGTTCGTTTGTCTTTGAGGCCAATGAAGTTGATAGAGATCGATATAGTCAGTTTTGAGCCGTGTGAGACTATCGTCGATGGCTTGATGGACGTTACGACGATCTAAACTCATATTATCTCTAATATAAGGAAGGGATCTTGGGCCTGCGACTTTAGTTGCAAGTATGATCTTTTGCCTTTTCTCTGATTGAGATAACCAATCACCGATATAGCTTTCGGTTAGTCCCTGCGTTGTTGAGTTAGGGGGAACAGGGTACATTTCGGCGGTATCGATAAAGTTGACGCCGCGCTCTAGAGCAAAATCAAGCTGGCCAAATGCGTCTTTTTTAGTATTTTGCTCACCAAACGTCATTGTACCGAGCGCAATTTTACTGACTTCAAGAGAGGAATGAGGGAGTACATGATATTTCATTGAGCCTTCCTTGTTACGATGGTTTTCTTTCACTATACCGCTTTTATCTAAAACTTCAGTTTAATTCCGACACTTCTGAATTTCTTTTACTAAACTGTAGTTTATTAATAAAGAATTAAAGCATTATCTAAATAGATGAGTAAAGGAGGCGGAATATGCAAAAACATCAGCTCGATCGGTGGTTACATGGGTATCATAAAGACAGCTATACCCCACCTAAAGTCTTTGTAATTGGTTGTGCTGATATTTCACATTATTTATTAGCAGTGGAATATAAACATAAACTAGAACCTATTAAGGAAGACGATGAACCTATTCATTTTGAATCCCTTGATTCAGTAAAAGAAGTGCTACAAAAACTGGGTGTTGAAAAGGCTTATCTTCGTTTACATAACGCTTATGATGAGTGTGGTAGTGCGGGGGAAATGAATCGCTACTGCGACATTGAACTGAAACTACACTGAATGACTAAAGTAAGTCTCAAGAATGTAGGCCGTGAACTTAGCTCTTAGGTAGAAACCACGCGGTAAGGTTTTAATCGGTTGTCCGTTTGCTCCATAAGCGCCGGTCGTTACGCGGCTGTTAGCGGCTTTTGGTCGTATTTGCAAAATTTCACCACTGTGCGCAGTCAGTTGATTGATTTGACCTAGGGTGATGTGCTCCATCAACTCTTCCCAGTCATTTTTTAGCATCAATTCTTCTTCTGTTGATGGGCTCCAAATTAGCGGGGATCCCACGCGTCGATCTGCGACTGGAATTTCTCTTTCGCCCTCTACCGGCAACCAAAGGACGCGCGATAGTTTATTGCGAATGTGGCTGCGCTCCCATGTTAGACCGTGAACACCCACCAACGGAGCAACACAGACGAACGTGGATTCTAGTGGTGTACCTGCATAACTAATAGGAATGCTTTTTAGCTCTATACCAATTTCTGGAAAATCTTGGGTTGGCTTACTTCCCGCTTTTGCACCAAGGTGCCATTCCAATAACTGTCCAACCCAACCTTTATCCCGTTTCAGCGTTTCTGGAACGTTCATTTCCGCTTCTTGTGCGAGTTCACCAAATGTCAGGCCTGCAATATTTCGGGCTCGAGCCATCAATTCGGCTTCAGATGTTGGGGTTGCTTTCATAGTAATGAATGTAATAAAGATGAATGACCAGTTTAGTTTACCATGGAGTTTAGAGACTGCCTGTACAAAAAAAGATCACAAGAGTGGTGATTTAGATCGATGTATTAGTTATCCACAGTTTGATTTTTAATTTCTTTTGCTCACGGTTTTCTGTATGAATAAACAGGTGTCACCTTGAAAGTAGTGCTTGATTATTCGTGATTGATAAAATTGTTAGCTTGCTTGGTGTGGATAAACTCGTCTTTGGTTGATCTTTAACCGATCTGAGATCCAGCTTTAAAATACAGAACGATAAACGATTGTATTTTGCTGGGTTTGATTTAATTCTTTGTTATTTAAGGCTTTATTTTTTGTTTCCAGTTTTTGTTTTTCCTGTTCGTAAGAAAGTACTGACGAGTTAGAGTAGAAGATCAAAGATTCTTCACATGGTTATTCACAGAAAAGGTGAATAAATGTGGTCTAGGTCTCATTGTGGTGTTGATAAGTTCTGTAATGGGTAAAACTTATCCATAGAAGTTCGATTAACTGGTAAATGTTCAAATTTACGGATGTCTACGTTTGCTCAACTTGGGGATATGTGGAAAAATCAAGGTAATGAAAATTTAATTGAGGTTGGCCAGTGATAGATGGCGATGGTTACCGACTAAATGTGGGTATTGTAATCTGTAACAACCATGGTCAGGTCTTCTGGGCTAAACGATACGGGCAACACTCATGGCAGTTTCCTCAGGGCGGTATTGACGAAGGTGAATCCCCTGAGCAGGCCATGTTCCGAGAATTATATGAAGAAGTCGGGTTAACAAAAGATGATGTAAAAATTGTCGGTGTTAGTCGCCATTGGCTAAGGTATAAGCTACCGAAACGATTGGTTCGTTGGGACTCGAAACCTGTCTGTATTGGACAAAAACAGAAATGGTTCTTACTGCGTTTAGATTGTGATGAATCTAAAATTAATATGCAGCGTGGTAGTACCCCTGAGTTTGATGGTTGGCGTTGGGTAAGTTATTGGTATCCTGTTAGGCAAGTGGTCTCTTTTAAGCGTGATGTTTATCGTCGTGCGATGAAAGAATTTGCTTCTCTCGCAATGCCTTTTAAGGAACGTAAGTTTAAAGGCAAAAGAAAACACCGAAGAGGGTAAGTATGCTTTCGCAACTAAGGGAAATAGTTGAGCACGTATCAAAAGAAGATAACGTGCATGTGGCCCTCGAGATTTTAGTTAGACAAACTTGTGCAGCCATGCATACGGAGTGCTGCACAATTTATCTGGCTAATGAGCAGCAGCAGCGCTTAGAACTGATGGCGACCCAAGGCCTGACATTTCAAGGTGATACTATCCATATCAACTTTAATGAGGGCTTGGTAGGGTTAGTAAAGCGCACAGCTGAACCAATCAATATCGCACAAGCGGCGAAGCATTCCGCATTTAAATTTTTCCCTCAGTTGGGGGAAGATACCTACAATGCCTTTTTAGGTACCCCTATTATTCATCGCAAGCAGGTGCTTGGGGTGCTTGTTATCCAGCAAAAACAATCTCGCCAATTTAGTGAAACGGAAGAGTCATTCTTAGTGACACTTGCTGCGCAAGTCGCAGTGCTTATTGCTCACGCTAAATCACAAGGGTTGAGTTTTTTCGATGATAATCAACTAACGGTGATTAAGGGAATTGCAGCGTCCTCTGGTGTTGCCATTGGTCCCATGTGGTGGGATAACACACAGCCAGAACTGAGTGATGTGTTTCCTGCCTCTGCGCTCGATATCAATCGTGAACAAGAACTCCTTTCGCTTGCTATTGATCACGCGCTGGCGGACTTTAAGCGAATGCGTAAGAAGTTGGATCTTGAGCTCAACAAAGACGCACTAGCAATATTTGATCTTTTTACGCATTTACTGAACGATCCGATGTTGCGAAAAGATCTAAAAATGCAGATAGCAAAAGGGGATAGGGCTGATTGGGCACTTCGTCAAGTGGTTGAGAGTTATGCGAATCGCTTTGCCAAAATGTCGGACATTTATCTTCGTGAACGAGCACAAGATGTACGAGAGCTCGGTCAGCGATTATTGTTTTTCCTCCACAATTCAGAGCAGCCCATACACGAATTTTCTGACCCGATCATTTTGGTGGTTAGAGAGTTGACGGCATCCATTTTAGCGTCAGTGCCAAAAGATAAGCTGCTTGCGGTTGTGTCGCTTGAAGGGGCGGCGAACTCCCATGCGGCCATTTTGTCCCGAGCGATGGGTATACCTGCTGTCATGGGCGTGAGTATCAACCCTGAGTTATTGAGTGGCAAGCTGTCTATTGTTGATGGTTATAGCGGTGAGATATTTCCGGATCCAACCACAGAGCTATTAACCGAATATCGTGAACTGGTGACGGAAGAGAGTGAGCTGTCTCACATGGTTGAGCAGACACTTGATCTGAATGCGGCAACGAAAGATGGTCAACGTATTCAGGTGCTGCTCAATGCTGGATTAAGCGCAGATACCAGTATTTCATTGAATAAAGGGGTAGACGGTGTCGGGCTTTATCGAACCGAGATTTCCTTCCTACTACAGCAGCAATTCCCCTCAGAGGAAGAGCAGGTGCAGCAATATCGTGCGGTATTGCAGGCTTACCCAACCAAGCGTGTTGTGATGCGAACGCTGGATATTGGCGGGGATAAGGCGTTGCCGTACTTACCGATTGAAGAGGATAATCCATTCCTAGGATGGCGCGGCATTCGATTTACTCTTGATCATCCGGATATTTTTCTTATTCAACTGAGAGCGATGCTAAGAGCGAGTCAAGGGCTCGATAATTTAAGTATTTTGTTGCCAATGGTTTCTTCGGTGCAGGAACTTGATGGTGCGATTACGCTGATCAATCAAGCTTATGATGAAGTTGCACAATTGCAACATGATATTGTTCCACCGCAGATTGGTGTGATGATTGAAGTTCCGTCCATGCTTTATTTACTGCCATTTATGGCGGAAAAAGTCGATTTTGTTTCTGTGGGAACCAATGACTTAACACAATATTTGCTGGCAGTTGATCGAAATAATGCACAAGTCGCTGATATCTATGAGACATTGCATCCATCGGTGTTAGCTGCGATGAAGCATATTTTTCAAACATGTCAGTCTTACCAATTGCCCGTTTGTATCTGTGGAGAATTGGCCGGTGACCCGATAGGCGCCTTATTGTTGGTTGGTTTAGGCTATGACACCTTGAGCATGAATACCTCGAATGTTGCGAAAGTGAAGTACCTTCTTCGACAAACCACAATGGAAGAATTGCAACACTTAGCCAGCCAAGCATTACTGCAACCTTATGGCGATGCGATTTATAATCAGATGCGTGACTATTTTGAGGAAAAAGGTTTAGCTGGCTTTATTCGTGCCGGTAAATCTTAGTGCCCGCCTGTTGGAAAAATTATGAACTTTGAACTTCTTTTTATACTGCTCATTTTAGGAGCGGTCGTTGGTACGATGTCTGGTTTGCTGGGTATCGGCGGTGGTTTAATCGTAGTGCCAGCATTGGCTTATCTATTGCCGATGTTCGGTATTTCTGCTGAGTTGGTGATGCAAATCGCGTTGGCGACGTCACTGGCGTCCATCATTATTACGTCTGGCTCATCTGCTCTGAATCATCTTAAGCTCGGCAATGTGGATATTTTCGTCATCAAGTGGTTATTACCAGGTGTTATTGTCGGCGGTCTGATTGGCTCATTTGTCGCAGATTGGATTCCGTTTCAATACCTACCTAAACTCTTCGCGTTGATTGTACTGGCGTTAGCGATACAGATGATTTTATCTATCTCTTCCTCATCCTCGCGTCCACTGCCTTCCCCTGGCGCAACAAGTTGTTATGGCGCAATAATTGGCATGGTGTCAAGCCTAGCTGGCATTGGTGGTGGTTCGATGTCGGTGCCGTTTTTAAGTAAGCATGGTGTAGAAATGCGCCGAGCCGTTGGTTCGTCCTCTGTGTGTGGTTGTGTGATTGCGATCTCAGGTATGATAGGCTTCATCTTCCATGGCACTAAGGCTGATGGGTTACCAGAATATAGCCTTGGTTATGTGTATGTTCCAGCATTGTTAGCGATTGCGATAACCTCGATGCTGACGACGCGATTTGGCGCTAAGTTGGCCACAACAATGCCAACTCCGAAACTTAAAAAGATTTTCGCGGTCTTCTTAGTATTCGTATCATTTTCAATGATGTTTTAGCCTTTATTACCCAAACGTTAAGAGAGCAGTTTATGTCTCAGGGATTTATTGAATTTCCTAGTATTGACCCCGTTTTATTCGAGATTGGCCCTATTTCAGTTCGCTGGTATGGCTTGATGTATTTAGTTGGTTTTGCTTTCGCGATGTGGTTAGCGAATAGGCGTGCAGATAAGCCCGGTTCTGGCTGGACTCGTGAGCAGGTGTCCGATTTACTGTTCGCTGGTTTCTTAGGGGTGGTGATTGGCGGTCGAGTTGGTTACGTATTGTTTTATGGATTTGATACCTTAATACAAGATCCATTATACCTATTTAAAGTCTGGACTGGCGGTATGTCTTTCCATGGTGGGCTACTTGGTGTGATTACTGCCATGCTGTGGTATGCCCGTAAGAATGGTCGTACATTCTTCAATGTCGCTGATTTTATTGCGCCGCTTGTCCCGTTTGGTTTAGGGATGGGGCGTATTGGTAACTTCATGAACAGTGAACTTTGGGGGCGCGTAACAGATGTGCCGTGGGCGATCGTATTCCCTAATGGCGGCCCGCTTCCAAGACACCCTTCTCAGCTATATGAGTTCGCGTTAGAAGGCGTGGTACTGTTCCTTATTCTTAATTGGTTTATTAAAAGACCACGCCCTGAGGGTGCGGTATCTGGCTTGTTCTTGTTAGGCTACGGTTGTTTCCGGTTCCTTATTGAATACGTCCGTGAACCTGATGCGCATTTAGGCCTATTTGGCGGCTTCATTTCAATGGGGCAGATCTTATCATTGCCGATGGTTATCTTAGGTGCCTTGATGGTGGCATGGGCCTACAAGGTCAATAGCAACACGACACATAACGCAGCAAAGTAGTAGGAATTGTTATGAAGCAGTATTTGGATTTATGTCAGCGTATTGTTGATGAAGGCGTTTGGGTTGAAAATGAACGAACAGGGAAGCGCTGTTTAACCGTTATCAACGCAGATCTTACTTATGATGTCGCGGGCAATGCGTTTCCTTTAGTGACGACGCGTAAAAGTTTCTGGAAGTCTGCGGTTGCTGAATTGCTTGGTTATATTCGTGGCTATGATAATGCGGAGGATTTTCGCAAACTTGGCACAAAAACTTGGGACGCAAACGCGAACCTTAATGAAGCTTGGTTGAACAATTCATATCGTAAAGGTGAAGACGATATGGGACGTGTGTATGGTGTTCAAGGGCGCGCTTGGGCGAAACCCGATGGGGGGCATATCGACCAACTTGGCAAAATTGTGGATGATTTAACGCGTGGTGTTGATGATCGTGGTGAAATCTTAAATTTTTATAATCCAGGTGAATTCCACATGGGCTGTTTACGCCCGTGCATGTACAGCCACCACTTTTCATTGCTTGGTGATACTTTGCATTTAAATAGCACGCAGCGTTCATGTGATGTACCGCTGGGGCTGAATTTTAACATGGTGCAAGTCTATGTCTTTTTGGCCATCATGGCGCAGATCACTGGTAAGAAACCCGGTAAGGCTTATCATAAAATCGTCAATGGGCATATTTATGAAGACCAACTTGAGCTCATGCGTGATGTGCAACTGACGCGGGAACCGCTGTCACCCGCAACATTCCATATCAATCCAAAGATCAAATCGCTAAAAGATTTGGAAACGTGGGTGACAATTGATGACTTTGAGGTGCGTGATTATCAGTGTCACGATCCAATAAAATATCCGTTTTCAGTGTAATAAAAATGGCCGAGCATTGCTCGGCCATTTTTATATGGTGCTAACGGAGAGGCTACCAATCAATACGAGTTCGATCGGTAAAGAATCCTGCCGTTGGGCCATCTTCGTTGAGTGTCGCTAACCAAACGGCGGTATCTGCGCCTTCTCGTGGTGTCTTTGGTCGTGCATTATCACCGTAGTCAGGCAAGTCATCGCTATTCATTGCTGAGTCAACCCAACCTGGACAGCAGGAGTTGACTTTAATGCCATGCGACTCTAACTCTTTAGCAAACAGCACGGTGTTGGCATTAATGCCTACTTTGGAAGCTTGGTAGGCGGCGCAAATGTCCTCTTTCAAGGGGGAGTTCATATCCGAAAGTTGCGCGAGCTGACCAACTTGGCTTGAGACGTTCACAATACGTGCGTGTTTTGCTTTCTTCAAAAGAGGTGTCAGTGCTTTTGTTAATAAGAAAGGGCCAATTTGGTTGATTTCAAGCACTCTGCGGTATGTATCTTCATCAAGCTGGGAAGGGTGGCTGCCCATATCCACTAAGATAGCGGCATTGTTGATCAAGACATCCAACTGACCAAATTGTTCATCAATTAGGTTAGCGATAGCGGGAAAGATTGATGACATGGCAAGGTCGAGTTTTAAATGTGAAGCAGAGTAGCCTTGTCGTCGAAACTGATTGGCAAGTGTGCTACAAGATTGCACATCGGCCATAATGACATGGTAATCTTGTTCCATGAGTAGAGCTGAGGTGGCGAGTCCGAGACCTTGATAAGCACCAGTAACTAAAGCAATCTTTTTCATTATGACCATACTCCCGTTTTGATTAGTAGGGAGTGTAAAATAATTTATTCATTTCAGTCAGTAACAAACGCAAGGTTACTTTAGTTACATAGGTAACAGCTAGTCGTAGTATTCGTCTTCGATGATTTCTTCTTCGACTATCTCTTCCTCAATCACATCTTCTTCCACGACGTCGCCGACTACTTCACAGGCCTCTTCATCGTAAGCACCGTCGATAGCGCCGCCTACTGCACCTGCACCACCACCAATAGCAGCACCTGCTGCTGCGCCTGAACTACCATCTACGATACCCCCGACGACAGCACCAGTAATCGCGCCATCAACCGCGCCGTCGATAGCACCATCAGAGGTTTGATCACAGTAATAGGCATAAGAAGGCGAGCTCAACATCGCGATAAGAAGAAGTGTTTTGATTTTCATAAGGAATTCACATTGTTATTGGACTTTGAGGTAGGGTAAATAACCGCTGAGAAAAACATAACCCATCGCAGGTAAACGTTTAGTCAGCATCGTGTGTGTTTATTGCTGTTGGTGATAATTCGCTTGCTTGTATCGGGTGCTCGCATCACTGTCGGCGTTTTGGGGCTGAGACATTAATAGGCTGAATAGCCCCTTCACCTTGCGAGCAACGGTCTGTGTCGCTCATAATAGTAAAAGAGGCGTTTGCAAAGGAGCATATTATGCGATGGTTTGGGCTTGTATTATTGGTGGTGTTAGCGGGTTGCAGTAGTGCGCCCTCGGAAATAAAAGTCGCGGATGAAAAGCAATTAGTGGCCTATAAAACGGCAGTGAGTGATGGAAATAGTGTCGTTGGTCAGCCAGCCAGATGGGGAGGGGTTATTGCGAAAGTCAGCAACCCGACAGCGGGTTCAAGTGTAGTAGAAATCAGCCAATTTGAACTCGATGACAAAGGAAGACCAGATGAAACACAGCAAGGCTCTTCGCGTTTTGTCGTTAAGGTGGAACGATTTTTAGACCCTGCGGTGTTTATGCAAGGAAAAGCGATGACATTTGTCGGTGTCATCGAGCCAAGCGAGACGATTAAGGTTGGTCAGCAAGAGTTGCAAGCACCAGTACTTAATGCGTCTAATTATTATTTATGGTCGAATGATAAGCGCATTAAAACTTATTATGTCGGCGATCCCTATTATGATTATTACTATGACCGTAGTTATTACTGGGACTATGTGGATGAAGTGGACTTAATTGAACACTATGACGCATACGATGCCTATGATTATGATGACTACTGATCCTTACTACTTTCATCGTAACGCATAACGAAAAACCCCAACTCATTATGAGTTGGGGTTTGTTCTATTCTTTATCGCGTTGAGTCGATTACGTTACGTCTATGCCGTCAGTGCGAGGATAGTACCCGGAATCACAACAAAGATAGATGCAAGGTACCCTGCGACCACAGCCTTGTTTTTGATCGCCATGTCTGAGAGGTAGTCTGCTCCTTTAATTGGCAGCTCTCTTAAAAATGGAATACCAAAGATAAAGATGGTTGAGAATACGTTAAAGACTAAGTGAACTAGGGCAATCTGAAGAGCAAAAATTGCGTATTCTCCAGAAACAGCCGTCGCAGCAAGTAGACCTGTGATACATGTGCCGATATTTGCACCCAATGTAAATGGGTAGACATCACGTACTTTCAAGGTACCAGTACCAACAAGTGGAACCATTAAACTTGTTGTTGTGGAAGAAGACTGAACCAAGACCGTTACGATAGAGCCAGAAACAATACCGTGGATAGGGCCACGGCCAATTGCATTCTTTAAGATTTCACGAGCACGACCTACCATCAGGCTCTTCATTAGTTTACCCATTACGGTAATAGCGATAAAGATGGTTGCGATACCAAGAACAATCAGTAGAACACCACCTGTCACGTTGCCAAATTGCATTAATGGGTCTTGGATAGCTGACACGACAGGCTTTGTGATTGGTTTGATAAAGTTCAAACCGCCCATGCTGACATCACCAGTAGAAAGCATTGGTGAAACTAGCCAGTGAGATACTTTTTCAAAAATGCCAAACATCATTTCTAGCGGTAAGAAAATAAGGACGGCTAATAGATTAAAGAAATCATGGATGGTGGCACTTGCAAAGGCACGTTTAAATTCAGTATTACAACGTACGTGACCAAGGCTAACCAATGTATTGGTTACTGTTGTGCCAATGTTTGCACCCATGATCATCGGAATAGCAACGGTGACAGGAAGTCCGCCCGCAACAAGACCAACAATGATTGAAGTGACGGTACTTGATGACTGGATCAAAGCCGTAGCGACGAGACCGATCATTAACCCAGCAATAGGATGAGATGCAAACTCAAACAAGACTTTAGCCTGTTCACCAGTAGCAATCTTAAATCCACTGCCTACCATAGATACAGCAAGAAGTAGTAAATACAGCATGAATGCCAAGTTAGCCCAGCGTAGCCAACGTGTCGAATTCGACGTAGGTGTCGCAGCTGTCGTTGCTTGGTTAATCATAGTTTTCTCCGTGTGACCTTAATAAGTTTGTTGTAGGTCTGTTGTTGAATCTGCAGCGATAGTAGATCTGAATTATGACAGTAATATGACGATATTATGTCGTTCATCAATTACTGCGATATTTGTTGTAATTAAAACCTATAATTCTCAATATTCAATTGTAACCTTTTGATTTTATTTAATTTTATATGATTGAGTTGATGTTGAGAAAAATAGATAAATAGACGTTTTTTAATGAGTAAATTCGATTTTATCGTTTTTTACCGATAGTAATATTACAGCTGTGACAGTGTTAATTTCGTAAAAAGCGAATTATATGGCCGTTTGTTTCGGTTTTGTCGATAATTGATGGGGTCGGGAGATTTTGTTATAAAGGTGGGGAGAATTTTAAGGCGGTAAGTCATGTCACATTTAAACTATAACCACGTGTACTATTTTTGGATGGTGTGTAAACAAGGGTCGGTAACTAAGGCGGCAGATGCTCTATTTTTAACGCCTCAAACCGTCACTGGGCAGATTAAAGCACTAGAAGAGAGAATGGATGGTAAGTTAACGAAGCGCAACGGAAGAAGCGTTGAACCGACAGAGTTAGGTCAACTTGTTTATAAATACGCGGATCGTATGTTTGGCTTGAGTTATGAAATGCTCGATATTGTCAATTATAGTCAGCGCTCAAATATTCTTTTTGATGTCGGTGTCGCAGACGCATTATCAAAACGTTTAGTGAGCAAAATACTCATGACCACCATTCCTGATGACAATAGTATTCACTTAAGGTGTTTTGAGTCGACTCATGAAATGTTATTGGAGCAGCTTTCTCAACATAAACTCGATATGATTTTGTCGGACTGCCCCGTTGACTCCAGTCAAAGCCCAGGTCTGTTTAGTAAGAAGCTTGGAGAAAGTCGTATGAGCTTTTTTACTTCCGGCCATGTTGAGAGTGGACACTTTCCTGAAATATTAGAGCAAAGAAAGCTTCTTATTCCAGGTAGTCGAACATCGATGGGACGGAAAATTCATCAATGGTTTGATCGCCAAGGTATCCAGCCTAATATATTGGGTGAGTTTGATGATGTCGCTTTGATGAAAGCTTTCTCTATGTATAAAGACGATGTCATCTTTTTAGCACCAAGTTTGTACATGTCCGAGATCTCCGATCGGCGCCCATTGCAACATATTGGTGATATCGATGATCTTAAAGAAGAATACTATGTCATTTTTGCTGAGAGAATGATTCAGCATCCTGCGGTAAAAGGGGTGTGTGAGGCAGACTTTAGTGAGCTACTCAACGTTTAGCGACGGATGTAAAGCTGTCTATCGTTCAGGGATAATGAATTTGTTTAAAAACTGTTACGCAGTTTGATTATAGCCATGTAAAATGTGATGAATTGTACTAATCGACAAGACATGGCTATTAAGACAAAAGCTCGTGTCTGATGTTGCTGAAAATAAAGAGGTAAAATATGAATTTGCAGGAGATGGAAAAAAACGCACCACAAGCGGTTGTTCTCCTAAAAGCGATGGCCAACGAGCGTCGTCTGCAAATACTTTGCATGCTACATAATACTGAGTTGTCGGTTGGTGAGCTGTGCGATTATTTAAAGCTAAGCCAATCCGCGCTTTCTCAGCACTTGGCATGGTTGCGTCGGGATGGACTGGTTTCAACACGAAAAGAGGCTCAGACGGTATTCTACACGTTGAGCAGTGTCGAAGTTCGTCAAATGATAGAACTATTGCATGGCTTGTATTGCAAAGAAGAGTAAAGCGGTGAGGTGCTGTTGGGGATGTTAAGTGAACGCAGTCCTTCATTAGCAAATAAATAGAAAAGTAATAGATACAAAAAAACCGGCCTAGGCCGGTTTTTTAATGCAAATCTAGTTCTAATTAAAGAGCTTTGATTGCTGCAGTGAAGCGAGACTTATGACGAGCCGCTTTATTCTTATGAATAAGGCCTTTAGTCGCCATACGGTCTAGAAGAGGTGTAACTTCAACTAGTGCCGCTGTTGCTGCTTCTTTATCGCCTGCTTCAATAGCAGCGATAGTTTTTTTCATGTAAGTGCGCATCATAGAACGACGGCTAGCATTGTGCTGACGACGTTTCTCAGCTTGGATAGCGCGCTTCTTAGCAGATTTACTGTTTGCCAAGGGTCTAACTCCCAAAAACTTAGTTCGGTGACAATTTAAGGGCGAGGAATATCCTCTATTTGCACTTAAATGTCAACTGATTTGTGCAAAAACCCAACGATAAAAAACAAGTTTTGATATCTGGAGGTCTTCGCGGTTAAGATGGCGGGGATTCTAACAGTATTTTTCAACCAATGCTAATACTAATCCGCTCTTCAATAATAAAGACGATAGAAACCTATCTGTGACAAGGTATTAGCAAGGTAATTAGGGGTTCAAGTGAGTAAAAGGCTTCTTAAGTCAGGCATGATTGTGAGTGCAATGACACTTGTGTCCCGCGTATTGGGACTGGTTCGCGATGTTGTGGTCGCCAATTTAATGGGCGCCGGCGCTAGCGCCGATGTGTTCTTTTTTGCCAATAAAATCCCCAACTTTTTACGTCGATTGTTTGCTGAAGGGGCATTTTCTCAAGCTTTCGTACCTGTTTTAACCGAGTACCATGCTGCTGGTGATAAAGATAAAACTAGAGATCTTATTGCTAAAGCGTCAGGGACACTTGGTGTGCTCGTGTCGATTGTGACCCTGTTTGGCGTGCTCGGCTCTGGGGTCGTGACAGCATTATTTGGCTTTGGCTGGTTCCTAGATTGGCTAAATGATGGACCCGCAGCACCTAAGTTTGAGCTCGCCAGCTTAATGTTGAAAATTACTTTCCCATATTTATGGTTTATTACTTTTGTCGCCTTGTCTGGTGCCATTCTCAATACCTTAGGGAAATTTGCGGTCTCATCGTTTACGCCTGTTTTTCTAAATGTGATGATTATCGGCAGTGCATGGTTTATTGCGCCTGGTCTTGAACAACCTGAAATTGGTTTAGCGATTGGCGTTTTTCTTGGCGGCTTTGTACAGTTTGTGTTTCAAATCCCCTTCCTCGTTAAGGCTGGGGTATTAGTGAAGCCTAAGTGGGGGTGGAGTGATCCTGGCGTGGTTAAAATTCGCACACTCATGATCCCTGCTCTTTTTGGTGTATCGGTTAGTCAAATTAATTTGTTGTTTGACACCTTCATTGCCAGCTTCCTTGCTACTGGCTCCATCAGTTGGCTCTATTATTCCGATCGTTTACTTGAGTTCCCGTTAGGGTTATTCGGTATCGCGATTGCCACCGTTATTCTTCCTGCCTTATCTCGAAAACATGTTGATGCTCAAAGCCAAGGGTTTGCCTCGACAATGGATTGGGGAGTAAGGATGGTGGTGTTGCTTGGGTTACCAGCCATGCTTGGTTTGATGGTGCTCGCTAAGCCCATGCTCATGGTGTTATTCATGCGAGGAGAGTTTACCCCTCATGATGTAGAGCAAGCCTCGATGTCTTTGTTGGCTTATGCGTCAGGGCTGCTCAACTTTATGTTGATTAAAGTGTTGGCTCCGGGTTATTTCTCGAGACAAGACACGAGAACTCCGGTTAAGTACGGCATTATCGCCATGGCTTCGAATATGGTGTTTAACGCCATATTCGCTTATTTCTATGGCTATGTTGGTCTTGCGATGGCGACAGCGTTATCGGCTTTGGTCAATATGGTTCTGTTGTATCGAGGTCTTCATATTCAGCAGGTATACCGAGTAACCAAGCAAACGCTGATTTTTATTACCAAACTTGCAGTCAGTGCCATTGTGATGGTGGCGGTGGTGGTGTGGCGTTTAGATGACATGCAACAGTGGTTATCTTGGGGGCTTGCACAACGCGCTACAACACTAACAATGTTGATTGTGCTTGGTGGGGCAACCTACCTATTTACACTCTTGCTACTTGGCATTAGAGTGAAGGATTTAAAAGCAGCGACAGATTAGCAATGTTTCGCTATAATCCGTCGGTTTCACACTGCTATTATTAACTTCAACAGGTGGTTTAGTCGTTTCATGGAACTTATTCGAGGCATCCACAACCTAAAAGGTCAACATCATGGCTGTGTGTTGACGATTGGTAATTTCGATGGTGTACATTTAGGTCACCAACGTGTGCTCGAACAGGTAAAGGAGAAAGCTCAGCTTTTGAATTTGCCTTCTGTTGTAATGACATTTGAACCACAACCGATGGAGTTATTTGCCAAAGATAAAGCACCGGCGCGGTTAACACGCTTACGTGATAAATTTGAACTGCTTGAGCAAATGGATATAGATCGTTTGCTTTGTGTTAACTTCAATCGTCACTTTGCGGATTTGTCACCAGAATCATTCGTACGTGATTTATTGGTGGATAAGCTCGGTGTTAAGTATTTGGTAATTGGTGATGATTTTCGGTTTGGTAAAGGCCGACTAGGTAACTTTGACATGCTTAAGCAAGCTGGAGAACAGTTTGGCTTTGAGGTCGTCAATACACATAGTTTTCGTGTCGGTGAGGCGCGAGTAAGCAGTACGGCGATTCGTCACGCATTAGCGAATGATGAGCTTGATGCGAGTGCAAAAATGTTGGGGCGGCACTATACCTTATCGGGTCGTGTTGCTCATGGTCAAAAATTAGCACGTGACTTTGGGTTTCCAACGGCTAATGTTTCTTTGAAGCGCCATGTTTCACCCGTAAGTGGTGTCTATGCCGTGCAGGTGATGGGGGTAGACTCTACACCGCGAGGTGGCATAGCTAACATCGGGAATAAACCAACCGTCAATGGTACTAAGCAAGATTTAGAAGTGCATGTGTTTGACTTTGATGGCGATCTTTACGGAAAGCAAATTGAAGTCGCATTGCTTCATAAGATACGTAATGAGAAGAAATTTGGCTCATTGCAGCTGTTAAAACAGCAAATAGAATTGGATGCTGAAGTCGCAAGGGTGTGGCTACTTCAGTGTATGGGTTAGTGGAAGATTCCACCGCTAACATAATGTCTAACTGTCGCCCAATACAACGGAATTAAGAATCGATGAGTGAGTATAAAGATACCCTGAACCTACCTGAAACAGGGTTTCCTATGCGCGGTAATTTGGCTAATCGTGAGCCAGAGATGCTGAAGCGTTGGTATAAAGAAGATCTTTACGGTGAAATCCGTAAGGCTAAAAAAGGCAAAAAGTCATTTGTTTTACATGATGGCCCTCCATACGCGAACGGCGATATTCATATCGGCCACGCACTGAACAAGATTCTTAAAGACATTATTATTAAATCGAAAACCCTTTCTGGTTTTGATGCGCCTTACATTCCGGGGTGGGATTGTCATGGTCTTCCTATCGAATTGATGGTAGAGAAGAAAAAAGGCAAGCCTGGTCAGAAAATTTCAGCGTCTGAATTTCGCGAAGAATGCCGCAAGTATGCTGCAGGACAGGTTGAAGGTCAGAAAGAGAGCTTTAAGCGTCTGGGTATCATGGGCGAGTGGGATAAACCTTACCGCACGATGGACTTTGGCACCGAAGCGAACATCATTCGTGCGTTAGGCAAAATTGCCGACAACGGTCACTTGTTGAAAGGCTTTAAGCCCGTTCACTGGTGTACGGATTGTGGTTCAGCACTGGCTGAAGCAGAAGTTGAGTATAAAGATAAAGTTTCTCCGTCGATTGATGTGAAATTTACCGCTGCTGATGAAGCTGCTGTGCTTGATAAATTTACTTTAGCGGAAGGCCATGCTGGTCAAGGTGAGTTGTCGATTGTTATTTGGACAACGACGCCATGGACGCTGCCGGCTAACCGTGCGGTTTGTTTACGCGACGATTTAGAGTATGTATTGGTTCAAGTTGAAGCCAAAGGTGAACAACAAGAACAACGTATCATCGTGGCATCTGAACTTGCGAAAGATGTAATGGATCGTGCGGGTATTGAGCACTTCCACAACCTTGGCTTTGCTAAAGGTGAAGATCTTGAATTAGCGCAGTTTAATCACCCGTTTTACGACTTTACGGTTCCTGCAATTCTTGGTGAACACGTAACGACAGATTCTGGTACTGGTGTCGTTCATACGGCACCGGGTCACGGCCAAGAAGACTTTGTTGTGGGTAAAAAATACGGTTTAGAAGTGGCGAACCCTGTTGGCTCTAACGGTGTGTATTTGCCTGATACAGAGCTCTTTGCGGGTCAGCATGTCTTTAAAGCGAACGACTCTGTGTTGGAAGTACTAAAAGAGAAAGGCGCGTTATTGCACCATCACGCGTATGAGCACAGCTACCCGCATTGTTGGAGACATAAAACACCAATCATCTTCCGTGCAACACCACAGTGGTTCATTTCAATGGATCAAGCCGGTCTGCGTGCTAAAGCACTAGAGTCGATTAAGAATGTTGAGTGGATGCCTGAATGGGGTCAAAGCCGTATTGAAGGTATGATTGAAGGTCGCCCTGAGTGGTGTATCTCTCGTCAGCGTACTTGGGGTGTGCCAATTGCTCTGTTTGTTCACAAAGAAACTGCAGAACTACACCCGGAGAGCCCAGCTCTTATCGAGAAAGTGGCTAAATTAGTTGAAGAAAAAGGCATTCAAGCGTGGTGGGATGTTGATCCTGCAGAGCTGATGAGTGCTGAAGACGCTGATAAATACGAAAAAGTATTGGATACGCTAGACGTATGGTTTGATTCAGGCGTGACGCACTACTCGGTCGTGGATTCTCGCGAAGAGTACAACGGTCACAGTGCCGATCTTTACCTAGAAGGTTCAGATCAACACCGTGGTTGGTTCCAGTCTTCATTAATTTCATCCATTGCGATGAAAGACGAAGCACCTTACAAAGAAGTGCTAACGCACGGCTTCGTTGTTGATGGTAATGGACGTAAGATGTCTAAATCCATCGGTAACGTTGTGGCACCGAAAGATGTCACTAACAAGCTTGGTGCTGATATCCTTCGCTTATGGGTTGCTTCAACGGACTACACTGGTGAAGTCGCGGTTTCTGATGAAATCCTTAAGCGCTCTGCGGATGCGTACCGTCGTATTCGTAACACAGCACGTTTCTTCCTGGCTAACCTAAACGGTTTCAACCCTGAGACCGACTTGGTGCCTGCTGAAGAAATGGTGGCGTTGGATCGCTGGGCTGTGGGTCGTGCATTTGCGGCGCAAGAAGAGATTGTTAAAGCTTACGGTGAATACAACACTCACGGTGTGACTCAACGTCTTATGCAGTTCTGCTCCATCGAAATGGGTTCTTTCTACCTGGATGTGATTAAAGATCGCCAATACACAGCAAAGCAGGGCGGTCACGCTCAACGCAGCTGTCAAAGTGCGCTTTACTACATTGTTGAAGCGCTTGTTCGTTGGATGGCGCCAATCATGTCATTTACTGCAGATGAAATCTGGAACGAAATGCCAGGCGCTCGTGATAAATTTGTATTCACTGGCGAGTGGTATGAAGGTCTGTTTGACCTTGCTGAAGGTGAAGAGCTGAACAATGAGTTTTGGACTCAAATTCAAGCGGTTCGTGGCAGTGTGAACAAGCTGTTAGAAGACGCTCGTAAAGAGAAAACTATTGGTGGTTCACTGCAAGCAGAAGTGACTATTTTTGCTGATGATGCTTTAGCAACGACGATCAACAAGCTAGAAGATGAGCTACGATTTGTTCTTCTGACTTCGAAAGCGCAAGTGAAGCCGTTGAGTGAAAAATCACAGGCAGCACACAGTACAGATGTTGAAGGTTTGTTCGTTGAAGTCGCGGCGACGGAAGCTAAGAAATGTGATCGTTGCTGGCACCACACGCCTGATGTTGGCACCATTGCTGGTCATGAAGAAATTTGTGGTCGTTGTGTGACTAACGTAGAAGGTGAAGGCGAAGTTCGTAAGTTCGCCTAAACGATATAATGACAGAGCAGACGTTTTCATTAAAACAATCTGGAGTCCGCTGGCTATGGCTAGCGGCACTCATCTTCGTTGCTGATATTGCTATCAAGTTAGTTGTGATGGACAGTATGGGGTATGGATGGGCAAATCGTATTGAGATATTGCCATTTTTCAACCTCTTATATGTTCATAACTACGGCGCTGCATTTAGCTTTTTAAGTGACCAAGCAGGTTGGCAGCGCTGGTTCTTTACTGGCATCGCTTTTGTTGTGACAGGAATGCTGACCTACTGGATGAGCAAACTACCGGCAACGGAAAAGTGGAACAACATTGCTTACGCCATGATTATTGGCGGCGCTGTTGGCAACGTATTTGACCGCGTAGTACATGGTTATGTCGTAGATTACCTAGATTTTTACTGGGGAACGTACCACTGGCCAGCTTTTAATCTGGCTGATATGACCATTTGTATTGGTGCGGGCCTGATTATTCTCGACAGTTTCCGCAAAAAACAGCCGAGTTAGTGACATAATTTGAATAACCTTAAGCGCTGTACGTTGATTCGTACGGCGCTTTTTTATATAACAGCGTTTGATAACAGTAATTTTGAAAGTAAGTCGTTTGATAATAAGCGCTTGATTACAAGGAAGCCGTAACGTGACAACAATAAAGCAAGATAGCGCAGTAACGCTGCATTTCACCATTAAACTTAAAGATGGCTCCGTCGCAGATAGCACTCATAACATGGGTAAGCCCGCGAAGCTTGTGATTGGTGATGGTAGCTTGAGTGAAAATTTTGAGCAGTGTTTGATTGGAATGGCTGAAACAGATCAGCAAGCGATAGAGCTAAAAGCTGAAGACGCGTTTGGTCTGCCAAATCCAGATAACATCCACCATATGGATCGAGCTAAGTTTGTGGGTGACTCTGAGGTTGAAGTCGGTACAATAATGGCCTTTTCTGGTCCTGATGGGATGGAGATCCCTGGCATTATTACTGACATTGCTGGTGACTCTGTGACGGTGGATTTTAATCATCCGCTTGCAGGACAAGATGTAACATTTGAAGTCGAGATTCTCACTGTAGAATAACGTTTCGTCGCCCTGTTTTTTAAAAAAATAAGCAAAAATCGGTGTGTACTGATGAGTAATAACATGAAAATTAAATTAGCAAATCCACGCGGCTTTTGTGCTGGGGTCGATAGAGCAATTAGTATCGTAGAGCGCGCGCTTGAGCTATATCAGCCACCGATTTATGTTCGCCATGAAGTGGTTCATAACCGTTTTGTTGTTGAAGGTCTTAAGCAACGTGGAGCCGTGTTTGTCGAGGAGTTAGCGGAAGTACCTGATGACAATATCGTTATTTTTTCGGCACATGGCGTTTCGCAGGCTGTTCGTAAAGAAGCGAAAGAGCGTGAGCTCACGGTCTTTGACGCGACCTGCCCGTTGGTGACAAAAGTACATATGGAAGTAGCTCGTGCGAGCCGTAAGAATATGGAAGTGGTGCTTATTGGTCATGCCGGGCACCCGGAAGTTGAAGGGACGATGGGGCAGTATGCCAGCAGCACAGGCGGTATGTATTTAGTTGAGCGCCCAGCGGATGTTGATTTATTGCAAGTCAATGATCCAAGTAACTTGCACTATGTGAGTCAAACTACGCTGTCTGTTGATGAAACCGCCGATGTGATTGAGCGCCTGCGAGAAGTCTTCCCAGAGATCCAAGGACCACGTAAAGATGATATCTGTTATGCCACTCAAAACCGTCAAGATGCGGTACGTGAATTAGCTGAAGCGGTGGATGTGATGGTTGTTGTGGGCTCAACGAATTCATCTAACTCGACTCGCTTAAAAGAGCTAGCGGAAAAGTTAGGCACTCCAGCTTATTTGACCGATACCGCAGACCTTATTGAAGCTGAATGGTTTGAAGGCAAGGCAATTGTTGGCGTGACAGCTGGAGCTTCGGCGCCGGAAGAGCTGGTCAATCAAATTATCGATCGTATTCGAGATTTAGGGGCGAGCGATGTTGAAGAGGTCTTGGGTCGTGAAGAGAACATGTTCTTTGAAGTGCCAAGAGAGTTGCAGATTAAGCAAATCGATTAACATCAAGTTTTGAATACGTTGAACGGGCCCCAACTGTACTACAGTTGGGGTTTTTTATTACTGGTGGTATAGAAATGCAATCACGGGGTATCGCATACAAAAAATCCGAGCCCATAAACTGGACTCGGATTGAATAGCGTCTTTAGGGGGAAGCGCTATAAGGCTTAGGCTGTTTCAGCTTTACCTTGTGGTTTTTCTTCTTCCTCAGCTTCAATATCGCCTTTTCCTTTCGACTTCTTAATCACGTATGCAGTGATAGAAAGTGAACCTACGATACCAAGGATGGTGGATAGCTGCATTGGTAGTCCAAAGCCTAGCGTGCTGTTATTCAGGATGAAAGTGATAACAACCGTTGTCATAAACATGGCTGGAACCGTCGTTACCCAGTGCAGTTTGTTGTGACGTAGCAAGTAAGCGGAAGCCGTCCACAGCATCATTACCGCTGTTGTTTGGTTAGCAAAGCCGAAGTAGCGCCAGATTATACCGAAGTCCACTTGAGTCAAGATGCCGCCGATAACAAATAATGGCAGTGCCATGAGCAGGCGGTTACGCAGCGTCTTCTGTTCCATGTTGAAGTATTCAGCAAGGATAAGACGGCTAGAGCGGAAAGCGGTATCACCAGAGGTAATCGGTAAGATAACCACACCTAGGAAGGCTAGGATGCCGCCAAACACACCGAGTAGGCCAAATGAAGCGCTGTAGACAACATTACCTGGGCCGCCATTTTTCACGGCTTCTGCTAATGAATCGACTGAACCAAAGAACGACAACGCAAGTGCACACCAGATAAGTGCGATAATACCTTCACCAATCATCGCTCCGTAGAAAACAAAGCGGCCGTTCTTCTCATTTTCCATACAGCGAGCCATTAATGGAGACTGCGTTGCGTGGAAGCCTGAAATAGCACCACAAGCAATAGTGATGAATAGCGCAGGCCATAATGGCAAGTCATTCGGATTCATATTGCTAAACATGTCGCTGATTTCAAAGTTGCCCATGACTGTGTGCTCACTGGACATCGCTACGGCAGTAATTAGACCAACAGACATAAAGATAAGCAGAGCGCCAAACAGTGGGTAGAAGCGACCAATGATTTTATCAACAGGAACAATGGTTGCGATGATGTAATAAGCAAAAATGGCGATAACCATGGTCGTCATGCTCATTGACATATCAAATTGGTCATTGACCAAGTTGGTGATCATGCCAGCAGGGGCTGAGACAAACACGACACCGACGAGCAATAGCAGGACAATGGCAAAAATGTTCATAAAATGTTTGGCGCCATTGCCTAGGTATCGACCTGTGATAGTGGGTACGGAAGCGCCGCCGTTGCGAATAGACAGCATGCCAGAGAAGTAATCATGCACTGCGCCAGCAAAGATACAGCCAAGTACAATCCAAAGCATCGCAGCAGGACCATAGAGCGCACCCATAATTGGACCAAATATTGGACCCACACCTGCAATGTTGAGAAGTTGAACTAAGTATACTTTCTTTGTCGACATTGGAACGTAGTCGACGCCGTCAGCTTTGGTATGTGCCGGAGTTTGACGCTTTTCGTTAATGCCAAACACTTTCTCGATAAAAGCGCCGTAAAGAAAATAACCGCCAATCAGTGCGGCAACGCAGGTTAAGAACCACAACATAGTTTGTTATCCTTTGTTTGTAATTGTATTAAAATCTATAGGGGATGATAACGTGACTTGATGGACGGGGTTGGTTGTTATTCGGTGAGTGGTGTAATAGCTGATTAAGTGGTCAATAGCTAGGTTAAGTGGTTTTATGACGGCTTAAGAGGTCGAAATAATAGGGTGAGCGGTCGTAGAGAAGCGTGAGTTGCATCACTAAAGCTTGTCAACAGTGGCTTTCTTAAAGGAATACTGGCATTGTGTCAGCATTCATATGTGATACAAAAGGATGACGATGAAAGCCATTATTACTGTACTTGCTGGGTTATTATTATTTGGGTGCGCCAATGGTATTGAAGAGCTCGCCAAGCAGGGAAGCTGGAATAAAATAGGGTATCAAGATGGTGTCAGAGGGCAACTACCTCGCACGTACTCTGCGTTACAAGAGCTAGGCCCTGCGAACCATGCCGAATATGAACGTGGCTATCAAATCGGTGTCATTGAGTTTTGTGATGCGGATTTTGCTTATCAGATTGGTCTTTCTGGGCAGTATTATACCGGCGCTTGTGAAGGGCTTCCCGACGCACAGCGCTTTCGCATGGAATGGCAGCGCGGTTGGAGCGAGTACTCGAATTAAGCCTCAATTTGAAAGAGTAATGGGACCTAATGGTCCCATTACTCTTTCAGCGGTAGGTTGTTTTTTTAGCGCATAATCTGGCTTGAGGCCGGGCGCTTATCAGTCTTGAGAAGTCTTCGTGTTGGAAGTATTTGTATTGGCGTTGACGGCCTTTCGTAAGAAGCCTTCTTTTTCCATTAACTGCTGTTGTGCGTCTTGTTTGTTCAGCCCTGTTAGGAGCATTAAGATGGTAAGTTTAACATTGTGATCGGTGTCCTTTAATGCTTGCTTGGCAGCGTGTTCAGTACAATCTGTCGCTTGCATGACGATACGAGCAGCACGGGCGATTAATTTCGCATTGGTGGCTTTCACGTCCACCATAAGATTTTCATAGCTTTTACCAAGACGGATCATACTGGCTGTCGTTAACATATTTAGCACCAGCTTTTGTGCTGTTCCAGACTTTAGTCTTGTCGAGCCGGTTAGCGCTTCAGGTCCCACAACCGGGCTAATAGCAATAGAGGCGATAGTCGCCAATGTCGAATCTGGGTTACAACATAGTGAGACAGTTGCTGCTCCAATCTCATTGGCATACTCGAGTGCACCAATCACATAAGGGGTTCGTCCGCTAGCCGCAATACCGACAACGACATCATTAGCCGTCAGCGTGATATTAATAAGATCGCGTTGTCCCAACATAGGATCATCTTCCGCGCCTTCTTTTGCTTTAAACATGGCATCATTGCCGCCCGCGATAATACCAACAACCATATCCGGTGACGTCCCGAAAGTCGGTGGGCATTCAGAGGCGTCAAGCACACCAAGTCGTCCACTGGTACCGGCTCCAATATAAATGAGTCGACCATTATTTTTAAAGGCATGGGTAATGGTGTCTACTGCGCGGGCAATGTCGGGAATGACTTGTTCTACAGCAAGTGGTACGAGACGATCTTGTTGATTGAGGCGTTGAACAATGGCCTGGCTCGATAATAAATCGATATCCATAGTTTCTGAATTTCGCCCTTCAGAGACAAGTTGAGTGAGGGCGTGCAGTAGTGCGTCGTTAGTCATAATGTTTCCTAATTTGCCGAGTAAAGTACGCCAAGAGGGACGGCCTTGCTCGCACCTGTTACTGAAGGCAAGTTGCTGGGGATACTGTGAATGTAGCAATGCGCTAACCATGCAAACGCCATGGATTCCATATAGTCACCACTGATGGCTTCGCTGTCAGTTTTTGCCACGTGCCAATCGGTGAGAAGCTCATTTAAGCGCTGCATGAGGATTGGGTTGTTTGCGCCGCCACCACACACCAGTAATTTCGGCTGTGTGCCCATTTGATACGGAGTTAGCGCATCGACAATCGTTTGTACGGTAAACTCAGTGAGCGTTCTTAGCGTATCATGCTCCGATAAGGGAGAGGTCTGTTGAGCACATTGTCGGTTGAGCCACTCTTGATGAAAGTATTCACGGCCAGTGCTTTTCGGGGCTGGGCGCGATAGGTATTCGTCGGTCAGGAGTTGTGTCAACCATGGCTGATTCACGTGACCTTTTTTTGCTTCTTTAGCATCAATATCAAAGGCTTTGTTGAAGTGCGTTGCGCACCATGTATCCAGTAAGGTATTACCTGGCCCGGTATCAAACCCGATAACAGAACCATCCGGTTGAAGAATCGACACGTTGGCGATACCGCCAATATTCAGGATCACTTGTGATGAGGCATTGACGCCAAAAAGATAGCGGTGAAACGCAGGAACGAGTGGAGCACCTTGCCCGCCAAGCGCCATATCCCTGCGCCTAAAATCTCCAATAGTATTGATGCCTGTTTTCGCTGCCAATAAGTGGTTATCACCTAATTGAAGGGTAAAAGGTGATGCACCATCGGGTTGATGAAATACGGTTTGACCGTGATTACCGATTGCAGTGATTTGCTCGGGAGAATAGTGAGCGTTGTGCAGCAGTTGCAACGTGGCTTGAGCATACAAGTGTCCCAACTGGTGATCGAGCTCACCAATGGAGCGTAAGTCAGTCTGTTGGCCATGACACATAGCAAGCACGCTCGCCTTTAGATGAGCGGGATAGCTAAGAAAGTGCGTCTCTATCAGAGAGATTTGTTGGCCGTCAATGGAGACTAACGCTACGTCTACGCCATCTAAGCTCGTGCCAGACATGACACCAATATAATACTCGGCTTGACTCATCGCGATATACTCCTTGCTATCTGGTGCGAAAACTCAGTCGTTACTTAGCGATAGTCATTGTAAATCAAAAATAAACGGAATAATCTTTTCGCACCCCTATTTGATAATAAAATTGCAGAGGACAACTAATGGGACCGTTATGGCTAGATGTAGAAGGTTTTGAACTGAGCGCGGAAGATCGTGAGGTTTTAGAGCACCCTACGGTTGGAGGTTTGATCCTATTTTCTCGCAATTATCATGACTCAAAGCAGCTCATTGAGTTAAACCGTCAAATACGAGCGGCAGCGAAGAAGCCTATCATTATTGGTGTTGATCAAGAAGGTGGTCGTGTACAGCGTTTTCGAGAAGGCTTTACGCTCTTACCAGCGGCGCAACGTTATGCAGAGCTGGGTGACGAGGCGCTAGCTAAGCAAGCGGGTTGGTTAATGGCGGCGGAGCTTATTGCTCATGACATTGATTTGAGCTTTGCTCCGGTATTGGACCAAGGGCACGCTTGTAAAGCCATTGGTAACCGTGCGTTTGGTGAAGATATTGCGAGTATTATACGCTTTAGTAGTGCATTTATTTCTGGTATGAAACAGGCTGGTATGGCAACAACGGGTAAGCACTTCCCAGGTCATGGGGGAGTGGTTGCTGATTCGCATTTGGAAACGCCATATGACGAGCGAACTGATCTGTTTGAAAAAGATATTTTAATATTCAAACAGCAAATCGAAGCAGGGCTACTTGATGCGATGATGCCAGCCCATGTTGTTTATCCTCATTACGATGAGCACCCTGCGAGTGGTTCGCCTTATTGGCTGAAGACAGTGCTAAAAGAGCAAATGAATTTTAACGGCATTGTTTTTTCTGATGATTTATCTATGGAAGGCGCAGCCATAATGGGTGGCCCTGCCGAGCGAGCACTGCGATCCATGCAAGCTGGGTGCGATATGCTCCTCATGTGTAATAACCGACAATCAGCTGTAGAGGTATTAGATAACTTGCCGATCACAGCGGTACCTAAAGCGCAGGTGATGCTTCGTAAGCAAAATTATCACTTATCGGAACTATTCAAGTCGGAGCAATGGCGACGCGCTAATGATAGGGTCAGACGAGCGCTGAATGTAGAATAATAGTGCAATGAACGCTTGAGATCTTAATAGTATAAGAGCTTGAGCGTTCATGATTTTTTGGGGTGTGGTGGCAAATAGATGCGCCCCAAAAAGTGGAAATTATTGAAAACCTAATGTTTCTTTCAGGTTTTTCAGGTAGCGCCGACTTACAGGAACAGAGAAGTCACTATGGGTGATGATTTCTGCCAGCCCATGTTCTAACAGTTTTATCTCTTTTATACTTTTTACGTTAATAAGATATTGACGGTGGCAACGCAATAGCGGTGTTTTTTCTTCGAGTATTTTCAGAGACAGTTGACTATTGGCTTGTTGTGTCGCAGTTTTTACTTGGACGCCCGTAATATCGCTAAACGCGCACTCAACTTCTAAAGTCGGAATTATGACGATTCGGTTGTGTCCGACACAAGGGATCTGATCTAACGTCGCAGGTGACATAGACTGAACGAGATCGTGAGTTTTTTGCTCGTGTTTTAGTAATCGATTAACGGTTTTGTTGAGCCTCGCAGGATCAATAGGTTTAAGCAGGTAATCAAAAGCATTGTCTTCAAACGCTTGTACCGCATATTGATCATAGGCCGTAACGAAGACGACGTTAGGCATGGAGTCAGGATCTAACATTCCTAGTAGTTCTATGCCGGTAATCTGTGGCATTTGTATGTCTAAAAAGACGACATCAGGCTTTAGGCTATTAATCTTTTTAAGCCCTTCAATAGCATTGCTTGCCTGATCAATCACGTTAATGCCTTCCATATCGGCCAGCAGCTCAACGAGCTCTTCGCGGGCAAAGCACTCATCATCAATTATTAAAGCAGTCATAGTGGTCATGAGGTCACAGTGTTCCTTGTGTGAACGTGATTTTCTTGCGCGGGAATAATAAAGCTCATTCGAGTGTAGGTGTTTTTTTCTACCTCAATTTTTAGCGCTGCGTCACGACCAAATTTGTTGCTTAGCCGTTTATCGACGATTTGCATTCCCAGTCCTTGATGATCGTTTTTGGGTGCACAATAGGTTCCAGCGTCATCTTCAACAATAATGCGATGCCCTGTCACTGATTTCACGCTATAAATTCGTACGCTGCCCCCTTCTATTTTGGTGGAAACACCATGTTTGATAGCATTTTCAACCAATGGTTGCAGTGTGAAACTCGGGACTTTTCGGTCGAGTAGTGACGGTTCGATATCAATATCGACAGTGAGTCTGTCAGTAAATCGAGCTTTCTCGATCGTCAGATAGGCGTTTACATGCGAGAGCTCATCATGCAGTGATACGGTATCGATATTTTGCTTTAGGTTACTGCGGAAAAACTGCGAGAGGTGCTGAATTAGACTGCGCGCTTTGTCTGGGTCACGACGAGTGATGGCGCTAATCGTATTAAGGGCATTAAACAAAAAGTGAGGGTTAACCTGTGCATGCAGCAATTTGATCTCTGATTGGTTAAGTAATGTCTGCTTATGAATATACTCACCATGGAGGATTTGGCTCGACAGCAATTGCGCGATACCTTCAGCCATTGACATGTTTATCGTCGAGAACAGCTTTCGTTTGGGTTCGTACAGCTTAATGGTACCAATGACTTTATTCCCTGCACGAAGGGGGATGATAAGTGCAGAACCAAGTTTACAGTCTTGGGAGATGGAACATTGGTATGTGTTGTCTTTACCATCAAGGTAGATGATGCGATTCTCGGTAATGGAATCCAATGTGCTCTGAGATGAGATAGGTCGGTTGAGCTTATGGTGGTCATCACCGATGCCAACGAAGGCGAGAATTTTATCATTGTCGGTTATTGCGACTGCGCCTACCTTCGTCTCTTCGTAGATAATACGAGCAATCTTACTGGCATTTTCAGAGTTGAAACCATGCACAAGGATACCAACGGAGCGCTCTGCGATGTTTAAAGCGCGTCGAGAAAATGTTGCGGAGTATTCTTCAAAGATGGTTTTACGATCTTGTAGGATACTCATAAAGAGCGCGGCACCGATCGAATTTGCAATAATCATAGGTGCGGCAATGTCGCTAACCAGTGACGCTGCTTGGTCGAAAGGTTTGGCGACAGCGAGAATAATCAACATTTGGATAATTTCGGCGCTAAATGTGACATAGAAAACAACAAGAGGATTAAAAAGCGCTTCTTTTTTTGATTTCTTAATGAAATAGAGATGCACCATTCCGCCAATCAACCCTTCTGCTGTCGTTGAGATTGTACAGGCAAGGTCGGTAAAGCCACCCAAGGTGTAACGGTGTATTCCTCCTGTTAACCCCACCGCAAACCCCACAAGAGGACCACCGAACAACCCACCCATGACGGCCCCGATAGCGCGAGTATTGGCTATTGCATCGTTGATTTGTAAACCAAAATAGGTGCCAAGTATGCAAAATGAAGAGAACAAGATATAGATACTGAGCTTATGGCTTAGGTGGTTCGACAGGCTAAATAGTGGGATGAAAATAGGTGTTTTACTCAGCATGTATGCGAGCATGAGATAAACACACATCTGTTGAAGTAAAGAGAGGATTAAGTCCATCGAAAGTTACCTAGAGTGCAAGTATTGATATTGTATACCGAAATGATGGGAGAGGCGCGACTCTTGTTTCAGTCTGCAAGTGTTGCGGTCTGCTGCCGTAAGAATAATACCGAATAATGAGTGTAAATTTAATTTTACGATAATTGTTTTTTAATGTTTACACTTGCATGTCGTTTGTATTTTAGTATATTGGTTTTCATTAGCTGGCTGGGTGAAGTGACTGCAAGTCTGGCGTAAATTAATTTGTACAGGTAGAGTTATGAAGAAGAGTGAATTAAGTAATATTAACATTAGCGATGAACAGGTACTGATCACGCCTGAAGCACTAAAAGCGAAGTTACCACTAAGCGAGAAAGCGAGAAAGTTTATTCAAGAGTCGCGAGATGCTATTGCTGATATTATCCACAAACGTGATCATCGACTATTGGTCGTTTGTGGTCCGTGCTCGATTCATGACATTGACGCCGCTAAAGAATACGCGAAACGTCTCAAAGCGCTCTCTGCTGAGCTCAATGATCAATTGTACATTGTTATGCGCGTGTACTTTGAAAAACCTCGTACCACCGTTGGTTGGAAAGGCCTGATCAATGATCCGCAATTGGATGGTACCTTTGATATTGAACACGGCTTGCATGTTGGGCGTGAACTATTAACGGATCTTGTTGAGATGGATATCCCACTAGCAACGGAAGCGTTAGATCCCATTAGCCCACAGTACCTCGCCGACACATTCTCGTGGGCGGCAATTGGCGCCCGTACTACGGAGTCTCAAACTCACCGCGAAATGGCCAGTGGCCTTTCTATGCCGATTGGTTTTAAAAATGGTACGGATGGCAGTTTGTCCACCGCGATTAATGCGATGCAGGCCGCGTCTTCGAGCCACCGTTTCATGGGAATTAACCGAGAAGGGCAAGTGGCATTGTTGACGACACAAGGGAATGTGGATGGTCACGTTATATTGCGAGGTGGCAAGCAGACGAACTACGATTCAGTTTCCGTTAATGAATGTGAGCAAGAGCTCGCAAAGCACAACTTAGATGCATCATTGATGGTGGATTGCAGTCATGCGAATTCACGTAAAGATTACCGTCGTCAGCCGTTGGTTGCAGAAGACGTCTTACATCAAATACGCGAAGGGAATAAGTCGATTATCGGTCTGATGATAGAGAGTCATTTGAATGAAGGTAATCAAAGCTCAGATATTCCATTAAGTGAAATGCAGTATGGCGTGTCTATCACCGATGCGTGTATCAATTGGGATGCAACTGAGGCACTATTACGTCATGCTCATAAAGAGCTTGTCCCATTCTTGGAAAATCGTATTAAGGAATAATCGTATCCATGTCTGCTGAATTGACCCCGCTTCGTAACAAAATTGATGAAGTTGACAAGAAGATGCTTGAGCTTTTAGCTCAGCGTCTCTCTCTAGTCGAGCAAGTTGGTGAAGTAAAAAGCCAACATGGTTTGCCAATTTATGCCCCAGATCGAGAGGCGGCGATGTTGGCTTCTCGCCGTGCTGAAGCGGAGAAGGTGGGGGTGCCTCCACAACTTATCGAAGATATTCTGCGTCGTACGATGCGAGAATCTTATGCGAGCGAAAAAGACTCTGGCTTTAAATGCTTAAATCCAGATTTACGTTCAGTGGTGATTGTTGGTGGTAACGGTCAGCTAGGTGGACTGTTTGGTAAAATGTTCGCCCTATCTGGTTACCAAGTGAAAATCCTAGGAAGCCAAGATTGGCATCGTGCTGATGAGATTCTTGACGATGCTGGGTTGGTGGTGGTGACGGTACCGATTCACCTGACAGAAGGTGTGATAGAGAAGCTCTCTAGCCTGCCTAAAGACTGCATATTATGTGATTTAACGTCAGTGAAAAAACGTCCACTCAGTACCATGTTGCGAGTGCATCAAGGCCCTGTTGTTGGTTTACACCCGATGTTTGGCCCAGATGTGCCGAGTATGGCGAAGCAGGTGATTGTTTACAGTGATGGTCGTGGTGAAGAACAATACCAGTGGCTACTACAGCAGTTTAAAATCTGGGGAGCCAGCTTGTGCCAGATGGACGCGGATAAGCATGATAATGGCATGACGTTGATCCAAGCTCTCCGCCACTTTACCTCGTTTGCTTACGGTCTACATTTGAGTAAAGAAAATCCAGACTTAGACACCTTAGTGACATTGAGTTCGCCAATTTACCGTCTCGAATTAGCGATGGTCGGTAGGCTCTTTGCACAAGACCCAAACTTGTACGGTGACATTATTCTTTCATCGGAAGAGAATATTGCGATGATTAAGCGTTTCCATCAGCAGTTCGGTGAAGCGTTAACCTTGTTAGATAACAAAGATAAGGCGGGTTTTGTTTCGCAGTTTGAGCAAGTGAGTGCGTGGTTTGGTGATTACTCTCAGCAGTTTATGTCAGAGAGTCAGAATCTACTTAAACAAGCCAATGATGCGATTCATCGAGCTTAATTATTAAAAATATTAACGACATAGAATACATAGAAAAACGCAGCTTACGCTGCGTTTTTTAGTATTTGTGGTTGCGTGAGCTCGCTAGCCTTTAATGCGTATGTGATTCTTCTGATGAAGACTCTTCGTTGCCCGCTGTTTTCATTGAGGCATCGACATAAGGTGCATTGGTTAAGTTAATCTGCAGTTTAACGACACTGGTGATCAAATCGACTAGTGGTGCCCACTGTACTTTTTTCTCTTTCTCAAATACATAATCAAAGTTCTCTGGGCTCCAGTCCATTAGGTACTGTGGATTAAGCGTACGGCCTAGAAAGCGAACTTCGTAGTGCAAGTGTGGTCCTGTAGAGTTACCACTATTGCCACATTGCGCGATCACGTCGCCTTTGCGAACAAATTGGCCACTCTTAGCTTTAAATCTATTGAGGTGTGCGTAAGAGCTCATAAAACCAAAAGCGTGACGAATAGTCATGTAATTGCCATAGCCTTTACGGCTTGGACGAACCGTTTCCACGACGCCATCGGCAGGGGCTAGGATCTGTTCTCCGGTTTTACAGGTTAGATCAATGCCTGCATGCAATTGTCTTTTTCCGGAGATAGGGTTAGTTCTACGGCCATAAGATGAACTAATTCGCTGATATGTCATCGGGCTGTCATTTGGGATAAGCCTAAACATGGTTGCACGCACGGCTGAATCAATAGCGGCAGCGTCAATGCGCTGTTCCAGTGGCATTTCTGCGTCGTATAACTCTTCATCAACAAGCCCTAGTACTGCTTCTACATCATTGACGCGTTTGCCAAGTAATTGCAGCTCGTCACGCTTCTCTTCGAGCTCTTGAGAAAGGTCATGGGTGGCGTTTACTTGATCTTCAAGCTTTGCTTCTAGTAGGGCGTTTTCTGCTTGCAGGCTAGATACGGTGACTTCTGTTGAGGTCAGCTCGGTCTGTGATTGTTGATACGAATAGCTCACTAAGCCAAAAGCAATGGGAAAAGCAGCAGCTATTAGAATCGCGGTATACGTTCGCTTTCTTCCTAGACGTAGCGTTTTTTGAGTCTTTCCCTGAGTTGTTGGTATAACAACCTTAATTTTATTTGGCATGATGATTTCAGTTTGAACTGTCAGGATTTGATGAATTTATTGATTTTTTCGTAAATTCTGACCAAAAAGGAAGGCAAATCACAAAAAAAACAGGCCGCTATTATTAGCTGCCTGACGTTAAAACACAAGTTTATCTCAAATTCGAATGACTATTTTGAGATACGCTTATATTTAATACGGTGTGGTTCTGCAGCTTGTGGACCCAGTGTTTTCTTCAGCCAGTCCATGTATTCGGTATAGTTACCTTCATAGAAGTTCACTTGACCTTCATCACGATAGTCGATGATATGAGTCGCAATACGGTCTAAGAACCAACGGTCGTGCGAGATAACCATGGCACAGCCTGGGAACTCAAGCAGAGCTTCTTCAAGTGCGCGTAGCGTTTCAACATCTAGGTCATTGGTTGGTTCATCGAGTAGCAACATGTTGCCACCAGCTTTAAGCAGTTTTGCTAGGTGAACACGGTTACGCTCACCACCAGACAGTTCACCGATGATCTTTTGTTGGTCAGAACCTTTGAAGTTAAAGCGAGAGCAGTAAGCTCGAGCTTGGATTTCAAAGTTATTGATCTTAATGATATCTGAACCTTCGGAGATCTCTTGGAATACCGTGTTCTTGTCATTCATTGAATCACGGAACTGTTCAACTGATGCTAGTTTCACGGTATCGCCAAGCTCAATGGTGCCAGAGTCTGGCTGCTCTGTTCCACTTAGCATTTTGAAGAGTGTTGATTTACCTGCACCGTTGGCACCAATGATACCCACGATAGCCCCTTTAGGGATGCTAAAGGATAAGTCGTCAATCAGTACACGGCCATCGAACGACTTGGTTAGGTTAGTTACATCCAGTACTTTGTCACCAAGACGTTCGCCTGGTGGGATAAAGAGCTCATTGGTTTCGTTACGTTTTTGGTGGTCACCACTTTGCAGTTCTTCGAAGCGAGCCATACGCGCTTTTGATTTCGCTTGGCGGCCTTTAGGGTTTTGACGAACCCATTCAAGTTCTTTTTCAATGGTTTTTTGACGAGCTTTTTCTTGCGACGCTTCTTGTTGAAGACGCGCATCTTTTTGCTCTAGCCAAGACGTATAGTTACCTTCCCAAGGAATACCTTCGCCACGGTCAAGTTCAAGAATCCAACCCGCGGCATTGTCTAGGAAATAACGGTCGTGGGTAATCGCTACGACGGTACCTGTATAGTCAACAAGGAAGCGCTCTAGCCAAGCAACAGACTCTGCGTCCAAGTGGTTGGTTGGTTCGTCGAGAAGGAGCATGTCAGGTTTTTCTAAAAGCAGGCGACAGATGGCCACACGGCGGCGCTCACCACCGGATAGAAACTCTACTTTCGCGTCCCACTCTGGCAAACGCAATGCATCGGCAGCTCGCTCTAATGTATTGTCTAGGTTGTGACCGTCTTTCGCTTGAATGAGGGCTTCAAGTTCACCTTGCTCTTTTGCTAGAGCATCAAAGTCTGCATCCGGTTCGGCGTAGGCGGCGTAGACCGCATCAAGACGTTTCATTGCGTCCGCAACATCCGATACCGCTTCTTCGACGATTTCACGTACCGTTTTTGATTCGTCTAACTTAGGTTCTTGTGGCAGATAGCCCACATTCAGTCCTGGCTGTGGACGAGCTTCACCGTCGATATCGGTATCAAGACCGGCCATGATACGAAGTAAAGTCGATTTACCCGAACCGTTGAGGCCCAAAACACCAATCTTAGCGCCAGGGAAGAAGCTCAAAGAAATGTCTTTAAGTATTTGTCGTTTCGGTGGCACAATTTTGCTCACTCGCGACATGGTATAGACGTATTCAGCCATTACCGATCGTTCCTAATATTCAGTCAATAGAACCTGTATTTTACACCACGCAGTCACTACCTTTCAATTTTCCTTGGCTAGCAACATGAACTCATTTTGGTACTGATGAGTCGAATCGCTCGAAATCTACAGCTATGAAGCAAAAAGAAACAAATTCTTAATGAGAAAGAGATTGGCATAAGCCGAGTAATCGTCTTAAATTGAAGATTAACCGTATCTTATATGCGTGTAGCAAGAGCGGAAAAATAATAACAATAATGTTTGTAGTGGTCGGGTTACCAGCACTTCAAAGGGATAAGGTTAGATGAATAAACAAGGAAATCGTTGCTTGCTATGGACAGCGCTGTTGTCGTGTCTATTAGGGACAAGCCTGGCTCAGGCACAAGGTGAGGACAAATCACGGCTTAAGCAGCGAGAGGTCTACGATAAAGCGCAAGCGCTAATAGATAAAAATGACATCGCTGGCTATCAAGCATTGCGGCCACTAATTGCTGATTATCCATTAACACCCTATATCGATAATCGAGTGTTTTCGTTACAGTTGAAGGATAAGTCGGTCGCTCAGGTCAATACATTTATCGAGAGTAATCAGTCGTTTCCATTTTCTTACCGTATTCGAGCCCCTTACCTGGACAGATTAGCTCAGCAGAAGCGTTGGCGTGAACTACTTGAGTTTCAAACTACGTATCCAAATGGCGAGCGATACCAGTGTCTTTATCATGTTGCTCAGCTAAAGACGGGTAATAAGGAAGCGGCGTACAAAGGCGCGGAGAAGCTGTGGAAGAGTGGTGAGAGTGTCTCTGATGCGTGTGATCCTCTATTTTCAGCATGGAATAAAGCGGGCTTTCGAGCCGATGAACATATCATTGAACGCATGACGTATGCCTACCAGTCACGTAATGGTTCGCTGATCAAATATCTCAATAAACAGCTTAAAACGAGTACTGGAAAATCACAGGGTAAGCAAGTCGCCTCTTTATTTGCCTCTCCTAAAACGGTGACATCGTTCATTAATGAGTCCTTCCCCGCGCCATATAAAGCGCGATTGATTGAAGCCGCCTTTCGTAAACTCGCTCGCTCTGATAGTGAGCAAGCCTATTCTTTATGGCCAAGCCTTGAGTCGAACAGCAACATGTCTGCGGATTCAAAGCAATCTATGGCGGAATATTTGGCGATGCGTTTCATTAATACTGAGTCGCCATCGGAAGCGAAATGGCGTGATTCAGTGCTAGTGAAAAGTGTCAATGACACCAATATCGAACGACGAGCGCGTCTTGCGATTCAGGAGGTAGATTGGCAAGGGCTCTCGGCTTGGATAGCAAGGTTGTCTGAGGCGAAAAAGCAGAGCAGCCGCTGGCAGTATTGGTTGGCGCGTACAGAAATTGCGTTAGGGAACCCATCGGGCGGTGAGCAACGCTTGCAGAGCTTGGTTGGCGATCGGAATTTTTATAGTGCAGCGGCAGCGATCTATTTGCAGCACTCCATCGTGTATCCAATTTCTCAAGTTGTCATCGATATGGAGACGCTTGCGCCATATAAAACAAGCTTGATTCGTATTGGAGAATTAATTGATAGGGATAAGATTGCTGCCGCAAAATCCGAATGGCGCTACTTGCTGTCCCGTGTCTCTAAAGAAGAAAAAACAATGCTGGCAGCTTATGCTGGGCAGCAACGCTGGCATCATTTTACGGTAGTGGCAACGATTTCAGCAAAAATGTGGGATACCATGAACTTACGTTTTCCACTCGCCCATCGCTGGTGGTTTGATTTCTATGCGAAAGAGCTCAATATGGACAGCGTTATGCTGATGTCTTTAGCAAGACAAGAAAGCGCAATGGATGTAGAAGCCCGTTCTCCCGTAGGGGCTCGCGGGGTGATGCAAATCATGCCAGCAACGGCAAAATACACCGCTAAGAAACATAAGATTCCTTATAAAAATAGCCAAGAGCTCTATCGCGTGGGGAAAAATATTCAGATTGGTTCTCACTACTTAAATGAACTATTAGGCAATTATGAGGATAATCGTATCTTTGCTTTTGCCGCTTATAATGCCGGACCAAACCGAGTAAAACGTTGGCGTCAGCGCTCGGATGAACAACTTGATGTGTTTGCCTTTATTGAAACCATTCCATTTAAGGAAACTCGTGGTTATGTCCAAAATATCCTGATGTTTCAAACCTATTATCGAGATCGGCTCGGTGTTAGCGGGGATTTTTTAACGCCGGATGAACTGAATCGTCGATACTAGACGACTAGGCTACCAATGTTTAGGTGCTTAAGGGTAGAATACTCACTGGAACGTTTCTGATGGAAAAGTGAATGGAACCTCAATACCAAGACTGGCAACAAGTGCTGGATTTGATTCAACGAACCGATGGTCCAGAGCAACAGGCGGCATTAATGACCATGCTCCTGACTCCCGACGAAAGAGAAGCTGTGACCGCGAGGGTAAACATTTTATGTGAGCTACTCAAAGGTGAGTTGTCTCAGCGACAGATCAGTCAAATGCTTGGAGTAGGCGTCGCCACAATTACACGTGGCTCCGCTGAAGTAAAACGCTTAAGCGACGCCAAAAAAGTGTCACTGAGCGATTTACTGCTCAAATAGTGAAGCGAAACGTCGTTTCCTGAGGTACTTATCCTCCTGAAGTACTTGGGAAGTGGTTTGGATTCATGAAGGGGATCAGGGCAAGAATAAGAGCTTGGTGATAAACGGAACTGCGAGTTAATTGATGATTGGTGAGCAAGGCAATTGCCCCGCCTTTCTGTTTGATATTTTTTGTTCCAAACGTTGAATCCATGACATCTCCCAACTCAATATCTGGCGCAAGCTGTGCGATTACACTTGGTGGTAGCATTAAGCTTGCGCTTCGTGATTTTCCTACCTTGCCATTTGATTCGATGACCATCCATGCAAAAGTAGAGTCAGCATCTAATCCTGCTTCAATCCCAACATAAAAATGTCCATCTTCTACCGCATGGCGGGCATTGCTTACTCGATTGCATGCCCCTAATAGTGTCTCCTCGTTATTCATAGGCTGTTCGGAGACGTTACTAGGGACACGAATACCTTGAAAATTGAAAGCTAAGCCTGGAAAAGCAGCGTCGAAAGCACTTTTTACCGCATTGATTTTTGCTGGATTGAGTGACGCGATGACGACTTTTTTCATGATATTGAATTCCATTTTTCTAGTTAACAAACTCAATTCTAACGTAAATTTTCCTTGTTTATGTCATTAATTTATTCCAGCGGGGTTACCTTAAAAGTGAACTCGAAGAGGTTCATTAAAGGAAAATAATAATATATAGTACGTCGTTCTATTTGTTGCGAACGTAATGACAAGAGATAATGGAAATGAAAATTAAAAAAGTAGTGGTAGTGGCTGGTTTAGTAACTTTAGTTGGGTGTCAGGCTACGCAGCGACAAAATGCAACAACAGGAGAATACGAAACAAATTCCGCAACAAAAGGTGCGGTGATCGGTGCTATAGCAGGTACTGCAGTAGGAATTGCCTCTGGTGGCGACAGTCGAGGTATTTTGCTCGGAGCTGCAAGTGGTGCTGCTATTGGGGGTGGTGCGGGGTACTACTTTGACCAACAAGAAAAAGCTTTAAGGCAAGAACTGCTTAACTCCGGCGTTCAAGTCGAGCGAACAGGCGATAACCAACTGATACTTAGGTTGGAAAATGGAATCGGCTTCAATAGCAACTCTTATGCATTGAATAACAGCATAAACAGTACATTAAAAGGTGTTGCTCGAGTGTTAGTCGAATATCCAGATACCAGTCTTGTTATCGATGGGTTTACCGATAGCTCGGGCAATGCACAGTACAATCAAGAGCTCTCAGAGAAGCGAGCTGAGCAAGTGCGCTCGTTTTTGGTTAGCCAAAATGTAGCAGCAGGCCGAGCGGTTGCTCGAGGTAATGGTGAGCGATTCCCAATTTGCTCTAATTCTACTTCTGAAGGGCGAAAGTGTAACCGCCGCGTAGAGATAAAAATCATGCCGTTGAGTTAATATAACGCGATGATAATAAATATAAACAAAGCCCCAGTGTGATGACTGGGGCTTTGTTTTTATGCGTTTAAATCGGGAATGACAGGTTTCACGTTGTCGATGGGGTAACAACCTAACACTTTTAGATACTTAGTGATTTTGATTAGCTCTTGAGTGGCAAGTTGCATCGATTCTGAGTCTTTATGCGCTTCAACATCCACATAAAACATCTCCTCCCACGGGTTACCCATAATAGGGCGAGATTCCAGCTTCGTCATATTAATGTCGTAGCGTTGCAGCACGAGCAATGTTTCCACTAATGAGCCGGCTTCTTGCGAGGTCGACATAATGAAGGTCGTTTTTGCTGGGATCTGCGTAGAAACTTCGACAGGCTTTCTTGCAACAATAATGAAACGGGTATGATTCTCTGTTTGGTTGGCAATATCACTTTGAATGGATTGTAGACCATAAAGCTTACCACTGGATGCATGCCCAATGGCTGCAACGTCATCACGAGCTAATTCTTGTACTTTCTGCATCGCATCGGCGGTACTTGCACATGATTCGAGAACAACGCCAGAAAGTCGGCTTAAGAATTCACTGCATTGCTGGTGCGGCTGAGGGTGTGAGTAGAGTGTTTTGATTTTCTCTAGTTGTATATCTTTAGTCGCCACCAAACAGTGGTCGATAGGTTGAGTCAGCTCGCCAACAATATGCAATGTCGTGTGTTGAAGTAAATCAAACACTTCGTTGATAGAGCCTGAACTGGTATTTTCAATGGGTAGCACGCCGTAATCAGCATGACCTGATTCTACGGTTTTTATGACTTCTTTAAACTGATCGCAGTTTAGCTCTATCAGTTCGGTATTTTTACGAGAAAAGAACTCTCGGCTTGCTAAGTGAGAGTATGACCCTTTTGAACCAAGGAATGCAACGCGAGCAAGTGGCTTCCGGCTTTGTTGCGGGTTGGCTAAGTTCTGTAAGTAGTTTTGCTGTAATAAAACGGAATCTTCAATGATAGTGTGAAAAATCTTAGTAATATAAGGCGCATCGAGTTGGTATTTGTCTTTACCGTTATTGATGAGTTTGACGAGCAGTTGTTGCTCTCTAGAGGCATCTCGTACTGGCTTCGATGTTTCTACCTTACTCTTGGCCACCTCTATACTGAACCTGCGGCGTTCAGAGAGAAGTTGCAGTAATTGGTCGTCTAGTTCATTAAGACGTAGTCGAATCTCATCAAGAGAATATTTAGTATCGGTCATCGAATTATCCTTATAAAAAAGCCTCCCTTTTGGGGAGGCTTTCCGTTCGTTTTTGACTTTTCTTTCGTAAACGACGATGCCCCCAAGTTTATTGGAGGAAAAAGAAGTCAAAAAGGAACGGAGGTGTGTATAACATTTCAAATTACTTTTTATTGAACCCAACCACACAATAGGGAAGCAGGCATAGACCGTCAAGCAAAAAAATAGCGCCCTTAGGCGCTATAGAAAGAATTGTGGTCGTTATTCGACTTCAGCTTCAATCTCTTCTTCGAATTCAAGTTTTTCCGAACGACGTGCTTCAGGCTTATGTCTTAATTTATTCAGTTGTCGTTCTAGCTTCTGTTCAACTTCATTGACTGCTGTGTAGAGATCTTCATGAGAAGCGGAAGCGACAAGTTTGCCTTTGGGTACCGTTATCGCAGCTTCAAATTTCATTTGTTTGTTCGGCTCTTCACTGAAAGCGGTTTGGCAACTAATGATATCAACTTGCCACTTCTCAAGTTTTTTAAACTTACTTTCAATGTGTTCACGGATTGCAGAGGTTATCTCAATATTTTTGCCAGTAATGTTTACTCTCATATGCGTTTCCTCTGTGACATCCCTTATGGGTTAACTCCAGATTACTCATTCAATAGTAAAAAAATGTGATGTAGATCACTAAAGTGACAGGGCATTATTCAATGAGAATTAAATGTGATCTATCGCAAAAAATCGAATGGAATCGTGTTAAAAAGGCTTCCCTTTATTCGAAAATTCATTAAATTTGAAAGAGTAATACGCTAAAAATCCACTGTTTTTGGGGCATTGTTACGACCTGAAAATCCCGCCGCACAAAAAGTGCACGACACGAAAGTGTGATTTAAGTCACGCACTCTCCCCCTTTTCAGTCATTCAGCATCTTATAAAACGAAATATCACTATTTTTAGCTTGTTGTTCTTGCCGGATCTCTTTTAACGACTCAAGTTGCTTGTAGATAACGAAGTAACGGTTGATATTCATCACATAGGTGACAGGCTCTGAACTGATGTTACGCCTTGCCATTAACTCAACGTTACCAAACCACTTGTTTGCATCGTAGCCATGCTTTGTTGCAAGACGTCTCATTTTTGAAATATTGCCAGGCCCTGCGTTGTAGGCGGCAAGCGACAAATAGACTTTGTCGTCCTCACTGATGGCATCATCATTAAAATAGCGATCGCGAATAAATCTTAGGTACTTCACCCCTGCATGAACGTTGTTATCGATTTTGTTGATATTCTTGATGTTAACGTTTCTATCTCTCGCCGTACTCGGGAGGACTTGCATGATGCCGACGGCACCTTTTGGGGAGACTTTGCTTTGGTCGAGTTTTGATTCTTGAAAAGCTTGCGCCGCAATCATGAGAAAATCGAATTCATATTTGTCTGCGTATTTCTTAAATAGGTCAGTCATGCCGTTTAACCGCTCAAGCGACTTAGGATCGAGCGCTCTTGCAAACCATGAGGTGTTGTCTAAATATTTGTTATAGATAACATTACCAAGCAAGGTGCCTCCTTTTGCTGTTTTGATATAAGCATTCACCTGTTTGGCGAGTTGCGGTGACTCTTTTCTCATTGCCCAAGCTATTTTACCGTTACTTCGCAATGGCATGTCGGTATGTATATTTAAATCCTTGAACGTTTTACGCCAAAATTCGGCTTTATGACTATCTAGAATCGTCGCTCCAATATAGCCCTGCTTTATCATTTCAATGAGCTCATAGTCTTGCAGTGTTTCTTCTAAATATTGAACAAAAACAGGCGGCAGGTTGTTGTCGGTTAATTTTTTGTTGAGTGTTTGAAGACTTTCAAAATAGCTTGAACTTGCCCTTACCCACACTTCTTTGCCGCTTAATGCCTCAATCGAGCTGAGATTAGGGTAGTCTTCAGAGGTAATAATCAATTCATTGATATCAGTAAGTATTGGGTTACTGAATTGAATGACATCTTCTCTACGGCTGGTAACGGTTAAGTTAGCTATGATGAGATCACCGTAACCTCGGATGAGTGAAGGAATGAGGTCGTCGCGAGGCACGGGAATAACTTGTACTTTTAAATGGCGATATTTCTTTTTGAGTTGTTTCTCGAAGTGATACAGCTGCTCTGCACCGATGCCTTTGGGTTGCCCTTTGTCGATATAGTAAAAGCCAAGATCAGCAGCGACAAGTACTCGCAACACGCCACGTTTAGTGAGGCTATCCAGATCGCCAGTATAGGGGTCGTTAGATAGGGGAGTGAGTTCCAGTGCAACTGATGGAAAGCTAGTGAAAGCCATCATCAAGCATAATATAAATGTTTTCACATACAATCCTTGTTACTACTGTGTTAAAGATAAATATATAAATGAAAACGATATTTTTCCAATTTATGACATAAAAAAACGCTGTCCAATGGACAGCGTTTTTTTATGTTTTTGTTTAAGCGTAGATTTGACTCAGTGTTTACTCGGGATTGAGTTCCATTAATGTTTCGGTGCGCTTAACTTGATCTTCCATTCCTAACTTTTCATAGGCTTTCTTTTGAATGGTGAGAGATTTTCTCGCGGCCTCTGTGTCTGGAAAGGTCTTTTGTATTTCTTGGCAGCGATTGATCGCTGCGATCCATGCTTCGCGACGCAGATAAAAATCAGCGGTAGCGAGGTCATAATTCGCTAAGCGGTTCTTTAGAGCCACTAGGCGTTTTTGTGAGTCTTCAGCGTAAGCACTATTTGGGTAGCGTTTTAGTAGGCGGTCGAAATCAGAAAAGGCAGCTTTAACTGGCTCAGGATCTCGATCTGAGCGATCGATCTTGAAAATATCATGCATAAAGTTTCGGTCTTGGGCCATGTGAGTTAAACCTCGCATGTACAGTACCCAGTCTGAACGATTATGTGTTGGATTTAATCGAGAAAATCGCTCTATGGTCGCTAAGCCCAAAGCTAAGTCATCATTTTTGTAGTAAGCATAAATGAGATCAAGCTGAACTTGTTCAGTATAAGCGCCAAAAGGGTAGCGAGAATCTAGCGCTTCCAAACGCTCAATAGCTGAAGTCCAATTACCACCTTGTAGTGATTCTTGTGCTTCTGAGTACAGTTGTGATGGTGGGACATCTGGAACGGTGACTTCTTTGTCAGCACAACCAAACAGCAAAGCTAGGGAAAGTAAGCTTGTCAGTTTAAGCAGTTTCATACTAAAACGAGATTCCTTGACGTAAATATTTGTCAGTCTCCATTACTTTTCACTCAAGTAACAGATACAATGTTGGGATACATTATCCACACTAGTGGTTACTTAGTCCCAAGGTTTTTTAAAAAGTTCGATATGGCTCAGCAGATTGAATTAACAAATACAATAAAAGACAGCCAGTTAGGTCAAAGATTAGACCAAGCTGTTGCTGAATTATTCACAGATTTTTCTCGCTCACGCTTAAAAGAGTGGTTACTTGAGGGAAAAATCTCCGTAGACGGAGAGGTTATCACCAAGCCGCGTACTCGTGTAATGGGCGGAGAATCGATCACAATTCAAGCTGAACTAGAAGATGAAGAGCGTTTCATTGCGCAAGACATTCCTCTAGACATCGTGTTTGAAGATGATGACATCATTGTGATCAATAAGCCAAGAGATTTCGTTGTTCACCCAGGAGCTGGTACTCCAGACGGCACGGTATTGAATGCACTATTGCATCATTTTCCGGCGATCGCTGAAGTTCCGCGAGCGGGTATTGTCCATCGCTTGGATAAAGATACAACGGGTCTTATGGTTGTCGCGAAAACGGTGCCAGCACAAACACGCTTAGTAAGAGCGCTACAAAAGCGTAATATTACCCGTGAATATGAAGCGATCGCGATCGGTAAAATGACGGCAGGTGGCATGGTCGATAAAGGCATTAGCCGTCATGCGACCAAGCGAGTGCTAATGGCAGTGAATGAACTGGGTAAACCCGCGGTCACTCACTACCGAGTTGCAGAGCACTTCCGAGAGCATACGAGACTTCGTCTACGCTTGGAAACTGGGCGTACTCACCAGATCCGTGTACACATGTCTTACTTGCAACATCCATTGTTAGGCGACACGGCTTATGGCGGTCGTGCCCGCATTCCTAGAGGAGCAAGTGAAGAGTTAACGACGATGATTCGTGCGTTTGATAGACAAGCACTACACGCTGTGATGTTGAGGTTTGCTCACCCAGTTTCTGGAGAGGAGATGGAGTTCCATGCGCCAATCCCTCAAGATATGGTCGTCATGACAGAAGCATTGAGACAAGATGCCAAGCTTAATAAGGAAGAGGACGACTACTAGTGTCCACGCTTCAACCAACTTGGGTCACTCATCCTTCCATCACTTCCGTGACGTCAACGCGAGAGGAAGGGGTTTCGAAAGCCCCTTTTGATGGATTGAATATCGGTACCCATGTTGGTGACTGTGCATCAGATGTGATGATGAACCGTCAAAAGCTAATGGAGAGGGCAAGTATGCCTTCTTCACCTATCTGGCTAAATCAAACCCATTCGACAACTGTCGCCATTATTACCTCCTCTACGAATGACGTGATTGACGCGGATGCGACTTTTACTCGCCAGCCTAATGTTGTGCTATCTGCAATGACAGCGGATTGTTTACCCATACTGCTTGCTTCCAAAGACGGAGATGAGATTGCTGCTGTTCATGCAGGATGGCGGGGGTTGGCTGATGGTATTGTTGAAAATGCGATAGATTGCTTCGCCGGAGATATTCAAGCTTGGATTGGTCCAGCGATTAGTCGTGATGCTTTTGAGGTCGGAGACGATGTCAAGAATGTGTTTTGTCGACTAGACACTAGATTTGAGCTTGCGTTTCAAGCGAAGCAAGAGCCGGGCAAGTGGCTAGCTGACCTTGCATTTATTGCCCAACTCAAATTAGAACGAGCAGGAGTGATGGATATTACGCAAAGTGGTTTATGCACGTATGCTGATCCTAAACGTTTCTTTTCCTATCGTCGTGATGGTCAAACGGGCCGAATGGCGAGCTTTGTTTGGATCAATCGCTGATTTTTATCTCTTAATCTTGAAAAATGCCTGCCGTGTAACCATCTTAATCTTGAAAAATGCCTGCCGTGTAACCATCTTAATTTCATATAACGTCGTATGTCATTTGAGGGGGTTGCTATGCGCCTTGACCGTTTTACTAGCAAATTCCAAACCGCTATTTCTGATGCTCAATCTCTCGCGCTAGGGAGAGATCACCAATATATCGAACCTGTTCACTTAATGGTTGCCTTGCTTAACCAAGAGGGCAGTTCAATTCGTCCCCTGCTAACCATGCTTAATGTAGACGTGGTTCAGTTACGTTCAAAATTAGCTGAGCTATTAGATAAGTTACCTAAAGTGACAGGCGTCGGCGGCGATGTTCAGTTGTCTAGTGCAATGGGACAACTCTTCAATCTGTGCGATAAGGTGACGCAAAAGCGTCAAGATACTTATATCTCATCAGAAATATTCTTGTTGGCTGCCATTGATGATAAAGGGCCCTTAGGGCAATTATTGAAACAAATCGGCCTATCTGAAGCGAAAATTAATCAAGCTATTGAACAAATTAGAGGCGGTCAGAAAGTTGATGACCCTAATGCAGAAGAAAAGCGACAAGCATTAGAAAAGTTCACTATTGATCTGACTGAGCGAGCTGAACAGGGCAAGCTTGATCCCGTTATTGGTCGTGATGATGAAATTCGTCGTACGATTCAAGTCTTACAGCGCCGAACTAAGAATAATCCCGTGATTATTGGTGAACCTGGTGTGGGGAAGACGGCCATTGTCGAGGGACTTGCCCAACGCATTATTAATAATGAAGTACCAGAAGGGTTACGAGGGCGCCGCGTGCTTTCTCTTGATATGGGATCGCTTATCGCGGGTGCCAAGTACCGTGGAGAATTTGAAGAGCGTTTGAAGTCGGTACTGAATGAGCTTGCCAAAGAAGAAGGCAATATTATTCTGTTCATTGATGAACTGCATACCATGGTTGGTGCAGGTAAAGGTGAAGGGGCGATGGATGCAGGGAATATGTTAAAACCTGCACTTGCCCGAGGTGACTTACACTGTGTAGGGGCAACGACATTAGATGAGTATCGTAAATATATTGAGAAAGATGCTGCGCTAGAGCGTCGCTTTCAAAAAGTTATCGTTGATGAACCTTCTGTTGAAGATACCGTTGCGATCTTACGTGGTTTGAAAGAAAGATATGAACTACATCATCACGTAGAGATTACGGACCCGGCAATTGTTGCGGCGGCGAGTCTATCACACCGCTATATTACCGATAGACAATTACCAGATAAAGCGATTGACCTGATCGATGAAGCTGCATCGAGCATTCGATTACAAATAGATTCAAAGCCGGAATCTTTAGATAAATTAGAACGCAGAATTATTCAGCTGAAAATTGAACAGCAAGCCCTTAAGAATGAACAGGATGAGGCGAGTGAAAAGCGTTTAGTCATTCTTAATAGTGAATTAGTAACGAAAGAGCGTGAATACGCTGAACTTGATGAAGTCTGGAATGCTGAGAAGGCAGCCTTATCGGGTACGCAGCATATAAAAACAGAATTAGAACAAGCTCGAATGGATATGGACGTTGCCCGTCGTGCTGGTGACTTAAATAGAATGTCCGAACTTCAGTATGGGCGTATTCCTGAGCTGGAAAAGCAACTTGACTTAGCGACCCAAGCTGAAATGCAAGAAATGAGTCTATTGCGAAATAAAGTGACTGACGCTGAGATAGCTGAAGTACTGTCCAAACAGACTGGGATCCCAGTTTCCAAAATGTTGGAAGCAGAGAAGGATAAGCTATTGCGGATGGAAGAAGTGCTGCATAAGCGAGTCATAGGGCAGGCAGAAGCGGTTGAGGTTGTCTCAGATGCTATCCGACGCAGCCGAGCGGGTCTATCTGATCCTAACAAACCAATAGGTTCATTCCTTTTTCTTGGTCCAACAGGCGTAGGTAAAACTGAACTTTGTAAAACACTGGCGAACTTTATGTTTGATAGTGAAGATGCAATGGTGAGAATCGATATGTCTGAGTTTATGGAAAAACATTCTGTTGCTCGTTTGGTCGGCGCACCTCCAGGTTATGTTGGTTATGAAGAAGGAGGTTATCTGACGGAGGCTGTTCGTAGAAAACCTTATTCGGTAATCTTGCTTGATGAGGTAGAGAAAGCACACCCAGATGTGTTTAATATATTACTTCAGGTATTAGATGATGGTCGTTTGACTGATGGACAGGGGCGTACGGTCGATTTTCGTAACACCGTCGTGATTATGACTTCGAACCTTGGTTCCTCTCGAATACAAGAAAACTTTGCTGTCCTGGATTATGAAGGGATCAAAAGAGAGGTTATGGAAGTCGTGACATCACACTTCAAACCCGAATTTTTAAATCGAGTAGATGAGAGTGTTGTATTCCATCCGTTGGGAGCGAAGCATATTGAATCTATCGCAGCAATACAATTACAGCGTCTAGCGCAGAGAATGGAAGACAGTGGCTATCAGCTTTCAGTTTCAAAACAAGCGCTCGAGTTTATTGCTAAGGTTGGTTTTGACCCCGTATATGGGGCGAGACCATTAAAAAGGGCGATACAGCAAAGTGTTGAGAACCCACTGGCTAAAGAAATTCTTGCCGGAAAGCTCGACCCATCGAAGCCAGTGAGGCTGGTCGTGAGTAATGATAATGTCATTGCTAGTCAATAACTCACTCTAAATCGTCAAAAAGGGAGCTTTAGCTCCCTTTTTGTATTTTAAATAGACGACTTGGTGGAATTGTGTGCGAACGAGCGCTAATGTGCATTTTTGCTTAATTTAGTACTTGCCAAGACGGAATCCTTCCCTATAATGCGACCCCACTGAGACGGGAAAGGTTCAACAAAAACCAATAACGAATCAGAAGGCTATCAAGCTCAATGAGCTTAGCG
>NZ_JAKRRY010000026.1 GCF_026191675.1 Vibrio qingdaonensis | reverse complement strand
TTGTTATCTTTTTAATGAAAGATGAGAACAAGAAATAGCATTATGCTGAATAGACACTGCGGAGTGGTAGTTCAGTTGGTTAGAATACCGGCCTGTCACGCCGGGGGTCGCGGGTTCGAGTCCCGTCCACTCCGCCACTTATACTAAGCCCTAGTCGAAAGACTGGGGCTTTTTTACGTCTAAAATAAATTGTGCTTGATCGTTCAGCCGCTTACCTTGTTCTTAGATAAGTGGTCTATTACGCTAGTTCGAATCTTGTTTACCTGATACTTACCCCCACCCTTATGCTAGACGTCCCTGCTGGAAGGTTGGGAATTTGTGACGTTTGCGTTTCCCCATCCTGCCTTTCCTGTGCGCATATAATGAATTACTCCATGTCAGTATGGTTTTTCTCCAGTCTGAATGTGCTATATCATCCCTAAAAAGTACGGTTCTCTGTTACCTAGAATTCGCCTAAGCGGCGTATATGTCACTTAGGTGAGTTTTGGCATTCTTGTTTACACCTAGGACCTAGCTGAGTGAGACAGATGAAGATTTCCTTTTTGAGAATTCTTCATGAGTCGACCAAAAGGTTTAAAAGTTTAGATGAAAACATATTTTTCTTCGTGAATTTAATCGTAGTCATAGTTCTGTAATAAAGTGCTTTCTATTTAAAAATGGCTGACTAATATGTCGAATTACTTATAAAATTCTATGCGATATAACTTAGAGCTGTTCTATGAAGTTAAAAACACAAACTTATTTTTTGTCATTAATAATCCTATTTGCCATGGTAGCAGTGACCATTACTGGTCTTTGGGCCTTGCGTCTAGCGAGTAATAATGACAACAAGATGCGAGTGACGGAAATATTCACCAGTACATATTCAACGATTGTTCAGCTAGAAAAACTCGCTGACGAAGGGGTCTTGAGTACTAATGATGCGAAAATGATTGCGACCAGAGTGCTTCGTAACAACATTTATAAAGATAATGAGTATGTTTATGTCGCCGATGAAAATATGACTTTCATAGCTGCGCCTTTAGACCCTCAGTTACACGGGACTAGCTTTCACGATTTTAAAGATAGCTCCGGTAGAAGTGTCGGTGAGATTATTGTTAAGGCGCTAGGTAATCGAAAGGATCATCTAATTGAATATGAGTGGTCTCAGAGACTCCCTAATGGCGTGATTGAAAATAAGCTATCTATTGCCGAGAGAACGCCGAAATGGCAGTGGGTCGTTGGTACTGGTATAGGCTTCAATGAAGTTAATCAGCGTTTCTGGTCGACAGCGCAGTGGCAATTAGGGCTATGCGTACTGATCATGGCGATTATATTGTCAATTCTACTTATTTCACTTCGGAAGATACTGGCGATATTAGGAGGAGAACCTGCCGATGTGCTGCACGCTGTTCAAAGTGTCGCGTCGGGAAAAATTGAAACTAAATTTGATAATAAAGCGCAAACCGGCAGTATTTACCATTCTGTTCAGCAGATGAATTATTCTCTAGCGGCACTTCTTTCTAGTATTGAAAAGGTTACTGGCTCTATTGGTTCTCAGCTTTCTGAAACAGACAAGAGAGCACTCTCTATTGCAACACTCACGCAAACCCAGCAACAGAGCACTGAGATGATTGCGACCGCTATGACAGAAATGGCTTCATCAGCAAGTCATGTGGCAAAGTCTGCTACGGATACCGCGTTGAGTACGGATGAAGCTGATAAGCAGAGCCAGCATGTTAGTTCGCTTATTTCTTCTGCCCTTTCAAATATCGAAGGTCTAGCCCATCAATTGGATGGGGCGAATACAGCGGTCTCAGAGCTTGATAGTGATGTGAATAATATTGCGCGTGTTTTGGAGGTTATTGGTGATATTGCTGAACAAACGAATCTACTGGCATTGAACGCTGCAATTGAGGCTGCTCGCGCTGGTGAGCAAGGTCGGGGTTTTGCGGTTGTTGCTGATGAAGTAAGGAGCTTAGCAGGAAGAACACAGAGCAGCACGAAAGAGATTCAAGACATGATCTCGAACCTCCAATCGGGCTCAAAAAAAGCGATTCAAAGTATTCAAAGTTGTACCGAAACCGGTCAAGCAACGGTAGAAGAGTCTCAAACTGCCTCTCGAGCCCTACATGACGTAGTGGTTAGCTTAGAAAAAATCTCTGAAATGAGTCATCAGATAGCAACGGCGGCCGCAGAGCAGACTGAAGTGAGCGATGACATATCGGTAAGAATTAATTTGATAGAGCAAAGTGGCGGCGAATTAAGGGGGGTAGTTGAACAAACAAGAGCGGCGACTCGTTCTCTTGGTCTACTGTCTGGAGAGTTAACTGAAAAAATGAATCAGTTTGAAGTCAAAAACGGTTAAGTTATCGAGTTAAAAACAGCTATTTTCTTCAGTTAATGCAGGAATTAAGTAAAGGGTTAGCGGAAGGAATCATGGTTTAACTTAAGCCCTGTATGCCCACAGGGCTTAATTGTGGGCGCAAAATGCATAAAAATAGAACGCTAAGTATAGAAAATCGACAAACGATATTTTTTTTGCAATTTAGTGTTGACGTTAAGGCCGAAAAGCCGTTTAATACACCTCGTTGCCCGGATAGCTCAGTCGGTAGAGCAGAGGATTGAAAATCCTCGTGTCGGTGGTTCGATTCCGCCTCCGGGCACCACGATTTAAAATTGTTGGTGCTTAGTAAAATAAGCGTCAATAAGTAAAGATAAGTGCGCCGACTTAGCTCAGTAGGTAGAGCAACTGACTTGTAATCAGTAGGTCACCAGTTCGACTCCGGTAGTCGGCACCATTCTTTACACAATATAGTAATTCCCCCTTAGTTCAGTTGGTAGAACGGCGGACTGTTAATCCGTATGTCGCAAGTTCAAGTCTTGCAGGGGGAGCCACTTTTTAAAAATAAGCTTAGCTTGTTTTTATGTGCCGACTTAGCTCAGTAGGTAGAGCAACTGACTTGTAATCAGTAGGTCACCAGTTCGACTCCGGTAGTCGGCACCACTCTTTACTCGAGTATAACTAGTAATTCCCCTTTAGTTCAGTTGGTAGAACGGCGGACTGTTAATCCGTATGTCGCAAGTTCAAGTCTTGCAAGGGGAGCCACTTTAAGAAAAGGCCTCATCGAAAGATGAGGCCTTTTTGCTTTTTTAAAAGTGAATTAGATTTCTTCCAGTTAAACGCCTCTATTCACGAGTTCAGAAGGTAGTAAAACGAGCACTTCTTTCTAGCTCATGTCTATTTTTATTTTCGATAGTTCCGACTTAGAAGACGTTTCTGAATTGGCTAGCTTTAGCATTAAACGGAGGTTATTGGATGAGTCTGCACTGTGTAGCGCGTCCTCTTCGTTGATACTACCTGCGTTTACTAAATCAAAGAGTGATTGGTCAAAGGTTTGCATTCCAATCTCTCGAGATTTACTCATAGCCACTTTAATTTCGCCAAGCTCTCCTTTACGAATCAGTTCAGAAACTCTTGGGCTATTGAGTAGTATCTCGAATACACCATGACGACCTTTGCCTTGTTTATCCCTAATGAGTTGCTGTCCAATAATACCTTTGAGATTTGAACTTAAGTCGAAAAGAAACTGCTCTTTTTGTTCTTTCGGTACAAGGTGAAGAATGCGCTCGATCGCTTGACTGGCGTTGTTAGCATGCAGTGTTGCCATACAAAGGTGTCCGGTTTCTGCAAAGGACATCGCATACATCATCGTTTCTCTTGTTCTGATTTCGCCGATTAAAACCATATCAGGTGCTTGCCGAAGTGAATTTTTCAGTGCCACAGCATAGCTCTCAGTATCGAGGCCCACTTCTCGCTGAGTCACAATACATTTTTGATGTTCATGAATAAACTCTATCGGGTCTTCTACCGTGAGGATATGCCCTGTTCGGTGTTGGTTTCGATATCCAGTCATTGCCGCCATTGTTGTGGATTTACCTGAGCCTGTTGCACCAACAATTAGGACAAGGCCTCTTTTTGCTATTGAGAGGGTTTGCAGCACATCTGGAAGGGAAAGTTCCTTAAAGGTGGGAATACGGCTTTCTATTCTTCTTATCACAGCACCTTGTAGCTCTCTTTGAAAAAAAGCACTGACTCGAAATCGACCGGTAGTTCGAACAATGGCGAAGTTAGATTCTTTGCTTGCAAGGTAGGCGCTATATTTTGCGTCGTCCATCATCAATTTTAGAAGTGTAGTAACCTCGGCACTAGATAAGCTATCACCTATTGCCTTTAAATCTCCGTCAACTCGATAGAGTATAGGGGCACCAGCAGTGAGGTAGAGATCCGAGGCATTGAGTGTCAACATTTGATCGAGGATGGCATCAATATTGTTCATTACTGCGTCCTAATGAAACATCGAGTTATGTTGGGTGACCTGTTTATTCACTTCTTCGAGTTCAACAATACCTTGAGAGAGTAATTGCTTGCTATGTTGTTCTAGCGTTTGCATTCCATGAGCGGCGCCCGTTTGTATCATTGAGTACATCTGTGCCACTTTATCTTCCCTAATTAAATTTCGAATTGCAGGTGTTGCAGTCATGATTTCGTGGCATGCGATGCGGCCGCCATTTGTGCGCTTTATAAGTTGCTGCGAGATAACCGCTCGTAGTGATTCTGATAACATCGAGCGAGCCATATCTTTGTCGTTACCAGGAAATACATCAATGATACGGTCGATGGTTTTAGTCGCCGAAACGGTGTGTAATGTTCCAAAGACTAAGTGTCCAGTTTCAGCAGCAGTCAGAGCAAGGCTGATCGTTTCTTGATCGCGAAGTTCTCCGACAACAATGACATCAGGATCTTCACGTAACGCCGATCGTAGTGCGTTTTGGAAGCTGTGCGTGTCGCGATGCACTTCTCTTTGATTGATTAAGCATTTCTTATTTTGGTGAACAAATTCAATGGGATCTTCAATCGTCAGAATATGTTTATTTTTGCTTTGGTTGATATGATCAACCATTGCAGCCAGTGTTGTTGATTTTCCTGAACCTGTTGGGCCGGTCACCAGAACGAGGCCTCGTTCAATGTTTGCGATATCGGTTAAAATATCTGGGACGCCCAGCTGTGCGAGGGTAGGCGTTGTTGTTGGGATGGTTCTAAATACAGCTGAGCATCCTCGGGATTGATTAAATGCATTGATCCTGAATCGGCCGACATTGGGGATATCAAAAGAAAAATCGGTTTCAAGTCGGGACTCATAATCATTTCTTTGCTTGTCATTCATGACATCAAAGATTAACTTGTGTACAGCAGAGTGATCGAGAGCCGGGATACCAAGTTTTCTTACTTCTCCGTCAATTCGTACCATTGGTGGTACGCCTGCGGAAAGGTGTAGATCTGAAGCATTATGCTTTACACTAAAGTCTAGCAACTCGGTGATATCCATTTAATTTCCTTATGATTTGTAACCTATGACCAGTATTCAACAAAATATAGAACTAATCACCACCCAGATAGCTCGCGCAGAACAAAATTGCGGGAGAGTGCAAGGTGAGGTGCAATTGCTTGCTGTCAGTAAGACGAAACCTAACGAAGCGATCATTCAGGCCGCCTTGGCAGGACAGCGACAGTTTGGTGAGAATTACGTTCAAGAAGGCGCATCTAAGGTTGCGTTCTTTAACGACCATCACCCTGAATTTGATCTTGAATGGCACTTTATAGGGCCGATTCAATCAAATAAAACTCGTGTTGTCGCTGAGCATTTTGATTGGGTTCACACTATTGATCGTGCCAAAACAGCTCAGCGTCTAAATGATCAAAGACCATCGAGTATGGGACCATTACAAGTGCTCATACAGGTGAACACGAGCGAGGAAGCGACAAAGTCAGGAGCTCAAATTGATCAGGTATTTGAACTGGCAGAAGTCATTGATGACTTGCCCAATTTGGTGCTTAGAGGGGTGATGTCTATTCCGGCTAATGTCTCTGGATATGAAGAGCAGCTTCAAGCTTTTATGGTATTGCGAGAAGTGAATAATAAACTGGCGGCGCAGTATGCCAATATTGACACGCTTTCCATGGGAATGAGTGGTGACATGGACGCTGCTATTGCAGCTGGAAGCACAATGGTTCGTATCGGAACAGCGATCTTTGGTGCTCGAGATTACGGACAGCAATAATTATTGTTTAGAGGCGCTTATGTTGCCTCTTTGTTTAGGAATATCTTTAATGGAACAAAGAAAGATTGCTTTTATTGGCGCAGGAAACATGACGCGCTCAATTATTGCGGGGCTGGTTGCCAGTGGTTATGAACCTACGAAAATCACAGCGACGAACCCAAGTAAAGAGAAGTTAATTGCTCTAGCGAATGAATACGGTGTCATGACAACTCATGATAACCTTCAAGCGGCAGAGCAAGCTGATGTGATTGTTTTAGCAGTAAAACCACAATTGATGGCAACGGTCGTTCGTGGCTTCGTTGGGGTTGATTTTAATAGTAAGCTCGTCGTCTCCATTGCGGCGGGGATTTCTATTCAACGCCTTGAGGAAATGTTTGCTACAGAACTCAATTTAGTACGTGTTATGCCTAACACGCCTTCTCTTTTAGGGGAGGGAATGAGTGGCTTGTATGCGAATGAGGCAATACTCTCTCTAGATAAGCAATTTGCTACTGACTTAATGGAAGCGGTAGGCAAGGTATGCTGGGTAGAGAAAGAATCGGCTATTAACGACGTGATTGCAGCTGCGGGTAGTGCACCAGCGTACTTCTTTCTCTTTATGGAGGCGATTCAGCAAGAGGCCATGCGCAATGGAATGGATGAAGCAACAGCCCGTTTGCTGGTACAACAAACCGCGTATGGGGCCGCTAAGATGGTATGCTGTAACCCCGATACAGATCTTGCCACTTTAAGGCAGCAGGTCACATCAAAAGGTGGAACAACAGCAGAGGCGGTAAGAACCTTCGAAGATAGCGGTCTTCGAGATATTGTCTCTCAAGCGATGCAAGCAGCTATTTCTCGCGCGGAAGAAATGGAAAAACAATTTTAACGTATCTACAAAATCGTAAAGGTTACTTATGAATGCAATGAGTTTTTTGGTGTCGACACTGTTCGATTTGTACATCATGGTTGTGCTTCTGCGCATTTGGCTACAAGCCTCTCGCGCCGATTTTTATAATCCATTTTCACAGTTTATTGTTAAAGCGACGCAGCCTGTTGTCGCCCCGCTTCGCCGAGTTATTCCATCGATAGGTGGGCTTGATTTGGCGACGGTGGTATTCGCTTATTTACTATGTGTTGGTAAGTATGTTGCCTTGGTATTAATTGCGGCTGGTGCAAACTTTAGCTTTAGTCCAGATTTCTTATTTTTGGGCTTGTTATCTTTACTAAAAGCAGCGGGCGGTTTGCTTTTCTGGGTCTTATTAATTCGAGCTATTTTGAGTTGGGTGAGCCAAGGTCGAAGCCCTATCGAGTTCGTATTTCATCAACTAACAGAGCCAATGCTTGCGCCAATTCGCCGGATTTTACCAGCAATGGGTGGCTTTGATTTGAGCGTGCTGGTTTTATTTATCGTCTTGCAATTTGCCAACTTTCTGATGGGCGATTTCGTTGGTCCACTTTGGTATAAACTATAGTGTCAGCGGTTGCTTGGGATGGGTGTGATCTAGTGCTGCATGTTTACATTCAGCCCAAGGCCAGTCGTGATAAACTGGTTGGCCTGCATGGCAATGAGTTTAAGATAGCGATTACAGCACCCCCAGTAGACGGCAAAGCGAATGCTCACTTGATTAAGTACTTAGCGAAAGTGTGTAAAGTCGCCAAAAGTCAGGTTTGTATCGAAAAGGGTGAACTGGGTCGACATAAGCAGATAAGGGTGATTGATCCCGTGTTGACGCCAAATGAATTTCAGACCCTCTTATGAGGGTCTTTTTTTACAAGGAGATAGTGATGAGAAAGTACGTATGGTTATTGGTCTTACTGGTGTTTTCAACGGCGGGGTATGCCGGGCAGTACAAAACAATCAAAGATGCGGAAGTACACTATGTGGTATTTAACTCAACTTTTTTGACGCCAGAAGTCGCGCGAAGCTATGGCCTGAAGAGAAATGACACAATTGCGATTGTTAACATCAGCGTGTTAGATCGCGCAAGCCTTGGAAAACCAGCAATGTCGGCAGAGATTACAGGAGAGGCTAAAAATCTAATAGGGCAAACGAAAAAATTAGATTTTAAAGAAATTAAAGAAGGCGATGCGATATACTATCTCGCTCAGTTTAGTATCACAAATGAAGAGCGTTATCAGTTTACGATTGATGTCGACGCAGGAATGAAAGGGCGTGGGCCGATTTCATTTTCACAACAGCTTTATACAGAAAAATAGCTTCACACCGACGGGTCGGTAGGAGCGTAAATAGAGACGAACAATATGAGCACAAAAATAGTATTGGCGACGGGTAATCAAGGCAAAGTTCGGGAAATGGCCGATTTACTGGCAGACTTTGGTTTTGAAGTGCACGCGCAAAGTGAGTTTCATGTCTCTGATGTTGCAGAAACTGGCACGACGTTTATAGAAAACGCCATTATCAAAGCTAGACACGCTGCAAAAGAGACTGGCTTAGCTGCGATAGCGGACGATTCCGGTCTTGAAGTTGACTACCTCAACGGCGCTCCGGGTATTTACTCTGCTCGTTATTCGGGTGAGGGTGCGACAGATGCGACGAACATCGACAAGCTTTTAACCGAACTTGCCGAGGTGCCAGAATCTAAGCGTACCGCTCGATTTCATTGTGTTCTAGTACTAATGCGTCATGCTAATGACCCTACACCGATCGTTTGCCACGGGAAATGGGAGGGGCGAATTTTATTTGAGAGAGCGGGAGAGCAGGGCTTTGGTTATGATCCTATCTTTTTTGTGCCTGAAGATAACTGTGCCTCAGCGGAGCTTGAGCCTGTAAGGAAGAAGCAGTTGTCTCATCGTGGAAAAGCGCTAAGTGAGCTGTTTTCTCTGATTCAGTCACAGGGACTTTAGCTATGCTAGTGCCACCGCCACTTAGTCTATACATACATATACCTTGGTGTGTGCAAAAGTGCCCTTATTGTGATTTTAACTCGCATGCTCTTAAGGGAGGGATTCCTCAGCAGGAGTATATGACAGCACTCATCGAGGACTTGGATGCCGATATCATGCGCTATCAGCTGCAAGATGATGTCCGTCCATTGCATTCCATATTTATTGGTGGCGGCACACCAAGCTTGATCGAGCCTCAATATATCGCGAAGCTATTGCAGCAGGTACAGCGCCGTTTACCATTTAGTGACGATATAGAAATCACGATGGAGGCAAACCCTGGGACTATCGAGGTTGAGCGCTTTGCCGAATATCAGCACGCAGGGGTGACTCGTATTTCTGTTGGCGTGCAGAGTTTTCAGCAAGAAAAGCTGACACGACTTGGGCGTATTCATGGCGCGAAAGAGGCGGTAACCGCCGCCAAGCTGGCGCATGAAATAGGACTAAACAGTTTTAATCTTGATTTAATGCATGGCTTACCAGAGCAAACCATCGACGACGCGCTTGAGGATCTGCAACAGGCCATTGATTTAGCGCCGCCACATTTATCTTGGTATCAGCTAACCATTGAGCCGAATACGTTATTTTATTCAAAGCCACCAACGCTGCCTGATGAAGACGACTTGTGGGATATCTTTGAAAAAGGTCATCAAATGCTCGCGAATGCAGGCTATGAGCAATATGAAATATCAGGGTACAGTCAGCATGGTTATCAGTGCCAGCATAACCTCAATTATTGGCGCTTCGGTGACTACCTTGGGATTGGTTGTGGTGCTCATGGCAAGTTAAGCTTTACTGATGGGAGAATCCTTCGTACCAGTAAAGTTAAGCATCCAAGAGGGTATCTGAATTTGGTTAAGCCATACCTAGATAGCGAAGTTCACGTTTCTCTACAAGATCGCCCTTTTGAGTTCTTTATGAATCGTTTTAGGTTACTCGAACCGTGTCCTAAGCAAGATTTCGTGACACGGACTGGACTAAGCCTAGATGTGATTCAAAAACCAATTGCTGAAGCGCTAGAGCGTCAATTTATTACCGATACTGGTGAAGCTTGGCAGTTAACAGAGAAAGGGAAGCTATTCCTCAATGATCTGCTAGAGATCTTCGAAATCTAGTAACTTACTTCACAACTGTGTAAAAGCTCATTAATATACGCGCCTTGGATAATTTAACAGTATGGATGCTGTAATCAATTGTTTTTAGGTGCGTTATGTTTCTTTCTCTTTCTCGAGTGCTACTGTCATTCATATTATTGGCAGTGATTTCCAAAGTTACCTTCCTTGGGTGGTACGAATTTTCGTATACCACTACCTCATTACTAGAATTCTTTAAGGCAACAGCTTGGGGAGTGAGATTTGATCTAACGGTTGCCTTTTTGCTGTCCTGTTTAGGCTTTCTGTTGTTATTGCCTATCGCCCCGTTTTCTAAGGCTCATCAGCTCTGCCATAAAGTATGGTTAGTGCTATGCGGAGCGTGGATTATCTTCACGACCGTGGGGGATACGATTTATTTGAGTCAGGCCAGTCGCCATGTAACGGTTGACTTGCATCTTGGCAAAGGAATGGAGCTAGAGCTGGCAACTACCGCCTTAACACAGTTTGGTCATTTGATACTTGTTGCCGTGGTATTGCTGGCGATTTATAGCTATGTGGCTATCCGTTGTGTTCCCGCTATTCGCTTTGCCAACAAATGGTATAGCAGTATTGCAATAGCCTTAGTTTGGGTTTTATTGACGGTTACGGCGGTTCGTGGTGGATTTAGTGATAAACCACAAAGCCCCATGTATGCCTACAAAATAGGCGACGTGAATCAGGCGCGTATAGCTTGGAGTGCTCCGTATGGCATTACCTATTATTCTCTTATTGGTGAAGATAAATCTGGTCATCGTTGGACGCCAGAGCAGTCACTTGAAGCGATGGAAGACCTGCGCCAGCAACTTAACCGAACCACATCGACCCAGCTAGAAACGCTTTCTGATCATGACGTGATAGTTGTCTTGTTGGAGAGCTGGACCGCCGTTGACATGAAAAGTTACGGCTCGGAATTTGATTCCACACCTTTTTTCGATTCTCTTCGAGAAGAGTCATTGACCACCACGAGCTTCTATTCGAATGGTTTTCGAACGGTGGAAGGTGTCTTTACCACTATGTGCTCTCACCCCAATCCTGTCGGAGGCAGCGTTGCTGGTAGCCGCTTAGAAAGTATGCCTTACCAATGCTTGCCTCAAGTATTAAAAGAGCAAGGCTGGCACACCACGTTTGTTCAAGGTAGTGGTAAAGGGATGGTTGGTGCTTTTGCTCAAGCTTTGGGATTCACGGATTCATTTGGTAAGTTTGATTATGAAGACGTGGGACAAGAGCAGAATTATTGGGGTTACATGGATGATGGCATCTATGATTTTGCTTTGGAAAAGTTGGCTTCCCACTCACAGCCTCAATTTATGGTCATTAATACCGGCACGACTCACGATAGCTATTTACCGAATGAATCGGATTATGCTTTCGGTAAGTCAACCCCCGATGAGACTCGCCGAAGTGTCGTGAATTACTCTGATCAATCTTTGGAGCGATTTGTCTCGAAACTGAAAGCACAAACGGATAAACCGACATTGCTAGTGCTGGTTGCTGATCATACTATGGTGGGTGCTCGCAGCGACTTACGTCATGTATCAATCCCGTTTCTCATGGTTGGCATCAATACAGATCTTGCTCCTCAGGAGTTAGATGTTGCTGGCTCTCACAAAGATATAGCGCCAACGATTATGGACTGGTTAGGTGGCCAAGTAAGTTGGTTCTCTGGCCGAAGTTTGTTGTCTTCGAATTACCAACAAGGGGCTGATTTTACGGTTAATAATCAATTCTATTGGGCAGCACAACAAAAGTTGGTGAGAATCAACGCAACGTCTGGGGAGAAAGAAGCGTGTTACCAAATTGGCGATAACACGACCACCCTCACTGAGCAAACATGTGATTCACCAGAGTTTCAGACTATGTATCAGCAAGGAAAACGCTACATGTTGTATAGTCAACAGCACCTATTTGATGGCACTACCCAGCAATATTAAGCGGCGAATAAATTGAACAGATAACAATAAAGCCAGCAATATTTGCTGGCTTTATTGTTATTGAAGACACGTCATGCTGGTGGCTGTCACTAAAAGATCGAACGACCTATTCGAGTAGATAGCATCTCTAAGACGCGAGTGCCGATTAAGGAGTTCCCCGATGAATCTAGTTCAGGAGACCATACCGCGATGGTCATCTCGCCTGGAACTATCGCGACAATACCGCCACCCACACCAGACTTCCCGGGCATACCTACTCGATAAGCAAACTCACCTGCTCCGTCATACAGTCCACAAGTGGCTAACATAGCATTGAGCTGCTTGGTCTGTGTTGGCGTGATAATGTGTTTCTTTGTGTGGACCGATTGACCTTTATTGGCTAGGTAGCTAAAGGTTTTTGCTAAGTCGACACAGCTCATTTTTAATGCGCATGCGTGAAAGTAGTTATTAAGAACCGGGATCACTTCATTTTCAAAATTTCCAAAAGAACGCATCAAATAGGCAATAGCCGCATTACGATCGCTATGCATCATTTCTGAGGCTGCAACCACCTTGTCGTAGACAATATGATTGTCACCTGAAAGTAGCCTTACAAACTCGAGCATGCGTTGCTTAGGCGCAGACAAGCGGCTTTGTAATAGGTCTGCGACGACAATGGCACCGGCATTGATAAATGGATTACGTGGAATACCGTGTTCCATCTCGAGCTGAATTAGAGAATTAAAAGCTTGTCCAGACGGCTCTTTGCCAACCCGTTGCCAAATCTCCTCTGGTTTGTATAGCATCATCGCCAAGGTAAGACTTAACGCTTTGGAAATGGATTGTATGGAAAAAGCTTCTTCCGCGTCCCCTGAGCAAATAATCTCGCCATCATTGGTGCATACCGCTATACCAATCTTATCATTGGCGACACGAGCAAGTGCAGGGATGTAGTCTGCGACCTTACCCTGACCGATAAGAGGGCGAACTTCGCTCACGATTTGCGATAATATTTGCTGAGTTGGTTTCATATACACCTGAGAGGTAAAGGGCTAGGAACAAAAAAGCCAACATAATGTTGGCTTTCGAATGGGTCGTAGTGTTACTTCGTACGGCGGAACTTAATGTCCCAAACACCGTGACCGAGTCGATGGCCGCGAGCCTCAAATTTCGTCAGTGGTCGATCTTCAGGCCTTGGGATGAAGTCTCCGTCCGTCGCCGTATTGGCGTAGCCTGGTGCTTGATTCATGATTTCAATCATATGTTCACCGTAGTTTTCCCAATCGGTGGCCATATGGAAAATGCCCTCTTCAAGCTTAAGCTTTTGGCGCACCATTTCCGCAAAGTCTAATTGTACGATGCGACGTTTGTGATGACGTTTTTTGTGCCAAGGATCTGGAAAAAACAGCTGCAGCGTCGTTAGGCTGCTGTCTGGAATCATATTTTCGAAAACTTCAACGGCGTCATGACACATAACACGTAAGTTCGTTACACCGGCTTCTCTCGCTGAAGACAGACAAGCGCCAACACCTGGGCTGTGCACTTCAATACCAAAGAAGTTTTTCTCAGGTGCATTTTTTGCCATCTCAACGAGTGAGGCACCCATGCCAAATCCAATCTCTAGAATAACGGGGTTATCGTTGCCAAATACTTGATTCCAATCGAGTAAAGTGTCTTGGTAATCAATACCCATTGTTGGCCAACATGCTTCCATCGCGGCTTCTTGCCCTTTTGTTAGGCGTCCTTCGCGACGGACAAAACTGCGTATTTTACGTACTAGCTTGCCATCTTCTGTGTATTCATTTGTTGTCACTTCACTCATTGGTCTGCCTGTTCAATCAATAATCAGAGCGGGAATTATCCAAAGAATTTGCCAAGGTGCAAGTGTTATTACTCAGGAAATTCCCAGTGTTTTACTTCTTTCAATAAGTGTGGTGCAATTTCGCGCAAATTATAAGTAAAAAGAGAAGAAATGTGACGCCTTATGCAAGCTCAATTTTAGATTGGTATGAAAAATACGGACGAAAGTCTCTCCCGTGGCAACAAGACAAAACTGCGTATAAAGTTTGGTTATCTGAGATTATGTTGCAACAGACACAAGTCACCACTGTTATTCCATACTTTGAACGTTTTTTACAACATTTTCCCACAGTGGAAGACCTAGCTTGTGCCCCACAAGATGAAGTACTTCATTTATGGACTGGGCTTGGGTATTACGCAAGGGCTCGCAATTTACACAAAGCCGCACAAATCGTGATGAGTGAACATGGGGGCGAATTTCCTAAATCGCTTGAGGCCATGAATGCGTTGCCTGGTGTTGGGCGTTCAACCGCTGCGGCTGTTTTGTCGTCGGTGTATAAATTGCCCCATGCTATTTTGGACGGCAATGTAAAACGCACCCTAGCGAGAAGCTTTGCAGTAGAAGGTTGGCCTGGGCAGAAGAAAGTCGAGAACGTGTTGTGGGAAATAGCAGAGAGTCATACACCGTCAACACAGACAGATAAGTATAATCAGGCCATGATGGATATGGGGGCGTTGGTATGCACGCGCAGCCGTCCCAAATGTACACTGTGTCCAGTATCAACGCTGTGTGTCGCTAACAAGCAAGATAGGCAATTAGAATTTCCTGGTAAAAAACCGAAAAAGATTAAGCCAGAAAAAGAAACATGGTTTGTGATTTTAAAGTACAAGGAGGACGTTTGGTTAGCGCAACGTCCTCAATCTGGGATTTGGGGGGGACTTTTTTGTTTCCCTGAAAGCCAAGTTGCTGATATCACGGAGACCTTGGATAAACTGAACATTGAAGAAGGTATGATTCAGTCGACGGAAACTGATATCGCTTTTCGCCATACCTTTAGTCATTACCATCTCGATATTACGCCAATCATCGTGACCTTGAATCAGCTTCCTACAATGATCATGGAACCGTCGCAAGGTCTTTGGTATAACATGTCTAAACCAGATAAGGTTGGCTTAGCTGCACCAGTCAAGCAGCTTATCCATGCCTTGCAACGAATATAATTAAGGATAACATTATGAGCCGTATGGTCTTCTGTGCTCGACTACAAAAAGATGCCGAAGGGTTAGACTTTCAGCTGTACCCTGGTGATTTGGGCAAACGTATTTTCGACAACGTATCAAAAGAAGCGTGGGCGCAGTGGCAATCTAAGCAAACGATGCTGATCAACGAGAAAAAACTTAACATGATGGATCCTGAACATCGAAAGTTGCTTGAAACCGAAATGGTCAACTTTCTATTTGAAGGGAAAGACATCGTGATCGATGGGTACACGCCGCCGTCAGAGTAAGAAATAAGGATATTGAAAAACACCACCTAGCGTGGTGTTTTTATTAGCGACTATGAAAAAACTGATTTATTTCTTGGTACCGATACTGCTAGTAGGCTGCAGCCGTGAATTTATTGAAAAAATTTACGATGTTAATTATGAACCGACCAACCGTTTTGCTAAAAACCTTGCTGAACTTCCAGGGCAGTACCTCAAAGATACCAAGGCGATGGATGCCTTAATTGGTAGCTTCAATGGCAATATCGAAAAGCGCTGGGGTAGCCGTGAGATTAAAGTGGCGGGGAAAAGCAATTACGTCAAGTACATTGATAATTACCTGAGTCGCGCAGAAGTCGATTTTAGCAAAGGGTTGATAACGATTGAAACCGTCTCGCCTACTGAGCCGGAAAAGCATCTTAAAAATGCGATCGTCACAACCTTGCTCACTCCTGATGATCCCGCGAGTGTCGATTTATTCTCGTCTCGCAGCATTAAGCTTGAGGGGCAGCCCTTTCTTTACAACCAAGTTGTCGACCAAGAGCAAAAACCGATGCAATGGTCGTGGCGTGCGAGTCGCTTTGCGGACTATCTTATTGCCAATAAAGTCAAAACAAAGAATGTCGATTATAAAAAAGCGTACTACGTAGAAATCCCCATGGTAAAAGACCATGCGAGCAAACGAAGTTATCAATATGCCGATATCGTTAGGCGCGCGTCGCTCAAATATGACATCCCAGAAGACCTCATATACGCCATCATCAAAACGGAAAGTAGCTTTAATCCTTATGCGGTAAGTTGGGCCAATGCGTATGGTTTGATGCAAGTGGTGCCCAAAACGGCGGGACGAGACGTATTTAAGCTGGTTAAAAATAAGCCTGGTGAACCATCGCCAGAGTACCTTTTTAATCCCGAGCAGAATATTGATACCGGTACGGCTTATTTTTATATCCTAAAAAATCGCTACCTGAAGGCGGTTCGTCATCCAACATCTCTCGAGTACAGCATGATATCAGCGTATAACGGTGGGACGGGGGGAGTATTGAATACGTTCAGCAAAGATAGAAAGCGAGCAATGAATGATTTGAATTCTTTGCAACCTAATCAAGTTTATTGGGCATTAACGAAAAAACACCCAAATTCTGAATCACGCCGATACCTAGAAAAAGTAACAAAATTCAAAAAGGATTTTAACGCAGGAAAGGGTTAATAGTTACTTTTGCTGAAAAATGCAGCGCTTAAACGGTTTTTTGAAGTTTTTTTAAAAAACCTGTTGACGGGAGAGCGGAAAATCCGTTTAATAGCGCCCCGTTGCCCGGATAGCTCAGTCGGTAGAGCAGAGGATTGAAAATCCTCGTGTCGGTGGTTCGATTCCGCCTCCGGGCACCACAATTTGATTTGTTGGTGCCAACGATTTTTAGTAAAGATTTGTAGCACGAACAGAAGCATAAAGAATTTAGTGTGCCGACTTAGCTCAGTAGGTAGAGCAACTGACTTGTAATCAGTAGGTCACCAGTTCGACTCCGGTAGTCGGCACCATTCTTTTGCCTCGATAGCTCAGTCGGTAGAGCAGAGGATTGAAAATCCTCGTGTCGGTGGTTCGATTCCGCCTCGAGGCACCATTATTTGGTGCTTAACAAATAATGGTCTTAGGACCTGATGTTGACACAGATAATTCCCCTTTAGTTCAGTTGGTAGAACGGCGGACTGTTAATCCGTATGTCGCAAGTTCAAGTCTTGCAAGGGGAGCCACTTTAGAAAAAGGCCTCATCGAAAGATGAGGCCTTTTTTGCATCTGATACTTTTACACTTGATCGTTTTGCATCGTGCTGCCCTAAGGGGCTTGGCGCGCTTTCGTTATCCCCGTCGTATTTCTTGTTTATTGCGCATTTGATTGGTTTGCCACTTTCTAGTCCCGCCATTGAACGCTGGTTGAAAGGGTATAGGGTAGCTAGGGTTGGCACGGGTATCGGCCTCTACAGCTCTTTCAGTTGGTTTTATTGCTTGTTACTGAGGGGGGACAGAGAGCAGAGCGGAGTTTACAAAGATTATCCGTTATTTCTGCTCTCTGAATGCATTGAAATAGAATGTGCTATTCAGTCTTATCTGATGAAATATCAGTTGGAGTCGAATCTTTATTCGCCATGTTTTTTTCAGCTAACTTGGCTTTTTCAATCATAGGAGTAATAGTTGAACCTTGGATTAAAATGGAGAACACAACCACAGAGTAAGTCATGACGAGGATAATCTCTTTCACGTCGATGAGTTTATCTTCAATTACCCACACCCCTGCTGGTATTGATAACGCCATAGCAAGCGCTAGTCCTCCTCTTAAGCCACCCCATGTAAGTATTCTTATCGACCATGGGTTATAACGTCGGTAACGTTTAAAACCTACGTAGGATAACGCGACACTTAAATATCTAGCCCCTAATACCAGTGGAATGGAGAAAGCCATAAGAATCCAATCTTCTTCATGAAATTGAAATAGCAGCATCGACATACCGATCAATAAGAACAACACGCCATTTAAAAATTCATCCACTAATTCCCAGAAATGGTCAAGATGCTCTTCTGATTCTTTTGAAAAACCAATATAGCGAGTCCAGTTGCCAATCATGATGCCTGATACCACCATGGATAGTGGGCCAGAGACGTGTAGGACATCCGCGAAGGCATAACCTGCAGTTGGAATACCAATAGTGAGCAACAATTCCATTGAGTGGTCATCCGTTGCACTTATTAGGTAATGAAACAGTAGACCAAGTAAAAAACCATAAACAATGCCGCCGACGGCCTCTTGCAAGAAGAGTAAGGAAACCCCGGTCACACTGGGAGCTTCGTTGCCAAAGGCTATCGTGTATAGCGTAACGAAAATCACCAAGCCAAATCCATCGTTGAATAAAGATTCGCCCTCTACTTGTGTTGAAATTCGCTCAGGCGCATCCAGTTTTTTTACAATGGCTAGCACGGCGATAGGATCGGTCGGGGAGATAAGCGCGCCAAAGAGTAAGCAGTAAATTAGGTCAAATGGCACACCGATAAACTGACAAAATCCATAAAGCACAGCGCCAATAAAAAAGGTTGAAAACAGCGTGGCGCCTAATGCTAATACGGTGATTTCCCACCGTTGATCTTTCAGGTGAGGCAATTTTATGCCTAGGCCGCCAGCGAACAGAAGAAAGCCCAAAATGCCTTTAAGAAGAAAGTCTTCGAAATTAATATTGGCGACCATTTTAGAGGCGACACCCGTTAGATCGAACCAACCGTTTTGTCCTCCAATGAGAATCATTAAAGAAAGGATCATGGCTCCCGCAGTAATTGCGATGGTGGTTTGCATTTTACCGATCTTACTATTGATGAATGCAATCAGCATTGCTGCTGCAGACAAAAAACAGAGTGTCTGATAAACGGACATTACGTCACCTTAATTGTAATAAATTGTGAATAGGATTTTGTTCCTGTCGTGAGTGAAGATCAATCACTAATTGAAAATTCATACCTTTTAGGTATAGAACGTTTAGTCATCAATTGACCTTCTTTACGTCGAGTTTTGTTTTTATTCTTGTTATGACATAGGAAGTAATGAAAAGGTTGCGAGAGAGATTGGACTTAGTTAGTTTGGTTGGAAATAAAGCACTCAAAAGTTATTTTAGACGTCTAGATTTCTAAAGTTACTATGATAGGATGGCTACAACAGCAAGGAACGAGGCAGTATTGTGGTAAGCAGCATTAGACAAGTGATTGAGACTCAATTGAAAAAACGCATCCTACTTATTGATGGTGGGATGGGGACGATGATTCAAGGCTATAAGTTGGAAGAAGCCGATTATCGAGGGGAACGTTTTGCTGATTGGCCATCCGATCTTAAAGGTAATAATGATCTTTTGGTTTTATCTCAACCTGAACTCATCAAAGAAATCCATAGTGCTTACCTAGAAGCGGGTGCCGATATCCTTGAAACCAATACATTTAACGCCACTACGATTGCGATGGCCGATTATGATATGGAATCTTTGAGTGATGAGATTAACTTCGAAGCGGCGCGCCTTGCTCGCGAAGTCGCTGATGAGTGGACGGCAAAGAACCCGGACAAACCAAGATTTGTTGCCGGAGTTTTAGGCCCGACAAACCGAACGTGTTCAATTTCTCCCGATGTGAATGATCCCGGCTACCGCAACGTCTCATTTGATGAGCTCGTTATTGCATACTCTGAGTCTACTCGAGCCTTGATTAAAGGTGGTTCGGATCTTATTTTGATCGAAACTGTATTTGATACGCTGAACGCTAAGGCTTGTGCGTTTGCGGTTGAAACGGTACTTGAAGAGCTTGATGTCGATTTGCCTATTATGATTTCGGGGACCATCACCGATGCGTCTGGACGGACGTTATCCGGACAAACCACCGAAGCTTTTTATAACGCATTACGTCATGTCAATCCTATCTCGTTTGGTCTTAACTGCGCGCTAGGCCCTGATGAACTGCGTCAATACGTGCAAGAAATTTCCCGTATTGGTGAAGGCTATATTTCCGCTCACCCTAACGCAGGTCTTCCTAACGCATTTGGCGAGTATGATTTATCGCCTGAAGACATGGCAGAGCACATTGGTGAATGGGCACAAAGTGGCTTTCTAAACTTAGTCGGGGGGTGTTGTGGAACCACTCCTGAGCATATTCGTCAGATGTCGTTAGCCGTGGAAGGCGTAACACCTCGTGCATTACCTGATATTCCTGTGGCTTGTCGGTTGTCAGGTTTAGAGCCGCTAACCATAGAAAAAGACAGTTTATTTATTAACGTCGGTGAGCGAACCAATGTGACAGGCTCCGCTCGTTTTAAGCGTCTCATCAAAGAAGAGCTCTATGATGAAGCACTCGAAGTCGCACGTCAGCAAGTTGAAAACGGTGCACAGATCATCGATATCAATATGGATGAGGGCATGCTAGACGCTGAAGCCTGCATGGTGCGATTTTTAAATCTTTGTGCGTCAGAGCCTGAAATCTCCAAAGTACCGATTATGGTCGACTCCTCTAAATGGGAAGTGATTGAAGCGGGATTGAAATGTATCCAAGGTAAAGGGATCGTTAACTCGATTTCGTTAAAAGAAGGCAAAGAAAAATTTGTCGCGCAAGCTAAGTTGATTCGTCGTTATGGTGCGGCCGTCATTGTGATGGCATTCGATGAAGTGGGCCAAGCGGATACTCGTGAAAGAAAAATTGAAATTTGTACTGAAGCTTATCGCGTGCTGGTGGATGAAGTGGGTTTCCCACCGGAAGACATCATTTTCGACCCTAATATTTTCGCAGTTGCGACAGGGATTGATGAGCATAACAATTATGCCGTCGATTTTATTGAAGCCGTCGCAGATATCAAACGAGATTTGCCTCACGCCATGATCTCCGGTGGGGTCTCGAATGTTTCGTTTTCATTCCGTGGCAACAACTACGTTCGTGAAGCGATTCACGCGGTGTTCCTTTACCACTGTTTTAAAAATGGTATGGATATGGGCATCGTCAACGCGGGTCAGTTAGAGGTTTATGACAATGTTCCAGATAAGCTTCGTGAAGCGGTTGAAGACGTAGTCTTAAACCGTCGCGATGATGGAACAGAGCGATTGCTGGACATTGCCTCTGAATATGCGAATAAGGGTGTGGGTAAGGAAGAAGATGCCAGTGCACTGGAGTGGCGCACTTGGTCGGTCGAAAAACGCTTAGAGCATGCGTTGGTAAAAGGCATAACCGAGTTTATTGTTGAGGATACCGAAGAAGCGCGCATTAATGCCGAAAAACCACTACACGTCATTGAAGGTCCGTTAATGGATGGTATGAATGTGGTTGGTGATTTATTTGGTGAAGGCAAAATGTTCCTACCTCAGGTAGTGAAGTCCGCTCGAGTTATGAAGCAGGCGGTGGCACATTTAGAACCTTTTATTAATGCGATGAAAGAAGCGGGCTCTACCAACGGTAAAATATTGCTTGCGACGGTAAAAGGCGATGTTCATGACATCGGTAAAAATATTGTTGGCGTTGTACTGCAATGTAATAATTACGAGATCATCGATCTTGGCGTCATGGTGCCGTGCGAAAAAATATTGAAGGTAGCTAAAGAAGAAAACGTCGATATTATTGGTCTGTCAGGATTGATTACCCCATCGTTAGATGAAATGGTGCATGTTGCTAAAGAAATGGAGCGACAAGGCTTTGACCTACCATTGCTCATCGGTGGCGCCACGACGTCTAAAGCGCATACCGCTGTTAAAATTGAACAAAATTACAATCAGCCCGTTGTCTATGTTAACAATGCATCGCGGGCGGTAGGCGTGTGTACTTCGCTACTGTCGAACGAGTTGAAACCAGATTTTGTTAGCAAGCTCGATATTGATTATGACCGTGTACGTGATCAGCATAATCGTAAGAAGCCAAGAACCGCGCCAGTCACACTTGAGCAAGCTCGAGACAATAAAGTCGCGATTGATTGGGATAGTTATACGCCTCCAGCACCATTAAAACCTGGCATTCATATTTTCGATGACTTTGACGTTGCGACGTTGCGAGAGTATATCGATTGGACGCCATTTTTTATGACGTGGACACTAATGGGTAAGTATCCGAAAATCTTTGAACATGAAGAAGTTGGTGAAGAAGCGAAGCGCTTGTTTAAGGATGCGAACGATATGCTCGATCGTGTTGAAAAAGAAGGACTTCTGAAGGCGCGAGGCATCTGTGGTTTATTTCCTGCTGCCAGCGTTGATGACGATATTGAAGTATATACCGATGAGTCACGAACCGAAGTCAAACAGTTATTGTGTAATCTAAGACAGCAAACCAAGAAACCTAAAGGTTTTAACTACTGTCTATCAGACTACATTGCACCGAAGAGCAGTGGTAAGCATGACTGGATAGGTGCCTTCGCTGTAACGGGCGGAATTGGAGAGCGAGAGTTAGCTGATGAATATAAAGCGAATGGCGATGATTATAATGCGATTATGATTCAAGCCGTTGCTGACCGCCTAGCAGAGGCATTTGCGGAATACTTACATGTCCGTGTTCGTAAAGACATTTGGGGTTATGCTCCCGATGAGTCATTGGATAACGAAGATCTGATTCGTGAAAAATACCAAGGTATTCGACCTGCGCCGGGTTACCCTGCATGTCCTGAGCACACAGAGAAAGGGCCGCTTTGGGATTTACTTCAAGTGGAAGAATCTATCAATATGTCGCTAACAACAAGCTATGCTATGTGGCCAGGAGCGTCGGTGTCTGGTTGGTATTTTTCCCACCCAGATTCGCGTTATTTTGCCATAGCTCAAATTCAAGAGGATCAATTGTTGAGCTATGCAGATCGCAAAGGCTGGGATAGGCTTGAAGCTGAAAAGTGGCTGGGACCAAATATAAACTAACGCGAGTGTGTCTGAAGTAGACAATCAAAAAACGGCTCATAAAGAGCCGTTTTTTTCTGGATGAAAATGCGTCTATCAAGACTGATGGTTTTTAGGGAAGACCTTAACCATTTTTATTCGGTTTTCTTCTAGTTCGACAATTTCCATTTGGTGCTCGGCCACTTCGATACTTAGATGGCTTTCAGGAATATCTTCTAAGTGCTCAAGCATTAAGCCATTAAGCGTTCTTGGACCATCGGTGGGTAGTGACCACTTTAATCCTTTGTTGATGTCTCGTATATTTGCGCTGCCTTCGATTAAGAAGCTGCCATCGCCTTGTGGTGAAATTTCTTCAGCTAAGGTTGGGGCGATAGAAGTGGTAAATTCACCAACAATCTCTTCTAAGATATCCTCTAGCGTTACAAGACCGTTGATGTCGCCATATTCGTCGACGATAAGACCAATCCGCTGTTTATTACGCTGAAATTTTAGCATTTGTACGTTGAGGGGAGTGCCTTCCGGAATAAAGTAGACTTCATCGGCGCTGCGCAACAGTGTCTCTTTAGTGAATTCATTTTTTTCTAGCATAAGACGATAAGATTCACGAAGTCTTAGCATACCGACAACTTCATCTATTTGATCGCGATAAAGTACCACTCGACCGTGAGGGGAGTGTGTTAGCTGGCGCACAATAGATTTCCAATCATCATTGATGTTGATACCGGTGATTTCATTACGTGGAATCATAATGTCGTTTACGGTGACATGTTCAAGATCCAAAATTGAAATCAGCATGTCTTGGTGACGTCTAGGGATTAATGACCCGGCTTCATTAACCACGGTACGTAATTCATCAGAGCTTAAGTGGTCTTCATCATTGTGGTTAGCTTTAATGCCAAGAAGTCGAATAAAGCCGTTAGTAATGAAGTTAACCAGAATGACGAGAGGAGAGAGTAACTTCATTAAAATGGTGAGTAAGATGCTGCTCATGAAGGATACTCGCTCGGGATAGAGAGAGGCCAGAGTTTTTGGGGTGACTTCCGCAAAGACTAAAATAACAAGGGTCAAGGCGCCCGTTGCTATCGCGACACCAACATCCCCATAAAGACGTAAGCCAATAACGGTTGCAATTGCAGACGCGAGAATATTGACGAGGTTGTTTCCGATAAGGATTAATCCTATCAGGCGGTCTGGACGATTTAATAATCGTTCAACGCGCTTTGCGCCTTTATGACCCGTTTTTGAGAGATGTTTGAGTCGATAGCGATTCAAAGACATCATCCCTGTCTCTGAACCAGAAAAATAGCCGGAAATTACAATCAGACCTGCGAGAATCGCAAATAAAATACCGGTCGAAATGTCGTCCAAAACGTAGCCGTTCCTTTAATAATAGTATTGGTCAATTAATGAGCGAGTTGACGCTTGATGTCAATGCTACTTTTGAATAACAGTGAGCAAGGCGTCATTCTGAATTAGTTGAGTATGATTTCTTGAACAAAGCGACTACCAAAGTACGCTAAGGTGAGCAATGTTGCGCCAGCAATGGCAAACCAAGTCACTTTTTTACCACGCCATCCCTTATGGTAGTGACCCCAAAGCAGTACAGAATAAATTACCCATGCCATGAATGACAGGATACCTTTGTGCGCCTTGCCTTGAGCAAACATATCTTCGACAAAGATGAAACCTGTGATCAGTGTGGCACTGAGTAGAGCGGTTCCAATTAAAATGATCTTGAAAAGTTGCCTTTCCACCATCATTAATGGGGGTAAGTTCGGGTTGATGCCCAACGCTTTCTTATTTTTTAGTTTGTGATCGAGCCAAGCAAGTTGGATAGCATAAAGAGCCCCAATGGATAACGTGGAATACGAAAATAATGCTAATGCAATATGAAGCAATAGCTTTGGATTATGTTCTAAATGGGTAATGAAGGCGGTCGGTACAAATGCCGCGACGGATAAGTTGATAGCGGCAAAGCTGTAGACGACAGGCAGTAAAAACCAAATGCGCGTTTTCATCATAGCCGCACTCATAAAGAGTGAAATAATAAAGCCAATCAGTGAGGCGACATTTAGGATGCTAAGGTTTTGTCCAGAGCCACTTAGGATAAGATCACTTAGCAACCAGGCATGACATAGCAGGGCTAGCGAAGCACTGATGAGAACAGTTTTCGTGCGGATCCCGACTTGTTGAACCAAGCCTGGGATGATGGTAGCGATAGCAAGCGCATAAAAAATGGCTGCAGATGTTGCGATTAAACTGTCCATTTTGCCTAAAAATCTATGGTTTAGAGCTTGAATTATACCCTGCATCGACCCAATGAGCTACGGCATATGTAAAAAGTATTGATTAGTATTTGATCTTGTTAAGTATGACTCTGATCGCTGGCTAAGGTATACTCACCATAATTGATCGCAATTTTTAAGCGAAGAGAAAAAAATGTTTGAGAATTTAACGGATCGTCTATCCAAAACGCTGAAGAACATCAGCGGTAAAGGTCGTTTGACCGAAGAGAATATTAAAGACACGTTACGCGAAGTTCGCATGGCGCTTCTGGAAGCGGATGTGGCATTGCCTGTGATCCGCGAGTTCATTAAAGGCGTTAAAGAACGTGCCGTTGGTGTTGAGGTGTCTAAATCGCTGACACCAGGCCAAGAGTTCATCAAGATTGTTCAAGCAGAGCTTGAGTCTGTGATGGGCGAATCGAATGAAGCTTTAGATCTTGCCGCACAGCCACCTGCCGTTATTTTGATGGCAGGTTTGCAAGGTGCCGGTAAAACGACCAGTGTTGGTAAGCTTTCAAAAATGCTCCATGAGCGTGAGAAGAAGAAAGTACTGGTTGTGTCTGCCGATGTTTATCGCCCGGCGGCGATTAAACAGCTTGAGACATTGGCGAGTGATGTAGGCGTTGATTTCTTCCCTTCATCGGCAGATCAAAAACCGATTGATATTGCCAACAATGCGATTGAGCATGCGAAGAAAAAATTCTACGACGTATTGATTGTTGATACGGCGGGTCGTCTCGCGGTTGATCATGAAATGATGGAAGAGATTCGCGATCTTCACGCGGCTATCGATCCTGTTGAAACGCTATTCGTTGTTGATGCGATGACCGGTCAAGATGCTGCGAACACGGCAAAAGCGTTTGGGGACATGCTGCCATTAACGGGTGTCGTTCTTACCAAGGTTGATGGTGACGCACGTGGTGGTGCTGCGTTATCGGTTCGTCATATTACCGGTAAGCCGATTAAGTTCTTGGGTGTGGGTGAAAAAACTGACGCGCTTGAACCTTTCCACCCGGATCGTGTGGCATCGCGTATTTTAGGCATGGGTGATGTGCTGTCGTTGATTGAAGACCTACAGCGTAATGTCGATACCGAAAAAGCCGAAAAAATGGCTAAGAAGTTTAAGGAAAAGAAAGGTTTTGACCTTGAAGACTTCCGTGAACAGCTTGGCCAAATGCAAAATATGGGTGGAATGATGGGAATGATGGACAAGCTACCAGGCATGTCGAACGTCCCAGATAATGTTAAAGATAAAGTTGATGACAAAATGTTTAAGCAGATGGAAGCCATCATCAACTCTATGACGATGAAAGAGCGCCAGCGTCCAGAGCTTATTAAAGGCTCACGCAAAAAGCGTATTGCTGCAGGTTCTGGTACTCAAGTTCAAGATGTTAATCGTCTTCTTAAGCAGTTTACCCAAATGCAAAAGATGATGAAGAAGATGCAAAAAGGTGGCATGCGCGGCATGATGCGTAATATGCAAGGTATGATGGGCGGTGGCGGCATGGGCGGCGGCGGTGGTTTTAACCCATTTGGACGCTAATTGACATGCTGTTCATAGAATGAGCTAGCTAACACAGCTTCTCTACCCATTTTGAAATTCGGGTTGCTCACAACGATGTGAGTAACCCGTTTTTATATCGCCAGCTTCTACCTAAATACAACCTATCAAAGATGTCAGTTATCACGGTGAGTGACGGCTTGTTTGTGAGCGGAAATTATAGAACGATTGTTGGTTTTTTAATCATGAGTTGTGTTTAATTTCTCATCGTTGTGATGTTACTTTTCAAACTGTTAACTCAATCACACTACAAAGCTCTCGTTTGTGCTGGTGAAAAAATAGCTAAATACCTTGCATTGAAACGGAATAAGAGTAAAATTCCGGGGCTTTATTTTGGCACGAGACCTCAGGTTTTTCATAAGAGAAACGCTTCTGAGGTCATTTTTATTATTGAGAAAGCAAAGAGGACGATATGGTAACCATTCGTTTGGCACGTCACGGCGCGAAGAAGCGTCCATTCTATCAAATCGTAGTAGCGGATAGCCGCAATGCTGCAACTGGTCGTTTCATTGAGAAAGTAGGTTTCTTTAACCCAACTGCTCAAGGTCAAGAAGAAGGCCTACGTCTAGATCTAGAGCGCGTTAACCACTGGGTTAGCCAAGGCGCTACAGTTTCTGACCGCGTAGCTAAGCTAGTTAAAGACGCTCAAAAAGCGGCTTAATTATTAGCTCAGTAAGCAGTATGTCGATGAAAGGTAAAGACACGATGAGTAACCAAAGCGAAAGAATTGTTGTAGGTAAATTAGGTTCTACTTATGGCATTCGTGGATGGCTGAAAGTTTTTTCCTATACAGACGATCCTGAAAACCTTTTTGATTACAGCCCTTGGTATATTAACCAAAAGGGCAAATGGGTTGAGGTTAAGGTTGAAAGTTGGAAGCGCCATAACAAAGGTATGGTGTGTAAGCTAGAAGGTTTAGAGGTTCGAGAAGAAGCTCACCTACTGACTAACTTTGAAATCGCAATCGACCCAGCGGTGCTGCCTGAGCTGTCAGAAGATGAATTCTACTGGCGTGAATTGTTTGGCATGAAAGTGTTTACAACAAAAGGTTACGACTTAGGTGAAGTAACTGACATGTTAGAAACCGGTTCAAACGATGTTTTGGTAGTGAAAGCAAATCTTAAAGATGCTTTTGGGCAAAAGGAACGGTTGGTACCGTACCTTGAAGAGCAAGTGATCAAAAATGTTGATCGCGAAGCTCGACGGATCGAAGTTGACTGGGATCCTGGATTCTAATCCAGTAGCTGGTAACCAACAGAGCGAGAGAACAGATGTGGGTTGGCATAATTAGCCTGTTTCCAGACATGTTCCGCAGCGTTACTGACTACGGAGTAACAGGTCAAGCGGTTAAAAAAGGTTTATTGTCTATTGAGACATGGAATCCTCGAGATTTCACTCATGACAAGCATCGCACTGTCGATGATAGACCTTACGGTGGTGGTCCAGGTATGTTGATGATGGTTCAGCCTTTGCGCGATGCCATTAAAACTGCCAAAGCTGCATCACCGGGTAAGACGAAAGTGATTTACCTATCTCCCCAAGGTCGAAAGCTCGATCAGCAAGGGGTAGAGGAATTAGCGAAGAACGACAACCTAGTGTTGATATGTGGTCGCTATGAAGGGGTAGATGAGCGCATCATCCAAACTGAAGTTGACGAAGAATGGTCAATTGGAGATTTTGTGATGACGGGTGGGGAGATCCCAGCCATGACGTTGATTGACTCAGTGTCTCGGTTTGTTCCGGGAGTATTGGGTGACTTTGCGTCAGCAGAAGAAGACTCTTTTGCAAATGGTTTGTTGGATTGTCCGCATTACACGCGCCCTGACGTGTTGGACGGACTGGAAATACCAAGTGTATTAAAGTCTGGAAATCACAAAGACATTCGTCGCTGGCGACTACAACAGTCGTTGGGCCGTACTTGGCTAAGAAGACCGGAACTCCTGGAAAACCTAGCTCTGACTGACGAACAGGAACAATTACTGGCTGAATTTGTCAAAGCGTATCGTTTAGATGAAAAGTAAGCAGTAACCTATTTATTTTAGTATCAGTTTATTCTAGGAATTTAAGAACATGAGTAACATCATCAAGGCTCTTGAAGAAGAGCAAATGAAATCAGACCTACCTAAATTTGCACCAGGTGACACTGTTGTAGTTCAGGTTAAAGTAAAAGAAGGTGACCGTGAGCGTCTACAGGCATACGAAGGCGTTGTAATCGCTATTCGTAACCGTGGTCTTCACTCTGCATTCACAGTTCGTAAAATCTCGAACGGTGAAGGTGTAGAGCGTGCGTTCCAAACTCACTCTCCAATGGTTGATAGCATCGAAGTTAAACGCCGTGGTGCAGTACGTCGTGCCAAGTTGTACTACCTACGTGAGCGTTCTGGTAAGTCAGCTCGTATCAAAGAGAAACTTACTAAGAAGTAATGCTATTAGACTAGCGTTCTCAAATAAAAACGGAGCCCAATGGGCTCCGTTTTTTTATTGTACGTCATCTTTATTTTTAGTCTCTGGGGGAAACCAGCCCCTAATATTACGATACAAGCCCCCCCAATATCACGATAATAGTAGGGGCCGAATGAGATAGCGCTGTGAAGACGGTTAGGTGAGGAGTACGGTGGCTAAGCCAAGGAAGACCGATAAACCGATCACATCGGTAATCGTCGTCAATGCCATGCCGCCTGCAAGCGCTGGGTCAATATTCAGTTTCTTCAAGAAGATAGGGATCGTGACTCCAGCAATACCTGCCACCAGTAAGTTGGTTAGCATGGCGGCTGAAATAATGCCTCCTAGCATCCAGTTTCCTTTCCACGCCACGACAATACCACCAATAATTAATGCCCATAATATGCCGTTTAGAAAGCCTATCGCCGCTTCTTTCAGTAAAAGTTCTCGCTTGTTACTGTCACCAATGTGACCTAATGCAAGGCCTCTAATGACCAAGGCGACGGTTTGGTTCCCTGCAACCCCTCCCATTGAAGGTACAATGGTCATCAGCACGGCGATAGCTGCCATTTGCTCTAAGGTGGCTTCAAACATATTAGAAACAGAAGCCGCAGCAAGTGCCGCTAGGACATTGGCGCCCAGCCATACGCTTCGGCGCCTTGCTGATTTGACGACTGGAGCGAATGTATCTTCATCGTCATCCATCCCTGCCATGCTCATCATTGAGTGTTCGGCGTCTTCTCGAATAATATCGACAACATCATCGATAGTAATACGACCAACAAGGTGGTGGTCACTATCTACTACTGGCGCTGAGACCCAGTCTCGACGTTCAAATAAGGATGCGACATCAGAGTCACTGGTTTCCACATGGATAGCCTCGTCAGCGTCATCCATGACATCAATCACCTTTACGTCGGGTTGAGTGGTCAAAATGGTACTGAGAGATAAGTGTCCTATTAGCATGCTCTCTTCATCGATGACATAGAGGGCATCCGTCGCTTCAGGGAGCTCCCCTCGCATGCGAAGGTAGCGAAGTACCACATCGACATCGACATCACCACGAATAGTAATTACGTCAGTGTTCATGATGCCGCCGGCACTGTCTTCCGGGTAGGAAAGGGCGGTCTCTACACGCTGCCTGTCAGCCGTGTCCATTTGGGAAAGTACTTCTCGTGAGACGTCATCAGGCAGGCTTCGCAAAACATAGGCGACATCATCGGTGTCCATGCCTTCTGTTGCTTCCGCCAGCTTCTCTGGTGCCATTTTAGACACAAGGTTATCTTTGACGTCTTCATTTAATTCATCAAGAATTTCGCCGTAGTCTTCAGGGTCGGTAAGTTGCCAAAGGACGTCGCGACTTTTACGAGGGGAGGCCTCGAGAAGGTGGGCAATGTCTTCAGGTTCCATATCCTGAAGCTGTCTGCGTACGTAAACAAAGCGACCATTTTCTAGCGCTTCACTTACTTCTTGGAGCGTTTGGTGAGCTTGGTCGAATTCTATTTGCTCTGCCATGGCTACCCCTTGAACTTAACTGCTTTAATGTACTGAATATTAGCCTAATTCTACACGTTAATTAATAACAACGTATAAATGGCAGTGCGAAATTTTTACTCGCTAAGAATTGGCTTACTCATCTTCATCAAAACGATGTTCAACCAGTTCGCAAACCGCCTGTAGGGCTTGCTCAGCTTGTTCTCCATCGGCTTTGATAGTGATGAATTCACCTTGTGCGGACTCTAACATCAGTAGCCCCATGACACTGTCCGCCGTCGCTTCTTTTTGTTCGTGATTACAAACGGTAACGGTAGCATGAAAGCTTTGTGCGAGTTCGACGAGTTTGACGGCTGCACGTGCGTGCAACCCTAAACGATTTTGAATCAAAACAGTTCGGGATGTCGACATGAAAGGTTCCTATTGATGATGTTCTAGCGAAGCATGCCGTATTTGGACCTGATGCCCGCTTTGAGCAAAGTACTCACCAATTTGCTGAGTAATGTAGACTGAGCGGTGTTTGCCCCCTGTGCAACCGATGGCGACCGTTAAGTAGCTGCGGTTGTTTTTCTCTAGTAATGGCAACCATCGTTCTATGAAGTTTTGGATTTGTAATTTCAGCTCAATGACTTCAGGGTGTGACTCGAGAAATGATTTGATCGGGGCATCAAGACCAGTGAGTGGTCTTAGCTCAGGTTGCCAGTGAGGATTGGGAAGAAAGCGCACATCAAATACGTAGTCGGCATCGTTGGGCATCCCATATTTGAATCCAAATGATTGGAATACCATCACTAATTCTTTTTTCTCTTTGCCTTCTAGTTCGATGCGGATGGTTTCACTAAGATCGTGAATAGAGCGTTCACTAGAGTCGATCAAGTAGTCGGCTTGCTCTTTGATTGGCTTTAACAGTTTGTGCTCAAGATCAATCGCTTGCTCGAGAGAGAGTTTTTCTTTTTGTTGGGAAAGCGGGTGAATCCGTCTTGTCTCGCTATAGCGAGTAAGGAGAACCGATTTTGTCGCATCGAGAAATAATACTTTTACGTCGTGCTGCTTAGCCAATTCATCAAGCTTTATGCTGAGTTGGTTTAAATTTTCTGGTAGGTTTCTAATATCAATGCTGACCGCAACATTTTGTTGAGAGTCTTGAGTACTCTCAACAAAATGATCAAGCAAATCGACGGGTAGGTTATCTACGCAGTAGTAACCAGAGTCTTCTAGTACCCTAAGAGCAACGCTTTTCCCAGCACCAGAATGCCCACTCACAACAACCAATCGCATAATTTTGACTCTGTATAATTAGTGGCTAACGATAATATCGTAAAGCTCTTGATCGCTTTGGGCTTTACGCAGTTGTTTAAGCACCGCTTTGTCGTTCAAGCGCTCTGCCATACACGACAGAGTCTTAAGGTGCTCTTTACATTGAGCATCAGGCACTAGCAGCGCAAACAGTAAATCAACAGGTCGATTATCTATTGAATCAAATTCAACAGGTTCTTGGCACTGTAACAGGATGGCGACAGCTTTATCGCTATCTTGCATTCGCGCGTGAGGGATCGCAATACCATTTCCGATACCAGTACTGCCGACTTTCTCTCGATTTAGCATGCACTCAAACAATTCTGTTGAGTTTTGACCCGTCTGTTCAGCCGCAATTTCACTGATGATTTCAAGGGCGCGTTTTTTACTCGTACAAGGGACTGCACTTTTTGTGCAGTCCAGAGTCAATACTTCACTTATTTGCATGTTAGTGATTACTTATTTTTTCTTTGTGCTTATTCAATTGTCGGACAAGCTTGTCAACGAGTGAGTCGATCGCCGCGTACATACTCTCGTCTTCTGCTGTCGCATGAATTTCAGCTTGATTTATGTGGAGCGTAGCTTCAGCGATCTGATTTAATTTTTCAACACGTAATATCACTTGAATGGTATTTATATGATCAAAAAAGCGTTCTAGTTTCTGAAATTTACTATTAACGTAGTCTTGCATGGACTCAGTAAGATCAACATGGTGGCCTTGGATTTGAATTTGCATAGACTTTCCTTTTTGGTTGTGGGCCTTAAAGTAGGCGTTTGCGCTGACTTGAAGGTGCGATGCCTAACGACTCTCGATACTTTGCTATAGTCCGTCTAGCAACTTGGATGCCTTGGTCAGCTAGCTGAGCTGCGATTTTACTATCGCTCAATGGCTTGGCTGAATTTTCACCAGCAACAAGCTTCTTGATAAGGGCTCGAATGGCGGTAGAGGAGCACTCACCACCATTGTCTGTTGATACATGGCTTGAGAAAAAATATTTCAGTTCAAAAATACCACGTGGCGTATGCATATACTTCTGTGTGGTTACCCTAGATATTGTTGATTCGTGCATATCAACCGCTAACGCAACGTCATTCAATACCATAGGTTTCATCGCTTCTTCTCCATATTCAAAGAAGTCGTGCTGATGTTCAACAATACATTTCGCGACTTTGAGCAGAGTCTCATTTCGACTCTCTAGGCTTTTGATTAGCCATTTGGCCTCTTGCAGGTTTGAGCGAATATATTGGCTATCTGGGCTATTCCCGGTACCTAGCTGCGCGTATTGTTGATTGACCTTTAATCGAGGCACACTGTCAGGGTTAATTTGTACGACCCACTTACCGCGGTCTTTAAAAACAGAGACATCAGGGACCACATACTCGGTTTCATCTGGCGTAATCTTGCTGCCGGGACGAGGATCGAGTTGTTGAATAAGCTGTAGGACTTCTCGAAGTTCTGTTTCTTTTAGCTTAGTCTCTTTAATCACGAGTTTGTAATCACGATTGCCCAATTGGTCAATATGATGGGCCAAAATCAGTCGGGCCTCATGCAACCACGGGGTATCTTCAGGGAACGTGGCCAGTTGCAGCAAGAGGCAATCTTGTAAATTAACGGATGCAACACCTAATGGATCAAATTGCTGAATACGTTTACGGACCGCTTCTACTTCGTCAAGTTCAAGATCGTCAATATCAACACTTTCGAGTAACTCCTCACACGATTGAGTGAGATAGCCTTGGCTATCAATCGCGTCGATAACCGCTAAAGCTATGGCTCGGTCAGTGTCGGAAAACGGAGTAAGGTCGAGTTGCCAGATTAGGTAGTCTTGAAGAGATTGCGTGGTTTCGCCTTGGTAGATAGGCAGGTCGTCGTCCAAACTAATACCCGTGTTACCAGTATTAGCGCTGTATACATCATCCCACGTGGTATCAATTTCTAAATCAGTAGTTATTTCAGAGGACTCGATGAGTTCAGAGCTGTCTTTCGGCTCAGGCTCGTTTGTTGCTTCAAGACTGGAGTCCTCTTTTTTTTCTAGGCTAGTCTTTTCTTCATTAGCGCTAGTTTCTTCTACTGACTCTTCAACATCAAGTAGCGGGTTAGAATCCAAGGCTTCTTGAATTTCTTGTTGAAGATCGAGTGTAGACAACTGCAATAAGCGAATGGCTTGCTGCAGTTGTGGCGTCATTGCTAACTGTTGACCTAGCTTGAGTTGTAATGAGGGTTTCATGCAGTCTTGTTGGCCTATTAATAAATGTTCTACCTGACTATTAAATCATAGTCGGAATTGTTCTCCGAGATAAACCTGTTTTACATGTTCATTATTGAGAACATCTTCCGGTGTTCCTTCGGCGATCAGGTGACCTTGGCTGACAATGTAGGCTTTTTCACAAACATCAAGTGTTTCACGCACGTTATGGTCTGTGATTAAAACGCCGAGACCTCGGTCTCTTAAGTGTTCGATAATCTTTTTAATATCAATAACCGAGATAGGGTCAACCCCGGCAAAAGGTTCATCGAGCAAGATAAATTGCGGGTTAGCGGCTAATGCTCGAGCAATTTCGACACGGCGGCGTTCACCACCAGACAGTGCCATACCAGCACTTTTACGGATATGCTGAATACTAAATTCTTCGAGCAAGTCTTCTAAACGATCCTGACGCTCCTCTTGCGTCAACTCGTTACGGGTCTCTAGTACCGCTAAGATGTTATTTTCAACGCTTAGTTTTCTAAAAATAGACGCTTCTTGCGGTAAATAGCCAATGCCCATTTTCGCGCGGCTGTGCATCGGTAAAATACTGATGTCTTCGTCATCGATGGTAATTGACCCTTCGTCTCGAGGAACTAGCCCAACGATCATGTAGAATGAAGTGGTCTTACCCGCACCATTAGGACCGAGTAAGCCGACAATCTGACCTGACTCTACGGAGAGGCTCACGTCAGACACGACCTTTCGATTTTTATAGCTTTTTGCCAGGTGAGTTGCTTTAAGTAGCGCCATAATCGAAATATTTACTCTTGAGCTTGTTGAGGTTGAAGAACGGTAGATACTCGTTCATTAGCGTTACCATCAGCAATAAGTTTTTGTGATGATATTCGATAGCGAATTTTGGTGCCTCGAATAATGCTGCCATCTTGCGATAGCATGGCTTGGTTCGTCATCGTTAATTGATCCGCTTGCAAGGCATAATGTAACGCCTTTGCTTCGCCGTACAAGGTTTTACCGTCGTCAGTTAACTGTGAGAAAGTCGCTAAATTACCATATCCTTCAATGACTTGAAGGGCTCCAGTTTTCGCTTCTCTGGTGACTATAATCTTGTCTGCATTAATATTAATGCTGCCTTGTTTTAGTTTTACATCACCAACGAACGTGACTTGATTACTTTTCATATCAAGCTGTTGGCTGTCAGAGTCGATATACACGGGTTGCTCTGTATCCGTAGAGAGTGCGTATGCGGCTACTGGGAACATCAGGCAAAGCCCAAGGCTAAGGTGTGAGAGTTTCATATTTACTATTCACTTTTTTATAGAGCTCTGCGAGGTTGTCTGCGAAGTTTCCTTTCATCGCATCCCCACGCGTTTCAAACTGTGGGCCTAACATAAGAACGTTAGTATCAGCCCAAAAATCACGATTGTCTAACTGAATGCTCATCTGGTCTGTTGATAAAGTATCGAAACCTGAGTCATCAAGCAAATTTCTAGCAATGACATCGTCATAGAGCGTTAGCACATCTTGTTTATCGAGAATGGCTTTTGCCGCTGAAATTTCCCATTCTTGAGTCGTGCCTTGCGCATAGATTTTTAGCACCGGTCGCTCAAACACCGTCTCGCCTTTTTTGGAAAAATGCTCGAGATGGATGGAGTTAATGCTGTAGCTGCGCACACCATTATCGGAATAAGAAATGTTGTGCAGATCTTTACCACTAAAGGCTGGAAGTTCAATATTCGGCGCTACTTGAATCACGCCAGTATCCTCTTTGGTATAGAGATAATACGCGCAACCAAGCGATATGATGAATAAAAGGGTATAAAGAGTACGAGATAGACTCATATACTCAAACCTTTATGACGTTCTAGTTGCCCTTTCGACTCTAAAATAATATCGCAAACCTCTCGTACCGCCCCACGTCCTCCAGGTATAGAGGTGACATAATCTGCCTTTCTTGCCAATAACGGGTGTCCATCAGCCACGCAAACACTAAAGCCAATTTGTTCCATAACCGGCCAGTCAATGAGATCGTCACCAATATACGCCGTTTCGCTGGCGGCTATATTGAGTTTATTACAGATATCTTGGTACGCAATGACCTTGTCATCCTGGCCCTGATAAATCAAAGAAATACCCAAAGCTCTCATTCGGTTTTCAACAATTTTCGATGTTCGACCTGTAATAATGGCGACTTCAATACCCGCACTCATAAGGGCTTTGACGCCATATCCGTCACGAGTATGGAAGGTTTTGAGCTCTTCGCCATCGTTACCCATGTAGACAAGGCCATCAGAAAAGACCCCATCGACATCACAAATAAGCAGTTGCACTTGTGCCGCTTTATTCACAAGGGTGGTAGCGATCGGACCATAAAGTGTTTCGGTCATTTGAGTCATTACATTACCCCCGCTTTTAGTAAGTCGTGCATGTTGAGCGCCCCGACAACTTGATTGTCTTCTAATAGAATTAGGCCATTAATGTTTCTAGATTGCATTAGGTTAAGCCCTTCTGCCGCAAGCATATTTGGTGTTGCCGTAGTCGGGTTTAGCGTCATCACCTCACCGATACTCGTCGTGTGAATGTCAATGCGTTTATCTAAAATGCGTCGCAAGTCGCCATCGGTAAAAATACCCAGTAGCTCACGAGACTCATTGACCACAGCGGTCATGCCTAACCCTTTTTCGGTAATTCTTAGCAGGGCATCGCGGATGAGGGTTTCTGGGGTAACAAAGGGCAATGCCTCTCCAGAGTGCATGATGTCACTTAATTTTAGCAGTAGCTTACGACCAAGCGCACCACCAGGGTGAGAGAGTGCGAAATCTTCTTCACTAAACCCTCTCGCTTCAAGCAGGGCGATCGCTAAGGCGTCTCCCATGACAAGAGTGGCGGTGGAGCTTGATGTAGGCGCTAGACCTAATGGGCATGCTTCTTTAGGCACGGTGATTTGTAAGTGATGATCGGAGAGCTTAGCCATGGTCGAGGTTGGCTTGCCCGTCATGCTTACGGTCGTGATTCCTAGGCGTTTAAAAACAGGGAAAAGACTGATGATTTCATGGGACTCACCAGAATTAGAAATCGCAATAACGAGGTCTTGTGCTTCAATCATACCCAAGTCACCATGCGCCGCTTCACCAGGGTGCACGAAAAAAGCAGATGTCCCCGTGCTAGCAAAGGTCGCCGCCATTTTTTTGCCTATGTGGCCAGACTTGCCCATCCCCATGACAATCACTTTGCCCTGGTGGTTCAAAATGCTATGACAAACCGCTTCAAAATTCGCATCGATGTAATGTTCAAGATTTTGTAGAGCCAAGATTTCCGTATTCAATACGCGCTTTGCTGAACCGATATAATCAAATGAAGGCATAGTGTGACTCCTAAGCTGCCATATTGGCGATGAGGTAGATTTGGTAAGCTAGGAAGCAGGCAAATAAGACAAAGCCTTCTAGGCGATTGATACTGCGAGATTTTCCAAGTGCCATGACCACAAGTAACAGTGACACACCGAGCATGACCCAAAAGTCACGACCCATAGCGTATTCGCTCAATACTGACGGATTTAATACGCCAGGTATGCCCATTACGGCAAGAATATTAAAGACATTGGAGCCAATGATATTGCCGACGGCCATGTCATCTTCGCCTTTTAATACGCCAGCCAAAGAAGCGGCGAGTTCAGGTAAGCTGGTACCAATTGCAATGATGGTTAAACCGATAACAAGGTCACTCATACCAAAATATTGTGCGATGGTCACGGCGCTATCGACGAGACGGTCAGCAGCGATAGGGAGAATAATGAGACCAATAATAACCCACATAGCGGCTTTGCCGTTACTCACCCCTTCTGGAATTTCGGACTCTTGGTCGTCAAGCATGACGTCTCCGCCACTGGCTTTTTCCGCTTTACTGATGTGAAGCATAGCGATGATGAAGGCACCAAATAGCGCAAATAGGATGATGCCTTCATAAAAGCCTAAATGGCTATCCCAAAGTAAAACACCAGCAATTAGTGTGACCGCAATCATCAGCGGGAGTTCACGCCTTAAAATGCCAGACGAAATTGAAAGTGGCTTGATCATAGCGGTGATACCAAGGATCAGCGCTATGTTGGCGATGTTTGAGCCAAGAACGTTACCGACGGCGGTGTCCGTTTTACCTTCTAGGGCTGCCGTTGCTGAAACCATCATTTCTGGCGCAGAAGAGCCCATAGCTAGGATCGTCATACCAATGACTAGCGGTGATATACCAAAGTTTCGCGCTAAAGCTGCGGAACCATAAACGAGTTTGTCTGCACTCCATACTAGAAATACCAGACCAATAATAAGAAACACCACTGCTTCAAGCATGCTTTAGATCCATTCACTTTTATTAAGATATTTGGCGGGTAATTTTGACGGTTTAGCATCCAAAATGGAAGCTAATCAACAAATAAAATGCACAATATGTTTCAGAACCATATACGCTAATAATAGTGGTGAATCCGAGTGCTGCATCAATGATCATGCCATTATCGGTCGGAAATGCGATGAATACTCATACATGTTTGTTGCGGTATCGCGAACCATCATCATTTTAGGGTTTTCATTGTGCGTTGCGAACATTATGATGTAAGGCTCTGCGGATTTGGCTTTATTGATAAGGAACTCTATGTCAAACAATGACTTGGTTTCCGTGAAAGGACTGTCATTCTCTCGAGGTGAACGTGTAATTTTCGATGATATCGAATTGCATGTGCCTAAAGGAAAGATCACGGCAATCATGGGGCCGTCTGGAATAGGTAAAACAACGTTGTTGCGTCTAATCGGCGGGCAGTTGTATCCAGATAGTGGCGAGATCTGGTTTGAAGATGCCAATATCCCCACGTTATCTCGCAAACGCTTATACGACGTACGAAAAAAAATGAGCATGCTGTTTCAGTCTGGGGCACTGTTTACGGATCTTACCGTCTTTGACAATGTTGCTTTTCCCCTTCGAGAGCACACCCAGCTGTCAGAACCATTGATACGAACGTTGGTGTTATTAAAGCTTGAAGCGGTGGGTCTGCGAGGTGCGGCGCAGTTAATGCCAAGTGAGCTCTCGGGTGGTATGGCACGGCGAGCTGCATTGGCACGAGCCATTGCGCTCGACCCCGAACTGATAATGTATGATGAGCCATTTGTTGGGCAGGACCCTATTACCATGGGGGTGTTGGTTGAATTAATTCGCTCGTTAAACACAGCGCTTAATCTTACTTCTATCGTCGTATCACACGATGTCCCTGAAGTCATGTCCATTGCGGACTGGGTATACTTGTTGGCCGACGGGAAAGTCGTCGCTAAAGGCTCACCGGAGGAGCTTAGAAATAACCCAGACCCTAGAGTGCAGCAGTTTTTAGTTGGTGATGCTGATGGCCCTGTGCCTTTTCGTTATCCTGCCAAGTCACTAGAACAGGACCTTTTTTAATATGTTACAGCTGGTACAAAAGCTCGGTCATCGCACTCTGATGTTTTGTCAGTCGTGGGGACGTGCGACCTTTGTATTATTGGGCGTGCTGTTATCGAAGCCTCAACCAATAAAACATTTCCCTTTGCTAATTAAACAATTACACAATGTGGGTGTACAGTCTCTTGCCATCATTACCGTTTCGGGACTATTTATTGGCATGGTATTGAGTCTACAAGGTTATGTCGTGCTGGTGGATTATGGGGCGGAAGGTAGTCTTGGGCAAATGGTGTCGTTGTCACTGCTTAGGGAGCTCGGACCGGTTGTGACGGCATTGTTATTTGCAGGTCGAGCGGGTTCTGCGTTAACGGCGGAGATAGGCTTGATGAAAGCGACAGAGCAGTTATCGAGTATGGAAATGATGGCTGTGGACCCGCTAAAACGTGTGATTGCTCCTCGTTTTTGGGCCGGCGTGATTTCGATGCCATTGTTGGCGATGATTTTTATGTCCATTGGTATTTGGGGCGGGCAGTTAGTCGGCGTGGATTGGAAAGGTATCGATCATGGGAGTTTTTGGTCGGCGATGCAGTCATCGGTAGAGTTGGGAAGAGACATTGGTAACAGTGCGTTAAAATGTATTGTATTTGCGATAACGGTGACTTGGATAGCACTCTTTAATGGTTACGATGCTGTACCAACATCAGAAGGTATCAGCCAGGCGACAACAAGAACGGTTGTTCACTCGTCATTGGCGGTATTAGGTTTGGATTTTGTGCTAACCGCATTGATGTTTGGTAATTAAGAATAAAGGAATTATGAATGCAACAAACTAGAAAGCTAGAATTGTGGGTGGGAGGCTTTGTCCTCACAGGACTTTGCGCAATTTTGTTTATCATTTTTCAGGTTGCTGACGTTAAAGGGCTTGGTTCAACGGATACTTACACATTAGAGGCTCGATTTGACAATATTGGTAGCTTAAAAGCACGCTCTCCAGTCAAAGTTGGAGGGGTTGTTGTTGGAAGGGTCAGTAAAATACACCTTGATAAGGAAAGTTATTTACCCGTTGTTGAGTTATCGATTAATGCTGACTATCAGTTTCCGGATACTTCTAGTGCACAGATCCTTACCTCAGGGTTGATTGGTGAACAATATGTTGGTCTTGTTCCAGGCTTTATATTTGATGATGAAGAGTACTTGGTGGATGGAGGCAGAATCGAAGACACCAAATCAGCCTTAGTGTTAGAAGATATGATAGGGCAAGTACTGTACAGCATTGGAGGAAATTCAGATGATACTAACAAAGAGTAATACCGTGATCAGAATTTGGGTGATGCTGATGGTTGTTTTAGGGACGTTCAGTGTTTCAGCCCAAGATATTGATAAAAGTCAGCCTTACGAGATGATGCAAAAGGTAGCGGATCGTACTTTTATGAGACTGGCAAAAGAGCAGGCGTTAGTTCAAAGCGACCCTAATTACCTAAAAGTGGTGGTTGAGGAAGAGCTGATGCCTTACGTCAACGATCGTTATGCGGCATTGAAATTGTTAGGTCCGAATTTAAAAGGGGCGAAGCGCGAGGACGTATTAGAGTTTGCAAAAGCTTTTCGCGAATATCTCGTCACCTCTTATGCGCAAGTGTTAACTCAATATACAGGACAAGAGATTCAATTTGGGCCTAGGCCTATTATTGACGATAAAACCACGATAACGGGCGTGCGAGTCACGATATTGGACTCGCCAAGACCTAACATTAATCTCGAGTTCAAACTACGAAAAGATAAGAAAACCGGTGATTGGAAAGCGTTTGATATGATCGCCGAAGGTATCAGCCTATTGTCGAGTAAGCAATCAGAGTGGAACAGTAAAATTCGTCAAGAGGGCATCGTCTCCGTGGCGAAAGAATTGGAGGCATTGTCTCAGGCATCGATTCGATTTGAAGGGAAGTCAGGACAGTGAATGCTAAATTCGACTTTAGTGATGGTAGCAATTTATGTCTCAGCGGTATCTTGACTCGCGATAGCGTTCCTTCACTTTGGAAGCAAATTGAGGCGCTTGACTACCCTGAATCTAGTATTAATGTGTCTCTAAAAGAGGTAGAACGTATAGATTCTGCTGGTATGGTGATGCTAATTCACTTAATAGAGCATGCAAAAAATCGAAAGTGTCATATAATGCTCAGCTTCGTGCCCGACGAGCTGAAAATGTTGTTTCAGCTAAGTAATGTTGAATCGGTAATTGAGAAACACATTTAGGAGTATCTTGTGGATAGCACAAAAGTACAGGAACTATTGCAAAGCGAACTAAACCTAGAAGAAGTACATGTTAAAGGTGAAGGTAGCCACTACGAAGTGATCGCAGTAGATGCTCAATTCGCAGGCATGAGCCGAGTTAAAAAACAGCAGATGATTTATAAGCCTCTGATGGAATACATTCAGCGTAATGACATCCACGCCGTCTCGATAAAAGCCTTCACTCCAGAAGAGTGGGCTCGAGATAAAAAGTTGATGTCACTGTAAGGTTAAGTAATGGATAAGTTTAAAGTTATTGGATCGGACACACCGCTACAAGGTGAAGTGTTGATCTCAGGTGCTAAAAATGCAGCACTACCAATTTTGTTTGCTTCGATTCTTGCAGAAGAGCCAGTAGAAGTAGCGAATGTTCCTCGTTTACGTGATATCGATACCACGATGAAGCTGCTAGGCCGTCTAGGCGCTAAAGTTCACCGTAATGGTTCAGTTCATGTCGATGGTAGCCAAATTAATGAATTTTGCGCACCTTATGATTTAGTGAAAACCATGCGTGCCTCGATTTGGGCTCTAGGTCCACTGGTGGCTCGATTTGGTAAAGGCCAAGTGTCTCTTCCAGGTGGCTGCGCAATTGGTGCTAGACCCGTTGATCTGCATATTCACGGCCTTGAACAGCTTGGTGCGACCATTACATTAGAAGATGGTTACGTGAAAGCAGAAGTCGATGGTCGCTTAAAGGGCGCTCATATTGTCATGGACAAAGTGAGTGTTGGTGCGACGATTACCGTTATGTGTGCTGCGACTTTAGCAGAAGGAAAGACTGTTCTAGATAATGCCGCGCGCGAGCCTGAAATTGTTGACACGGCGAACTTCCTGAATGCTATCGGAGCAAAAGTGTCTGGCGCAGGTACGGATACGATTACCATTGAAGGTGTTGAGCGCCTTTCTGGTGGCAAACACAGTGTGGTTGCGGATCGCATTGAAACCGGAACATTTTTAGTTGCCGCTGCAGTTTCTGGCGGTAAAGTAACATGTCGTAACACCAGTGCGCATTTGTTAGAAGCGGTGATCGCTAAGCTTGAAGAAGCGGGTGCAAAGGTTGAAAGTGGTGAAGACTGGATATCGCTTGATATGACCGGACGTGATCTAAAAGCTGTCTCTATTCGTACCGCTCCTCATCCAGGGTTTCCAACGGATATGCAAGCGCAGTTTACGCTATTAAATATTATGGCAAAAGGTGGTGGCGTTATCACCGAAACCATCTTCGAAAATCGCTTCATGCATGTACCTGAACTTATGAGAATGGGTGCAAAAGCTGACATTGAAGGCAATACCGTGATTTGTGGCGATGTTGACTCGTTAAGTGGTGCTCAAGTGATGGCTACGGATCTTCGAGCATCCGCAAGCTTGGTTATCGCAGGCTGCATCGCGAAAGGTGAAACGATTGTTGATCGTATCTACCATATCGATCGCGGTTATGATCGCATTGAAGATAAGCTAACGTTGCTCGGTGCGAATATTACTCGTATCAAGGGCTCTGAATAGCGTTTAAGTAATAGTAATTAGCCGGAATCGAGAGGTTTCGGCTTTTTTTTGATATTTGTCGGAGCACAAAATGATCGCTTTTTTCCGCTGCATCGCAGTGGCTATTTTCGCTATCGTCATGTTTGTTTTTGGGTGTGGCTACTGTTTATTGAGCCCAAGAAATCCAAAACACGTATTTAGATTCGGCCGCTACTTTGGCGCTATGTCTAAAGTCTTTGGTGTTAAACTCGAACTTAGATTGCCAGAAGATGCCTATCAGCGTGGTCAGCATGTCTATATTGCTAACCACCAGAACAATTGGGATTTATTTACTGTCTCTGCCGCTGTGACACCCAATGTTGTGACGGTTGGGAAAAAGAGCTTAGCGTGGATGCCCTTTTTTGGTCAGTTGTATTATCTCACGGGGAATATTTTGATTGATCGCGCAAATCGTAGCAAGGCGAAAGGGACGATCGACCAAGTTGTCGACAGCATGAAGAAAAGCAATCTATCGGTTTGGATGTTTCCGGAAGGAACGCGTTCACGTGGTCGTGGGATGCTACCCTTTAAAACTGGCGCATTTCATGCTGCAATAGGTGCGAAAGTGCCAATTATCCCCATCGTGTGTAGCAGCACTTCTCACTTAAAGCTGAATAAGTGGGATAATGGTCATATCATTGTTGAAATGCTGCCACCGGTTTCTACCGAAGGGTGCAGTAAGGATAATATTCGAGAACTTGCCAACCTGTGTCGAGAGCAGATGAAGCATAAGCTAGAGCAGCTTGATGCAGAAGTTATCGAACTCAATAAAAAGAAATAATAAAAAAGGGTTGTGTGAACAACCCTTTTTAGTTTCTAGCGTTTCAATATTTTATCGAATCGATAGTGAAACAAGTCGAGAGCGAGTTATTTGCGAACCGCGATGGCTTCGATTTCAATCTTCACATCTTTTGGTAGGCGTGCAACTTCAACACATGAACGAGCGGGGTAGTTGGCAACTTGGTGTTCATCAAAAAACTTGCCGTAGACTTCATTGACTGTACCAAAGTCATTTAAATCTTTAACAAAAACCGTCATCTTTACAATATCGCTAACCGTTAGACCTGATGATTCGACAACTGCTTTTACGTTGTCTAGAGATTGACGGGCTTGTTCAGAGATATCATCAGAGACGTCGCCGGTGATCGGGTTGACTGGAATTTGACCTGAAGTCAGAACCATATTGCCGAGATCGACGCCTTGAACATAAGGGCCAATTGCAGCTGGAGCCGATTCAGTATGAAGTACTTTAGTCATTGTTCATCTTCCATTGTTTTAGGGGAAATAATATAACGACTAGACTGCCAACTGGCTCCATAAAAATCAAGCCTACATTTAGTAGGCTTGATTAATAACATTATTGTGCTTAGCGCTCAGTTAGGATCTCTCTGGCAAAGACTTTCTCGCAGTACTTACACTTTAGGCGAATGTCATCATGCTTCTCGAAGACTTGGAAGCTGCTGTCTACTGGCTCATTGTGAGTAATGCAGTTCGTATTTGGACACTCAAAGATGCCTGTAATATGCTCTGGCAATTCCAGTGCTAACTTCTTACTGACTTCGTAATTTTCGATCTGGTTTACCGTGGCATGAGGCGCATAAAGTGCCAATTTATTCGCTTGCTCTTCACTAACGAAGACGTTCTCAATTTTGAGTAGGTCCTTACTGCCCAATGCTGAAGAAGGAAGGTTTAGACCAATCGTTACCCGTTGCTGGGATTGATCCATCGCAAACAGCTTTAATACCTTGATACCAATATTGGCAGGAATATGGTCAATGACCGTACCGTTTTTAATTGCTTCGACTTGCAGTTGAGTTTCTTTAGTCATGTTATGCCTACCTTACAACGTTTCATTTAACACAAGAGCTAAGAGCGCTTCACGCGCATAGACGCCATTTTCTGCTTGCTGGAAATAGTAAGCGTAAGGCGTTTTATCAACGTCCACGGTGATTTCATCAACACGAGGAAGAGGGTGAAGGACTTTTAGGTTGTCGCGTGCTTGTTTCAAGGTATCCGCGGACAAGATGTAGGCTGACTTGATGTGCGCATATTCTGATTCATCAAATCGCTCTTTTTGCACTCGAGTCATATAAAGCACATCCAGTTCAGGCACCACTTCTTCAATCTCTTGGTGAATACTAAACTTGATGCCCGATTCTTCTAGCTCTTCACAGATATAGTCAGGCATGGCAAGTGCTTCTGGCGCGATGAAATAAAAACGCACATTATTAAACTTTGCTAGCGCTTGAGTTAGCGAGTGAACCGTTCGACCATATTTAAGATCACCAACGAATGCGACATTGATGTCATCGAGTCGCCCTTGTGTTTCATAAATGCTGTAGAGATCCAGAAGAGTCTGTGTCGGGTGTTGATTCGCACCATCACCGGCATTGATAACTGGCGTGCCATTTGAAAACTCAGACGCAAGGCGAGCTGCCCCTTCTTGTGGGTGGCGCATAACAAAAGCATCAACGTATGAGGAGATAACTTGAACGGAATCAGCAAGTGTTTCGCCTTTTTTAGCCAGCGATGTATTGCCGCCACTATCAAAACCAATGACATCACCACCAATGCGTTGGATAGCTGTTTCAAATGATAGGCGAGTACGAGTTGAGGGTTCAAAGAAACAGCTCGCGATCACCTTATTTTTGATCAGCTCAGGTTGTGGGTTTGACTTAAGTTGTCCAGCCGTTTCCACGATGAGTTCTAGCTCTTCACGAGACAGCTCAGGAATTGAGATAATGTGCTTTTGGTACAGCGTATTCGCCATGTTTATCTTCCCTATAGTTAAAACTAAACCAGAGTTAGCAGCCATAAAAAAGCCCCCCATAGCGGGAGGCTTAGTATTCAATAGGAAATAATAACGGTGCGTGATAAGTAAAGAACCTATCGTGAGTTGCCACTGCATTAACGCTTAAACATGTAGTAAAGCTCAGCAATGTATTGAAACTCGGTTGCGCCATGTACTATCCCCCTGACAAATTGCCGAGGATTATACTCTTAACAATTGTGAGCGCAAGCGATTACATCAAAGGTTTAACCGTTATATTGTGACTTTTTATCCATTGCCAAGTGTCGCAACCATCACCGCTTTTATGGTGTGCATTCTATTCTCTGCTTCATCAAAGACGATAGAATGTTCGGATTCAAACACTTCATCACTGACCTCTAAACCATTAAGGCCATATTTTTCCGCAATCTCTTTGCCTATAGTCGTTTGGTCATCATGGAATGCTGGTAGGCAGTGCATAAATTTCACATCACGATTACCCGTGGATTCAAGCATGGCCATATTGACTTGGTAAGGCTTCATTTGTGCAATACGTTCCTCCCAAGCCGAAGCAGGTTCGCCCATCGATACCCACACGTCGGTATAGAGAAAATCACAGCCTTTAACACCTTGCGCTACATTCTCCGTTAAGGTGATCGTTGCGCCTGTTTTTTCTGCGATAGCCTGGCACTCTTCGACTAACGCCTGTTCTGGCCAAAAGGCTTTTGGAGCCACTAAGCGAATATCCATGCCCATTTTTGCCGCGCCCACCATAAGAGAGTTGCCCATGTTATTACGGGCATCACCAAGGTAGGCGAAGGTCATTTGATGCAGTTGTTTTCCTTTGCCATGCTCAAGCATAGTGAGAAAATCCGCTAAGATTTGTGTGGGGTGGAATTCATCGGTTAAGCCATTCCAGACTGGGACACCTGCGTGTGCGCCAAGCTCTTCAACAATCTCTTGTCCAAAGCCTCGATATTCGATGCCGTCATACATTCGACCTAGCACTCGCGCGGTGTCTTTCATTGACTCTTTATGGCCGATTTGAGACCCAGAAGGCCCTAGGTAAGAGACTTGTGCACCTTGGTCAAACGCTGCTACTTCAAAAGCACATCGGGTACGGGTCGAGGCTTTTTCAAAGATTAACGCAATATTTTTTCCGACCAGTTTTTTTTGTTCTGTGCCCGCGTATTTTGCCGACTTTAAAGACAGAGAAAGGTCGAGAAGGAATTGAATTTCTTTGGGCGTAAAATCGAGAAGCTTTAAAAAGTTTCTATTACGTAAGTTATAAGCCATGTGCCGTACCTAGTGAGTGAGGGTTAGCTTATTTATACATATAAATGCTTTTAAAGTGAATATTTATTTTTTGATTGAATTGAAAAAAGCGCCGGTATGGCGCTTTTTTCTCGTGATAACTAGATGCCATCCCGTTCTATTGGACAGCTCATACAGCGTGCGCCACCACGCCCACGGCCTAGTTCATTACCAGGAATTGTGAGAACCTCTATTCCTGCTTTATCATATTTTTCATTGGTATAGACATTTCTTTCATAACCGATGACAACACCAGGCTTGACGGTCAGCACATTGTTTGCGTCGTTCCATTGTTCACGCTCCGCTTCATAGTTGTCACCACCAGTCGTAATGATATTCAGTTTATCGACATCGAGAGCACTTTCCAGCGCAGTTAAATAGTTAGGCAGTTTCTCAACTTGCATTTTTCCTTCTGGAGCGGCAGTGAGTCGCCATGTATCAAGCTTGTCGCTGATAATTTCTGGGTAGACAGAAAAGGTATCGACGTCCATATGTGTCATGACAGTATCAAGGTGCATGCAAGAGCGATGTTTAGGAAGATCCAGAGCAATCACTTGGCTTGCTTGACCAGTTTTAAAGAGGTTCGCCGCTAAGTTTTCGACACCTTGAGGAGTTGTGCGCTCAGAGATTCCGACAAGTACCGCGCCATTGCCAATGACAAGGACATCACCGCCTTCAATATTGGCATTGTCGTAGTGTAAGTCTTCATCGCCAAAGTACTTGATGAAATCTTGGCCCGCAAAAGTAGGATGCCAACGGTAGATAGCACGCAAATGATTAGTTTCGCGTTGACGAGCAGGTTTCATCATTGGATTTAATGAGACGCCACCATAAACCCAGCATGAAGTATCACGAGTAAATAGGTGATTAGGTAGAGGCTCGATAACGAAATCGAGTGGGCGGCTCATTTTTTGTAAAATTGACGTGGTTTTAATGGGCAGCTCTGAGTAAGCAAGGCCGCCAAGTAAAATAGAAGCAAGGTGTTCGTTGTCCATCTCTGCTAGGTAAATTTTCAGCTCGTCGGCAAAGATAGGGCCATAACGATAATCTGAAATTTGAGTTTCAAGCAGCCAAGACTTTGCTTCTGGTACGGCGAGTGTTTCTACAAGAAGATCGTGAAGTAGTAGTACTTCGACCTCTTGGCTACGCAGTGTGTCAGCAAATGCGTCGTGTTCAACCCCTGCAGCTTCCACCGCCAACACATCATCAAATAACAGTTCATGACAATTGGATGGTGTGAGGTGGGTAAGCGCTCTTTCCGGGCGATTTAGTAATACTCGGCGCAATTGGCCAACTTCGGACCCTACGTACAACGTGCTCATTGTGATTCCTTTCCATTTTCAATGCGCTATTTATGACAAGCTTGTTATCAAGATGCAAGTGTGGAAACTGGCGTTAGTTGCTGCAAATAGGCCAATATGCAGCAACTAATGGCTATTTTCCGAATGCAAAGCAGACAAATTTTCTGCTTTGGTCAGCGGCGTAAGCGTGACATTATTGCTTGAATATTCAGCAAGGGGAACGGATGAGGCATTACTATCCATCGATTATCAGTGCATAAATACACAAAATGGTATGGTTTTTCCTTTGCACAGTGATTAAAACCAACATGAGCGCTCTGAGGTGCGGCGAGATGATATGCAAAATGAAGTCATAATTTTTCTTTGGTGATGATGATGCTAAAATGACGTACTGTGACATAAATAGCCATGACTCGTAATGTAACAGTGAAATGTTAAATTTATGTATCTGTGATCTCGATCGATCTAAAAAAATCAACAATAGTGAAAATTTGTTGCGAAACATCTCGCTTCGATCTTTCGATTTATAGCGACATACCGTATTATTCGTCCGATAACCTAATTTAGCTGGAGCACTTTTATGTCTCAACAAGATGAGTATCTAACCGTTGAAGAATTGATCGAAATTCAAAAGGAAGAAACTCGCGATATCATTCAAGCATTAATTGAAGATGGTAGTGATCCAGACTCTCTTTATGAGATCGAGCATCATTTTTTCGCTGAAGATTTTGAGCGTTTAGAAAAAGCGGTGGTCGAAGCATTCAAGTTGGGCTTTGAAGTCCTTGAAGCTGAAGAAACAGAAGACGAAGATGGCAATAAGCTACTTTGTTGTGATGCGACGATGGAATCAGCGCTAAACGCTGAGCAAATAGATGCTCAGGTTGAAAAGCTTGTGAACCTCGCTGAAAAGTACGACATCATCTACGATGGTTGGGGTACGTACTATGAAGGCGAAGACGCCTTGTACACCGAAGAAGATGATGCCGACGAAGAGTAAGCGTCATTGATTGAAAGGCCAGCATTGCTGGCCTTTTTTGTCTCTTGTTCATGCTTTTAACAACGGTATCTTTCTAGCAACAATTTGACTATACTGCGCAAAATACGGCGTAGGTCTCATTATTACAATGAAAGTAAACATTTCAGGTTATTGGCAGCTTTCCCCGCTGACCGATCTTTCTATTCCTCAAGGGGATCTGCAATTTCCCGGTGCCCTGAGTCAAATCCTCCCAGAAACCTTGTCTGAAGCAACGATTGCTGAGCAAGAATGGCATCTGATGCATGATTTTGAGCTGACTGAGCATGAATTATCGCACCCAGCTGTCGATCTTGTTTTCTCTGGTATTGATTACTTTGCGGAAGTAAGAGTTAACGGTGTTGCTGTTATGGATTGCGACGGCAGTGAAGTGACATACCGTAAAGAAGTGCGACCCCATCTACAGCTTGGACGTAATCGCATTGAAGTGCTGTTCCTTGAGTATGATGAAGAGGATTTACTCGTCGATGAAGAGGCTGCAACGCCTCAATGTTCATTAGGAGTGATGTCGCCTGAAAATGACCCAAGAATGGGCATTTGGCATTTACCTTACTTGCAATTTATTCCTCATGTTCGCTTAGAATACGTGGCTATGGAGCAAATTTGGCACCATGGTGGTGGTTGTGAGTTTAAGGTGGATCTTTACTACAAAACGTATCGTTCAGGTTTATTGTCGGCGTCAGTAAAGTTTAACGGCATGACTTACTCATTGCCCATTGACGTAAGAAAGCAGCAAGTGTCTGCGTTGTTTCAAGTGGAAGCGCCGCGATATACGGATCCTAAGCAGCCGAATAGTGATGATGTATATCCATTATATGTCGAGCTCGATGGGCAAGAGCAGACGTTGGATGTAGTGTTAAATCGCTCCCTTTGTGCGACGCATTGCCCACTTTGATCTTGTTTATAAGCACGTACAACTTAATGTTAAAAAGCGACCTAATGGTCGCTTTTTAACATGTGTAACTAGCGGTTATGGCGAGATCTACAACATATGCTTAAGGCGATAAAGGGCTTCAAGTGCTTGGCGCGGAGTGAGGTCATCGGGATCAATCCCCGCTAATGCCTCTTCGACTTCACTTGGTTCCGGGATCAGACTAAGTTGGTTCGCCACGTCCACTCGAGAAGAGGAAGGAGTGGGTTTCTGTGCGAGTTGCTCTAGCTGGCTAAGTTTTTGACGCGCATTTTTGATGACTGCTTTTGGCACACCGGCAAGTCCAGCAACCGCGAGTCCATAGGACTTGCTTGCCGCCCCCTCTTGAACGGCATGCATGAAGGCAATGGAATCGCCATGTTCAACCGCGTCTAAATGCACGTTAGCAAGATGAGGTAACTGGTTGGGCAACTCAGTGAGTTCAAAATAGTGAGTGGCGAATAAGGTCATCGCGCCAATTTTTGCAGCCAACCACTCAGCGCTTGCCCAGGCAAGGGACAAACCGTCATAGGTGCTAGTACCACGGCCTATTTCGTCCATTAACACCAAGCTATTTGGAGTGGCGTTGTGCAAAATATTTGCGGTTTCTGTCATCTCCACCATAAAGGTTGAGCGACCTGATGCTAAGTCATCAGAAGCGCCGATACGAGTAAAGATACGATCAATCGACCCAATTTCAGCGCTCTCCGCCGGGACGTAAGATCCAATGTGAGCCAGTAGGGCGATCAGTGCCGTTTGACGCATATAGGTCGACTTACCCCCCATGTTGGGTCCGGTAATGATCAACATTTGTCGTTGCGCACTCAGTGAAATTGGGTTGGCAATAAACGGGTCGTTCATCACTTGCTCGACCACAGGGTGACGACCTGCTTGAATACTTAATCCTACTTTGTCGCTGATGGTCGGACGGCAATAGTCTAGGCTTTCTGCGCGCTCGGCTAAATTTTGCAGTACATCGAGTTGAGACAGTGCTGATGCCAAGTTTTGGAATTGCTCAAGCTGAGGGAGCAGAAGATCAAACAACGATTCCCAGAGCTGCTTTTCAATCGCAAGTGCTTTAGATTTCGAGCTTAAAACCTTGTCTTCGTGTTCTTTAAGCTCTGGAATAATGTAGCGCTCGGCATTTTTTAGCGTTTGGCGGCGTACGTAATGGGCGGGCACAAGGTGGCTCTGACCACGACTCACCTGAATAAAAAAACCATGGACGTTGTTATAGCCCACTTTTAAGGTGTCGATACCGTGACGTTCGCGCTCATCGAGTTCCAGTTTATCTAAGTAAGCCGTTGCGCCATTGGCAAGCTCACGCCATTCATCAAGCTCAGCATGATAGCCATCAGCAATAACCCCACCGTCGCGAATCACAACCGGTGGGTTTTCTTTAATGGCACGTTCTAACAATTCACAGGCGTCGTTCATGGGTGCTGCAAACTGAGCGAGCTGTTGTAAATATGGGTGTGACACCGATTCTAAACTGAGGGCAAGATCAGGCAGTTGTTGCATGGCACTACGTAGGCGAGCCATGTCTCTAGGTCGAGCAGAACGCAGTGCAAGGCGCGCCAATATACGTTCGATATCGCCAATCTGTTTAAGGACTGGAGCAAGTTCAGAAAATAGCGTGTCTTCTTTTAGCTCTGAGATAGCATCGAGACGATAGTTGAGTGTTTTTTGACAACGCATTGGCTGATGAATCCAACGCTTAAGCATACGACTGCCCATGGCTGTTGCTGTATGATCAAGCACTTCAGCAAGAGTATTGTCGTAACCGCCAGATAGATTCTGTGTGAGCTCAAGGTTGCGTCGCGTCGCCGCATCCAAGATCACGGATTGATCTTGGCTGACAAGTGTTAATGCGCGGATATGAGGCAGTGCGGTTCGTTGAGTATCTTTGACGTATTGAATCAAACACCCTGCTGCGGATAGCCCAAGCAGGCATTGTTCAACGCCAAAACCAACCAGGTCTTTGGTACCGAACTGTTGGTTGAGCTGTTGTCTGGCTGTCTCTATTTCAAATTCCCAAACAGGTCGGCGACGGTTACCGTTGCGGCTCGCCATAATATCAACGGGCTCAAAATCTTCTGGAAAGAGCAGCTCTTTAGGCGCGGTTCTTTGCAGCTCTGCCAACATCGCTTCTTCGGTTTCTGGCTCACAAAGTTGGAATCGACCAGAGGTGATGTCTAAAGTCGCATAGCCAAATTTACCATTGTGGTGATAAATTGCGGCAATGAGATTGTCGAGTCGCTCAGAGAGTAACGCTTCGTCAGTCACCGTGCCTGGTGTTACGATTCTAACGACTCGGCGTTCTACCGGGCCTTTGCTCGTCGCGGGATCGCCCACTTGCTCACAGATAGCGACAGATTCGCCTAACTGTACTAACTTTGCGAGATAACCTTCTACGGCATGAAAGGGAACACCCGCCATTGGAATTGGCTCGCCAGCAGAGGCGCCGCGTTTGGTTAGAGAAATATCGAGTAGATGAGACGCTTTTTTTGCGTCGTCATAAAATAACTCGTAGAAATCTCCCATGCGATAAAAAAGCAATATCTCTGGGTTTTCAGCTTTTAGCTTCAGGTATTGCTGCATCATTGGCGTGTGTTTTTGTTCCGATTTCACTGTGACATCTTTGCTGCTAGTTTGGAGTGTTGTTAGGATACGTGAAACCGCCCTGAGCGGAAAGAGACATTGTTAGTAACTGTACGACCGTGCTGTGTTAACGGCGTTGAAGGATGGAATTTATGCACAATATTCAAGAATTAAGCGCAACCCTTGGAGAGCTGCTCCTTGATAAAAATCAGCGGCTGGTCACCGCGGAGTCCTGCACTGGTGGTGGGGTCGCGACGGCGATTACTGATATAGCAGGGAGCTCGGCGTGGTTTGACCGCGCCTTTGTGACTTATAGCAATGAAGCTAAATTTGAGATGCTGCAAGTATCGTCAGAAACGCTGCATCAAGAAGGGGCGGTGAGTGAAGCGGTTGTGACTGAAATGGCGAGAGGCGCGTTGCAGTTTTCTAATGGGACGTTGAGTGTTGCAATTAGTGGAATTGCAGGACCTGGCGGCGGGACAGAAGATAAACCGGTAGGGACGGTATGTTTTGCTTGGGCATCCTCTTCAGGGTGGAGCTTGACGGAGACGTGTTGTTTTCGTGGAGATCGTGCGCAAGTCAGACAACAAGCGGTGTTGCATGCTTTGCTCATCTTGTATCATTCGGTTCTAGAAGGGCGCCCTTTTAAATAAACCAATAAAATTTTCATACAGCTATAGACACTGTATGAATCAACAGTATAATAAAACCATATCGCGGTCACTTTTAATACTAACCGCTCACTTATTTTAAGAATTGCGCATAGCGTGTTATCCCTAGCGGATACTTGTGGAGAAAGTAATGGACGAGAATAAACAAAAGGCATTAGCAGCAGCACTAGGTCAAATTGAAAAACAATTTGGTAAAGGTTCTATCATGCGCCTTGGTGACAACCGTACGATGGATGTTGAAACTATCTCAACGGGTTCACTTTCTCTTGATATCGCGTTGGGAGCGGGTGGTCTGCCAATGGGACGTATCGTTGAAGTTTACGGTCCAGAATCATCAGGTAAAACCACGTTAACACTCGAACTGATTGCGGCAGCGCAACGTGTTGGTAAAACTTGTGCTTTCATCGATGCAGAACACGCACTCGACCCGATTTATGCTAAAAAGCTAGGTGTAGATATCGATGCACTGTTGGTTTCTCAGCCAGATACGGGTGAGCAAGCGCTTGAAATTTGTGATGCATTAGCGCGTTCTGGTGCGATTGATGTCATGGTTGTCGACTCGGTTGCAGCACTAACGCCAAAAGCTGAAATTGAAGGCGAAATGGGCGATAGCCACATGGGTCTGCAAGCTCGTATGTTATCTCAAGCAATGCGTAAGCTAACAGGTAACCTTAAGCAGTCTAACTGTATGTGTATTTTCATCAACCAAATTCGTATGAAGATTGGTGTGATGTTTGGTAACCCAGAGACAACCACGGGTGGTAACGCACTTAAGTTTTATGCTTCCGTTCGTCTTGATATCCGTCGCACAGGTTCTATCAAAGAAGGCGATGAGATTGTTGGTAACGAAACACGTATCAAGGTCGTTAAGAACAAAATTGCTGCGCCATTTAAGCAAGCAGAAACGCAAATTTTGTATGGCAAAGGTTTTAACCGTGAAGGTGAGCTGATTGACTTAGGCGTGAAGCACAAGCTCGTTGAAAAAGCCGGTGCATGGTACAGCTACAATGGCGATAAAATTGGTCAAGGTAAAGCAAACGCAGGTAAATATCTTCGTGAAAACCCTGAGGCTGCACTAGCGATTGATACAAAACTTCGTGAAATGTTGCTTACCCCTGCGCTACCAGAAGAGCCTGAAAAAGGTGAAGCTCCAGCAGAAGAAGAATTCTAACGCTGACTGAGCTTGTCTCGTCCTAAAATAGATTGAAATTGAATAAAGCCTCGCTAATGCGGGGCTTTATTATTTCTATCGGTAAAGTCTGTGTAGCAGACATCACTTTTCTTGCCTAACATGACCGATGAAATCGCTTTGTTTCTGTCCTTTTTTATGAGAAGACTAGGCGAATGCTTATTCATGGGGTTACAATATGTCCCCAAAATCTAACTCGAATTATTTCAGGAAAAGCTGCATGTACATGAGCACAGATGAGGTTCGCAACGCGTTCCTTAAGTTCTTTGAGAGCAAAGGGCACCAAATCGTAGAAAGTTCATCATTGGTTCCTCACAATGATCCAACGTTGCTTTTCACTAACGCCGGGATGAACCAGTTCAAAGACTGCTTCCTAGGTTCAGAAAAACGCAGCTATACGCGTGCGACGACGTCGCAGCGTTGTGTCCGTGCTGGTGGTAAACACAACGATCTTGAAAACGTTGGCTTTACTGCTCGTCACCATACTTTCTTCGAAATGCTGGGTAACTTCAGCTTTGGTGATTACTTCAAAGAAGATGCGATTGGCTTTGCTTGGGAATTCCTGACAGAAGCATTGAAACTTCCACAAGAGCGCCTATTAGTCACAATCTACGAGACAGATGACGAAGCGTTTGAGATTTGGAATAAAAAAGTTGGTATTCCTGCTGACCGTATTATCCGTATTGGTGACAAAAAAGGTGGTAAAGCCTACGAGTCAGATAATTTCTGGCAGATGGGTGATACGGGTCCATGTGGTCCTTGTACGGAAATATTCTATGATCACGGTGAGCACATTTGGGGTGGACGCCCTGGTACGCCTGAAGAAGATGGTGACCGCTTTATCGAGATCTGGAACAACGTCTTTATGCAGTTCAACCGTCACGCTGACGGTACGATGGAGCCATTACCTAAGCCGTCAGTAGATACGGGCATGGGTATTGAGCGTATCTCTGCCATCATGCAAGGGGTGCACTCCAACTATGAAATCGATGTTTTCCAAACACTAATCAAAGACGCGGCAGAGACGATTGGTTATGAAGACCTATCTAACCAGTCGTTACGTGTTATTGCAGACCACATTCGTTCATGTTCATTCCTGATCGTTGATGGTGTGATGCCTTCAAATGAAGGTCGTGGTTACGTATTACGTCGTATTATTCGTCGCGCTGTACGTCACGGTAACAAGCTGGGGGCACAAGGTGCGTTCTTCTATAAGCTTGTTGGCACTCTGGCTACGATCATGGGCACAGCTGGCGAAGAACTGAAGAAGCAGCAGGCGCTGGTTGAAAAAGTACTACGTATCGAAGAGGAAAACTTTAGCCGTACACTTGAGCGTGGCATGGTCATCCTAAATGATGCCCTAGACGCACTTGGCGACGAGAAAATCCTTGATGGCGAAACCGTGTTTAAGCTTTACGATACTTACGGCTTCCCTGCTGACTTAACCAATGATGTGGCTCGTGAACGCGAGTTTACTATTGATGAAGCAGGCTTTGAAAAAGCAATGGAAGCACAGCGCCAACGTGCTCGCGAAGCGGGTCAATTTGGTACTGATTACAATGCGACGATCAAAGTTGACACAAACACCGAGTTCTGTGGTTATAGCGCGACGCAAGGGGCTAGCACGGTTGCAGCACTATTTGTTGAAGGCAAAGAAGTCGACGCACTCTCTGCGGGCGATAAAGCGATTGTGATTCTTGAAGAAACGCCTTTCTACGCTGAGTCTGGTGGTCAGTGTGGTGATGCTGGTGTATTGAAAACATCGGCAGGACGCTTCAAAGTTGAAGATACTCAAAAGCTAGGTAATGCGATTGCGCACCATGGCGAGCTGATTGAAGGTGTGCTTGCTAAACATGATGATGTGGATGCCATCGTTGATGCTGAGCGTCGTGCTGCGATTACGTTGAATCACTCGGCGACCCACTTATTGCACGCTGCATTGCGTCAAGTATTAGGTGAGCATGTTGCACAGAAAGGCTCTTTAGTTAAAGCCGACAGCTTGCGTTTTGACTTCTCTCATTTAGAAGCCATGACAAAAGCAGAAATTAAAGAAGTTGAACGACTTGTTAACGCGCAAGTTCGAATTAACCATAGCATTGAAACTCAAGTTATGGACATTGAATCGGCGAAGAAAAAAGGCGCGATGGCGCTCTTTGGCGAGAAATATGACGAAGAAGTTCGCGTACTTTCAATGGGTGACTTCTCAACGGAATTGTGTGGCGGTATTCACGCACACAATACGGGTGATATTGGTCTGTTTAAGATCACGTCAGAAGGTGGTATTGCTGCCGGGATCCGTCGTATTGAAGCGGTAACGGGTGAAACAGCACTTGATGCTGTGGAAGCTCAACAGCATGCACTAGAAGCCAAACTCGCAGAGTCGGCTCAAAAGTCGAAGTCGCTTGAAAAAGAAATTCAACAACTGAAAGACAAGATGGCGGCGGCAGAAAGTGCCAATATCATGGGTAAAGTTGAAGACATCGCAGGGACAAAAGTATTGGTCGCAGCGATTGAAGGTGCTGACAATAAAAACTTACGTACTATGGTCGATAATGCTAAGAACCAAGTGGGTAGCGGCGTTATTTTGATTGCCAACGTAGCGGATGGAAAAGTCGGTCTTATTGCTGGTGTGACAAAAGATCTTATCGGTAAAGTCAAAGCGGGTGATCTCGTTAAGATGGTAGCGGAACAGATTGGTGGTAAAGGCGGTGGCCGTCCAGATATGGCCCAAGCTGGAGGCACAGATGTTGAGGCACTGCCAGAAGCGCTTCTGTCGGTACGCGTTTGGTTAGAAGAACGCTTGTAACGATTTAAGCTCGTAATACAATGCCCAATCAATAGCTATTGATTGGGCATTGTTGCTTTAAGGTGCCTTTGATAAGCGCAGTCAATGGCAATGCAAACTAATGCGTTATAATTTTATGGTTCTATGACCACGCTAGAGCTTTACCATGCTTCGAGTGTGTTGGCTGCTGCTAACGAAGGACTGGTTCAGCTGGCAAATGGTGTAGATCCCAATGAGTCAAAGGCACATTACTGCTGTCTGGGAAGGTGAAAACTGGTGAACAAACCGCTAATCGTACAAAAATTTGGTGGGACTTCGGTTGGCTCTATTGAGCGAATTCAAAGCGTTGCAAAGCAAGTGATTCAAGCTAAATTGGCGGGTAATCGACTTGTAGTCGTGGTATCTGCGATGTCAGGTGAGACAAATCGCTTAGTTGAGTTGGCAAAACAAATTGATAGTGTACCGAATGCTCGTGAGCTCGATGTCCTGCTCTCTACGGGGGAGCAAGTGTCCATGGCACTGTTAGCCATGGCCTTGAGTAAATTAGGGCATCATTCTGTCTCGTTGACAGGGCAGCAAGCTCAGATCCAGACAAATAATCAGCATAACCACGCCACGATTAGCGAAATAAACACGCAAGTAATACAGCGCTACCTAGACGATGAAATCATTGTTATTGTTGCAGGTTTTCAAGGGGTTAATGCCCTTGGCGATATTACTACTCTGGGAAGGGGGGGCTCGGACACGACCGCAGTAACACTAGCGGCCGCGCTGTTGGCTGATGAGTGCCAAATCTATACTGATGTAGCGGGTGTTTATACCGCTGACCCACGTGTTGTGGTGAATGCGAAGTGTTTAGATAAAATTGACTTTACCACTATGGAAGTTATGTCGAAAAAAGGGGCAAAAGTACTGCACCTACCTTGCGTAACGCATGCCGGGAAAAATGATGTTCCTCTACGTGTACTCTCAAGCTTTGAATCAGGATCTGGCACGTTGGTTAAGGGATGGAACCCCACACCAGGTATGTCTGGTATCGCATTGAAAAAGCATTTGCTCGCAATATCGATACCAGCGCACCAAAAGCAGCGTATTGACCAGCAAATTAAGTTGTGTGGTATCGAGATTGATTGTCAGATTACCGATGATGCTGATTACACCCTAATTGCTCAGCCTGATGCCATACACAGAGTTGTGGCCATGTTATCCGAGGTTGCGACAGAAAAAAGTCCAGTAGGGCTGGTAACCGTTGTGGGAGATATCTCGCCACCCTTTACCTCACAATCTCAACAACTTCTCAACTTGGCGGAAATATCTGTTCTACACTTTTGTGAAGATAAACACTCATTTACTTTCGTTATAGCCTCCGAGGCTATCGACAAAGCGGCTAACGTACTGCATGATAACTACATTATTTCCAATGACACCGTTTCAAGAGAAGAGAAATTGGCCTATTTGGGGTAAATAGTTGTTAGAAGATAGTTTACGAAAATATAACTTATGTTGGATAATGTGTTTCGTAGCAAGATAATTAGAGATTACTCAAGGAGCAAAGAATGCTGATTTTGACTCGCCGTGTTGGTGAAACATTAATGATTGGTGACGAAGTCACTGTTACTGTATTGGGTGTAAAGGGTAACCAGGTTCGCATTGGTGTTAATGCTCCTAAAGAAGTATCAGTGCACCGTGAAGAAATTTACATGCGCATTCAAGCAGAAAAGGGAAATGGTAATGTTGCACCAGGCAACTACTAATTTCTTTTAAAGAGGGCTAGCATTTTGCTGGCCTTTTTATTATCTACAATTTGCCATTATGTCTTAGACTTAGTGCGAATTTTAAACAGTGAAAATGTGCTTATGTGGCACTTTGATTAATTTGCCAACGGTTAAGCTGTTTTTTGCAATTTTTGCCAAGAAAGTGTTTGACTTATTTTTGGTAAATCGTAATATGTGCCTCCGCAAGACGGTGAGGTGGCCGAGAGGCTGAAGGCGCTCCCCTGCTAAGGGAGTATACGGTTTATAGCCGTATCGAGGGTTCGAATCCCTCCCTCACCGCCATTCTTGCACTGCTTAATTTTATGAAGCAATTCATAAAACGAAGTAAATGATGCGCTCTTAGCTCAGCTGGATAGAGTACCTGGCTACGAACCAGGCGGTCGGAGGTTCGAATCCTCCAGAGCGCGCCACTTCCCCTTGCAAAGGAAGATTAGCAATACAAGACGGTGAGGTGGCCGAGAGGCTGAAGGCGCTCCCCTGCTAAGGGAGTATACGGTTTATAGCCGTATCGAGGGTTCGAATCCCTCCCTCACCGCCATTATTGACCTTGAGTCAATTTTTTTGTTCTCAAGACAATTTAATGTGATATGCTTCACATTCTGCGCGCTCTTAGCTCAGCTGGATAGAGTACCTGGCTACGAACCAGGCGGTCGGAGGTTCGAATCCTCCAGAGCGCGCCACAATTTGAAAATGTTTGATAGTAATATCGAGCATACTGTGCGTCCTTAGCTCAGCTGGATAGAGTACCTGGCTACGAACCAGGCGGTCGGAGGTTCGAATCCTCCAGGACGCGCCACTTTTTAGGGTCTTAGATCCTGATGCCGCTCTCTTGAAAAAGAATACGACATCAAAACTTTGTGCGCTCTTAGCTCAGCTGGATAGAGTACCTGGCTACGAACCAGGCGGTCGGAGGTTCGAATCCTCCAGAGCGCGCCACAATTTGGAAAATGTTTAATAGCAATATTAAACATCCCGTGCGTCCTTAGCTCAGCTGGATAGAGTACCTGGCTACGAACCAGGCGGTCGGAGGTTCGAATCCTCCAGGACGCGCCACCTTTTAGGGTCTTAGATCCTGATATGGTTTTCTTAAAAAGAATACGATATTAAAACTTTGTGCGCTCTTAGCTCAGCTGGATAGAGTACCTGGCTACGAACCAGGCGGTCGGAGGTTCGAATCCTCCAGAGCGCGCCACAATTTGGAAGTGTTTGATAGTAATATTAAGCATCTGTGCGTCCTTAGCTCAGCTGGATAGAGTACCTGGCTACGAACCAGGCGGTCGGAGGTTCGAATCCTCCAGGACGCGCCACTTATTTAAAACCCTGCCTTTGGCGGGGTTTTTTATTAACAAAAAATTATCATATCACTAACCTTATTATTACAAATGGCTGTTTTTTAAAAGAAAGTTACTTGTAATTTTAAGCGTGTCTCAGTTTTAAACCCTTACTTTGTTATGTTGTTCACTCAGTATGAAGTTCTGTGTAACGTGTCTTACACGATAAATTGTCGGCTTCATCATAGTTTTTCGTTTGAATAACGTTTTAATGGCAACTCTAGATTAAACAAAATTGACAAACTTTCACCAATCGAGATAATCCTAGTCCTCTTGCAATGGAAGCAATGTAAGAACGTATGCATATCTAACCTTAGGCAATGATGCCTAGTACTTGGTTGAATGACTTGTCAGGATGACAAAGAAAGGACGCAAAATGACTAATATTGGAAGCCTGCTAGGCGATGCGGCTACCCTAATGCTAACGGGCATGTCCGTTGTATTCGTATTTCTAACTATTCTTGTTTATCTCGTTCGGTTAATGTCGAAATTGGTGCCAGAAGAAGCGCCAGAGCCGATCGCTGCCCCAAAACAAACTAAACCATCACTGTCCCCATCGAATACTGTTAGCCCGAGTGTTGTCGCTGCTATTTCTGCAGCCGTACACCAATACCGCACTTCGGCCGCAAAATAGATTAAGTTAAGATTAAAAGGAGTTAATGAGCATGTCTAAACCACTAGCTATCACGGACGTGGTACTTCGTGACGCCCATCAGTCACTGTTTGCTACCCGTATGCGAATTGAAGATATGTTACCTATTGCCGCCGAGCTGGATAAAGTCGGCTACTGGTCGTTGGAAACATGGGGCGGTGCCACTTTTGATTCATGTATTCGTTTCTTGGGTGAAGATCCTTGGGAGCGCTTACGTGAACTAAAGAAGGCAATGCCAAATACGCCGATGCAAATGCTTCTGCGTGGTCAGAATTTATTGGGTTATCGCCATTATGCTGATGACGTAGTGGAAAAGTTTGTTGAACGTGCTCATGCCAATGGCATGGATGTTTTCCGTATCTTTGATGCGATGAACGATGTTCGCAACTTTGAAAAAGCAGTGAAGGCAACTGTTGACGTGGGTGCCCATGCACAAGGAACATTGTCTTACACCACAAGTCCAGTACACAACACGAATACTTGGGTTGATCTAGCGAAACGCCTTGAAGATCTTGGCTGTCACTCTCTTTGTATAAAAGACATGGCAGGTCTTTTAAAACCTTATGAAGCAGAAGATCTTATCACGAGAATTAAAGAGTCTTGTGATGTGCCACTCGCATTGCATTGCCATGCTACAACGGGTTTATCTGCGGCAACGGCAGTAAAAGCGGTTGAGGCCGGCATTGATATTTTAGATACCGCTATTTCATCAATGAGTCAGACTTATGGTCACACACCAACTGAAACCGTGGTGGCGATGCTACAAGGGACTGAGCGTGATACTAACCTCAAACTAGAACAAATTGAGCCTATCGCGGCTTACTTTAGAGAAGTTCGTAAAAAATACGCAAAATGGGAAGGACAACTGAAAGGTGTCGATTCGCGTATTTTGATTGCTCAGGTGCCGGGTGGCATGTTGACTAACATGGAAGGTCAACTTAAAGAGCAAGGCGCCGCTGATCGTCTTGATGAAGTACTTGAAGAGATCCCTCGCGTACGCGAAGACTTAGGGCATATTCCATTGGTCACGCCAACATCGCAAATTGTCGGGACTCAAGCGGTCATTAATGTGCTGACTGGTGAGCGTTATAAGAGTATCACTAAAGAGACGGCTGGTGTCCTCAAAGGTGAGTACGGAACTGCGCCAGCACCAGTGAACGCCGAGCTACAAGCAAAAGTACTCGATGGTGCAGAGCCTATTACTTGTCGTCCTGCGGATCGATTGGAAGCGGAAATGCATACATTAACCGATGAGCTGCTCGTTAAGGCGAAATCCGAGGGGATTTCCTTAGCAGAGGATACGGTTGATGATGTACTGACGTATGCCTTGTTCCCACAAGTAGGATTAAAGTTCCTAAAAAATCGTCACAATCCCGATGCATTTGAACCAGCGCCGACGTTAGAAACAGCGAAACCCGTTGCTCAAGCTGCGTCTCCGGCACCGAGCAGTGGTGGAATTGAGTCTTATAGCGTGAAGGTGGATGGACAAGTTTATGATGTTGAAGTCGGTCCTAAAGGTGAACTCACATCAGTCACGCCTTCTGCCGCCGCTCCTGTACAAGCTGCCCCAGTTGCTGCTACGAACGTAGAAGCGGTAGGTGCACCGTTGGCAGGTAATATCTTTAAGGTCAACGTCGCGTCCGGTGCTCAGGTGGAAGAGGGCGACGTACTACTGATTTTAGAAGCCATGAAAATGGAAACAGAGGTTCGAGCAGCGCAAAGTGGTGTGGTGCACGATATACATGTCAAAGAGGGCGATGCGGTTACCGTTGGCGCACCTCTCGTTAGTTTGGCGTAAGGGAGTACCATGGACGGATTGATGACCTTATGGTCAGAAACAGGGATCGCTAACTTTGAGTTTGGCCAGATCTGTATGATGTTAGTCGGTGGTTTATTGCTGTTTTTAGCGATAAAGAAGGGCTTTGAACCACTGTTGCTATTGCCGATCGGCTTTGGTGCAGTGCTCGCTAATATCCCTAATGCTGGATTCACCGATCCCGGCGGCTTATTGTACTACGTGTATTACATCGGTATTGAAACTGGCGTTTTTCCACTGTTAATCTTTATGGGCGTCGGTGCCATGACCGATTTCGGGGCATTAATTGCCAACCCGAAAACGTTGTGGCTAGGCGCTGCGGCTCAGTTTGGTATTTTTGCGACACTATTTGGCGCAATCTTACTCAACTACGTGCCTGGTATGGAGTTTTCTATGCCAGATGCGGCGTCGATTGCCATTATTGGTGGTGCCGACGGACCGACGGCTATTTTCCTAGCTAGTCGTTTGTCCCCAGATTTACTGGGAGCCATCGCGGTTGCGGCGTATAGTTACATGGCATTGGTGCCAATTATTCAGCCGCCTATCATGAAAGCACTGACGACTCCAGAAGAGCGCAAGATAAAGATGGCTCAGCTGCGTCATGTCAGTAAAGGGGAGAAGATCCTCTTTCCTCTAGCTGTCTTGTTAATGACCATCTTGTTCTTACCTTCTGCAACGCCATTGGTCGGAATGTTTTGTCTTGGTAACTTGATGCGTGAGGCTGGTGTCGTTGATCGTCTATCAAAAACCGCGCAGAACGAGCTGATTAACATAGTGACGATCTTTTTAGGGCTAGGTGTTGGTTCAAAGTTACAAGCGGATCAATTCTTAAACGTTGAAACCTTAGGCATTTTAGCCCTAGGGGCCGTGGCATTTAGTATTGGTACTGCTGGAGGCGTGCTTATGGCTAAGCTTCTTAATAAGTACTCTAAAGAGGACATTAACCCATTAATTGGCGCTGCAGGTGTTTCTGCGGTACCGATGGCAGCGCGAGTTGTGAATAAAGTTGGTTTAGAGGCCAACCCACAAAACTTCTTGTTGATGCATGCGATGGGACCAAATGTTGCTGGTGTATTAGGCTCAGCCGTTGCGGCAGGCATACTACTGGCGCTGGTTGGCTAATCAGGTTGCTAGATAGTAAAAGGGGGAGCTAAGCTTCCCCTTTTTGTTGCCTATCGTATTTCAGATACGATATCTGGCGCTTATTTTGTTACATAGCGGCAGTGAATGGTTGATTTAATGACCTAGTAGTCTGGGTACTAAATGGCTAATATGTTGTCACTGCACGAAAAAAGGATAGTGACATGCAATGCAAACAAATTGTAATCCCTGAATTTGGCGCGCCAGAGGTGCTCCAAACGCGTGAAATTGACATGCCAACACCCCGGAAGGGGGAAGTGCTAGTCAGAGTCGCTTTTTCTAGCATTAATCCAATTGATGTCAAAACACGGGCGGGTCTTGGTTGGGCAGCCAGTGAGAATAAAGACAACTTGCCTTGGGTGCCTGGATATGACATTTCGGGGAAAATCGAGCAGTGCGGCGACAATGCATCCCGTTTCTCTGTTGGTGATGAAGTGGCGGGCTTTATTGGGTTTCCGGCTCGAGGTGGGGGGTATAGCCAATACGTTTGCGTCCCAGAGAGCGAGCTATCCTCAATCCCTAGCACAGTGACTTTGGAAGCGGCGGCGGCATTGCCTTTGGCGGGTCAAACTGCCGCTCAAGCGATTAATAAAGCACAAGTTAAAGAAGGCGAGCGTGTCCTTATTTTAGCAGGAGCGGGTGGTGTGGGGCATATTGCGGTGCAAATTGCGATTGCGACAAAAGCGGAAGTGTATACCACATGCAGTGAAGCTAATTTGGACTATCTGGCAACGCTTGGTGCACATGCGATTAACTATCAATTTGCACCTGCCTCGGAACGGTTATCTGATATCGATGTCCTGATTGACCTTGTTGGTGGAGAGGTTGCACTTGATGCATTGAAGTGTTTAAAAGACCATGCACGAGTGATCACCATTCCTACAGTAACGGCTGAACTCGTCTGTGAGAAAGCGACGCTGCTAGGTTTTAGTGCCAGCGGCATGTTGGTGTCTCCAGACCCTAAACAGATGGAGACATTGCTATATATGGTCGGAGTTGGTTTACTGAAAACAGAAATACAGCACATTTTCCCATGGCATGATGTTATTAGCGCTCATAAGCAAGTTGAAACCAGCCGCACGCGTGGGAAAGTCTTATTGGATATGCAATGTTAGAGTCGTTTTCTCAATATCTAGCGCAGTCTTGGTTTGCCGACTCTGCGTTAGCGGTCTTATTTATCTCCGGTTTTTTAAGTGCGACGTTGCTACCCGGTGGGTCGGAAGCAGGATTAGTTGCAACGTTAAGTCTGGGTCAGTACAGTACTTTGACCGTTATTTTGGTAGCGACAATTGGTAACACTCTCGGTGGGTTGACGAATTACTGGATCGGTCTTTGGTTACCAAATCGAACTCAAAACGAAAAGCATGGTCATAAAGCCATAGCTTGGATACAAAAATATGGTTACTGGACACTGTTGTTCAGTTGGCTACCTGTCATTGGTGATCCCCTGTGTTTAGCCGCAGGGTGGTTAAGAATGAAATTTCTTCCTTGTGTTGTACTTATCGCAATTGGTAAGGCGCTTCGCTACGCTGCATTGGCAGCGATCTTCTTTGGTCTCTTCTAAGGAGCATATATGAAAAAGATCTGGCTCGGCATGATGTCGTTAGTCTTTATTTACGGTTGTAGCAGCGAGACTACAACATCGACGACAGTTAACTTGCCTGATGGTGTGCGTCTGATTGAAGAAGCAAAGCCGGATCCGAGTAAAACGATGATCCCCTATTCGAAGTACCAGTTAGATAATGGCTTAACGGTCATCCTTGCCCCTGATAATTCCGATCCGTTAGTGCATGTCGATGTCACTTATCATGTAGGTTCTGCGCGCGAAGAAGTGGGAAAATCGGGCTTTGCACACTTTTTTGAGCATATGATGTTTCAAGGCTCGGAACACGTTGGTGACCAGCAACATTTTAAAATTATCACCGAAGCTGGTGGTACGCTTAATGGCACCACGACACGTGATCGCACCAACTACTTTGAAACTGTCCCTGCGAATCAGTTAGAAAAAATTCTTTGGCTTGAAGCCGATCGTATGGGCTTTTTACTTGGCGCAGTTTCTCAGCACAAATTTGAGATCCAGCGAGATACAGTAAAAAATGAACGCGCACAAAATTACGATAATCGCCCTTACGGCTTAGTTTGGGAAAAAATGGGTGAGGCCATGTATCCAGAAGGGCATCCATATTCGTGGCAGCCAATTGGTTATGTAGAGGATTTAGATCGTGTGGATGTGAATGATCTAAAAGCTTTCTTTTTACGCTGGTATGGTCCGAATAATGCGGTATTAACTATTGGTGGCGACATCGATACCGAGCAGACCTTACAGTGGATTAGTAAGTACTATGGTTCTATTCCAAAAGGTCCAAGTGTCGATAAGGCGCCGAAACAGCCAGCTATTGTCCCAAATGATCGTTACGTCACATTAGAAGACCGAATTCGTCAACCTATGGTTGTCATAGGCTGGCCGACCGATAGCTATAGAGGGGCTGACAATCAAGCCACACTCGAAGCAATGGCTGATGCTATTGGTGGCGGGACGAATGGATTACTGTATCAAAAGTTGATTAAGACTCAGAAAGCGCTCGATGCAGGTGCTTTTACCGAATGTAATGAGTTGTCATGCAATTTCTTTGTGTATGCAATGGGCGCTTCAACAGATAAAGATGGCTTAAAGGCACTTTATCAAGAATTGTTGAGCACGCTGGATGAGTTTGAAAAAGAAGGCATTAGTCAGGCTCGTTTAGAACAGATCACGGGATTGTCTGAATCAGGCTCAGTCTTTGCGTTGCAAAGTGTTAAAGGAAAAGTCACGCAGCTTGCGTCTAACCAAACCTTCTTTAATCAACCAGACAGGTTAGAGCAGCAGCTTACTCAGATCCGTGCAGTCACACCTGAAGATGTTAAAGCGGCTTACAATCAATTCATCAACAACAAACCGAAAGTGACATTAAGTGTGGTACCTGTGGGGCAGTCGGATATGGCGGTGCAACAGGCGAACTTTGAGACCCCTAAACGCACGCTACCTGCTTATGTCAAAGTGACCGAAGATCAGTTAACGTTCCGCCGTCCGGTTGATGATTTTGATCGCAGCGCGATGCCAGAAGTGGCGCAGGCAGTAAAAGCAACCATGCCAGAGCTTTACCAAGTACACTTTGATAACGGTAGTGAGCTACTTGGTACCGTGAGCTCAGAAACACCAACCGTAGAAATACATTTTCAGTTACCAGCGGGAGAGCGTTACGTCGAGAGAGGCAAAGAAGGCCTTGCGGGTATGACAGCCTCCATGATGGAAGAGGGCACAACAACATTAAGTGTCGAAGAACTGCAAGCAAAGCTTGACCAGCTTGGTAGCCAAATTAGCATCAGCGCAGGCTCGTACTCGACACGAGTCACCGTCTCTTCTCTAGAGAAAAATCTGACTCAAACATTAGCGCTAGTTCAAGACGTGTTGTTTAACCCAGCGATGAAGCAGAGTGACTTTGACCGCCTGAAAGCACAGATGTTAGAAGGTTTGGTATATCAGCATCAAAAACCAAGTTGGATGGCATCGCAAGCAACACGTGATGTACTGTTTGGTGATACGGTCTTTGGGCGTTCTTCTGACGGATCAGAGTCGTCGATTGCCTCCATTACACTCGATGAAGTTAAAGCCTTCTATCGTTCGCACTACACGCCGCAAAGTGCGCAAATTGTGGTGGTTGGTGATGTAAGCCGTAAACAGATAGAGCAAAATCTTGGCTTTTGGAAAAACTGGCAGGGTGCAGCTGCCCCTCTGTTGGCTCCAGAAGCGGTGAAGCCGTTAGCGGGTCAACACATTTACTTGGTGGATAAACCCGCCGCGCCACAAAGCATTGTGCGTTTGGTTCGCCAAGGGATGCGCTTTGATGCAACGGGAGAGTTGTATTTGAGCCGCTTAGCGAACTTTAACTTGGCGGGCAATTTTAATAGCAGGATTAATCAGAATTTACGTGAAGATAAAGGCTACACCTATGGTGCGAGTGGGTACTTTGCCAGTAACCGCGAAGTGGGCGCGATCGTTTTTAGTGCACAGGTACGTGCAGATTCAACCATTGCTTCCATTGAAGAGTTGCTTAAAGAGCTAAAAAATTACAGTGACAATGGCATGACAGAAGATGAACTGAATTTCATGCGATTAGCGGTTGGTCAGCAAGATGCGTTGACGTACGAAACTCCGAGCCAAAAAGCCAGCTTACTATCGAGTATTTTGACCTATAGTTTAGACAGAGATTACCTCAAGCAGCGTAACGAGATTGTTGAAACCGTTGAAAAATCGGAGTTGGATGCCCTAGCGGAAAAATGGTTTGACCCGAGTCAGTATCAGATTATTGTCGTGGGTGATGCCAAGGCATTAAAACCACAATTAGAGAAACTGAATATTCCAATTGAAATGCTTGAAATCTCTCAATAGAGTGACCATATAGGGGGGATAGGAGTGGCATTGATAATGTTTCACCTAGCCCTCAATTGGAACAACAACATATAAGCGAATCGCATTTTGACTAATTTTGCTACGCGACTGGAGCAGGTTGCTAAAGATCAGACTGTCTTTAAAGAGTTTGGTCGCGGTGTAGAAAGAGAGACGTTACGTTATACCGAAGATGGCCAATTGGCTATGACGCCTCACCCTACCTCGCTAGGTTCTGCGCTGACGAATGAATATATTACAACGGACTTTTCTGAATCATTACTCGAGTTTATTACGCCAGTCTCCCACGACGTGGATACTCTCGTTAATCAACTGTCAGATATTCATCACTTCACTCAAGCGAAGTTAGACAACGAAAAGCTTTGGCCGCTTTCGATGCCTTGCTACGTCGGCAAAGAAGATGATATTGCCCTTGCGCAGTACGGCAGTTCAAATGCAGGACGAATGAAAACCTTGTACCGACAAGGTTTAAAGCACCGTTATGGCAGCTTAATGCAGGTTATTTCAGGTGTGCACTTTAACTTTTCGTTCCCAGAGTCTTTTTGGGATGCGCTTTATGGTGAACAAGATGAGCCCTCTCGCCAAGCCTCTAAATCGGAAGGGTATTTTGGTTTAATCCGAAATTACTACCGTTTTGGTTGGCTCATCCCTTATTTCTTTGGAGCCTCACCGGCCTTATGCAGTTCGTTCGTGCAAGGAAAAGAGAGTGCGCTGCCGTTTGAAAAAATAGGTGGAACACTTTACCTCCCAGAAGCAACGTCATTGCGTTTGAGCGATTTAGGTTATACCAATAATGCGCAAAGCTCGCTTAAAATCGGTTTCAACAGCCTTAATCAATACTTAGAAGGGTTGAATGAAGCGATTCACACCCCATCGGATGACTTTGCCAAAATTGGTGTCAAAGTTGACGGTGAATACCGTCAATTAAATGATTACGTTCTGCAAATTGAAAATGAGCTCTATGCACCCATTCGACCAAAGCGAGTAGCGAAAAACGGGGAAAAACCGTCTGAAGCGCTATCGAGAGCCGGTGTTGAATACATTGAAGTCCGTTCGTTGGATGTGAATCCATTTAGTCCTATTGGTATTACAAAAGAGCAGATTCGTTTCCTCGATCTATTTATCACGTGGTGTGCGCTGAAAGATTCAGAGCCGATGGATGATTGTGAGCTGGAATGCTGGCGTCAGAACTGGAACAAAGTCATTCTTGAAGGGCGTAAAAAAGGCTTGGAGCTTAAAATTGGTTGTGAAGGTGAAAAACTCTCTAGCCAGCTTTGGGTTAAGCGCGTCTTTGACGATCTTCGCAGTATTGCTATTGTTATGGATGAAGCGCACGGCAGTGATGACTATGTTGCGGTGTGCAACTTGTTAGAACAATGGAATGATGATCCTCAGCAAACGATTTCAGGTCAACTTTTGTCGATGACGAAAGAGTTGGGTGGTTTAGGAAAAGTAGGTTGTGAGTTAGGTAAAAAATACCGAAATAGCAACACGGAACAACGTTATCGCACTTATAGCGAGGCGATGATGGAAGAAGAAGTGATTCGCTCATTTGCGGCGCAGAAAGACATTGAAGCGGCGGATACGCAAGGCTTTGATGAGTTTTTAGCGGACTACTTTGCTCACCTGCAAACGAAAGCGGACTAGTAAGTTCAGTCAATCTGCACGTAAGCCGAGTCTGAAGATACTCGGCTTGCACCGTGTGTGCTGTGCTTTTACAATGACCATACACTATTGAATGCTAAGCTTCATGTCTTGAAGCCTTAACGGAGAAACAACGATGCCTTTATTGGATAGCTTTACCGTCGATCACACTAAAATGCACGCCCCTGCTGTGCGCGTAGCCAAAACAATGCAAACGCCAAAGGGTGATACGATCACTGTGTTTGATCTTCGTTTTACGGTACCTAATAAAGATATCTTGTCTGAAACTGGGATCCATACACTTGAGCATTTGTACGCGGGCTTTATGCGTGCGCATTTAAATGGCGAGCAAGTTGAAATTATCGATATTTCTCCAATGGGGTGCCGTACTGGTTTTTACATGAGCTTGATTGGTACACCTTCTGAGTCAGACGTCGCGCAAGCATGGTTAGACTCAATGCAAGATGTACTAAAAGTAGAAAGCCAAAACAAGATCCCTGAGTTGAATGAGTACCAATGTGGTACGGCCGCGATGCACTCTCTAGAAGAGGCTAAATCGATTGCTACGACGATCATTGCAGCGGGTATTCAAGTGAATAAAAACGATGAATTGGCGTTGCCTGACTCGATGCTACAAGAGCTTAAAGTGGACTAGTGAGTCGATGAAAGCAAAAAAGGATGGCCTAGCCATCCTTTTTTTGTATTTTAGCTTCGCGCTCAAGCGAGTGAGAATCGCTGATCGTGAATCAGAGAGCGAGAATAGGTTAGCAACTTGATGTTAGCCCCATTGGGTTTCAAACCAACTTTCTAGAATCACGACTGCCGATTGGCAGTCTACATTGCCTTTCGATAGGGCTTTATAACCGCCCATACTAAACAGATCAGCTCTCGCTTCTGTCGTTGATAGGCGCTCATCTTGAAGCTCGACGGGCAGACCAAAGCGCCCGTGTAGTCGGTTAGCAAACTTTTTCGCTCTTGGGGTGATACTCTCGAGATCTTTACCATGAAGATCGGTCGGTAGCCCAACAACGATCAAATCGGGTTGCCATTCTTTAATTGTTTTCTCAATGTCATCCCAGTTGGGAATACCATCTTTAGCTTTGAACGCTTTTAAAGGATTCGCGGTCCCTGTCACTTCTTGCCCTATGGCACTTCCGATACTTTTGGTACCAAAATCAAAGGCGAGTATGGTTCTTGTTGTCATGACTATGCGTGCCCAACTTGAGTGGAGAGGTGTGCAATATCAATACCGAGCATTTGAACAGCGCTGTGCCAGCGATCTTTGACCGGAGTGTCAAAAATCACGCTAGTGTCTGCTTCAATCGTTAGCCAAGAATTATCCGCCAATTCCGTTTCTAATTGACCCGCGTCCCACCCGGCGTAGCCTAAGGCGACCAAATAGTTTTCTGGTTGAGCATCAGTGCCGAGTACCGCGAGGATGTCTTTAGATGTGGTCACGGAGATCTTTTCGGTAATTTGGATACTGGATTGATATTTATCTTTGGGTTTATGCAGGATAAAGCCTCGGTCTTCCGAGACAGGTCCCCCATTTAAAACCGGTTCATCTAGGCTTTTGCTGTGCTGCGTTTGGGAGGCGATGGGTAGCTCATTTTGTACTTGCAACAGCATGTTGGCCACGGTGACATCAATAGGGGTATTGATGATAATCCCCATCGCACCATCATCATTGTGCTCGCACACATAGATAACCGTACGTTGAAAGTAAGGGTCTTTCATTCCGGGCATTGCTACAAGAAAATGATTAGCTAAGTTCATTTTCGCCTCCTAACGTGACATGGTTTGGAACCTGTGGTGTTAACTATCAGTCATAACTGTTGGCTTATGCTAAGTTAACCACGGGCACAAACCTCGGTTATTGACCTAATCGGCGCTCAATAGCATCCATCAGCTTACCAGTAATAGAAACATCAAATGCCGCTTCAATCTCGCGAATACAAGTTGGGCTTGTCACATTGATTTCTGTCAGTTTATCGCCAATAACATCAAGACCTACAAATATTAACCCTTTCTCTTTCAAAGTGGGAGCAACAGCAAGGGCGATTTGTTTATCTGTCTCACTTAGTGGACGAGCTTCACCTGTACCGCCTGCCGCAAGGTTGCCACGTGTTTCCCCTTTTGCTGGGATGCGAGCGAGACAATAAGGCATTGGTTCACCATCAACCACGAGAATACGTTTATCACCGTTACTGATATCGGGAACAAAAGTTTGCGCCATTGCGTAGTTTTGCCCGTGATTGGTGAGTGTTTCAATAATTACCGACACGTTTGGATCATCTTGCTTGACGCGGAAAATTGAAGCGCCACCCATACCGTCTAATGGTTTTAGGATCACATCGCCATGAGTATCACGGAAAGCTTTAATTTTCTCCGCTTTACGGGTCACGATAGTGGTTGGGGTGAGTTCTGGGAACCACGCTGTAAAGAGCTTTTCATTACAATCGCGCAAACTTTGCGGCTTGTTAACGATTAATGTGCCTTTCTCTTCTGCTCGTTCAAGAATATAGGTCGCATAGATAAACTCAGTATCAAAAGGAGGATCTTTACGCATAAGAACGGCGTCGAGATCAGCGAGTTCAATCGTCTGCTCTGAGGTGAACTCATACCAGCTTGCCGGATCTTCTTTAAGCGTTACTACTTTTGTATCGGCAACCGCAACGCCTTGGTCAAGGTGCAGGTCTTGCATTTCCATATAATGGATTTCATAGCCACGACGCTGCGCTTCGAGCATCATGGCAAAGCTAGAGTCTTTTTTGATGTTAATGGACGAGATTGGGTCCATTACGATTCCGAGTTTAATCATGCGTGTTCTCCAGTTAGCCTAAATCGCCAAAGCGGACTTGGAGGGCGGTTATCGCTGTTAAGGCAGCGGTTTCCGTTCTCAGTACGCGGGGGCCAAGCAGGGTTTCTTCAAATTGGTATTGTTCCGTCATCTCGATCTCTTGAGGAGACAAGCCGCCTTCAGGGCCAATCAACAGTCTGACCTTGCTAATTGGCTCAGGCAGTGTGTTAATCGAGTATTTTGCTCTAGGGTGCAAATTGAGCTTTAGCGCGTCAGAGGGTTCTGCACACCATTGTTCCAATGACATGATTGGGCGTATTGTCGGCACGGTATTGCGACCGCACTGTTCACAGGCACTAATAGCGATCTTTTGCCATTGCTGCATCTTTTTTTCAAAGCGTTTAGGGTCCAGTTTTACACCGCAACGCTCTGAAATAAGCGGGGTGATGGTATTGACGCCTAATTCAACCGATTTTTGGATGGTAAATTCCATCTTGTCACCGCGAGAGACTACTTGCCCTAAATGCAGATCGAGCGGAGACTCAATACTGTGAGCGACTTTCTCGGTTAAGGCGACAGTGACTGATTTTTTTGTGACTTCATCTATAGTGGCTGGAAATTCATGTCCACTGCCATCAAAGAGTAATACGTCTTGGCCTTCTTTCATTCGTAATACACGGCCAATGTGATTGGATGCATCCTCGCTCAGTGCGAGTCTACCCAAGCTGACAATGGTTTCAGGGTGATAAATACGAGGTACGCGCATAGTAACTTCCAACGAACAAAAAAGGTATTGAGGTATAACATGGATGCAAGCCCCAGAAATTACAAGGGCTTGCTGGCTAAAATAGTCAATGTTCTAGCCCTACGAGCGATCACGACAAGCTGCGACCACAAAAGGGTTATTGTTACCTTGTCGTGAAGCAATACGTTTGTCGCGCTCACACTCCCATGCATCTGCGGGATAAGAACGATTCCACGCATTCATAAGCTGTTTTTGTTGCTTTGACAGTGTGAAGCCATACTCTTGGCTCATATAAAGATAGGTTCGAGCAATCGAGCCTTTTGCTCTATCGGGTGGCATCACTTTACGTTGCTTGAAATTGACCTGCATTTCGCATCGACCGTAGCTCACACCATCAACGCCATTCCACTGACTAAAATTGTAATTGGAGCGATCGCCATTCACTTCGCCAATAGCAGGTGTCAGGTTATGAAGATCCGCTTCCATTAATCGGAACGTTTTGTCATTTTTAGTGCAGTTTTTTCGTCCTCCTTCCTGCCAGCATTGACGCTGGTGGCCAAATTGCCATGCAGGAACAACGTGCTCCCATTCAATTCGGCTTGCCCGTTTTTGTTGTTTGCGAACTTGATAGCCGCAAGAGTCGAGATCGGGCGTGCCTTTTTTTCCTTGCCACTGAATATCACAACCGCAGTAAAAGCTAATAGGGTGATCGGCGTAGATTTTAACCGCCTGCCTTTTGGCTGAGCTAAAGCTGCTCGGTGGTGCTGATTGTACGGTTAAGGGCAGAAAAAGTAGGCCTACTACAAGGGCCGAAGTTACGCGAATGGTCATTTATAAGTCTGATAAAAGTGCTAGATAACCTAGTTTAGATCGCACTTTAGTCTATGACTACTACCTTATTTGACATTAATGACATCGTGGATACTAGCTAAGCTGCTTACCCGAAAATTGAAGAGCAGCGCGGCATTTTTGACATAAGTAGCGTGCTTGCTGCCGTTGTACTTTGTTGTGTCGGCGAATCGTTAACGGGTAGGTCGAGCATTGGCATTGATATTCAAATGTTTTGCCTTGTACCGATGTGATATCCATGGCGTGAGTGGTTTTCGGTGAGACATTAAATACGTGGTGCATTATGGACTGCCAATGAGCACCGTGAGCAGGGACTCGACCATAGAACTTAAAGGCAAGCAGGTGGGCGACCTCATGCGGGATAACCTCATCAATAAAGGTATCGCAGTTTTCTGTAAAGAGAACTGGGTTCAGCCTAATTTCCCATGTTTGTAGATAAGCTTTACCCGCCGCCTTACCTCTTAATTTGAAGCTGAGTGTCGGTATTGGCAAAGTTTGTTGGAAGTGTTGCTCGGCAATTGATATGCACTCGGCCAAGCGCTTTGACGCTCGATAGTGTAAGTCAGTCGTCAATGAAGCCATGGTTAAACCTAATAACGCCCTATGGAAGGGCGTTATTGTAGGTTAGCGGGCTAGTAAAGCAAGACTACGTATGGTGTCTTTTCTTAATGACTTCATGATAGGCGTGCCAAGTACCATATCCTAATATCGGCATGGTGATAATCATACCTAACCCAAAGGTGGCAAAGCCAATCAGTATTCCACCGCAAATAATGAATGCCCAGACAATCATGGCTGGGATATTCGATTTGACCGCATTAAAACTGGTGAAAACTGCCGTCATTACATCAACTCGACGTTCCATCATGAGAGGGATAGAGAAAGCCGATAAGCTAAATATGATGCTAGCGATGACAAAGCCAATCACAGAGCCAGTAATGAGAAATGGAGCGAATTCTGTCAGTGGCGCGCCTTGGACGGATGGGTAAAGCGCATGTAACAGCGCGGCTATTCTCATCCAAAATATCATGGCAACCGCGAGCAACACGGCGAACGCCCACTGTGAGGTGGAGTTGCGACCAATGGCTTTCATGGAATGAAATAAGCTGGCCTTATGACCTTTCTCTCTTTCCCAAGCGGCGTCATAAAGCCCTAATGCAAGGAAAGGGCCAATGAGCATATACACCACAAGGCTTGGCATGATGACTAAATGGGTACCTTGCCACTGTACTAGCTGAACAATCGCGACGGCTGCTGCGGTAAAACACAGCCCATAAAATGCGCTGATAACCGGCATTCTGATTAGGTCATGCAGGCCCAGTGCGAGCCAGTGAAAGGGTGCAGAAATGCTGACTTGGTTACAAGGTATGGTTTTAGCGTAATCCTGATCTTTGACTTCGTGTTTTTTTTGGAAGTCTTCTGTCTGAGCGGTTCGAGGCATATGTCCTCCCTGATTTGACAATCTGGCCTTCGTCTCTGATTTAAGGGACATGAACGAGCCGTATGATCATGTGATCACGGTATTGGCGCAGCGTGTTCCCAAAATGGAGTTAAGGATGCGTGTTGATGAGTTAGCGTAATTCTCATTCTGCATCGTTACTCTTAACGTTAACTATTGACCTAGTCGGGAAAAAACACAATTTTTGTAGGGTAGAAAAGATGGGCCATAACGCAGCTTTATAACACTTTTATAACAAAGTGATTGAAATGATTACTAATAGTAAAAAAAAGCCCTCAAATATTTTTTGAGGGCTTTTTGTTTGAATTATCGCTATGCGTGATAGAGAGCGTTATTTAATACCAGCAAAGTCACGTAGGATTGCCGCTTTATCAGTCGCTTCCCATGGGAATTCTTCACGACCAAAGTGACCATAAGCCGCCGTCTGCTTGTAGATAGGTTGAAGCAGGTTCAACATTTCTTGTAGGCCGTACGGACGCAGGTCGAAGTTTTGACGAACTGCTTCAATGATGATGTCGTGTGCGACTTTCTCGGTACCAAATGTTTCAACCATGATCGACGTAGGATCAGCAACACCGATAGCGTACGACAATTGAATTTCACAACGATCTGCCATGCCAGCAGCAACGATGTTTTTCGCTACATAACGTGCCGCGTATGCTGCACTACGGTCAACTTTTGATGGATCTTTACCAGAGAACGCACCGCCACCGTGGCGAGCTGCGCCGCCGTAGGTATCAACGATGATCTTACGACCCGTTAGACCACAATCGCCCATAGGACCGCCGATAACGAAACGACCCGTTGGGTTGATGAAGAAGTTAGTGTCTTTGTTGATCCACTCAGCCGGAAGTACTGGCTTGATGATCTCTTCCATTACGGCTTCACGAAGATCTGGTGTTGTGACGGAATCGCAGTGCTGAGTTGAAAGTACAACCGCATCGATACCAACGATCTTACCTTGGTCGTATTGGAAGGTAACTTGAGATTTCGCATCTGGACGAAGGAAATCAAGTTTGCCGCTCTTACGAACTTCAGCTTGTTTTTTCACAAGTAAATGAGAGTAAGTAATCGGAGCTGGCATTAGGATTGGCGTTTCGTTAGTCGCGTAACCAAACATGATACCTTGGTCACCCGCGCCTTGCTCTTTTGGATCGGCTTTATCAACACCTTGGTTGATGTCTGGAGATTGCTTACCAATGGTGTTTAGTACTGCACAAGAGTCGGCATCAAAGCCCATATCAGAGTGAACGTAGCCAATTTCGCGAACCGTTTCACGAGTGATTTCTTCGATGTCTACCCACGCTGAGGTCGTGACTTCACCACCAACCATTACCATGCCTGTTTTTACATACGTTTCACAAGCAACACGCGCTTTCGGGTCTTGTTCTAGAATTGCGTCAAGTACAGCATCAGAAATTTGGTCAGCAATTTTATCAGGATGTCCTTCTGAAACAGATTCAGAAGTGAACAGGTGCTTAGCCATGAGAGCTCCAATTACAGTTAAATAAGGCCAGCAATATTGTGCTCGCCTATAAAAAATACAATGATATTTTGTAGGTGTATCTACATCTAGACGTCTATTCTAGTCATCGATGTTTGAGAATCAAGCGATTTTTACTTTTATGTTATAGCCAAACGTTTGCGCATTTTGGAGGTATCACAGTGGAACGGGGTAAAAAAACCCAGTAAAAATGCTCAAAATGGCGGTAAAACGTTTGCAGAGGTTGGGGGGCTTTGCGACAATGCTTGCCGCTGACTTTATTCAGCAAGGAATCAACTTGAAATTCGCTTAATGCACTCAGGAGCAGACATGTCGTCTCGTAAAGAATTAGCTAATGCAATCCGTGCCCTTAGCATGGATGGTGTTCAACAAGCCAACTCTGGTCACCCAGGCGCCCCTATGGGTATGGCTGATATCGCCGAAGTACTTTGGCGCTCTCACCTAAATCACAACCCTCAAAACCCTGAATGGGCTGATCGTGATCGTTTTATTTTGTCAAACGGCCACGGTTCTATGTTGATTTATTCTCTGCTTCACTTAAGCGGTTACGAGTTATCAATCGATGATCTGAAAAACTTCCGTCAGTTACACTCTAAAACCCCTGGTCACCCAGAGTATGGTTACGCACCGGGTGTAGAGACGACAACGGGCCCGCTAGGTCAAGGCATCACCAACGCGGTTGGTATGGCGATGGCAGAAAAATCGTTGGCG
>NZ_JAKRRY010000025.1 GCF_026191675.1 Vibrio qingdaonensis | reverse complement strand
ATAGTCGTCGAAACTGACTTCAATGAGCCTTTCTTAGGCTCATTATTTGAAAGCCCGAGATCTCAACGTTTATCTCGGGCTTTTTTATGTAAGGCTCAAAGCTTTTGAACCTTGAATACCATCGACTGAATATTGCTGCTCGCTTGAAGACGGCTTGATTCACCCCACTGTGTTGTAAATAAATAGGAATAGTTTGATGAGTTGGTTATTTATAGCGTTAGCTGTTTTGGCGGAAGCTATGTCACATGTGGCCTTAAAGGCTACCGATGGTTTTAGTTTGTCAAACCCCCTGCCAGCGACACTGGTTATTGTCGGTCATCTAGCGGCATTTGCATTTTTAAGCCAAGCGATGAAAGGGATGCCTGTAGGTATTGTTCATTCGCTGTGGGCCGGGTTAGCGATTGTTGCTGTGAGCCTTATCTCAACAGTCGTTTATCGTCAGCATCTTGATCCTATGGTCTGGGCGGGAATTTTGTTTGTGGTGGTTGGAGTGGCGATGATCAACTTCTCTCAAGGGCATGTTCATTAAAGACCAGCTTCATGCGCGTGTAGCACTCAATAGAGTATTAAAACGTAAATGAAGGGCGTACTACTGTTGTGAAGATTGGGGGAATAGATGGCCGAATGTGACTTAAGAGATAGAGCTGCATGCTCTTTGATAGTCGCGGTAACTGGTTACCTGAGTTTCTTAGTTCGCAACTACTCAAAGGTAATTTACATACAGTCAGACTCATTATCTGATTCAGCAGAAACGAAAAAGGCTTGAGAAACGAATCGCTTCTCAAGCCTTTAAATTTGGTGGCCCCTCGCAGACTTGAACTGCGGACCAATCGATTATGAGTCGACTGCTCTAACCACTGAGCTAAGGGGCCTTATAGGGCAATGATTATAGGGGATGGCAGGTGAGCTGTCTAGACGTAACTAGGGCTAATTGCGCTTGCTTTTTAATCACTTAAACCGATAGAAACAAAAAAGGTGAGCTAGTGCTCACCTTTTGTTTGATTTTTACCTGACTTACTCGTCTAGGAAGCTACGCAGAGTTTCTGAGCGGCTAGGGTGACGCAGTTTACGCAATGCTTTTGCTTCGATTTGACGAATACGCTCACGCGTTACATCGAACTGTTTGCCCACTTCTTCAAGCGTGTGGTCAGTGTTCATATCGATACCAAAACGCATACGCAGTACTTTTGCTTCACGAGGTGTTAGACCGGCTAGAACGTCTTTTGTTGCGACTCGTAGGCTCGTCATTGTTGCAGAGTCTAGAGGCAGTTCTAGTGTGGTATCCTCGATAAAGTCGCCTAGATGCGAATCTTCGTCGTCACCAATTGGCGTCTCCATTGAGATTGGCTCTTTAGCAATTTTAAGTACCTTGCGGATTTTATCTTCAGGCATTTGCATGCGTTCAGCCAACTCTTCAGGAAGAGGCTCACGGCCCATTTCTTGAAGCATTTGACGAGAGATACGATTCAGTTTGTTGATCGTTTCGATCATGTGAACTGGAATACGGATCGTACGCGCTTGGTCGGCGATTGAACGAGTGATTGCTTGACGAATCCACCATGTTGCGTATGTCGAGAACTTGTAACCACGACGGTATTCAAATTTATCAACGGCTTTCATCAAACCGATGTTACCTTCTTGGATAAGATCCAAGAATTGAAGACCACGGTTGGTGTACTTCTTAGCAATCGAAATTACTAGACGTAAGTTCGCTTCAACCATCTCTTTTTTCGCACGACGAGCTTTCGCTTCACCGATAGACATGCGACGGCTGATGTCTTTGATGTTTTGTACTGAAAGTGACGTTTCTTCTTCGATGATATCCAGCTTTTGGATAGAACGACGAATGTCATTTTCGTAACGTCTGATCTTTTCTGCGTATGGCTTATCAGAAGCGAGAACTTCATCTAACCATGCTTCGTTCGATTCATTACCTGTGAATAGCGTAATGAAAGATTTCTTAGGCATTTTGCCGTATTCAACCGCTTGACGCATGATCAAACGTTCTTGAGTACGTACACGATCCATTGACGTGCGCAGTTCGTTCACTAGGTGATCAAACTGTTTTGGCGTTAGACGGAACTCTCTAAAGACTTCTTGTACCAAGCCGTGCGACTTAGCCACTTGCGGGCTATCGTAACCATGCTCATTGATGACAAGCTGAAGGTCTTGGTAAGTATTGCGCAGCGCTGTGAACTTCTCTAGAGCAAGCTCTGGGTCAATACCTACATCTTCTTCTTCGTCGTCTTCATCAGAGTCGTCTTCACCTTCTTTGTCTTCATCTTCAAGATCAGATTCTGCTAGTTCTGAACCGATATGAGTCGCCGTAGGAGCGGTGGTGCCATCGTCATCTGGATCAACGAAGCCAGAGATTACGTCAGTAAGACGTAGCTCTTCTGCTTGAACTTTATCAAACTGCTCAAGAATGTAAGGAATCGTACCAGGGTACTCAGCAACAGAGGCTTGTACTTGGTTGATACCGTCTTCGATACGCTTAGCAATATCGATTTCGCCTTCGCGAGTCAATAGCTCAACGGTACCCATTTCACGCATGTACATACGGACTGGGTCAGTCGTGCGGCCAATTTCACTTTCTACGCTTGAAAGTGCAGCTGCAGCCGCTTCGGCTGCGTCTTCATCGGTGATAGACTGTTCATCACTCAGAGCAAGGTCATCGGCATCTGGGGCAGTTTCTACTACCTTGATACCCATGTCATTAATCATCTGAATAATATCTTCTACCTGCTCAGAATCGACAATCTCTTCAGGTAGGTGGTCATTTACTTCTGCGTAGGTCAGATAGCCTTGTTCCTTGCCCTTGATGACAAGCAGTTTTAGCTGTGACTGCGGATTTTGCTCCATAGACGATATCCAACTTAGATCTAGTGAAGGGTTTAGTATGCGAAATGCAAACCATTAATAGTAACAAATTTATTTGTTGCTGACTAAATAAATAGGGTTACGCTTTTAAATCTAGCATCAAGGCTAGCAGCTCCCGTTTTTCATCGACTGATAAGCCGACGCTTCTTTCTTTAGCCTGCAGGTTTTCGATTTGTTGTTCTACGCATTGGGCGAGTATTCTGTCCAATGAGTCAATAAATACATCTTCTTGGTTGTCATCGTCGACCTGGAGATCCCAACTCGCGAGACGAGACAGAAGCGCCTCATTTTTTGTATTACGCCAATGCTCAAGCAGTTGACCTGTAGTCATATGGGGGTGTGTTTGACATTTATCAACCACTTCACCCAATAAATTTAATCCAGGAAGTGATAAATCTCTCACTGTGGATAGATCCGGTACCATTTCAGCATAGCTCGGATTTTGCAAAAGTAGAGCGATAACATCACGCATAGGGGTGCGTTTTATCGCTTTCTGCGGTTGTGGTCGCGTTTCTACAGACGTTTTTCGTGCTCGCCTTAATTGATTATCAAAGCCCGTACGCTCATCTAAACGTTTTTCCAATAGCTCTTGGAAGTAGACGTCTGGGATCTTATTAATTAGTTCACTCGAGAGCGCTCTTAATGCAGACTTACCTTCATTGGATCCTAGATTGAGTTTATTTAATTCAATGAGGTTATCGAATAAGTAAGAGGACAGGGGCGTCGCATTCGCAATTTGTTCTTCAAGCGCCGCTTTACCGTATTTACGAACGTAGCTATCCGGATCTTCACCATCGGGCAAGAACAGGAATTTTAATGTATTGCCTGATTTTAGATGAGGTAAAGCATTTTCAAGGGCACGCCAAGCGGCATCACGGCCTGCCCGGTCACCATCGTAACAACACACAACGGTATTGGTTTGGCGAAATAAAACTTGCAGGTGATCACCAGTAGTGGAGGTGCCAAGTGAGGCGACAGAGTAATCTACATCGTATTGCGCAAGGGCGACCACGTCCATATAGCCTTCAACGACGAGGATCTGAGGTGGCTCTCGATACGCTTGCAGCACTTCGTAAAGGCCGTAAAGTTCTTTGCCTTTATGGAAAATGGGTGTTTCAGGGGAGTTGAGGTATTTCGGTGTATCGTTGCCGAGAACACGTCCCCCAAAGCCGATAACACGTCCACGTTTGTCCCTGATAGGAAACATAATACGACCACGGAAGCGATCGTAGCGGTTGCCTTTGTCGTTCTCTATTAACATACCACCCGAGACAAGCATGTCTTGAGTGGCTTTTTGTTGGCCAAAGTTTTTACGTACGTTATCCCACTCATCGGGAACATAACCAATACCAAACTTTTGAACGATTTCACCAGAAAGCCCACGTCCTTTTAAATAGTCGATGGCAATTTTATTTGCCGAGACTTTTAATTGATCTTTGTAGTACTGCCCAATGGCGGTCATAAGATCATATAAGGATCGTTTTTGTTCACTGTTTGCAGTGGGCCCTTTGGTGAAAGCGCTGTTGCCGTTTCTTTGTTCTCTTGGTACTTCCAGCCCGATAGATGAAGCAAGATCTTCAATGGCTTCAACAAACTCAAGACGGTCATATTCCATAAGGAAATCAATGGCATTACCATGTACGCCACAGCCAAAGCAGTGGTAGAACTGCTTCTCTTGGCTCACGCTAAAAGAGGGGGTTTTTTCGTTATGGAAGGGACAGCATGCGCCGTAGTTCTTGCCTTGTTTTTTCAGTTTTACACGCGCGTCAACAATATCGACAATATCCAGTCGAGCTAATAGATCGTCAATAAAGTGGCGAGGAATAATTCCGGACATAAAACCTTTTACAAGAAACGTTTACAAGAAAGATATCACCCTTTTATTAGGGTTGAGATACAAACAAGCCGTGCACTCCAGAGGATAGCACGGCTTGCTGCAATTTGGTTGGGTGACTAAGCCAGTTTAGCGCGAACTAAACCACTTACTTTCCCCATGTCTGCTCGGCCTTGAATTTGCGGCTTCAGCACGCCCATTACTTTGCCCATGTCTTGCATGCCAGCTGCATCTGATTCGGCAATAGCGCTAACAATAAGTGCTGTTACTTCATCTTCCGTCAGTGGTTGAGGCATAAAGTCCTCAAGAACGGTAATTTCGGCTTTCTCTGCATCCGCTAGATCTTGACGATTCGCAGCTTCAAACTGAGAGACAGAATCGCGACGTTGTTTAACCATTTTTGTCAGGATAGCAAGGATGTCGTCGTCGTTCAGAGTAATCCGTTCGTCGACTTCACGTTGCTTAATAGCTGACAAGGCTAAACGAATAGTGCCAAGGCGAGCTTTGTCCTTGGCTTTCATCGCAATTTTTTGCTCTTCTTTGAGTTGTTCAATAAGAGCCATAACTAAATTCCTACTGGGACCTAGTTATTAGTACAGGCGAACGCGACGTGCGTTTTCGCGAGCTAGCTTCTTAGCGTGACGCTTTTGAGCAGCTGCTTTAGCGCGTTTGCGTACTGTAGTAGGTTTTTCATAGTGCTCACGACGACGCACTTCAGAAAGGATACCTGCTTTTTCGCAAGAGCGCTTGAAACGACGTAGTGCAACGTCGAACGGTTCGTTTTCACGTACTTTAACTACTGGCATATGCCTTTCACCTCAGGGTTTAACTGTTCATTAATGCTGGTGCTTTTGTTGTTAGGGCTAAGGATTCCCTTAGTTCTAAGCGGTAAACCAGCTAAATCAAAAATGGTGCGGAATTTTAATCCGATCAGATAGGCTTTGTAAAGCACTTTTCCGCCTATGTCTTGTACAAAATTTGTTTGAGACGCGATGACGAGGTAATATTGCGCCAATTTCGAAATAAGTCGAGAACATTATGCGCATTCTAGGTATTGAAACCTCTTGTGATGAAACTGGTATTGCCATCTATGATGATGAAAAAGGTTTACTCTCACACCAACTTTATAGCCAAGTGAAATTGCACGCTGATTACGGAGGTGTCGTACCTGAATTGGCGTCTCGTGATCACGTTAAAAAAACGATCCCGTTGATCAAAGCGGCATTAGCCGAAGCCAATTTAACGCCAAAGGATCTTGATGGTGTTGCTTATACTTCCGGTCCAGGGTTGGTCGGCGCGTTGTTGGTTGGCACGACAATTGGCCGTAGTATGGCTTACGCTTGGGGGGTTCCTGCGGTGCCAGTGCATCATATGGAAGGGCACTTATTGGCACCGATGCTAGAAGATAACCCACCGCCATTCCCTTTTATTGCTTTGTTAGTCTCTGGCGGTCATACCATGATCGTTGAAGTCAATGGTATTGGTGACTACAAGATCTTGGGTGAGTCGATTGATGATGCCGCCGGGGAAGCCTTTGATAAAACCGCGAAGCTGATGGGGTTGGATTACCCGGGCGGACCTTTATTGTCTAAGCTTGCGGACAAAGGGACAAAAGGGCGCTTTAAGTTCCCACGACCGATGACAGACAGGCCGGGTTTGGATATGAGCTTTTCCGGTCTTAAAACGTTTGCGGCGAATACGATTAGGGCGAACGATGATGATGAGCAGACTCGCGCTGATATTGCCTACGCGTTTCAGGAAGCCGTGTGCGATACATTGGCGATAAAATGTAAGCGTGCACTAAAGCAAACAGGCATGAAGCGTATCGTGATTGCAGGTGGCGTGAGTGCGAATACCTTTTTGCGCCAAGAGCTTGAAGCGCTAGCAAAAAAAGTCGGTGGTGAAGTTTATTACCCACGTACTGAGTTTTGTACCGATAATGGTGCGATGATTGCTTATGCGGGGATGCAACGTCTAAAAAATGGCGATGTTGCTGATATGGCGGTTGAAGCCACACCGCGCTGGCCCATTGATCAGCTAACGCCGATCAAGTGAGCAGTCACTAATCGAGCGAAGTATAAGGTGGCTGATAACCATTGTGCGACGTTAAGAAATAAGGTCACGTAAGTGGCCTTTTTTATGACAGTTTTAAACAAAAAGCCTAAGGTCTGTGACGAAGCAAACGTGTTACATTAGTGAAAACGACATTAGCGAAAAACATAGGGAATAAAGAAACATGAAGCAGTTTTCTATTGATGGCCATACGATGGCTTATCAAGATATAGGCTCCGGACCTGTTGTCATTTTCGGGCATAGTTATTTATGGGATAGCAAAATGTGGGCCCCTCAAATTGAAGTGCTGAGTCAACATTATCGCTGTATTGTGCCTGATTTATGGTCTCATGGAGAATCAGAGTCAGCGCCCGCCTCTATGCGTAATCTAACAAACTATGCCGAACATATTTTGGCTCTAATGGATGAGTTAGAGGTAGAATCCTTCTCTATTGTCGGTTTGTCTGTCGGCGGTATGTGGGGCGCAGAGCTGACAGCTCTTGCACCATCTCGTGTAAAAAGTTTGGTCATGATGGATACGTTTGTTGGGTTAGAACCTGAAGTTATGCATACCAAATACTTTGCGATGCTCGACACCATTACGCAAGTTAGAGCGGTGCCAAAGCCAATATTAGAAGCGGTTGTACCCATGTTTTTTGCGCAAGATGCTAAAAATACAACACCTAAATTGGTTGATGAGTTCGCGACTCAATTGTCGAAGGTGCAAGGCGAGCAGGCTGTTGAGATCGCTCGTATCGGGCGGATGGTCTTTGGGCGACGCGATCTATGTGATGAAATTGAAAAGTTTGCTCTGCCTACCCTTATCGCGGTAGGAGCAGAAGATAAGCCAAGGCCGGTACTCGAGTCTTATTTGATGCAGGATTTGGTTTCAGGCAGTGAACTCATGGTGATCCCAGCCGCAGGACATATTAGTAACCTAGAGCAACCAGAATTGGTGACCAACAAACTTGTTGAGTTTTTAGCTCAGCACGCCTAATTCAGTAAGATAGGCATGACGAGGCACCGTTTACGGTGCCTTTTTTTGTCCTACTTTTGGCTCGGTTCCATCAAACAGGCGTCGAATATTTTGATGGTGGCGCAAAATGATTAAGCAACTCAGCATTGCTACTGGAAAAGTAAAGACGGGTCTGACCATCCAGGTATAAACCGGGGCAAGCATGACCGTTGTAATGGCGGCGAGCGAGGAATAGCGAAAGATCAACGCGACCAATAGCCAAGTACCTGTAATAAGCCCGGTTAAATCCCAGCCAATAGGCGCAATCGCCCCCAATGCCGTCGCCACGCCTTTCCCCCCCTTGAAGTGGAAAAATAATGGGTACATATGCCCCAAGCAAGCGGCAATCGCAATGACGCCTAGAATGACAGGGTCGATATTAAAGTAGTAACCACTCCAGACAGGGATCGTGCCTTTGAGCATATCGCAGAGTAACACCGCCACGGCGGCACCTTTGCCTCCCAACCTTAGTACATTGGTTGCACCAGGGTTTTGCGAGCCGACAGTTCTAGGGTCAGGTAGGCGTAGTAGACGGCAGATCAGCACTGCACTCGACACTGAGCCGAGCAAATAAGCGATGATGATCATAGCGAGCGCTAACGGTGTCATTGCATACCTTTTCTCAAGAAATTATCAATGGGGACTGATATCATATCGGCAATAGTACGTTTTTTCCCAGCAAATGGGTATCCGACCTCTAATAAAGGACAAATCATGGCATTGGACAAAGTATTTATCGAGCAACTTGAAGTCATTACCACTATCGGAGTGTATGACTGGGAGCAAGAAATCAAACAGAAGTTGGTTCTAGATATTGAAATGGCACACGATAATGCGCCAGCCGGGAAAAGTGACAATGTTGAAGATGCGCTTGATTACTCGCAAGTCTGCACTGCAGTCCTTGAGCATATTGAAACGGGGCGTTTTCTGTTGGTTGAGCGTGTGGCTGAAGAAGTGGCTACTCTTATTCAAACGCAATTCTCTGTGCCTTGGGTTAAGATTCGTTTAACTAAGCCTGGGGCGGTCGCACAGGCCAAAGGCGTAGGCGTGGTGATTGAACGAGGCGAGGCATGATCACCGCCTTTATTGGTATTGGTTCGAATGTGCAACGTGAGAAACACATTCGCGCCGCGTGCCATGAATTATCGCTGATCACCAAGAACCTGCACTACTCGCCAGTATACGCTTGTGAATCTTTTGGTTTCTCTGGCAACGATTTTTTCAATATGGTGGTTCGTCTGGATACCACATTAACGTTGACGGAACTCAGCGCTGCACTAAGAGAGATCGAGGTGAAGTGGGGACGTGATGTGGATGCCGCCAAGTTTCAAGATCGCACTATTGATCTTGATATCTTGTTGTTTGGAAATGAAATCTCACAAAAGAAACCATTTGTACCGCGTGAAGATATTTTTAAATATTCATTTGTCACACAGCCTCTGTATGATCTAGATCCGAACTTGGTGATCCCGAATGATGGTCGCACTGTCGGTCAGATCTTAGAGACAATGTCAGATCCGGTAGCACTTAGAAAAATCGATTTTCAATTTTAGTTGGTAGTAAATAGTAATGAGTTATTTTGAAGCCTTTATTTTGGCCCTTATTCAAGGGTTAACGGAATTCTTACCTATCTCCAGTTCTGCGCATTTGATCTTACCTTCCGCCATTCTTGGCTGGGAAGACCAAGGGCTCGCTTTTGATGTTGCGGTGCATGTGGGTACGTTAGCCGCCGTGGTTATCTATTTTAGAAAAGAAGTGGTTACCCTATTTCGGGCCTTGTTTGCTTCGATCTTTAAGGGCGAGCGCAGTAAGGAATCAAAACTGGCATGGATGATTGTCTTAGCGACGATCCCAGCTTGTATCTTTGGCTTACTGATGAAAGATCTCATCGAATTGTATCTACGTAGTGCCTACGTGATTGCCACCACTACGATTATCTTTGGTTTGTTATTATGGTGGGTAGACAAGCATGCCAAACAAAATGCGGATGAGTACCAAGCGGGCTGGAAAAAAGCCTTGTTTATTGGTCTTGCTCAAGCGATGGCGATCATTCCGGGTACGTCACGCTCAGGAGCGACAATTACAGCGGCTTTATATTTAGGTTTTACTCGCGAAGCGGCGGCTCGATTCTCGTTTTTAATGTCGATCCCTATTATTACCTTAGCGGGCGCTTACTTAGGTTTGAAATTGGTGACAGGCTCTGAACCGATACATGCGGGCTACTTGTTAACGGGCATCGTGGTCTCGTTTATCAGTGCTTATATCTGCATTCACTATTTCTTGAAGCTCATTTCTCGCATGGGAATGATGCCGTTTGTCATCTATCGATTACTGTTAGGTGTGGGACTGTTTGCATTTTTGCTGATGAGTTAATCAGGCATGATATTGCTGGCACCTAGTCATTAGGTTGCCAGCGTTCATGGCGACTCAAGATCGACGATTTGGTCGGTATAGATGATGTTTATTCTTAGCTTCTTAGCTTCTTAGCTTCTTAGCGCTTCAGCAATGGCGCTTGTTTTGCGCTTCTCTAGCTCTTCTCTAATTGCTTGGCCTTTAAAGCCATCAGCAATGATGGTTTGTACATTCACGTTAATGGCGGCGTGATAGGCTTGCTTTACTCTTTCTGCTTGTCGGTAAGGCTGGTTTTCAAGACCTTTTCTCCCTCTATGGTCAGCTTCACAACACAATAAAACTTGCGCAAGTTTTGCCGGTTTTCGCCATACATCCAGTTGCGAAAATATTTTCACAAAAGTCGCGGGTTTAAGCTCATGCGCACGGTGGATATTAGAGTGCTGAGCACACACGGCGAGAGCAAGGTCTCGGTATTCATTTGGCACTCGAACGCGTTGGCACAGCTGTTTAATCAGCTTTTGTCCAGTGTGGCAGTGCAGTTTATGGCTTGGCCATTCGTCGCGAGGTGTGACGCCCTTGCCTAAATCGTGAACTTGAGCTGCAAAACGAATGGTCGTCTCCGTACTCAATTTACTCGCTTGTTGAGCCACTAATAACGTGTGGATGCCAGTATCTATTTCCGGATGCCATTTTTCTGGTTGTGGGACGCCAAATAGAGCATCAATCTCAGGTAATACAACCTTGAGTGCGCCACACTGTCGCAGGATATCAAGAAAAACCTCTGGGTGCGGCGCGGATAGTGACTTGTGCCACTCTTGCCAAACCCGCTCTGGCGTTAGGTGTGCGAGTTCACCATCATCGACAATGCGCTGCATCAAAGACAAGGTTTCTGGCGCGACGGTAAAACCTAAGTGTGCTAACTTCGCCGCAAAGCGAGCGACGCGTAGTACTCGTAACGGATCGTCGACAAACGCAGGGGAAACATGGCGCAATACACGCAGTTCAAGGTCTAGGCGCCCTTGATAAGGATCGATGATATCGTCCTGTTGGTTTTGTGCCATGGCATTAATAGTGAGATCACGGCGTTGCAGATCTTCTTCTAATGTCACATCGGGGGAAGAAAAGCACTCAAAACCCGTGTAGCCATGCCCGGATTTTCGCTCTGTACGAGCAAGCGCATGCTCTTGTTTGTTCTTTGGGTGTAGGAAGACAGGAAAGTCTTTACCAACGGCTTGAAAACCCGCATTAAGCATTTGTTCTGGTGTGGCGCCGACCACAACCCAATCTTTATCATAGACATCAAGCTTGAGTAATTGATCGCGCACTGCACCACCGACAAGATAGACTTGCAAATTGGCTCCCCTTTTTCATACTTTGCCGTTGGCATTCATTGAGCTCAATGGTACTTTGCTTTTTGTCATAATGTAAGGACGAGAGAATGTATAAGGATTTTTTTGGTTTTCATGAGGTACCGTTTTCGATAGTGCCTAGCTCTCGTTATCTGTTTCTCAGTCAACGACACCGTGAAGCCATGCAGCACCTCCAGGCCGGATTAGGCCAAGGTGGAGGGTTTGCTATGTTGACGGGGGAAGTTGGAACTGGAAAAACCACCGTTGCTAAAGCCATGCTGGCAGCGCTTGACGACAAAACGGCGTCAGGTCTTATCCTCAATCCCACTTTTTCGAGCCAAGATTTACTAGAAGCGATCTGTGATGAGTTTGCGATTGTTTATCCAGAGAGTGCTTCTTTAAAGCAGCTGAGTCAGGCTATTTATCGTTACCTGCAACAAAACGAAGAGCAAGGGATCAACACCTTAGTCGTCATTGATGAAGCTCAGCACTTATCTGCAGACGTTCTTGAGCAGTTAAGGCTTTTAACTAATTTAGAGACGGATGACCGTAAATTGCTAAAGGTACTACTTATCGGGCAGCCAGAGCTGCAAGATAAGCTGCGTACCACGCAATTACGTCAACTCGCTCAGCGCATTACCGGGCGCTATCACCTGCTGCCGCTGACAGAAGGGGAAACTCGTCAATATATTGAGTTTCGTTTGTCGATGGCTGGTGGAGAAGCGAGTCTATTTTCAAAAGGCGCAGCATCGGTGATTAACCGTGCCAGTCAGGGGATCCCAAGACTGATTAACCTCATTGGTGATAAGTCATTGCAGTACGCTTATCATTCAGGTCAAAAGGAGGTTTCAAAATCGTTGGCACAAAAAGCCAGTGAAGATATTTTGTCTTTTCAAGCGCCAGGTTTTGCAAATGCTGCCAGTGATCATTCCTCACAAAAGATCGCATTCCGATGGCGGCCTATCGCCAGTTACGTCGCCTTAGCGACGATCGGCGTTGCGCTTGCATCGTTGATGTACTTTAAAGGAGCGGATGTGATGACGGCGCTGCAGGCGAGTCAATCATCCACAAGCCTTGAAAATGATAATCGTCACGCACAGCTAGAGAGTTCTGCGGTGCAAGAGCAGATAGCATCAGCCCCTGTTGCAGAGCCACAACCGTATTCAGAAGCGCTGCTTCAGTCGGTGTTTTTGAGGCAGGATAAGGTCGCCGCGATACAAGAGCTTTATAACGTGTGGGGCTATCAAGCGAGCGTGCTTGACGGTATGTGCGAGAGCGAAAGTAACAGTTTGTTTATTTGTCAAAAGCGCTTAGGGACATTGCAGCAGGTCGCGTCGACGAACCTACCGGTAGTGATGCCAATGTATTTTGATGGCAAGGAGAGTTTTGTTGTGTTGTATAAGCTTTCCCAGACCCATGCAGAGCTACTTAATGGAGCCGAGCGTTTTCAAATCCCTATCGCCACCCTTGAGAGTTTATGGACCGGGGAGTTCTACTTTATTTGGCAACGCGCGCTAACCAGCACGCTACGGTTAAATCAGCAAGGGGAAGCGGTGCGACTATTGGATGAAAAGCTTTCTCAGGTGCTCGGCAGTCGCCCTTCGGGGAGTGATGTGTTTGACCAGCAATTACAGCGTAAAGTGGAAGTGTTTCAACGTTGGCAGAAGATGGACGTTGATGGGATCGCCGGACGTAATACCTTACAGAAACTGGAACTATTAACGCAGGTCGATGCGCCTTCTTTAAGCGGGAAGCTTGTCGGGGAGGAAAGCTAGTATGTCTATGAATTTCACGAGGGCTGCCGTTTCAGTGTCTTTGATGGTAGCAATGGGCATGCCGACTGCGATGGCTTCTGAAAGTCGCGGCGCAGTAAAATTGCCTACTATTGAACAAGTGTCCCAATCGCACAGTGAAGCACAGCTCTCTGCGGACTATGTCGCATTGGAATACCCTGATTTTGGGGTGTTGAAAGAGCCACCAGAAAAAAAGGTTGCGCCTATTCACTACAGCCAAAAACCTTCAGAAGCTTACGTAACCGAGGTGCAGACGGTAGAGAAAAATACTGCTGACGCCCCATTATTAGAGCAGCCTTCATCAGATGAACCGTTTACGTTGGACAACTTAGATTTGAGCGGACTTGACCCTGATATCGCTCGTAAAGTGGCGTCAGCGATGAATAAAATTGATCAACAGAGTACAGCATCATCGAGTCATATCTCGCTAGAGGAGAATATCAGTAAATATCAAGGCCGATTACCGCCATTGAATTTGCAAACCCATATGTATTCTTCAGATTCTCAGCGTCGTTGGATTAAGATTAATGGTCAGGAGTTAAGAGAAGGCGATCGGCTTAATAATATCCAGATTGTTGAGATTACGCCGCAGTTAGTGACGATTCGTTTCGATAATGAACTGATTGATATTCCTGCGTTGTATGAGTGGGGAGGTTAGGGACTCGTCCAGTTAAGGCCATATTAATTGGGCGATATCAACGAAAAGTCTATCGGTTAGACGCTTATTGTTTAGCCCCCCCTTCAAGGAAAGGCCGCTGTGAGCGCGCGGCCTTTTGTCAGTAGAGTCGCTAGCAATAAGCGATGACTCGATTAAGCACCAGCGATGTGGCAACTAACGATGTATGTTATTGAGCGCTTGAGGCCTCTAATGCACCAGAAGAGACCGCAAGGCTGTTTCCTAGCGAATACTCGGTCGTAAAGGTCTCATTTGGAAATAAATACTCAGCTTCAGTCAGCACCTGTAAGGCTCGACTGCTATCCCCAATGGCGTCATACGCTAAAATCAAATTTTGATAAAACGCCGGTCGTGGCTTACGTTTTATGATATCGACAGACCAATCAATATACGGCTGAATGTGTTGCGGTTGCTGGGTACTTAAGCCTATTTTTAAGTAGGTGCTGTACACGTCCCAATCGTATCGGTCTTTCCACACGACAGGGTTACTCACTTGCTGAAGAATGTCAGGGTCAGCTGGTGTGGTTTGTTCAAACTTGGTCAGCACATAATTCGTATGCAGAGCTGCGCCCATATAAAGCGTTGTTACAATTGGAATAACAAGCGACATAACACGCAGCGAGGTTTTTGTGATGCGAGAGAATGACGTTTGTTTGAGTTGTGAACCTCGTTGATCCACCCAGTAGATAAGAACGATAAACGTTATCCAGTGAATCAAAGAGTGATAGAAAGGGTATTCAAGCTGAGTGTGCAGCACCAGAGGAATAAAGAGGGCGAAGATCGCCAGTCGGGTACCCGGCTTAGAGGTATAGATGCGGCTCAAGACAAACCCCGCCGCCAATAAAATACCCAGAATCGTGACGACGCCCCCCTCAACTCCCCAGTAAAGCAGCTCATTATGTGGGTGATCGAGCGCAGGGAGACCGGGTTCAAATCGGTCATTAAGTTGATGTTGGCGCGCGGTATACAACATGTATTGTGATTCAAACTTACCCAGTCCATACCCCGTAAACGGCTTTTCAATCAACATATCAATGGATTGACTAAATAGCGTAGGACGAATGTCGTGCAGTTGAGCTTTGTCTTCCACAAGTGTTTGATTGCCATGACCAGAAAACAGTAACACCATACCCAGTGCGACACCGGTTAAGTTTGCGAGAGTCCAACCTCGGAAGCGCTTACGAGTTGAATGGCGATACAGATAAGGGACCAAAAAAAGTACGCCAATACTGGCGCCTAACCAGCCTGTTCTGGACGCTAACGAAATGAGTAATGGAATCAGGATAATCGGTGTGACGTACAATAATGAAACGTCACTAATACGGCGATGGTACTTGTGCTTTTGACGGGCCAATAAATACCCCGATATGACTAAGCCAGTGGCAAGGAAGCTGGCCATGACATTGGGTTGCTGAAAGATGCCATAAGGGCGGTTTAGCTTGGTGTCGTAACCGAAAATATTGTCACTTGGTAAGTAAAAAAGCTGGACGTAACCAATTAGCGCTTCAATCAAACAGGCGAGAACCACTAACCAAAGGAGGCGCTGCTTCTGTTTATTAGTGAATTGGAATTGTTGAAGTAATACAAAAAATAAAAAGCCGCCCCACAACGTAATGAAGCGTGGTAGCACATTGGTAAAATCCGGCTGGCTATAAATCAGCGGTAGGGTTAAAAACACGCACGATACCAGCAAGCCAATGGTAAGTTTGCTAAATCGTAAGTACTGGTTGCTGCCCATTTGGTATAAACCAATGGCAAACGCCAGACTAAATGCTACCCAAGCCGTATTGTTAAACGACAGCGCAAGACCGACACCACCGGGGTTCGGCCAGAAAAAATGCATGGCGATGAGATAGAGCAGTGCCATCACAGTAAGGAACTTTCGGTTTAACGGTGGACGAGTGAGGCTTACGCCTAACTCCGTGCCATTAATTAATGTGGTTGCCATCGTTGATGTTGTTTCACTATATCTAAGGGAAAATGAGTGCCTCACAGGGTAGGCACTCAAGGTAATAGAGATCAATTTACCTTTTTAGCATAGTTTTTAATAACTAACCTAGTTTTAAGCCCGTAACTTTACCCTAAGAAGCCATGGGACTTCTTAGAAGTATAAATCGCCTCGCAAGTATGAAGGCTACCAGCAAGGCGCATATGTATTACTTAGCTTTAGTGCTCAGCATGGGTTTTAAAAATCTAGCTGTGTGTGATCCGTCGACTTTTGCCACTTCTTCTGGTGTGCCCTCAGCAATAATTTCGCCACCGCCTTGACCGCCTTCAGGCCCTAAATCAATCACCCAGTCAGCCGTTTTAACGACATCCAAGTTATGTTCAATCACCACCACGCTGTTGCCATGATCGCGTAAGCGGTGAAGGACAGAAAGCAGCAACTCAATATCATGGAAGTGCAAACCGGTGGTTGGCTCATCCAAGATATAGAGTGTTTTGCCCGTATCGCGTTTAGAAAGCTCACGAGCCAGTTTGACGCGTTGCGCTTCACCGCCTGAGAGCGTTGTCGCCGCTTGGCCTAGGCGAATGTAAGACAACCCAACATCCATCAGTGTTTGCAACTTACGTGCGATAACAGGCACAGGATCAAAGTAAGCGCGAGCATCTTCGACGGTCATTTGTAATACTTCGTCTATCGTCTTGCCTTTGTAGCGGATCTCGAGTGTTTCACGGTTATAACGCTTACCTTTACAAACATCACAAGGGACATAAACATCGGGTAGGAAGTGCATTTCAACTTTAATGACCCCATCCCCTTGGCACGCTTCACAACGGCCGCCTCGGACGTTAAAACTAAAGCGACCTGGCTTATAGCCACGAGAGCGAGATTCTTGAGTTCCCGCGAAAAGCTCACGAATTGGCGTAAATATGCCAGTATACGTCGCCGGGTTAGAGCGTGGCGTTCGGCCTATTGGGCTTTGGTCGATATCGATAACTTTATCAAAGTGCTCCAAGCCTTCGATCTTCTTGTAAGGCGACGGCTCTGCGGTCGTCGCGCCGTTAAGTTGCGTATGAGCAATCTTAAAGAAGGTGTCATTGATAAGGGTGGACTTCCCCGAACCTGATACACCAGTAATACAGGTGAATAAGCCGACAGGGATCGTTAAATCCACATTCTTCAGGTTGTTGCCCGTCGCACCGGATAAGGTGACGAGTTTTTTAGGGTCAACAGGTGTGCGTTGCTTTGGTATTGATATTTCACGCTTACCACTTAGATATTGCCCTGTTAACGATGCCTCGGATGCCAGAATGTCATCAATCGTTCCTTCCGCCACAATTGACCCACCGTGTACGCCAGCACCAGGGCCAATATCGATGACATGGTCAGCGGTACGAATGGCATCTTCATCGTGCTCAACGACTAGTACGGTGTTGCCTAAATCTCGTAAGTGGATCAAAGTATCGAGTAAGCGCTCATTGTCTCGTTGGTGAAGACCGATAGACGGTTCATCCAGTACGTACATCACACCAACCAGTCCTGCGCCGATTTGGCTGGCGAGTCGAATTCGCTGCGCTTCGCCACCGGATAATGTCTCGGCACTGCGTGATAAGTTCAAGTAATTGAGGCCGACATTAATTAAGAACTGAAGTCGGTCATTAATCTCTTTCATCACTTTATCGGCGATTTGAGCACGTTGACCTTCTAAGCTTAATGAGCGGAAAAACGCCATTGAATCGCTGATGCTCATTTCGACAATTTCGGGCAACGTCGTGTCTTGGATAAAGACATTTCGAGCTTCTTCTTTTAAGCGAGTGCCGCCACAAGATGAGCAGGATTTAGTGGAAATATACTTGGTCAGATCCTCGCGAACCGAGTTTGATTCAGTGTCACGGTAGCGACGCTCAAGGGTATTAAGGATCCCTTCAAACGGATGACGCTTAACTCGGATATCGCCACGGTCGTTGACATAATTAAATTCAATTTCTGTTCGGCCAGAGCCTTTTAATACCACATCTTTAATTTTCTTAGGTAAGGATTTAAAGGGTACGAAAAGGTCAAAATCGTAATGCTTGGCCAGCGACGATAGCATTTGGAAATAATAGTAATTCTTTTGATCCCAGCCTCGTATTGCCCCTTCAGCAATACTGATGGTTTCGTCTTGAATCACGCGAGCAGGGTCAAAGTACTGTTGTACGCCAAGTCCATCACACGTGTGGCACGCGCCAGCAGGGTTATTGAAAGAGAACAGTCTTGGTTCAAGCTCTTGCAGGCTGTAACCACAGTACGGGCAGGCAAAGTTAGCCGAAAATATGATGTCTTCTTTTTCGGAGTCATCCATCCAACCCACCGCGACAATGCCACCAGAGAGTTCTAATGCCGTTTCAAAGGATTCTGCCAGTCTTTGTTGCAGGTTATCACGTACTTTAAAGCGGTCGACGACGACTTCAATGGTGTGTTTTTTATGCAATTCAAGCGTTGGTGGATCGGAAAGATCGCAGGTCTCGCCATCGATCCTTGCGCGAATAAAACCTTGGGCAGCGAGGTTCTCTAGCGTTTTAACGTGCTCCCCTTTTCGTTCTTTCACGATAGGCGCAAGCAACATCATTTTAGAGCCTTCTGGCAGCTCAAGTACTTTATCGACCATTTGGCTAACGGTTTGTGCAGCCAATGGCGTTTTATGCTCGGGACAACGGGGCTCGCCGACACGTGCGTATAGAAGACGCAGATAATCGTAGACTTCAGTAATAGTACCGACGGTTGAGCGTGGGTTATGAGAGGTGGATTTTTGCTCAATGGAAATCGCGGGCGATAGCCCTTCAATATGGTCGACGTCAGGCTTTTCCATTAAAGATAAGAACTGTCTCGCGTAAGCCGATAATGACTCCACATAGCGCCTTTGCCCTTCTGCGTAAAGGGTATCGAATGCTAGCGATGACTTACCTGAACCAGAAAGGCCGGTAATCACGGTGAGTTTATCGCGAGGAATCGTCAGGCTGACGTTTTTTAGGTTATGGGTTCGAGCACCCCTAACTTCGATCTTATCCATTGTTGCCACTCATGTAATACGTAGTGCGATAAGTATTACATAGTGTGAAGTTTGTGCAAAGAAATACTGGATAAAAAAACAGGGTAATATAGAAGGGCTGGGGAGAAATAAAAACGCCACGTTTCTAAGAGAAAGTGGCGTTAATGGGGAGCGGTTGTCGAGCGTAATTAGGCTTTCTTTGTTGCGTGTTTTCCTAGCTCAGAGGTTTTTTCGTCTTTTAGATATAGGTTTTCGAAACAGTAGTTTGTTGCTTCAATGTAACCTTCGACACTACCACAGTCAAAGCGTTGGCCTTTAAATTTATACGCAAGGACACAACCGGATTTTGCTTGTTTTAGTAGGGCGTCGGTGATTTGAACTTCGCCACCTTTGCCTGGCTCTGTTTGCTCGATAAGCTCAAAGATATCCGGAGTAAGAATGTAACGACCAATGATGGCAAGATTGCTAGGTGCGGTACCCGCCTCTGGTTTTTCAACCATGTCGTCAACGCGGAATAGATCGTCTTTGATCATTTCACCAGAAATGACACCGTATTTGTGAGTTTCATTGTCTGGAACTTCTTGAACAGCAACAATTGAACAACGAAATTGCTTGTACAGGGCAACCATTTGCGCAAGTACCCCTTGCTCTTCGTTGACGCAAAGATCATCGGCTAGCACGACAGCAAAAGGTTCATCGCCGATGAGCTCACGGCCCGTTAAGATAGCATGGCCTAGGCCTTTCATTTCACGTTGGCGAACATAGGTAAATTGCGCAGAATCGATGATATCGCGGATCTCAACCAGCAGCTCTTCTTTGTTGGTGCCGCTAATCTGATGTTCTAGCTCATAGTTTTTATCAAAGTGATCCATGATCGAGTGTTTACCACGACCCGTCACAATGCACATTCCATCCATACCTGCTTGAATCGCTTCTTCGACACCGTATTCAATAAGCGGCTTGTTCACCACTGGCATCATTTCTTTTGGCATTGACTTTGTTGCTGGAAGAAAACGAGTTCCGTACCCAGCAGCTGGGAATAGGCACTTTTTAATCATGATAAAACCCTTTATCTTTATAGTCTTTAGTTTGCGTTACTGACGAATATTCTGCCGCTAGTCTACCGCTAATTAAATCCAGATAACAGCCTTATCCTAAGTTGGGTCGGTGTGTCTTTCATGATTGATTTTTCGATGTTTTGTGATGGCAGTTATTGACTTCGTTAAGAGAGTAAGTGTTGGTTTGCCCATGCAATAGCTTGTAAGCGGTTTTTAACCGATAGTTTTCTAAATATCTGATAAAGATGTGATTTTACGGTGGATTCGGTAATGAATAGATCTTCAGCCATTTGCATATTCGTCGCGCCTGATTGCAGACTGCGCAGGATATCAATTTCGCGAGCGGTTAGGTCAACCACTGCTGGAGACGTATTGGCGGACACAACGTGTCGATAGTGATGTAATAATTGGCTCGAAACATCCCGAGGTAACCAGTTTTTGCCATTAATGATTTCATCAAAGCCTTTGACGATCTTCTCTGGCGATTCATGGCTATAAAATAAACCTTTAATGTTGCCGTAGCGCAGGATCGTTTCCGTGGTGAGTCTATGCGGAACGTTGATTAAAATGGTTTCAAAGTGCTTACTCACTAAAGGGAGGTTAAGTACTTGCTGGAAGATGTCCAGCGAGGCGTGGTAATCAAACAGTAATATTCGGTTACGCACTTTGTCTCTCGCCACCATCAGGGCTTCCGGTTGAATAACATCGATGGCATTGATACTTAACTTGGAAAGTTGTTCCACAAGAGGATCGGGCGAACTCGTGCTTAGTGCCACATGCTGGATGATGCGTTTGTAGCTATTTTTTCTCATAAGAATGACTTAGTCCGATTGTTTTTATGCATGCTGACGAGTATCGGGGTTAGGTTCTAGACCGGAAGGATACATTTGAGACTCAGTTAAAAAATCTAAGTAACTGATATAAATCTTATGTTGTCGGTGATGGTGGTCAGTTCAAGAATTAGAGCTTGATCCCTATCATTGGATTGATTCATTAAGCGCTGTTGTCGAAATGAAGTATCGTGTTATCCTATTGTGCTAAATTTAAAATATCTATTGTGGTTACGGAGCAAAACATGGCAAGCCGTGGAGTAAACAAAGTCATTCTAGTGGGTAACTTAGGTAACGACCCAGAAATTCGTTACATGCCAAACGGTGGTGCGGTAGCGAATATCACAATCGCAACGTCAGAATCTTGGCGAGATAAAGCAACAGGTGAACAGCGTGAAAAAACAGAGTGGCATCGTGTTGCTTTGTTTGGAAAGCTGGCAGAAGTTGCTGGTGAATATTTGCGTAAAGGCTCTCAAGTTTATATTGAAGGTCAACTACAGACTCGTAAATGGCAAGATCAAAGTGGTCAAGACCGTTATACAACAGAAGTGGTTGTACAAGGCTTTAATGGCGTGATGCAAATGCTTGGTGGTCGTCAAGGTGGCGGTGCTCCAATGCAGCAGGGCGGCATGAACCAAGGTGGTATGCAGCAGCAATCTCAACAGCCTCAGCAAGGTTGGGGTCAGCCTCAACAGCCGGTTCAGCAGCAGTCTGCGCAACAGCAGCCAGCACAGCAAAAACCTGCGCAACAACAGCCACAGTACAATGAACCGCCAATGGATTTTGATGACGATATCCCGTTCTAAATCGGCCGTTCTTGCGAGTAGATATTCTACTTGCTGCTCGAATTGAAAAAACCGCGAGTAATCGCGGTTTTTTTCGTTTATTAGAGTTAGAGCAATTATTAGAGTCTGGGCATTGGATGAAGCTTAACCCTGTTGAGTAAATTTGATATAACAATCAGTTAGCGTACTCAGTTGTTTATCCGTGTGGCAAAGTGATGATTGATGGATAACGCGCATATTTCTCTTATGATTAAGAGAGGATAAATGGGTCAAAAAGGACTTGAACATTTATGAGACAAACTCCCACCCTTAAATTAAGCACTCGCTTGGTTGCCTTTGTGACCGTGATTGTACTCAGTGCGGTTTTTATTTTGTTTGTCGGTGGCACATTGTCGATAAAAAAAATGGGACAAGAGTATCTTAATCATCACCTGTCGGGCATCGTTAAAGTTATTGATAAGGAACTTGAAGATCCTGATGCCGCTTATATGATGCAACGTTGGATGCCAAAAATGTTGCAGGCAAGCAACATTATTGAGATGCAGCTTTCTTCATCTGCCGGTGTGGTTTACCGCTACAAAAATACCTCTCCCATGATTGATCGTACGATCATCTATCAAAGAACCTACACGTTAGAACGCAATGACGGCTACACCATTAGTTTTACCGCGCTGCCTCCTTACCTTGGTGTTCGTTATTCTTTAGAGGCGATGTGGTCAGTGACGTTAGCGTTTGGGCTAATCGTCTTTTGTTTAATGCAAGGTGTGAAGTGGCTACGGCTACAGCTGATTGGTTCAGAGTTGCTTGAAGAGCGTGGTCGAATGATCTTAGGGGGCCGCGTTGAGCAATACGCGAAGGGAGACTTACGTGAATGGCCGTATACCGCGAGTGAAGCACTCGATATTCTGATCGAAGAATTGCAAGATGCTAGGCAAGAGCGCAGTCGCTTTGATACGTTTATTCGTACTCAAACTTTCCTCGACCCTTTGACAGGCAGTGCAAACCGAATGCTTTTCGACAGCAAGCTTGAGTCAGCTCTGCTAGAAAGTGGCGCACAAGGTGGCGTGATGCTGTTTCGTATCGAGGATTGGGATCAGGTGACTGAGCACAACAGTAAGGCGGTTTCTGATGACTTCTTAATTGAGGTCGGTGAGGTACTGTCTAATGCGGTACAAAAATACCCTGATGCCATTTTCTCTCGTTATTTTGATGCCGATTTTGCGGTATTTATCCCCCATCAAAGTGCAAAAGATGTCGCTACGCTTGCTAATCAGTGCTTACGTCAGTTAGCCAAGGTGACACCACCATTGCCTCTGGATGAAGACAATTGGTGTCACATTGGGGTCAGCATGTATGCGGAATCTGAGCGCCAAGGCCGAATTATGGAAGAGGCTGAGACAGCACTGAAAAGCGCCCAGCTGCAGAAGGCGAACAACTGGAGCCGCTACAGTAAACAAACACAAACGATGGATGAGCGTGGCAGTGTGCGTTGGCGAACCTTATTTGATAAAGCGCTGTTGCCTGAAAATTTACTGATTTTTTCCCAGCCTTGCTATCTCTATGAAAAGGGAAAAGATCTACAAGTTCTGCACCGTGAGCTATTTGCTCGAATTGAAGACCCTGAGCGTGGCGTGGTGAAAGCCTCCCGTTTTCATTCCGCGCTTATTCAAGTGGGCTATGAGTCCAACTTGGATCGTTCAGTCTTGAACAAAGTGATTCGTAACATTAAGCAAGGAAAGGCAATATTACCGATTTCGATAAATTTATATGTGGTTCCGTTTGCTCATAAACGCCACTTTAAATGGTTTAGAGATGAGCTGCTTCAATTGCCTATCGCGCAGAGACAACAGTTGGCGTTTGAGTTTTCTGAAGCAAGAGTCATCCAACATTTGGATTATATTCGTCCGGTGATTAGGATGTTATCGGGGTTAGGTTGTACCGTCATTGTTGGTCAAGCAGGACGCTCGATTGTTAGTACGCATTACATTAAAGACCTTAAAGTCGACTACTTAAAACTACACCGCAGCTTGATTAAGAAAATCGATCAAAGAGATGAGAACCAACTGTTTGTCCGCAGTATGGTGGGTGCTTGTGGTGATTCGACCACCAAGGTTATTGCTGTTGGCGTAGAAACGAAAAAAGAATGGCATACCTTGATTGACCTTGGCGTATCTGGTGGTCAAGGCCGTTATTTTGCCCCTGAAGTTCAATTGCTACCGGAAGCAAGCAAGAGAGTCGCTGCAATCAAACCGGGTCGCCGAAACCGTTGGCGAAAGACATAACGACGTTGTGTTGTTAGTAAAGTGTATGGAATATTCCCTTTCTGAATAAATGCGCCCTCTTTTGGGGGGCGATGGTGCTTTCTCTTGGTGACGCGTCGAGAGCACACCATGATGAACCCTATCGGCACTCGCTTTATCACTTCTCTCTATTTTTGTCATAATGTGCCATTTCTGCGATGTTGAAAAATAATGGCTCACCTAAAACATCATGTCTTTTTAACCAGAAACCGGTTTGTCTAGCGACGAATTAGTGTCAATTTTTTGCGTTAAGTAAGGAAACTGTAAGAAAATGAGGTTTTCAGCCCATGTTTCTGCTCCAATGCCTTGCTGATATGGCAAGGCATTGGTACATTTAGTGCAATTTTTGTCTTCTCATTCTTGCAGGACGAGCGAAGAATATGTTTAAAAAACTGCGTGGCATGTTTTCTAACGACCTATCGATAGATCTAGGTACTGCCAACACACTGATTTATGTAAAAGGCCAAGGTATCGTCCTAGACGAGCCTTCTGTAGTTGCTATCCGTCAAGATCGTGCGGGTTCGGCGAAAAGCGTGGCAGCAGTAGGACACGCTGCTAAGCAAATGCTAGGTCGTACTCCGGGTAACATTTCGGCAATTCGTCCAATGAAAGATGGCGTGATCGCTGACTTTTATGTGACTGAAAAAATGCTTCAGCACTTTATTAAGCAAGTGCATGACAATAGCGTATTAAAACCAAGCCCACGCGTGTTGGTTTGTGTTCCTTGTGGCTCTACTCAAGTAGAGCGTCGTGCGATTCGTGAGTCAGCACTAGGTGCTGGTGCTCGTGAAGTGTATTTGATCGATGAACCAATGGCAGCTGCGATTGGCGCGGGTCTTCGTGTATCAGAACCAACGGGTTCGATGGTTATTGATATCGGTGGCGGTACCACTGAAGTAGCGGTGATTTCACTTAACGGTGTGGTTTATTCTTCATCTGTGCGCATCGGTGGTGATCGTTTCGATGAAGCGATTATCAACTATGTCCGTCGTAACTACGGTAGCTTAATTGGTGAAGCGACAGCTGAAAAAATCAAACATGAGATTGGCTCTGCTTATCCGGGTGATACCGTTGAAGAGATTGAAGTCCGTGGGCGTAACCTTGCTGAAGGTGTGCCACGTAGCTTTAGTCTAAACTCAAATGAGATTTTAGAAGCGCTTCAAGAGCCGCTAACTGGTATCGTTTCTGCTGTAATGGTTGCGCTAGAGCAATGTCCACCTGAGCTTGCGTCGGACATCTCTGAGAACGGTATGGTATTAACCGGTGGTGGTGCCCTACTTCGTGATCTCGATCGTTTGATTACGGAAGAAACGGGTATTCCAGTGGTTATCGCGGAAGACCCACTAACGTGTGTGGCTCGTGGCGGCGGTAAAGCATTAGAAATGATCGACATGCACGGTGGCGATCTGTTTACTGAAGAATAATGGTTTCACTCTGGTTTTAGTGTGGCACTGAAACCAGAGTCCACACTAGGATAATGAGTACATGAAACCAATATTTGGTCGAGGTCCTTCCTTACAACTTCGCCTATTTCTTGCGGTATCCCTATCAGCCGGCTTAATGCTGGCTGATAGTCGTTTAGATACATTCTCTCACTTCCGTTACTTACTCAATAGTGCCGTTGCGCCCATTCAGTACGCTGCTAACTTGCCTCGAAGCATGTTTGATGGTGTGTATGAGCGATTTAACACACGGCAGGGTCTAGCAGAGCAAAATATTAATCTTAAACGAGAAGTTTTACGTTTAAAGAGCGATTTGATTTTGTTGGATCAGTATCGAGAAGAAAATCAGCGATTTCGTGAATTACTGGGCTCATCGTTTGTCCGAGATGAAAAGAAGGTTGTGACTGAAGTCATGGCGGTAGACACGTCTCCATATCGTCACCAAGTTGTGATTGATAAAGGCAGAATTGATGGTGTTTACGAAGGGCAGCCAGTGATTAACGAAAACGGCATTGTTGGACAAGTCACATTTGTCGGCGCTCACAATAGCCGGATTATGCTGCTCACGGATTCAAATAGTGCGATTCCGGTTCAGGTTATCCGTAATGACATTCGCGTGATTGCCTCCGGTAATGGTGCGATTGATGAGATCCAACTAGAACACATACCGACTAGTACTGACATTCAGCAAGATGATCTTCTTGTCACGTCGGGATTGGGTGGCATTTACCCTGAAGGTTATCCAGTGGCACATGTTAAACAAGTGCAGCGCGATAATCGTAGAGAGTTTGCTAGCATCATCGCAGAACCTGTGGTTGATTTTGACCGTTTGCGTTACTTATTGCTGATTTGGCCTAATCAAGACAGGCAGCAGCAAGAAGTGGAAGCGACGCTGAATGCGCAATAAGAGACAGAAATAGACTATGACTAATCGTGGATTCCGCAGCCAGCTAGTAATTGGATTTTCATTGCTGGTGGCGCTTACCCTACAAACGATACCTTGGCCGGGCGTTCTCGACTTTATTCGACCGTCATGGCTGCTGTTAGTGATGTGTTATTGGGTGCTTGCCTTGCCGCATCGTATCAATGTCGGTACCGCGCTGTTTGTTGGACTGGTGTGGGACCTACTTGTGGGGTCTACACTTGGTATTCGTGGCATGATGATGTCCATCATTGTTTATGTGGTGGCACTTAATTTTCTTGTTTTAAGAAATATGGCGTTGTGGCAGCAGGCAACGGTAATTGGTTTGCTGTCTATGGGGCTAGAGGTTGCAATATTTTTCGGTGAGTATTTGATCCAAGACGTGACTTTTAATCCGATGTCGCTGTGGAGTGGACTGATTAACTGTATACTTTGGCCATGGCTGTTTATGTTGCTGCGTCGCATTAGAAGACATTGGCATGTCAGATAACTCAGAAGAGCATATCGCAATGAAACATAAGATCGTACTCGCTTCAACGTCACCGCGACGTAAAGAGTTGCTTAACCAATTGGGTTATGAATTTTCAACCATTAGCCCAGATATTGAAGAGCTTAAAGGCGAGCGAGAGAGCGCGGAAGCGTATGTTGAGCGCTTATCACTTGAAAAAGCACTGGCTGGTCTCAATGCGATTGAAGGTGGCGCTAATAATGATGCTATCGTGATTGGTTCTGATACCGTTGTTGTCCAAAACGGAAAGGTCTTAGAAAAGCCTATAGACTTTGACGATGCACAACGAATGTTGCAATTATTGGCGAATAATCAGCACCAAGTGATGACCGCAGTAAGCGTTGTCTCTACTGACAAACAAGCGTCTGTCGTTGTGAAAACGGACGTTTGGTTTAAACCACTAACTGAAAATGAAATACAACAATACTGGTTAAGTGGTGAGCCACAAGATAAAGCTGGCAGTTATGGAATTCAAGGACTCGGAGGACGTTTTGTCTCTCGTATCGAAGGAAGCTACTACGCGGTAGTAGGATTGCCACTCTATGAAACTGACCAGCTCTTGCAAGAATTTATAAATAATTAAAAAATTGAGGTGCGCTCATGAGTGCAGAGCTGTTGATAAATGTGACTCCAAGTGAAACAAGAGTCGCAATGATAGAAGGTGGAATTCTTCAGGAAGTTCACATTGAACGCGAAGCCAAGCGTGGCATTGTTGGCAATATCTATAAAGGCAAAGTCAGTCGAGTCTTGCCGGGGATGCAAGCTGCTTTTGTTGACATAGGTTTAGAAAAAGCTGCGTTTTTACACGCTTCAGATATTGTACCGCACACGGAGTGTGTGGCAGAAAATGAAAAGAAACAGTTTCAGGTTAGAGATATTTCTGAGCTGGTTCGTCAAGGGCAAGACATTGTTGTTCAGGTGGTGAAAGATCCACTTGGCACTAAGGGTGCTCGTTTAACTACGGACATCACTTTGCCTTCTCGTTATCTTGTCTTTATGCCCGGCGCAAGTCATGTCGGTGTTTCTCAACGCATTGAAAGTGAAAAAGAAAGAAATCGCCTTAAGAGAGTGGTGGCGGACTATTGTGATGAGAATGGCGGCTTTATTATTCGTACTGCAGCAGAAGGTGCGAATGAAACAGAATTGGCGCAAGACGCTCAGTTTCTCAAGCGCTTATGGCTCAAAATCAATGAACGACGAACTAAATATAAAACACGTTCTACCTTATACGGTGAGCTTGGTTTAGCCCACCGAATCTTACGTGATTTTGTTGGCACTGAATTGACCCGAATTCAGGTCGACTCTCGCCTTGTTTATGAAAGCTTGAAAGAGTTTACTCGTGAATTTGTACCAGAGTTGGAATGTCTACTCGAGCTCTATGAAGGTGACAAACCAATCTTTGATATGTACGACACGGAAAACGAGATTCAACGCTCCCTAGAGCGCAAGGTGAACCTCAAATCCGGTGGTTACTTGATCATTGACCAGACGGAAGCAATGACAACCGTTGATATTAATACTGGTGCGTTTGTCGGGCGTCGAAATTTAGAAGACACCATATTTAATACCAATGTGGAAGCGACTCAAGCCATCGCTCGGCAATTAAGGTTGCGCAATCTAGGCGGAATTATCATCATTGATTTTATCGATATGATGGTTGAAGAGCATCGCCAGCGCGTACTCACTTCACTTGAGGCTGCCTTAGCTAAGGACCGAGTCAAAACCAACATTAATGGCTTTACTCAGCTTGGTTTAGTTGAGATGACACGTAAAAGAACACGTGAAAGTATTGAACATGTTCTTTGTAGTGGTTGTCCAACTTGTGAAAGCCGTGGTTCGGTGAAGACGGTAGAAACGGTGTGTTATGAGATCCTTCGCGAGATTACTCGTGTCAACCGAGCTTATGATGCTGACAAGTTTGTCGCTTATGCATCTCCAGCCGTAGCCGAAGCGCTAGAGGGGGATGAGTCTCATGCGTTGGCTGAGCTTGAAGTCTTCATTGGTAAACAGGTTCGTATTCAAGCGGAACCTTTGTATATTCAAGAACAATTTGATGTTGTTATGATGTGATGAGTAGTGTGTGAGCCCTCGCGTTAATCAATTAGTACGTTTTTTCCTTTGGATATTGTTGACCGTGTTAGTGCTGCTTGCTACCACGGTCACAGTGTTGCGCGTCACTTTGCCTCAGCTTAATCGCATACAGCCCGAAATCGTTGCTTGGATCAATCAAGGAACAGGGTTCGATGTGTCGATCAGTGACGTTCGTGGTTTTTGGCGCAATACCCATCCTTCCATCTCCTTACAGGGGGTCGTGGTTGGTCTACCAAAAAATGAACAAAGTAAGTTTGAAGTTGCCAATCTGGAACTTGAGTTTGATTTGGTGCAAACGGTAATCCAGCGTCAGCCTGTTATTGCTGATATGTCGATTAACGGCATGATTCTAGATATTCGCACGGTCGATCTGCTTAAAGCGACAAGTAATAAAAGTGAGCTTAAGCCGCCAGCGAATAATGAGTCTGCTAAAAATGCTGAAGATATTATTAATCGACTAGATAATATTTTATTGCGACAACTTGATCGTTTCTCTGTCGTTGAGTCGACGATTTTCTATCAAGCCCTTTCGGGAGAGCCCCGCGAGCTAGACATTGCCAATTTGCAATGGCGAAACGAAAACGATCGCCATCTTGCACAAGGGACGGTATCCATTGCTGATGCCAATCTCGACTCATTGGAAGTACGTGCGGATTTTATTGATAACGGCAGTCTCAGTGATGTCACCGGTTCGTTTTACGTGACATTAGATAAAATGTCGGTGTCTCCATGGCTAACTGACGAAACCGCAAAAAAAACGGGGATAACTGGCGGGGATACTAGCCTTAGAGCTTGGTTGACCCTTGAAAAAAGCACCGCTAAAGACGCGTATGTTGAAGTATTACCTTCCGAATTGATGTGGGAAAAGGAGGGTGTTGAGAATCAGTTATTGCTTGAGTCGGCTCTGCTTCACCTTCATCCTTCGAAAACAGGCTGGCAAATTAATGCCCATGAAATTACTGCCAGAACGAATGATACCCCTTGGCCTGAATTGGATGTTGCCCTTGATTGGAATCGTCAAAATCAATGGCAGGTGAATCTGTCTCAGCTGGAGATTGACGCCCTAAAACCACTGGCTTCCTTGGCTCCGGATGCGACGGTAACTGAATGGCTAGATAAACTAAATCCAGGCGGACGAATTGAAGACATTCGTATCGCACAGAAAGAAGGTCCGGGCTCGCTTCAATATTCAGCAAGCTTTGAGCAAATGTCGTTGTCGCAATGGGCATTACTGCCGGGATTTTCTCATGTGTCCGGCAGTGTGGCGGGCAACCTGAATAAAGCCAAAGCGACGGTGATGGTCATTGATGATAAATTCCCTTATGGCGATGTGTTTCAAGCTCCGTTGAATATTAAGCAGGGCTTAGTGGATATTCATTGGGAGAATCATGGCGATAAGGGCTGGTCACTATGGTCTGATAAAGTGACAGCCGCAACGGCTGATATTCAGGTGTTAGGCGCATTTCGACTCGACTTTCCTAAGGATAGTAGCCCATTTCTCTCATTTTATGCTGAGGCAGATCTTTATAACGCAGGCGAAACTTGGCGTTACCTTCCTACACTGGCTCTTGGTCAGAGTTTAACGGACTATTTATCTGCGGCTATTCAGGCTGGGCGCGTTAATACCGCGAAGCTGCTTTGGTACGGGCAACTGTCTGACTTCCCGTATCATGACAACAATGGCATGTTTCAAGCTTGGGTTGGCTTGCGTGATGCTAAGTTTAGTTTTGACACTAATTGGCCACCGCTGACTGATCTTCAATTGGATTTGTTGTTCCAAAATGAAGCTATGCACATTGACTCGAAAGCGGCGACGCTTATGGGGGTGAAAGGCAAGCGGATTACTGGTCGAATCCCTGAACTCCGAGGTGACGGGCATTTAGAAATTGAAGCGAAAGCGGCAGGAAGCGGCATCGCTGTTCGTGACTACATGATGGCGACACCATTAGTTGGCTCTGTTGGCGCGGCGTTAACGGCGGTTCAAGTCAGTGGTGAAGTCGACGCAGATTTCCAGTTGTATATTCCGTTTTCAGGTGATACGACGCCGTCGAGAGCATGGGGTTTTGCCGAACTGAAAGATAACCATGTTGAAATCGATGCGCCGCCGATGACACTAGAGAAAGTGTCGGGCAGAATCGCATTCGATAACGATGTGGTGAATGCAAATGGACTATCCGCCACGCTACTCGACCAGCCAATAACCCTTGACTTTGATGGTCAAAATTCAGGTAAAGGTTATGGCGTGAATATTGATGCGATTGGCGATTGGACGATGGGGCCGTTGGAACCATATGTGGGTGAGCGTTTTGTCAGCGGCCTAAGGGGGCACGCGCCTTGGAGCCTAGATGTTGACCTACAGCTCAATGATGTTGGCTTTACCTACCAGTTAGACTTAAATGCCAATTTGGTGACGCTCGCCAGTGACTATCCTTACCCATTAAAAAAAGCATTTGGTGAGGCAGGGAAAGCTAGGTTACAGGCTTCTGGTAATCAACAAGCGATCTCGGCTCGATTGCAGCTCCCCGCTGTGAAATATCAAACTGAAATTGATATCACAAAAGAAACGCCTGTATTGAAAGCGACCAACTTAGTGTTGGGCAAAGGTGGTTTTAAAATTAGTCCTATAGTGGGACATGACTTTCAAGTTCGCTCCGATCGGTTCAGCTTTGATGAGTGGAGCGCTCTCGCGAAACAGCCCCCAAGCTCTAAAAAGGCTCTGTTGGATGACTTGAATACCCCAACCATTCCGCTGCCTACGCGGGTTTATATTGAAGCAAAAGAGCTGACGCTCGCGGGAATCGAGTGGCATGACGTCGACTTTAATGCCCGCCATAAGCAAGGTGGTTGGCAGTTTGAACTGGATAGCCAAGAGGCGAAAGGACAGGCTAATTACAGTGATGATAACGAACTTTATGTAGCGTTAAAACGATTGCACATTTACTTACCCTCGTTAAATGAAACGTCTGATAAAGATGAGCCGATCATATTGCAAGAGGACTTGTCAGCGCCATTAGTGAGTGAGTTTGATCGTAATTTCTTTAACGTGTTGCCTGACAGTAAGCTTAAAATTGATGATTTTTGGTTCCAGGGTTATAAAGTCGGCAAGGTCGATATGGACGTGTCTCGCCAAGGAAACAAGTTAGTTTGGAATAAGCTCAATCTTAGTAGTGGCAGCAATACTATCAATATAGATGGTGACTGGATGGTGGCTGGTCAGCAAAGTAGAAGTCACGTCAATCTTAGCGTTGAGGGTGAAAATAATAGCGATCTGATGGAACGCTTTGGAATTACTTCAGGGATACAACGAGCGCCTTTTGAGTTAAATTCCACCTTGTCATGGGATGGCGCGCCTTGGTCAATGCGAGTCGATACTGTGAATGGCGAGATTAATACTGAGTTGGGTAAAGGGGTGATTTCGGATGTCAGTGGCGCGGCGCGTTTATTGGGGCTATTTAGCTTGGACTCCATCATTCGTAAGATGCAGCTAGACTTTACTGATGTCTTTGATAAAGGGATGGCGTTTAACTCCATAACCGGTAGTGGCAAGATACGTGATGGTATTTTTGTTACCAATGACATTGAGATGGACGCCGTTGCGGGTGACATGAAAATAAAAGGCTTAGCAGATTTATCGGCTCAAACGGTGGATGCTGAAGTCAACTTTACCCCTGATATGACATCAGGGATCCCGATTATTACCGCATTTGCCGTGACACCACAAACGGCATTGGTGGTATTGGCTGTGACCACAGTAATTTCACCTGTGGTTGAAGTGGTCACTCAGGTGAATTACTCAGTGAAAGGAAAGCTCGATTCACCCGTCGTGAGTGAGATATCGAGAAGTAAGGGGGAATACACACTCCCTGATAACTTAAAAAAGGAGCAAAAGTAATCCATGAGCAAGGAACGCTTCGGTATTATTCAAATGACTTCTGGCCCAGATCCTAAGCAGAATTTAGCCTTTATAGATAAGCAAGTTCAATTTCTTGCCAACAAAGGGGCGACGTGGATTCTCACGCCAGAAAATTCATTAGTATTTGGTAAAAAAGAAGAGTATCACCACCATGCTGAATCGCTTGGAGAGGGTGAGTTACAACGGCAGTTAGCGGCAGTAGCAAAAGCCAATAAAGTGAATTTAATTGTGGGTAGCTTTCCCATTCGACGCTCTGACACAGAAGTTACAACGACGACATTGGTGTATGACTGTAACGGGCAGCGGCTAAATCACTATGATAAGCTGCACATGTTTGATGTCGATGTTGATGATGGATTTCAGCGATATAGAGAGTCTGAGACATTCAAGCCCGGCAACAGCTTAGCCATGGTGCCTGTGAATTTTGGCGCAATAGGCCTGACAATTTGCTATGACTTGCGTTTTCCTCATCTCTATAGTGCATTGCGAGCACAAGGTGCCACTGTTCTTGTCGTCCCTGCCGCATTTACCGCGGTGACGGGTCAGGCTCATTGGGAAGTGTTGCTGCGAGCGCGAGCCATCGAAAACCAATGTTGGATTGTCGCAGCGAATCAGTGTGGTACACACCCTTGTGGGCGTGAAACTTGGGGCCACTCGATGGTGATTTCTCCATGGGGAGAAATACAAGGTCAACTTGAGGGTCAGGTTGGTACCATCATTGCCGATTTAAATTTTGATGTTGTTAATGAAGTCAGGCAAACCATGCCTGTTGCGAAACATATTCGCTTCGAACAACACCTACACTCATTACCATAATAAGAGTATGAATATGGAACGCATAGAAGATGCGCTACTTGGACCAACCGGTCTTACAGAGCAAGATATCGAAGCTACACTAGCCAGCATTGCGACTCGCCAGATCGACTATGCGGATATTTATTTTCAGTCTAGCTGGCATGAATCTCTTGTCCTTGAAGACAGCATTATTAAAGATGGTTCGTTTAATATCGACCGTGGTGTTGGTGTTCGTGCTGTTACCGGAGAAAAAACGGGTTTTGCTTATTCTGACCAATTGACCCTCGATGGGTTAAAGCAAAGTGCGATGGCGGCTCGTGGTATTGCTCAGCAAGGGAAAAGCGCGTCCGTTAAGGCGCTAACTCGTCGCGATAATCAAATGTATTACGCCGCGGTTAACCCATTAGAAAGCTGGGAAAAACAGCAAAAAACAGAGCTGTTAAAAGAGTTGGATGCTTACATCCGTACTAAAGAGCCGCTGGTTAGTGAAGTGTCGGTTAGCTTAAGTGGTGTCTATGAGCAGATGTTGGTTGCAGCAACGGATGGGACATTAGCGGGCGATGTGAGACCTTTGGTTCGCTTGTCTATCAGTGTGTTGGCTCAAAAAGGCGATCGCCGAGAGCGTGGTAGTGCTGGTGGTGGTGGTCGTTACGGTTATGACTTTTTTATCTCAGATGAAAATGGCAGACAGGTCGCTTATCACTATGCCGATGAAGCTATCCGTCAGGCGCTAGTTAACCTAGAAGCGATTGATGCTCCAGCTGGCACCATGCCAGTGGTATTGGGGTCTGGTTGGCCAGGTGTCTTATTGCATGAAGCGGTGGGTCATGGCTTAGAAGGGGACTTTAACCGCAAAGAGTCATCGGTTTTCTCGGGTAAACTGGGTCAGCAAGTGACCTCTAAGCTTTGCACCATTGTTGATGATGGTACGCTTAAAGATTTGCGTGGTTCACTCAATGTGGATGACGAAGGGGTACACGGTCAGTACAACACCTTAATCGAAAATGGTGTGTTAAAAGGCTACATGCAAGATAAGTTGAATGCACGCTTAATGGGTGTGAATCCAACGGGTAATGCCCGCCGAGAATCTTACGCTCATTTACCTATGCCGCGCATGACGAATACTTACATGTTGCCAGGGCAACATACACCGGAAGAAATCATTTCGACAGTGAAAAAGGGTCTATACGCGCCTAACTTTGGTGGTGGCCAAGTCGATATCACATCGGGTAAGTTTGTATTCTCTGCCTCTGAGGCATACTTGATTGAGGATGGTAAAATTACCACTCCAGTGAAAGGGGCAACCTTGATCGGTTCTGGTATTGAAGCGATGCAACAGGTGTCGATGGTAGGTAATGATCTAAGCCTAGACCGAGGCGTTGGCGTGTGTGGTAAGGCAGGCCAAAGCGTGCCTGTTGGTGTGGGTCAGCCAAGTCTGAAAATCGATGCGCTTACCGTAGGCGGCACAGACTAAACTTATGTGAAGTCACGACAACGCCTTTGGGCACTTAGTGATAAGATCTTGAAAATCGCGGCTAAATGCCGCGATTTTTATTGAAGTTGGCTTAATAATAGACACTATCCTGCAGGCCCCAGGACCTACAAATTCTCTTCCGCATATTCAGCCAGTCGGCTTCGAACCACACCATTTAAATGTATATTGGCGCTACCTGAAAAGTTTTTGAATCGTTCTACCATGTAGGTAAGCCCTGAAGTGACAGGGGTAAGGTAATGAGAGTCTATTTGCGCAAGGTTACCTGAACAGACAATTTTTGTTCCTTCGCCACAACGAGTGATGATGGTTTTAATTTGCGATGCTGTAAGGTTTTGGCATTCGTCGAGCAACACAAAGGCATTTTGTATCGAGCGCCCACGCATAAAGTTTATCGATTTAAATTGAATGTTGGCTTTGTCGCAAATGTATTTTAATGATCCTTCGGTGCAGTGATCATGCTTATGCAGCGCTTCCAACGTATCCGTAATCGCGGCCAACCAAGGCATCATTTTTTCTTCTTCGCTACCAGGAAGAAAACCTATCGACTCACCGATATCTGGCGTGTTACGTGTCACGATGATTTTATCAAACATGTTTTTTTCGATAGTCATTTCAAGCGCAGCAGCCATCGCGAGCAGTGTTTTACCGCTCCCTGCCGCGCCAGTTAAAATAACGAGATCGATATCAGGGTCAAGCAAGGCATCCATTGCCATTCCCTGATAAGTGTTTTTCGGGCGAATCCCCCAAGCTTGGCGAGACAGCAAGCGCTCATGACTGAGGTCTTTAATCGTGATGTCATCTTCGTGAATATCCGCCACTCTGCCTGCGAAGTCACTTTCTTCATCAACCAGGTACTGATTCACATATGAGGGGGCAATGGCATCCCGACTGAAAGTGTGGAAGGTGTTACTGCCAAGGACACTTGTTTCAACATTGTCTATCCCTTCCCAAAAATCACCGGGTATTTTTTGAAAGCCTTTGGTTAGGTATTCCACGTCATCAATGAGCTGATCGGTACGATAGTCTTCGACAAACAGCACACCTGCGCCTTTGGCTCGCAGTCTCATGTTGATGTCTTTGGTGACTAGGATGATATCGCGCGGCGCGCGTTTATTTTGCAGATATAGAACCGCATTCAGGATACGGTTATCGCCTTCCTTGTCGGCAAATGCTTTGAAGGTTTCTTGCAGCATATAATCAGCCAGTATAGAGATGGTGCCTGTCGCTTGCTGCTCATGAGAGAAGGGGATCCCTTCAGATATTTCATCGGGCGTGGCGTCTTTAAATAGGTTTTCAAGCGCCCGAATAGCGACACGCGCGTCACGCGCAACGTCCCGTTTACTGTCTTTTATGCGGTCGAGCTCTTCTAATACCGTCATCGGAATGACGACGTCGTGTTCTTTAAATGAGTAAATGGCGAAGGGTTCGTGGAGGAGGATATTGGTATCGAGAACAAAAATTTTACGGTCAGTGTCGCCCATAGAGTCTCCTTGCCGCATTCCGCGGTTATCCTGGCAAGTTGCTCACAGCTGAGACGAATCAGGTTTTGGATCCTCGCTGGCTCGTCTGTGTACACGGTGAGTCAACTTTGGTTGCTTCAATCAAAACGAATAAGATTGAATGGCTTATCCTTGTATACGTTCACAAGCTTATGATGGTTTAACATCTTTGTAACGTTTACACTTTTAGTATAAGTGAAAATTCTCACCTTACCGTTAACAAATGCCACTATTTTTTTTCAGTTTTATGTCAACGTGACCAAAACAAAAAAAACTGAGGTTTTCCGTGCAATTGGCGTGACCTAAATCACGCCTTCAAGTAAGATGAGCGACCTTTCATCTAGTGGTAGGGATGCGCAATTTGTGTGTCATCATCTACTATTATTTGGGCGGAGTTGTGAGCTCAATAATGACTCTGAGCTACCGCCAAATAACCGCAAAAGATATCGAAAAGAGTGAGGTATTCGTTCTATGACATTTGCTTTAGGGCAGCGCTGGATTAGCGATACGGAAAGTGATTTAGGTTTGGGTACGGTCGTCGCATTGGATGCGAGAACAGTATCATTGATGTTTGCTGCATCGGAAGAAAATCGTGTTTATGCACGTAGTGATGCACCGGTAACCCGAGTCATTTTTAATGTCGGCGATGTTATAGATAGCCAAGAAGGCTGGTCTTTAGAGGTTGCGGATGTGTCGGAAGACCAAGGCGTTTTGACGTATATTGGTACGCGCCAAGACACGCAAGAACCAGACATGGCATTGCGTGAGATCTTTTTAAGCAACCATATTCGTTTTAACAAGCCACAAGATAAATTGTTCGCAGGGCAAATTGACCGCATGGACAACTTTGTGCTGCGTTATCGTGCACTGACTAATCAACATCAGCAGCATAAAAGCCCAATGCGTGGTCTTTGTGGTATGCGAGCTGGTTTAATTCCACACCAACTTTTCATCGCTCATGAAGTTGGGCGCCGTCATGCGCCTCGCGTATTGCTAGCTGATGAAGTCGGTCTAGGTAAAACGATTGAAGCGGGCATGATCATTCATCAGCAGGTGTTATCTGGCCGTGCTGAGCGTGTTCTTATTGTGGTCCCTGAAACATTGCAGCATCAATGGTTAGTTGAAATGATGCGCCGTTTTAATCTTCACTTTTCAATTTTTGATGAAGAGCGCTGTATTGAAGCGTACGCCGAGGCGGATAACCCATTTGATACCCAACAGTTTGTGCTGTGTTCATTGGATTTCTTGCGTAAGAGTCGCAAGCGCTTTGAGCAAGCCTTGGAAGGTGAGTGGGACCTATTGGTCGTCGATGAGGCGCACCATTTAGAGTGGAGCCAAGAAAAACCAAGTCGTCAGTATCAAGTTATCGAAGCATTAGCGGAAAAGACACCAGGTGTATTATTGCTGACTGCCACACCAGAGCAACTAGGACGTGAAAGCCACTTTGCTCGTTTACGCTTGTTAGATGCTGACCGTTTCTTTGATTATGACGCGTTTGTAAAAGAAGAAGATCAGTATGCTCCGGTTGCAGATGCGGTGACCGCTCTGTTCTCTGGTGAAAAATTGGCCAATGAAGCCAAGAATCAAATTACAGAATTGCTTTCAGAACAAGACGTAGAGCCTTTGTTTAACGTCTTAGAAAGTGGCGCGGATGATGATGAAAAAAGCACGGCACGTCAGGAACTGATTGATAACCTGATGGACCGACATGGCACGGGACGTGTACTGTTTAGAAATACGCGTGCGGCGATTAAAGGCTTTCCAACGCGTAATGTGAATTTGGTTCCGATGCCGATTCCGCAGCAATACACCACTTCAATGCGTGTATCTGGCATGATTGGTGGCAAAATGGCACCAGAAGCTCGCGCGATGAAGATGCTTTACCCAGAAGAGATCTTCCAAGAGTTTGAAGGTGAAGAGTCAAGTTGGTGGCAGTTCGACTCACGTGTGAATTGGTTGATTGAAAAAATCCAAGCAAAACGCAGTGAAAAGATTCTGGTTATCGCATCACGCTCAAGCACGGCTTTGCAGCTTGAACAGGCACTTCGTGAGCGAGAAGGCATTCGCGCGACTGTGTTCCATGAAGGCATGTCAATTCTTGAACGTGATAAAGCGGCGGCTTACTTTGCTCAAGAAGAGGGTGGCGCTCAGGTACTCATTTGTAGTGAAATTGGCTCCGAAGGTCGTAACTTCCAGTTTGCTAATCAACTGGTTATGTTTGATTTGCCATTTAACCCGGATTTGCTTGAGCAACGTATTGGCCGTTTAGACCGTATTGGGCAAAGTCGCGATATTGACGTGCACGTGCCTTACCTAGAGGGGACGTCTCAGGCGATCCTGGCGCGTTGGTTTGACGAAGGGTTGAACGCTTTTGCTGAAACCTGCCCAACGGGTCGAATGGTTTATGACCGTTATCAAGAGTCGATTGTGAATATGCTCGCCTCTGGTGATGTGACTGAATTGGACGAGGTTATTGAAGGTTCGCGTCAGTACAATCAAGAGCTGAAGCACGACTTAGAGCAAGGGCGTGACCGTTTATTAGAGATGCACTCTAATGGTGGGGAAGCGGCGCAAAAAATAGCGGATGATATTAAAGCGACCGATGGTGATACCAACCTCGTAACGTTCGCGTTAAGCTTATTTGATACCATTGGCTTGAACCAAGATGATAAAGGTGAAAATGCTTTGGTGGTGACGCCGTCTGAGCACATGATGGTACCGAGTTATCCTGGTTTGCCTTACGAAGGGGCAACCATTACCTTTGACCGCGATACCGCGCTTTCTCGTGAAGATATGAACTTCATCAGTTGGGAGCACCCAATGATTCAAGGCGGTATCGATCTGCTGATGAGTGAAGGCGTTGGTACGTGTGCCGTTTCATTGCTGAAGAACAAGGCGTTGCCTGTCGGAACTATTTTGCTTGAGTTGGTGTACGTGGTGGATGCGCAAGCGCCGAAACGTAGCGGTATTAGCCGATTCTTGCCACCAGAGCCGATTCGTTTGATGATTGATGGGCGAGGTAATGACTTGTCTGCTCAAGTAGAGTTTGAAGGCTTTAATCGTCAGCTAAGCCCTGTTAATCGTCACTTAGCGAGTAAGCTTGTGACATCGGTTCAAGGTGAAGTTGTACGTTTGATTGAAGCGGGCAATGCTGTCGTGGAGCCTAAGCTTACTCAAGCGAAAGAGCAAGCGCACAAGGCCATGTACTCTAGTCTCAATGGTGAACTGGAACGTCTTCAGGCATTGAAAGCGGTGAACCCAAATATTCGCGATGAAGAGATCGAGGCGATTGATACTCAGATTAAAGCGTTAGATGGTTATATCAATAACGCACAATTGCAATTGGATTCGCTACGTCTGATTGTCGTGAGCCATAACTAAGCTTGGCATGATAATAAAAAATGCAGCGTAGGCTGCATTTTTTGTTTCTGCGCTTTGCATAAGATAAAGACACACCACAAAGGGTTACCTTTATCTGTATTTAACCTCCTTTATATCGGTAAGCACTATGGCGATGTTAAGCTATACCCCACCCACTGACCCTTGGATTGATATCGTCTATGAAGACGAGGACATCCTGGCGGTAAATAAGCCCTCTGGATTGTTGTCAGTGCCAGGGAGAGCCGCAGAGCACTACGATAGTATGTGGAGCCGGCTGCGTGCTGAGTATCCGGAAATCCAAGTTGTACATCGGCTAGACATGTCCACATCGGGGTTGATGCTACTGGCAAAAAATAAGCCAGCAGAGTGTGCGATCAAGAAGCAATTTCAGTATCGACTGACCCATAAAATTTACTATGCGCGAGTATGGGGCACGCCTGAAACCAAAGAGGGGTTGATTGATGAACCTCTGATTTGCGATTGGCCGAATAGACCAAGGCAAAAAGTATGTTATCAAGACGGTAAGCCATCACAGACCTACTATCAGGTGGTGGCAGAAGAAGGGAAAACCAGCATTGTGCGCTTGTTTCCGATTACTGGTCGCTCTCATCAGTTACGTGTACATTTGTTGGCAATCGGGCATCCGATTGTGGGGGATGAGTTTTATGCGCATGATGAAGCAAAGCAGTATTCAGACACGTTGGCACTTCATGCTACGGAGCTTTCTTTTTATCATCCAGAAACGTTGGCGCTGAGTGCTATTTTTGTCCCGTGTGAGTTTTATCCGCAAGCGGAGCAAATGGTGATTGAACATTTTGACCCTGCGCCAGTTTTACCGGATTATAGAACTCTACCCAAATGTTGATTTGACCGGATTGAGACTATCGGTCAGTGCCAGTTAAGGATGCTCTATGACCGATACACATCACGATTTATCTAAACCACCGTCCTATGAAAAGTGTTTGAACTCGCACGAACCTAGTGCACCAACTGTCGTGTTTTTGGATCGAGATACTATCCCGTCTCATATTAAAATAGCGCCGTTATCATTTGAACATCAGTGGTTGAATTATCCCGACACCACGCCGTCGCAGATTGCAGAGCGGATCGTGGATGCAGATATTATCGTGACGAATAAAGTGGTACTAAGTGAAGAGGTGTTAGCGCAGGCAAGCAAGTTACGGCACATTGCAGTGACGGCAACGGGCGTTAATAATGTTGATCTTTCTTACTGCCAGTCTCGGAGTATCGCCGTTTCTAATATTCAAGGTTATGCGACTCAATCGGTTCCCGAACACGTGATAGGGCTATTGTTTGCTTTGTTTCGAAACATTAGCGCTTATCATAATGATATTGCTCAAGGTGAGTGGCAGAAACAGGGTAAGTTTTGTTTCTTTACGCACCCGATTCGAGACGTGGCTGGGTCAACCTTGGGTATTATCGGCTCAGGTACACTGGGACAAGCAACGGCCAAGCTGGCATCCGCGGTAGGGATGAAGGTGGTGTTTGCTGAGCGAAAAGGCGCATCGGAGGTTCGAGCGGGCTATCAGACGTTTGATAGCGTCCTTAAACAGTCTGATGCAGTGTGTTTGTTGTGTCCTTTGACAGAGTCCACTGTAAATCTGATTGATAAGCACGAACTCGAGTTAATGAAGCCAACGGCGGTGCTAATTAATACCGGACGGGGTGGTTTAGTCAATGAACACGCGTTAGTGGATGCGTTACGGCAAGGTGTGATTGCTGGGGCAGGCGTTGATGTTTTTATTCAAGAGCCAGCTCCAAAAGATAACCCTTTGATTATGAATCAAGACTTGCCGACATTGTTACTAACGCCTCATGTGGCATGGGGCAGCGACTCTTCGATACAAAAGCTCTGTAATATATTGGTTGATAACTTAGAGGCTTTTCAGCAGGGCTCAGAATTAAACCGAGTGGTGTGATTTATATCGTTTATGGGATGGTGACGAGTAAGGCTTAGTATAACGCTGCGATGCTTTAGCAATAAAAAAGGTAGCATATGCTACCTTTTTTATTGCTACTGATCTTAGGGTTAGTCTGTTTGTGGTTTGACGACCAATACGTTAATTGGGGAGTTTTGTACGACCTTACTCGCCACAGAGCCAAGCACCACTTTATCAATTTTTGAGCGTTTATGGCTTGGCATAACAATCAAGTCAGCGCCAAGGCGTTCGGCAAAGTCTAAGATAGTCGCGTAGGGTTTACCTTCGGCGACATGAACTTTAAAGATCACTTCGTCATCAATATGTTGATCAGCGAATGCTTTAAGTTGTGCTTTTACATCGCTTTTCATTTTAGCTGCGGCATCTTTAGGAAAGTATGTGGCGACCATCGACATGTGAATGCCTGGTAGTACATTCAGAAGGTGGATTTCCGCATTGGAATGTTTGGCGTGCCAAACCGCGATCTCTACAGCTTTATCGGAAAAGCCTTTATCATTTAGATCGACAGGAACAAGGATCTGTTTATACATGTGATTTCTCTTCTTAATTCACGCTAGGTGAGGTCGCTTTGTCCTTATTTAAGGCTCCCTACATTGGGAGCCTTATCTGTCTTACGCGCTTAACGCTTCCCTACGAGCACGACGTTTTTGATTCATAGCCATGGCTAAGAGTATGAGTAGCGCTGGGACAAACATCCACTCTTTCATTGGTCGTTCCGCATCTTGTATGATGGATTGGATTTCCCAATCAAAATCAAGTCCGGAAGCTTCCGCAGGACTACCAAACTCAACCATGTCGATAATCATTTTACCGTCATTTTCTGTGAGCATGAGTCCCATCGAGGCGATTCTATCTTCAGCTGTGGTAGCGCGGTCATCAAATGGTAGGCGAACCGTTTTTTCTACGGCTTTGCCATCAAAGGTTTCACCAGCTACTCGTAATTCGATGGATTGTCCAACATTTAGCTCTTTAGTGATTTGCGCTATCTCAATCCCGGGTGAAACAACTTTTGCTGGGTAAACCATGTCCCACCAAAAACCAGGTCGGAAGAAGGTAAAGGTGAGTACCAATAGTAATACCGTTTCCCACCACTTATTTTTGGTCAACCACCATCCTTGAGTCGCGGCAGAGAAAATAAGCATCGCGATGATGGATGAAATAACCGTGAGCGCGAGATGCCACCATGAATCTATACCCATCAACAGAAGCTGAGTATTAAAAATGAACATGAATGGCAAAATAGCGGTACGAATATCGTAGGTAAAGCCTTGTATACCGGTACGGATTGGGTCTGACTTAGCGATCGCAGCAGCGGCAAAAGCCGCGAGACCAACCGGCGGGGTATCATCGGCCAAAATACCAAAGTAGAACACAAAGAGATGGACGGCAATAAGCGGAATAATTAGACCATGAGCCGCGCCTAAGGTGACAATCACCGGTGCCATCAGGGTTGATACCACGATGTAGTTGGCCGTGGTCGGTAAGCCCATACCGAGAATCAAGCTAATTACCGCGGTAAACAACAACATTAATATGATGCTACCACCGGAAATAAACTCAACGAAGTCGGTCATGACAAGGCCAATGCCGGTTAGAGTAACGACACCAACCACAATACCAGCAGCGGCTGTCGCGACACCGATACCAATCATGTTACGAGCACCAGATACCATGCTTTCTGCAAGGTCAACAAATCCGGCTTTTGCTTGTTGTGCAACATCATCCGATTTGCTCATTATTGCGATCAGCGGACGTTGAGTAATCAAGATGAAAATCATGAACACTGTTGCCCAGAACGCGGATAAGCCTGGAGAGAATCGTTCAACAGTAAGGCACCATACTAGGACAACGATTGGCAGCAAAAAGTGCAAACCAGATTTAATGGTTGGTCCTGGATCTGGGACTTCGGTTAACTCAGCGTCAATCTCCATCACACCTTCTTTAGCGTAACGGGCAGAAATTCTCAGCAAGCCAATATAAGAAGCAAGCAAGGCTACGCCAACAATCGGTGTTGCAGCATCACCAAATACCCCTTTAGTCCAACCAATCCCATAATAGACGGCGGCACTAATGACGCAAAGTCCTAAAATGGTGCCCGTAAATGATAATAGGCTTTGAACCAGCGTCGGGTTATGGCGGCGAGGTAGTCCTGTCATACCCGCTTTGCAGGCTTCTAAATGTACGATATAAATTAGGGCAATGTAGGAAATGAGCGCGGGAAGTAGTGCCGCCTTAATCACTTCTACATAGGAGATGCCTACATATTCGACCATTAGGAATGCCGCCGCACCCATAATTGGTGGTGTTAGCTGGCCATTGGTGGAAGCGGCAACTTCAACAGCGCCGGCTTTGGTTCCCGGGAAACCCACCCGTTTCATGAGCGGAATAGTAAACGTACCTGTGGTCACCACGTTGGCGATGGATGAACCAGAGACCAGTCCAGATAGACCAGAAGCGACAACCGCCGCTTTTGCTGGTCCACCACGCATATGCCCAAGCAAAGAGAATGCAACTTTAATGAAGTAAGCACCAGCACCAGCTCGTTCTAGCATCGCGCCAAAGAGTACAAACAAGAAAACAAACGAGGTGGATACGCCTAGAGCGACACCGAATACCCCTTCAGTGGTCAACCAAAGGTGTGACATGGCTTTGTTTAAACTTGCCCCTTTATGTGCGATGACGTCAGGCATATAAGGACCACCAAAGGTGTACAGCAGAAAGACTGCCGCAACAACCATGAGCGGAGGACCTAATGCGCGTCGTGTCGCCTCAAGGAGTAAGATCATCCCAGTGACAGCTGCGACAATATCCATGGTCGTAGGTGCACCAGAACGTTCGGCGAGTTGGGTGTAAAAGAGAAAGATATAGGCGGCAGAAAAGCTGCCCAACAATGCTAATACCCAGTCTATCGCTGGAATTCGGTCTCTTGGGGAGGATTTCATCGCTGGATAAGCGGTGAAAGCTAAGAAAATAGCGAACGTTAAATGGATTGAACGCGCTTCAGTGTCATTGAGAACGGCAAAATTAAAAATAAATGGTAGCGGAGAAGCATACCAAAGTTGAAATAGCGACCAACACAAAGGTACAAACCAGAGGATCTTCGCTGGTATTCCTTGTGGGCTTCGTGCTCCAGTATCGGCTTGCGCGACCATTTCTTGCACATCTTGCGACGGTTGTGATGTCTGCGTCATGTACTTTATCCTTTATTATTCATGGTCCAATGTTTCCCAACAACGGATTATCCCTTTTTACTTGTAGCGGTGGTGAGTCGGTGCGCTTTTTACTATCCCATCGTTTCTTATGTCGATTGAGATCTCGTGAGCATGACCAACTTGTCTCTGCAAGTCATTTAGGTATAGAGCCCTATTTCGCCTCTAAACAGTGTAGTCAAAGGATACGAAGGTGTGGCTGTTGTTGTGTATATTTGGCTAGAAAGTAGTGGGCTGTGAACGTTGAGCCCAATTAGCCAAACCAGATAAGACATCTGGTTTCATTTATTTTGAGTAATGGTATTTAAGAAAACAGTAGGGAAGCGATGCTTCCCTACTTGGCGTATTACTTAAGAAGACCGACTTCTTTGTAGTATTTTTCAGCACCTGGGTGAAGAGGGATTGAAAGCCCTGCTTTAACCATGTCTTCTTTTTTCAAGTTTGCAAAGGCTGGGTGCAAGCGCTTGAAGGTGTCAAAGTTTTCAAAGACAGCTTTTGCAACATTGTAAGCCACTTCGTCAGACACGTCTGATGTTGTCACCATAGTTGCGGCTACACCGAAGCTCTTCACATCTTGATCAGAACCGCGATACATACCTGCTGGAACCGAGCTGTATGCGTAGTATGGGTTGGCAGAAACGATTTCGTCGACTTCAACACCTGTTGCTGGGATCAAACGAGCATCACAAGATGTGGTGGCTTCTTTGATTGATCCGTTTGGATGACCGACGACATAAACAAATGCGTCAATTTTGTTGTCACACAGAGCTTGTGAACGCTCAGAGCCTTTTAGCTCTGAAGCCAGTTTAAAGTCACTGTTTGTCCAACCCATGGCATCCATGACCACGCCCATTGTTGCACGGTCACCAGAACCCGGGTTACCAATGTTGACTCGCTTGCCTTTTAGATCGCTAACATTTTCAATGCCAGAGTCGGCGCGAGCAATGATATTGAAAGGTTCTGTGTGTAGAGAGAACATAGCACGAAGTTTTTTGTAAGGACCTTGGTCTTCAAATTTGCTCGTACCATTATAGCCATGATATTGCCAATCTGATTGAACAACACCAAAGTCTAGCTCACCAGCACGCATCGTGTTCACGTTGTAAATTGAACCGCCCGTTGACTCAACAGAACAACGAATGTTGTGATCTTTACGACCTTTATTGACCAGCTTACAAATTGCACCGCCAGTAGGGTAGTAAACCCCCGTTACTGAACCAGTACCAATAGTGATGAACTCTTGAGCATTAGCTGCGCCCGCGCCCATAACGGCCGCTGCAATAACGCCGATTTTGATAAGTTTCTTCAATGCCATGAATTTCCCTTCCTTTATTCATTACTAACCCTGAATAACTATAGTCGTCTTCAGAGGTTTCCTATGCGGAAACGGCATCTTTTTCAATCCGTTTGTTGAAAAAGTAGCGCAATCATACCAAATAATTTGGAAGAAAATTATCATATTGTTAATAAAAATAGGTGATTTATCTGTGCCAGAAGGTTGTAGGGGAGTTGGGTTGGAGTGGTATAGATTATTTAAAACAATAAGTTAAGTGTATTTTTGGGAGCGATGTTGGATTATTTAAGATGTGATGTGTATCACGAAACCCAGTGTTCCGTGACACATTATTCTGAATGTTACTGTTTGAAACTAGCCCGCGTATTCGAATAAATCGCAGACTGAGTCAAAGAGTTGTTCGGTGGTAATGTTGAGCGTAGGGGTGATAAAAATAGTATCGTCGCCTGCGACAACACCAAGAATGCCTTCCGCTTTACCAAGCGAGTCAAGTAGCCTTGCTATAAGCTGTGCTGCGCCAGGCCCGGTGTGAATGACAACAATCGCGTTGTTATGATCAATATCGAGTACAAGCTCGCGTAGTGAACTAGAAACAGTGGGTACCCCGAGTTCTGCGGGTAAGCAGTAGACCATTTCCATTTTGGCATTTCGCGTTCTCACTGCGCCGAATTTTGTTAGCATGCGTGACACTTTTGATTGGTTGATGTTTTCAAACCCTTCAATTTTTAGTGCATCAACGATCTCGCCTTGTGAGCCAAAGCGTTCTTCTTTTAGCAGTGCTTTAAAAGCACGAACGAGATTGTCTTGTTTATCATTATTGCGCATAAACGCCTCTTAAATTGGTCCGACTTGCAGTGATCCGTCTATTGTTGCACAGAACCCGTTTGTTGACCAAATAATCCATAGTTTATGTCGACAGTATCACTATTATTTATAGCTAAATAAAGTGCTATAACTCCATAAAAACCAAGAAAAAAAGAAGGTTATTATTCGAGGGATATCGTGCTAATTTAGTAGCACGTATTTGGTGAGGTGCGCGACCTCGCAAAGCTGAGGTTAATTGATTGTAATCGATTAGTGAATATTATAGATTTTCTTTAACTGATGAAAAATTACCCTACAAAACTATTAATAAGAGAACCTCTCTCAAGGAGAACGCCCATGAAAGTAGCTGTCATTGGTGCCGCAGGTGGCATCGGTCAAGCTTTAGCCCTTCTATTGAAAAACCGCCTTCCTGCTGGTTCAGATTTAGCCCTTTACGACATTGCACCAGTCACTCCGGGCGTTGCTGCTGACTTAAGTCACATCCCGACTCCTGTCTCTATCAAAGGTTATGCTGGAGAAGACCCAACGCCGGCGTTAGAAGGTGCGGACGTTGTGTTAATTTCTGCTGGTGTGGCTCGTAAGCCAGGCATGGATCGTTCGGATCTGTTTAATGTAAATGCTGGGATCGTCAAGTCTTTGGCGGAGCGTATTGCGGCAGTATGTCCAGAAGCGTGTATCGGGATTATCACGAATCCAGTGAATACAACGGTACCTATTGCAGCAGAAGTGCTGAAAAAAGCCGGCGTTTATAATAAGCGTAAGCTGTTTGGTATTACGACATTAGATGTTATCCGCTCTGAAACGTTTGTTGCGGGCTTAAAAGATAAAGATCCAGGCGACGTTCGTGTTCCTGTTATTGGTGGTCACTCTGGTGTGACAATTCTTCCTTTGCTATCTCAAGTAGAAGGTGTGGAATTCACCGCTGAAGAAGTAGAAGCATTGACCAAACGTATCCAAAATGCCGGTACTGAAGTTGTAGAAGCGAAAGCGGGTGGTGGTTCGGCAACGTTGTCTATGGGACAAGCGGCTTGTCGATTCGGTCTCGCGCTGGTGAAAGGCCTACAAGGTGAAGAGAATGTCATTGAATGCGCTTATGTTGAAGGTGAGGGTGAGCATGCTCCATTCTTTGCACAGCCAGTGAAGTTAGGTAAAGATGGCGCGGAAGCCATCCTAAGCTACGGCGAATTGAGTGACTACGAGAAAGCGGCTCTTGACGGCATGCTAGAAACGTTGAATAAAGATATTGAACTTGGTATCGAATTCGCTAAATAGGCATTCTTGCTGTACCACGCGTAATTAAGACTAAAACCGATCTTTTTAAGATCGGTTTTTTGATCTATACCCTATCTATATCGGTATGTAGAGATACGATGATAAAGAAGGAGTAGGGGTATGGATATTAAAGATGTGAGTCAAGGGATGTGGGTAGAGTCTCAGCATGGGGTGGGTAAAGTGTTAGTGATTGATGAGGTGTCAGGGTCTGTATTGGTGGCGCCATCAGGCAGTGAACTGCAATGGGCGTTGTCCATTGATGAGATTGATGAGAATCTGCAACTTCATAATGGCTGCGACCAATACTACTAAATCACCATTCGATGATTGAAAGAGCGAAAAAGAGACAATGTGGAATTATCTCTTTTTCGCTCTTTCATTTTTAATTGTCTCAGGAGGCATTTTAAGCGCTTCGTTTTACCGCCATATAGGCCAAGGCGACAAGGGCGTCTTTGTAAACACTTTCAGGGAGGACATTCAGCTCAGCAATCGCTTTGTCAGCTTCTTTATAAGCCTGTTCTTCGGTATAGGTTAACGAACCAACGCGCTTCATTGTTGCAAGAATGGCGTCAATCTTGTCAATACCATTTGATTGCTCGATGGCCTCTCTAATCATCGCTGTTTCTTCAGGCTCACCGTGTTGCATGGCGTGAATCAGTGGCAGTGTTGGCTTGCCTTCTGCAAGGTCATCGCCGACGTTTTTACCCATGTCATCACCCGATGAGGTGTAATCCATCACATCGTCGATAAGCTGGAATGCCGTGCCTAAGTATTTACCATAGTTTTGAAGGGCAGTTTCTACCTCTGGTTCGGCGTCATTGAGGATAGCGCCAACTTGCGTGGCCGCTTCAAAAAGGCGAGCGGTTTTTGAATAGATAACCTGCATGTAGCTGGCTTCAGTGGTGTCAGGATCGTTACAGTTGATTAATTGCTGTACTTCACCTTCGGCGATAACGTTTACCGCATCACTCATTAATTCAAGAATTCGTAGTGATCCTAGGCCCGTCATCATTTGGAACGAGCGAGTGTAAATGTAATCACCGACTAAGACACTGGCCGCATTGCCAAAGGCGGCATTTGCGGTGGCTTTACCACGGCGCATATCTGACTCATCAACGACATCGTCATGAAGCAGAGTAGCGGTGTGAATAAACTCTATAAAAGCGGCTGCCGTCGTGTGAGCTTTCCCGTCATAGCCTAGGGCTTTTGCTGACAATATAGCCAAAAGTGGTCTGATGCGTTTCCCACCACTGTTGACAATGTAGAAGCCCAATTGATTGATAAGGCTGACCTCAGAGTTCAATTGTGCCTGAATCGTTTCGTTCACTTTTACCATGTCACTAGCAGTTAGTGATTGGATAGCTTTAAAATCCATTACGTACCCGGTTGAGCATAGAGCCTATAAGGCTTAGTCGATCATTATAATTTGGTGAATAATACACTAAAAAACGTTGATTAATACATGCTTAAAAGGCATTATTGCCGCACTTTTCTTTGGCGATTAGCTTTTCGCCAAAATTTTTAAAATATGGCTTGTCATAGGTTAATGGTTCGCGTAGAATCTGCGCCCTATTGATGATTAGTTTAGCGCACACCCTCATTGTTCAAATAACAATCAAAAGGCTGTGCGGAAAAAGCGGAGTAAAATATGTACGCTGTTTTCCAATCTGGTGGCAAACAACACCGAGTAAGCGAAGGTCAAACCCTTCGTTTAGAGAAATTAGACGTTGAAACTGGCGCAACTGTAGAATTTGATAAAGTTCTTCTTGTTGCTAACGGCGAAGAGATCCAAGTTGGCGCTCCTCTAGTTGAGGGCGGCAAAGTCGTTGCTGAAGTAGTACAACACGGTCGTGGCGATAAAGTTAAAATCGTTAAGTTCCGTCGTCGTAAGCACTCACGTAAGCAACAAGGTCACCGTCAGTGGTTCACAGAAGTGAAAATCACTGGTATCAACGCTTAATCGATTAGGAGAGTTTAACAATGGCACACAAAAAAGCTGGTGGTTCTACTCGTAACGGCCGCGATTCAGAAAGCAAACGCCTAGGTGTTAAGCGTTTTGGTGGTGAAGCTGTTCTTGCAGGTAACATCATCGTTCGTCAACGTGGTACTAAGTTCCACGCTGGCACAAACGTTGGCATCGGTAAAGACCACACTCTTTTCGCTCTTACTGAAGGTAAAGTGAAATTTGAAGTTAAAGGTCCTAAAAACCGTAAGTTTGTAAGCATCGAAGGTTAATAATTGGCCTAGTGCTCAATTATTAAATTAGCTTTCTAGCTGAATTCAAAAGCCCTGCCGATTCGGCAGGGTTTTTTATTTATAAGCAGTCGATAGAGACAAAGTTCTACTTACTCGAATTCGCATAGGTTAAGTGGGGAATCGTCTCTGTCATCTGCTAAAATGTAGTGATAATTGTTTTAGCCTAGAAGATGGGTTTATTCGTAGTTCGTTGACGTAATATTGAGTCGCGCAGAATGCACATCAAGTTTCTAGGATATACACGCGAAGAAGTAGTCGGAGTAAGAGATGAAGTTCGTAGATGAAGCGGTAGTAAAAGTCCAAGCTGGTGACGGCGGTAGCGGCGTTGTGAGTTTTTGGCGTGAAAAATTTGTGGCTAAAGGTGGCCCTGACGGTGGTGATGGCGGCGATGGTGGCGACATTTACATCGAAGCAGATGAAAACCTTAACACATTGATTGATTACCGTTTTCAGCGTTTTTATGATGCGGAACGTGGTCAAAATGGTCGCGGTGGAAACTGTACTGGTAAACGCGGTAAAGATAAAGTAATGAAAGTGCCAGTAGGTACTCGCGCCGTTGATATTCATACCAATGAAATCGTTGCTGAAGTTGCCGAACATGGCAAAAAAGTGATGGTAGCAAAAGGGGGTTGGCATGGTCTTGGCAACACTCGTTTCAAATCTTCAGTTAACCGAGCACCCCGTCAAAAGACATTGGGTACTAAAGGTGAATTACGCGAGCTAAGACTAGAGCTTTTGTTGCTGGCTGACGTGGGTATGCTAGGTCTACCTAACGCAGGTAAATCGACGTTTATTCGTGCGGTGTCAGCAGCCAAGCCTAAAGTGGCAGATTACCCATTTACGACACTAATCCCAAGCTTGGGCATGGTGAGTGTTGTTCCTGAGAAAAGTTTTGTTGTTGCCGATATTCCTGGTCTTATTGAAGGTGCAGCAGATGGTGCAGGCTTAGGTATTCGCTTCTTGAAGCACCTAGAGCGCTGCCGAGTGCTGTTGCATGTGATTGATATCATGCCTATCGATCAGTCTAGCCCTATTGAAAATGCGCTAACCATCATTGATGAGCTTGAGCAATACAGTGAAAAACTAGCGGGTAAGCCTCGTTGGTTAGTATTCAATAAGGTCGATCTAATGTCTGAGGAAGAAGCGGACGAGATCATCCAAGAAGTGATTGATGCACTAGGTTGGGAAGATGATCACTTTAAGATTTCAGCAGTGAACAAGCAAGGTACCAAAGAACTGTGCTATAAGCTGGCTGACTTTATGGAGACATTACCTCGAGCTCAGGAAGAGATTTCTGAAGAAGAGAAAGTTGACTTCATGTGGGATGATTACCATAAAGATGCGATTGCTGGTAAAGACGTTGTGACCGAAGATGGTGATGACTTCGATGATTGGGACGATGAAGAAGATGATGGACACGTCATCTATGTTCGTGACTAATCGCGATTCGCAAGATAGTTAAATAAGGCCGCAATATTATATTGCGGCTTTTTTGTACCTAAATCATTTTTACTCAACCTAATATAAGGCAAACTGACGAACCCAAATTATTGTGCATGCTGGAAGGAACCATGGCATCAAAACAAAGAAACGTATCAAGATTGATCGCTCAAGCAGGTCAAATGCTGTTAGCTCACGGTGCAGAGAGCACATTGGTCGGCCATATCACCCATCGTATAGGCATTGCAGCAGGCATGGATGAAGTTGAAGTCTCACTGTCGGCAAGTTCTTTAGTTGTGACAACCGTTTATCAACAGCATTGCGTGACGACGGCGCGCAGGAGCCCGGATAAAGGGCTCAACATGCGTGTTGTCACACAAGTTCAGCGAATTTGTATCATGATGGAGAAAGGTATTCTCGATTATGAGTTGGCGCAAAAGAAACTCAATGCTATTAGCCCCGAGCGCTATAATCGTTGGTTAGTCGTGATCATGATTGGCTTGTCGTGCGCGGCATTTAGTCGCCTTGCAGGTGGGGATTGGTCGGTATTTATGATGACATTTTTAGCTTCATCCATAGGTATGATTGTGAGACAGGAAGTCGGCCATCGCCACTTCAATCCGTTACTTAACTTCGCTGTCACGGCTTTTGTTACCACGTTAATATCCGCTCAAGCGGTGATCTATAGTATTGGTGCTCAGCCTCAATTAGTGATGGCTTCTTCGGTATTGATGCTCGTCCCGGGTTTCCCGCTCATCAACGCCGTTGCCGATATGATTAAAGGTTACATCAATATGGGCATCGCGCGCTTTGTGATGGCCAGTTTATTAACCCTCGCAACCTGTTTAGGGATTGTTGGTGCAATGAGCGTCACGAACGTATTAGGATGGGTGCAATAATGGCTATGCCGGGGTTCGATCTTATATTCGCGTTACTCAATGATATGTTTTTTGCAGCCATCCCTGCCGTGGGTTTTGCTTTAGTATTTAATGTGCCTCAGAATGCTTTAGCTTACTGTGCAGTAGGAGGTGCCATAGGACATGGCAGTCGTTTTATTATGCTGCATTATGGCGTGCCCATTGAGTGGGCATCGTTTTTTGCGGCCACGATTGTCGGCTGTATTGGTGTCCATTGGTCGCATAAATTTTTAGCACACCCTAAAGTATTTACGGTTGCAGCACTGATCCCCATGGTTCCCGGTGTGTTTGCCTTTAAAGCGATGATAGCTATGGTAGAGATCAACCATTTGGGTTTTACGCCGGATCTATTAGCGACCTTGATGGAGAACTTCCTTAAAGCGATGTTTATTATCGCTGGGCTTGCTATTGGCTTAGCCATGCCGGGGCTGTTATTCTATCGTCGTCGTCCCGTCGTTTAAGCCTTGAGCGCTTAAGTGTGATTTGTCTCAGTCGTATATAGGAACAATAACAATGATCATCAGTATGATAGCCGCCATGGCCAGTAATCGTATTATTGGTAAAGACAACCAAATGCCTTGGCATCTTCCTGCCGATTTTATGTGGTTTAAAAAATGCACAATGGGTAAACCTGTCATTATGGGCAGAAAAACCTATGATTCGATTGGACGGGCGCTACCGGGAAGACGCAATATTGTTGTGACCAGAGATGAGACTCTGATCATTGATGGTGTAGATACGGTGACATCATTGGATGCCGCATTAGCATTAGTGCATGAAGAGGCGGAAGTGATGATCATTGGTGGTGGGGCGTTTTACCGTCATTGTTTACCAATGGCAAATAAGTTGTACTTAACGTTCATCGACGCCACTATAGAGGGGGATACACAGTTCCCTGAGTGGGGAAGTGAGTGGCGTGAAACCTACCGCGAAGCGTTTACTGCCGATGAAAAAAATCGATACGATATGAGTTTTGTGATACTTGAAAATCAGTAGGCAGATTGTCTATAGATTGAGTCCATAGGTTGAGTCCATAGGTTGTTAAGTCGTTCCGACCTATGGGCTGATTCTTTCGCCGTTGTACACGCTAAGCGAAAGATCCTCTAGGATGAGTTCTTCGAGTGCTAAAGCGCTGCTTGGGAGAATAATTGTTTATCTTCCCAGCGAATCATAGTAAGCGTTCCTCCCCATACGCAGCCAGTATCTAGCCCAATCACTTCGTCATTCATATAACCACCCAACGCTGCCCAATGACCAAATAAAATGGTTTTTTGCAACGGGATTCGCTGTGGAACTTGGAACCAGGGTAGCAATTGATCGTCCTTTATCTCCTCTGGAGGAAGCTTACATGCCATGTCAAGGCGCCCATCAGGGAAACAAAATCTCATTCGAGTAAAGGCATTAATCGTGTATCGCCAGCGATCTATCCCGATTAAATCTGAGTGCCATTTGTCTGGCTGATTGCTATACATATCGGCAACTAACTGCTGCCAACGGTCTGAGGATAACTCGACCTCAACCTCGTGGGCACATGTTCTTGCGGTAGATAGTGACCAGTCTGGTGAAATGCCTGCGTGGCAGACAACAAACTCATCATGCTCAAGAAGCAATGGCTGTTGGCGAAGCCACTCTAATAATTCAATGCGATCGTCTGCGTCGAGGATGGGGAGTGTTTTATCTTTCGCTTTGGCTCGATGAACACCTAAAGAGACCGCAAGGAGATGAAGGTCATGATTCCCTAGACAGATCTTGGCAGCTTTTCCTAGTCCCTTTAGAAACCGAAGGGTTTCTAAAGACTTATTCCCTCTGGCGACGAGATCGCCCGCAACCCAGAGTGTATCGACACTGGCATTAAACTCGGCCGATGTAAGCAATAGCTTAAGTTCATCAAAGCAGCCTTGAATGTCACCGATAATATAATTGGCCAAACTGTACCTATAATGTTGGGAGATTAAAAGGGTATGGTTAGTCGTGTAGTTAGAGTTAAAGTTAAAGTTAGAGTTAAAGTTAGAATTAGAACAACGCCATGCTACACGAGATAAAGCGTGAGGTGAATTTATGCGGCTAGTATATAGTTTTAATTGAGAATATTTGGCACGGCAAGGCGAAAGGGTTCAATTTCCGCGTTGAACGCTGTTCCCTTTCCATCAATCATGACGTAGTGACCTTGCATGACTCCAACCGGGGTTTCTATTGCGGTACCACTACTGTATGTGTATTCGTCATTGCCCTCAATTATCGGTTGTTGCCCAACAACGCCATCACCTTCAATACTCATTTGTTTACCATTTGCATCGGTGATTAACCAGCGGCGACTAAGTAACTGGATTGTCTCTTTGCTAAGATTTTTAATGGTGATGATGTAAGCAAAGACAAAGCGTTGATTATCGGGATCAGACTGCTCTGCAATGTATTTGGTATGTACTTGGCATTTAACACAAGGGGAAGAAGTATCCATGTCTCTCTCCTTTGCTTAAAAAAAACGCCCAACATTATAAATGTTAGGCGCAGCGTTCATTATTTGTGGTTGTCTTCTAGCCAGTTGGCCATGGCAACAAATTGCTCCAGAGTGAGGTTTTCTGGGCGCATGCCTGGGTTAACCCCAAGCTCTTCGAGTATTTCAGTAGACAGAAGAGACTTGTAGCAATTTCGAACCGTCTTTCTGCGTTGGTTGAAGCCATCGCGGCATACACGCTCTAACCACTTAATGTTTTTGGCTGGGTGCGGTAACACTTCATAAGGCATTAAGCGCACAACGGCTGAGTCCACTTTTGGTGGTGGAACAAACGCCGTTGGTGGGACTTCTAGTACAGGGACGACTTTACAGTAATATTGTGCCATAACCGTTAAGCGACCATAGGCTTTACTGCCTGGACCTGCTGCTAAGCGGTTGACCACTTCTTTTTGCAACATGAAGTGCATGTCTTGAATATCTTTATGAAATTCAAATAGGTGGAACATCAGTGGCGTTGAGATATTGTATGGTAGGTTACCAAAAATACGCAGCTTGTTATTCGGCTTCACCAGTTGAGTGAAATCGAAGCGCATAGCATCGCCTTCATGGATGGTCAGCTTATCTGCCAAATCTGGGTGGTTACGCAGGCGTTCAGCCAAGTCACGGTCCAATTCGATAACCGTTAGTTTATCCACTTCTTTACCGACTGGCTCAGTGATGGCACCAAGACCTGGACCAATCTCAACTAGGTTTTGACCCGGTCTTGGATTGATAGACGATACGATGCCATCGATGATGTACGGATCGTTAAGGAAGTTTTGACCAAAACGTTTTCTCGCTTTGTGCCCCAAGTGGACATCATTTCTCATTGTCTGCTCTCTACTAAATCTATCGCGTATGCTAATGCTGTCTCAAAGCTGCCAAAGTCTGCAAGGCCAGTGCCTGCAAGATCTAAAGCAGTGCCATGATCAACCGATGTCCTTATAAAGGGTAGACCAAGTGTGATATTTACTGAACGACCAAAGCCTTTGTATTTTAATACAGGAAGCACTTGGTCGTGATACATACCTAAAACAGCGTCTGCATCGCGCAGGTATTTGTCATTGAAAATCGTATCGGCAGGTAGTGGGCCGATAAGGTTATAACCTTTTTCCCTGCGAAGGGTGTCTAGCGTTGGTGTAATCGTGTCGATTTCCTCCGAACCTAGAACACCATCTTCTCCTGCGTGGGGGTTTAACCCACATACATAAATAGTTGGATGATCAATACCAAACTTGCTAACGAGGTCATGGTGCAGTATCTCTATGATACTGGCAACGCGCTCTTTGGTTATCGCGGCAGAAACGGCCGTCAAAGGCAAGTGGGTCGTGACTAATGCAGTACGTAGGCCTTCGGTAGCCAACATCATTACGACGAGCGGTGTATTTGACACTTCAGCAAAGAACTCTGTATGGCCGCTGAAGCTGACACCAGCACGGTTGATCACCCCTTTATGCACAGGGCCGGTGACAATAGCATCAAACTCGCCATTCATACAGCCTTTTGCTGCTTTTTCTAGCGTATTTAATACGTACTGACCGTTAGACTCATCGAGCTTTCCCGCTTGTGCTGGGGAGCTTAATGGTTCATGCAGGATAACGAGAGTACCAACCTGATGCTTCTCCTGACATGCCTTATCGTAATCGATGAGCGATAAATCCGTATTAAGCTGTTTTGCTCGCTCGGCTATCAGAGACTTATCGGCGCAGACCACGATCTGATAAGGCCATTCGCGTTGGGATAGGGCGACAACCAGATCGGGGCCAATACCAGCAGGCTCTCCCGCGGTGATGAGGATTCGTTTTGTTTTTCTTAACATAGAATCGGCTTGCTCAGTGGCTTGATTAGTTGCTGTCATCATCAGTGTCTTCATCTTTGATCATTTCAACAAACGCGCTAGCGCGGATTTCTTGCATCCATGCGGAAGCTTCTTCGTTGAACTTACGGTTAAACAAAATGCGATAAGCACGGTTTTGCATCGCAGAACCCGTTTTATCGACATCACGTCGGTCTAAGACTTCGACGATATGCCAACCGTGAACGGTTTTAAATGGAGCACTGATTTGACCGATAGGCAATGTTTCTACCTGGTGTTTAAATTCAGGCACATACAGTTCAGGGGTTTGGTAACCAAGTTCGCCGCCTTGAGCGGCAGAGCCAGGATCGGCGCTGTATTGCTCGGCAAGTTCTGCGAAGGTAGCATCACCGTTTTGAATTTTTTGAATGTAGCTGTTGAGGGCACGCTTAACGCCTTCATCGCTCAAAATGACGGTTGGTTTTATTAGAATATGACGCGCGTTCACTTCAGTGACCGAAACGGTTTCTAGGCCTTTAACGTCTTCAATCTTCAGGATATGGAACCCTACACCACTGCGGAATGGACCAATAATGCTACCTTTAGTTTGCATTTTGATTTGGTCAGCAAAAATAGTGGGCATTTCTTCTTTTCGCATCCAACCCCAATCACCGCCCTCTAGGGCTTTGGGACCTTTTGAGTAGGTGTAAGCCATGGTGGCAAAGTCTTCACCATCTTTAAGCTTGGCGACGATATCTTTTGCCTGCTTCTCAACGTCACTTTTGTCTTCACCCTCTTTGAAACGTAATTGAATATGGCGAATGTTATAGGTGACGGTGGCATTGCTTTCTTGTGCAAGTAGCTCTGCGAGGTTGTCGACTTCTGCTGGTAGGATGTTAATACGCTGTCTAACCATAGCGTTGCGCGCTTCACTAGCGGCAATTTCGTCACGAATTTGCTCACGAAATGATTCCCAACCCAAGCCTTCCTCTGCGACAGTTTGGCGAAGCTGAGCCACGCTTTGTTGGTTGTTTTTTGCAATGTCCTTTAACGTTTCTTCAAGGCGATTATCATCGATTCGAACCCCAATTCTTTCCGCTTCTTGAAGCTGCAGCTTTTCTAAAATTAACTTATCGAGGATTTGCTCTTGAATGATGTCTTGTGATGGCAACTCTTGGTTGTTTTTTTTCGCATTGGCAAACAGAGTCTTTGTGGCTGACTCAATGTCGCTTTGTAAAATAACGCCATCGTTAACCACGATGCGTACTCTATCTAGTTCAACCGGTGCCGCAAGCGCGTGCAGTGCGACGGTCGCGCATAATAAGGTAGAGAGAATTTTGCTAATAAATTTCATCGATATTCCTAGTGTAAACTTCTCCAACTAAGAGTGGGAGAAGTTTATAAAGTTCCTTGAACTGAATAGCTTAGTTACTCAATGTAAAAGGTCGGCTATATTTCAATGCGTTACCATTCGGTGACGGTGGGGGCGCAGTACTACCCCCAAGCCCGGTTATTCCGAAGTTGACTCGGATGTTTTCTTCGAAAATAGGATCCTGACCAATGCCGTTTTCCCAAGAGCGAAGCTGCTTACTTAAATCAAAGCCTAAATACCAACAGTCTGATTCATATTGAATTTGAGCAAGCCACTCCATAGACACGTTTTCGGTCGTGTCGTAATAATACTGCCCACTCATTATCCAGTTGGTATTAATGCGATAGCCTCCTAGCAGGCCTACTTGTGAAATACCATTCTTAGTGATATTTGTTATATCTCCGAGGTTCACGGTATTTTCAATGTACTCTTTAGTGACATAGCGATAGTTCGCTTGAATATAGTCACTACCTACACGGTACTCCAGAGTTGAGTTGCCGAGTGAGATCTGGGAACCGTCAACATCATATTGAATACCACCGCGATAGAAAATACGGTCGTTATAATTGAAATCTGTTTCTACAGCCCAGGCAGAGTAGTTTGATGATGCATCAGGGTAAGAGTTAGGGTTTTTCGTACCCGCATCAAGATAATAGATTTGACCAAATGAGACGGCCAATCGCTCTTTGTTTGAACTATCATAAAATCGACTTGAGGCGCCATAACTAATTTGGTTCGCTGCTGCAATTTTATCGACACCACTGTACTTCCTAGAACGGAACAGCCCGTAATAATCTGTTTGTAAAAGAGTGGTGTCGTATTCATAAATGCCATCTTGATTTACTTCTGGTACATATAAATATTGAATTTGCGGCTCTAGGGTCTGTGTGTAGTCCTTAACCATGGTGGTCCCACGCTCCAATACTACGCCTGCATGAGTTCTAAATTGGGGAATATTTCTAAATACGCTTTCTTCCAACGGTCTCACGTTACCATTGTTATCATAGACTAAATCTCTGATGTCTTGGTCGTAATATGTTGAAAGGTATCTAGCTTCTGTCGTCCACGTTCCCCAGGTGGTAGCAAGTGGCAGTGTTATACCGGGTTCAAAATGGACTCGAGTGGCTTCTGGTTTTGTTGTGTCATCGGTTACGAAATGAGAAATGTGACTGATGAAATCAAAATTTAGGTCTCCATAGATATTTGGCAGGTGGTAATCTGCTTCAAACTGAGGAGCTAGTTGGTAAGGTTTACTGTTATCAACAAGTATCTGGAAGTCACGAACTCTGACTGCAGTGTCCCAGCGTTCATTTCTAAAGGTGAGCTCTCCCTCTTGAAGAAGTTGACCGTCAGAACGGTTACCAAGGCTTGAGTCCATATCTGTGAAATATTCAATATCACTCACTTGAGAGTAATCTACTCTTAATCCCCAGTTTTGGTTGAAAGAGGTGTTGTTATTAAATTGAGCGGCCCACCTAGCACCTTTATCTTCATATTTTTTGTCGGTTCCCAAGACTTCAGCTCGTAATTGTCCGTTGCTGCCAGCAGTTAAGTATCTAAAGTTACCTTTGAGCTGTAAACCACGATTTTGCATATAATTAAAAGTAGTGAGCAAATCGTAATTTTCGGCAAGGTTCCAGTAAACCGGCAGTGAAAATTCAAAACCGTTTTTAGAGCCAAGTGAGGCCGACGGACGTAATACACCTGTTTTACGTTTATCACCAATTGGCATTTGCATATAAGGCAAATAGAATATAGGCACTTTTTGAACTTCAACTCTCGCATTGTAGAGTGTTGCCACTTCTTCATTAGGGTCTATGTCCATATCGCTTGCTAAGAAGCGCCATGAATTATCACCTTCTGGACAAGAAGTGATAGAGCCATCCTCAATTTCATACATTTTCTTGCCTGTTTTAGAGATAAAAACAGCTTCACCACGTCCAGGGGTGCAAAGAAATTCGTATTGAGTATTTTCGAGTGTCAGATCATCTTTACTTAGGTTATTAGTGACTTTATCCGATACCACTTTGATCTCACCATCATTCATGACAACGTTGCCCTCACCAACAACAATGCTTTCTTGTTGGTGCAGCGTTACTTGATCCGCGGTGATGGTTTTATTGCCTTGAGTGACAACCACATCCCCTTTATAGGTCGCGCGCTGACCATTGATCGCCTCTAATGAGTCGGCTTCAATATTGATTGGCTCTTGATTGGAATCAGAACTTTGTGCAGTATCAACAGAGCACTGGTCTGTTGGAGGCATAGTTTGCCCATTATTTTTCGATGTATCTTCGGCGTGTGCGTAGGACGCGAGCAGCGCAGCAGCGACAGAAGCCGCTAGATATGAGCGTGAATAACGTGACATCGAGTTGTACTATCCTGTTTAACTTGATTCATTCTATTGAAAACGATTGATATTGAATCGTATATAAGACGGTTCCTATCATAAAGGAAATTGACCTTACAGACACTAGTAGACTGCGAATCAACGCAAAAATTCATAGATAGAGAGCACATTATACAAATGATAGGAAAAATTTTAGGTGTATTCTTTGGCATACTCTTCGGCGGGCCTCTTGGTGCCTTGTTTGGATTGTTCCTTGGGCACCAGTTTGATAAAGCAAGGCGCTTGAACCGTGCTGGGTTCAATCGCAGTGGGTTTGGTGGAGTTAATCAGGAAGAGCGCCAGCAAGAATTTTTAAATTCTGCTTATGCAGTCATGGGGCATGTGGCCAAAGCAAAAGGCCAAGTGACTCAAGAAGAGATTCAGCTTGCAACCATTATGATGGATCGTATGAACCTTAATAGTGAGCAAAAAAAGCAGGCTCAGAATGCATTTAGACTAGGAAAAGAGGCGGATTTCCCCTTAGAGCGCACACTTGACAAGGTGAGAATCTCTTCTGGTGGCCGTCATGATCTGTTGCAGTTTTTTTTGGAGCTGCAGATTTCCGCCGCCTTTGCGGATGGCAGCATCCACCCAACTGAGCGTGATGTGTTGCATCGTATCGCACAGGGGTTAGGTTTTTCTGCGGAACAGTTAGAGCAACGACTGCGTATGCAAGAAGCGGCATTTCGATTCCAACATGGTGGATTTGAAGGGGGTCAATATCAAGGCGGTCAAGGTGGCAGTTGGCAGCAGGCGAGCAGCGCGTCTCAATTATCAGATGCCTATAATGTTCTAGGGGTTGATGAATCGGCGGATGCAAAAACACTTAAGCGTGCGCATCGTAAATTGATGAACGAGCACCATCCTGACAAGTTGATGGCGAAAGGTTTACCGCCAGAAATGATGAATGTAGCAAAAGAAAAGTCTCAGGAAATTCAAAAAGCCTATGACTTAATCAAAAAGGTAAAAGGATTTAAATAATGATGGAATACAAGGATGTATTAACATTTTGGTTCGATGAATTGACGCCGAGTGATTGGTTTTCTGGCGGGGCGTCGATTGATGCGGTTATTGCTAAGCGATTTACTCAATTACATGCTGCTGCCGCTGCTGGTGAATTGTCTTCATGGAGAGAGTGCGCGCAAGGGCGCTTGGCTGAAGTGATCGTGCTGGATCAGTTTTCTCGAAACCTGTATCGCGATCAAGTGGGTGCGTTTTCTTGCGATCCCATGGCTCTTGTTTTAGCGCAAGAGTGTATTGCGCTTAAGTTAGATGCCGCGCTCAGTACACAAGAGCGTACCTTTTTATATATGCCATTCATGCACAGTGAATCAATAGTGATTCACGAGCGCGCAGTTAAATTATTTACCCAAAATGGTGTTGAATCTACCCTTGATTTTGAACAGCGCCACCAAGCCATTATTGCGCGTTTTGGGCGCTACCCACATCGAAATGACATTTTAGGACGCCTGTCTACACAGGAAGAAATCGAGTTTTTAACGCAACCTGGGTCGAGCTTTTAGCTCGGCGGTTGTTTCTCCCTATGCAAATAACGCTAGTTTGCGTTATTTTGAATTCAATGCCCAGTCATAATCGTAGTCAAGTTTCCCTTTGAACTGAGCGACTTCTGGACGGTATTGGCTGATATGTGCCATCACCCCACCTTGCGCAGAAAAATCTTCGGCAAACCACTCGTAGATGGAAGACAGAGTCGCTTTGTCTCCCTGTATGTTAATGCCTTTGCTGCTATTTATGTATGTTGCCGCTGCTTGATCGAGTAGCGCATTGCTGTTTTGCGCGTTAAAGGCTTGAGTCTGCAAATTAGGGCAGCCTAGACTGGCACAATTTACCGCGTAGTGTGTGCGTGGGTCGTTCCAAATTGGTCGCAAGATCCGGTGTTCAATATCATTCAGTGTCAGTGTTTGACCTGCGATGGTAATGACATCATCTCCCCAAGGACCAAAGCTAAATAGCCCACCAAGTTTGGTGATGGATTTTACTGGATAACGGTCAAGAATAAGGTCTACAGTGATCGCGTTATAAAGGTTTACCCAGTAAGCATACTGCTCTGCTTGATTCAGTGTTCTTGGATCGATACTGGCAAGTTGTTCTAGATAACGCTTTAAGTTTTGCTTGTCATCGCTAGACACGCGTACGTAGCGAACTAAAGTATTCTCGCCCTCAGTCACAAGATAGCGGTCAAGAAACTGTTGCCAAGGCTGATGAGAAATCACCTGGGCATTGGACTCGTCACTTATATTCCAGAAATCCCAAAGTTCGGATTTTGGGGCGGCCAACACGTTGGTCGCCAGGAAAAGGGCAATAAATGAGAATAGTCGAAACATAATGAACATCCGTATTGATAGTGGCTGGTTTAAAAGACCTTTGCCAGCGTGATAAACTTTCATCCTGAAATAATTATTGTCATGGATGGCAGGAAAGCAAGCCACGGCTTCGTGTACTTAAAAGCGAAATAAGCGTCGGTGATAGATGTAAAAATCCCGGCTAACGAGCCGGGATTGATGCCAAATCAATGCTGATTGAAAAGCTTATTTTAAAAAGCTTGGAATTTGCGCTTCATAAGCGGCTATCTTATCGGCGTGTTGCAGTGTCAAACCAATATTATCCAAACCGTTTAGCAAACAGTGGCGACGGAATTCATCAATTTCAAATGAATATGTTTTACCATTTGCTGATACCGTCATTGACTCTAAATCGACGGTAATGTCCGCCCCTTCATTGTCAGCAACAAAGTGAAACAGTTCATCGACTTCTTGCTCAGTTAGGCGAACGGGTACCATTTGGTTGTTGATGGAGTTACCGTAAAAAATATCGGCAAAGCTTGGGGCGATCATCACTTGGATACCATAGTCTGCCAATGCCCAAGGAGCGTGCTCTCGTGAAGAGCCACAGCCAAAATTTTCACGCGCGAGCAAAATGCTAGCGCCTTGATAACGTGGTGCATTCATGATGAATTCTGGGTTAGGTTGCTGACCAGCGTCATCCAGGAAGCGCCAGTCATTGAACAGGTGCTGACCAAAACCAGTACGGGTGACTTTTTGCAAAAATTGCTTAGGAATAATCGCATCAGTGTCGATATTAGCGATATCTAAAGGGACGACTAACCCTGTGTGTTGTTTAAATCCTGACATGTGTTATTCCTTATGAGTCCAATTCTCTGATATCAACAAAATGGCCAGCAATAGCGGCGGCTGCAGCCATCGCAGGGCTGACTAAGTGAGTACGGCCATCACGGCCTTGGCGACCTTCGAAGTTACGGTTACTGGTAGACGCGCAGCGCTCTTGAGGACCCAATCGGTCATTGTTCATCGCTAAACACATAGAGCAGCCAGGTAGACGCCACTCAAATCCAGCTTCTTTAAAGATAACATCTAAGCCTTCTGCTTCTGCTTGTGCTTTCACCTGTTCAGAGCCTGGAACAATTAATGCTTGTACGTGGGACGCAACGCTGCGACCTTTCGCAACAGCGGCGGCGGCGCGCATGTCTTCGATGCGAGAGTTAGTACAAGAGCCGACAAAGACTTTATCGACGTTATAATCGGTTAGGGATTTACCCGCTTCAAGTCCCATATACGCTAATGCTTTTTCCGCAGACATTTTCTCTACTGGGTCTGCAAAGCTTTCTGGTGCTGGAATGGGTTGATCTACTGCGATCACTTGACCCGGATTGGTACCCCATGTGACTTGAGGCTTAATGTCGGCACCATTGAGTGTCACAACTGCATCAAACGTCGCATCAGCATCGGTTTTAAATGTGTTCCAATACTCAACGGCTGCATCCCAGTCGCTGCCTTGCGGGGCAAACTTACGACCTTTGATGTATTCAAATGTCGTTTCGTCTGGGGCAATGAGACCCGCTTTTGCACCGAGTTCAATGGCCATATTACACACGGTCATTCGACCTTCCATAGAAAGGTCGGTGATGGCTTCACCACAAAATTCGACCACATAGCCAGTGCCGCCGGCGGCGGTGGTTTTACCGATAATAGCCAGCACAATATCTTTGGCCGTCACGCCAGGCGCGACTTTGCCTTTTACTTCAATCTTCATGGTTTTCGCACGAGACTGTTTTAGAGTTTGAGTTGCTAATACGTGCTCAACTTCAGACGTGCCAATACCGAATGCTAATGAGCCAAAAGCGCCATGTGTTGCGGTGTGAGAATCACCACAAACAATGGTCATCGCCGGAAGAGTGATGCCAAGTTCAGGGCCCATTACATGCACAATACCTTGGTATTTATGATTAAGGTCATACAGTGTGACACCAAACTCTTCACAGTTTTTTGATAGTGTTTCCATTTGGATACGAGCCATCTCACCTGATGCGTTAATGTCTTTCGTCGTAGTGGAGACGTTATGATCCATGGTGGCGAAGGTTTTATTGACTTGGCGAACTGGGCGACCTTTCTCGCGCAAGCCATCAAAAGCTTGTGGAGAGGTCACTTCATGGACTAGGTGACGATCAATATAAAGAATTGGGTTTTCACCTTCGGCTTCTACGGCGACGTGCGCATCATAGACTTTTTCATACAGTGTTTTCGACATTGCTAATTCCTTGCTGTTGGGTCTGCGCGAACTCTTTCATCACGCAAGCAGAATATTCTTATTATGATGTCGCGATGACATGATTTGCCATCGCGCAATTGCGAACCATTATTGGTGGCAACCTAATTGGCTATTAGCTATTAGCTATTAGCGATATAGCTAGCAATTTTATCGCCCATCTCTGATGTGCTCAGTGCAGGCTTATCACCAGATAGATCAGCAGTAAGCTCGCCAGCAGACAGTGCCTTACTGACTGCAGATTCAATATCTTGAGCCGCGGCTTCTTCACCTAAGCTGTAGCGAAGCATCAGTGCAGCCGAAAGGATTTGTGCGACTGGGTTAGCAATGTTCTTACCCGCGATATCTGGCGCAGAGCCGCCTGCAGGTTCATATAAGCCAAACTGACTTTCATTTAGACTTGCTGATGGCAACATGCCCATTGAACCGGTAATCATCGCGCATTCATCAGAGATGATGTCGCCGAAGATGTTTGAACACAGCATAATATCGAACTGAGATGGGTCTTTAATAAGCTGCATCGTCGCGTTATCGATGTACATATGGTTAAGCGTAACGTCTGGGTAGTCTTTTGCCACTTCCTCAACGACTTCGCGCCACAAGATAGAGCTTTGTAATACGTTCGCTTTATCGATGGAATACACGTTTTTATTGCGCAAGCGAGCCGACTCAAAGGCAATTTTAGCAATGCGTTCGATTTCGTAGCGGTGATACACTTCGGTATCAAATGCTTTTTCTGTTGGCCCTTCACCTTCACGGCCTTTTGGTTGCCCAAAATAGATGCCGCCAGTCAATTCGCGTACCACAACAATGTCAAAGCCTTTGGCTGAGATGTCAGCACGCAGCGGTGAGAAATCTTCTAAGCCACTGTGAATTTGTGCTGGACGCAAGTTACAAAATAATTGGAAGTGCTTACGTAAAGGAAGCAGGGCACCGCGCTCTGGTTGATCATTCGGTGCTAGGTGTTCCCATTTAGGGCCACCGACGGAACCAAATAGAATCGCATTTGAGTCCTCACAACCTTTGACCGTGCTTTCTGGAAGCGGACAACCATGGTTATCAATGGCAATACCGCCCACATCAAATTCTTCGCAATCAAATGTGATGCCATGTTTAGTTTCAATTGCATCCAATACTTTGTGTGCTTGAGCCATTACTTCTGGGCCAATGCCGTCGCCTGGTAATACTGCAATTTTGTATGTGCCTGCCATGGTGTCCTGTTCCTTACTTGTTGTATTTGCGTTAATTTTTAATGTTTTTGATAAAAACTTAAACCGTCTCTACTTTCTTCTGTTTTATTTCTTCTACTTGATTGGCTCGGTGAATGCTGTTGATCACGTGCAGTAGTGCTTGACCGGAGGCTTCGACAATGTCGGTTGAAACGCCGGTTCCGTGGTATTTACGTCCTTTGTAGTTGGCAATAATATCGGCTTGCCCTAAACCATCCTCGCCTTCACCTTTTGCAGTCAAATCAAACTTATCTAGAACAATGTCGTAACCCGTTACACGGTAAATACATTGGTAAAGCGCGTCAACCGGACCGTTGCCTACCGCCGCTTCGCAACGCTCTTCATCGCCACATTGAATTTTGATGCTGGTGGTCGCCATGATGCTACCAGACTGAACACTCAAGTAGTTAAGCTTATAGAAGTCGTCTTCTTCACGAAGATTTGAGAAATGCATCAAGGCTTCTAGGTCGTAGTCAAAGACTTGCCCTTTGCGATCCGCCAGTTTCAAAAAATCTTCATACAATGCATCTAGGTTATATTCAGCTTCGTTGTAACCCATTGAATCCATGTGGCTCTTCACAGCTGCTCGACCACTACGACTGGTTAGGTTTAAGGCCTTGTTTTTAAGACCGATGGACTCAGGCGTCATGATTTCGTAAGTATTTTTATTTTTGATCATGCCATCTTGGTGGATACCGGAAGAGTGGCTAAATGCATTGGCACCAACAATCGCTTTGTTATCTTGAATCGGCATATTACAAAGCTGGCTAACCAATTTACTTGTGCGGTGCAACTCTTGATGATTGATACCGGTTTGCACGCCCAACAACTCTTGGCGAGTTTTGATGATCATGGCGATTTCTTCTAGTGAACAGTTACCAGCGCGCTCACCAATGCCGTTAATGGTCCCTTCAATTTGACGTGCGCCCGCTTGGACAGCTGCAATTGAGTTAGCAACCGACATGCCTAAGTCATCGTGGCAATGCACAGAAATGATGGCTTTGTCGATGTTAGGGACTCGGTTAAACAAGGTTTGGATAATGCCGCCAAATTCATTGGGCACGGTGTAGCCGACCGTGTCCGGAATGTTGATGGTTGTTGCGCCAGCGTTGATTGCCGCTTCAACCATGCGACACAGGTTGTCAATAGGCGTTCGTCCAGCATCTTCACAAGAAAATTCCACATCGTCAGTATAGTTACGGGCATGTTTTACCGCTTTTACTGCCATTTCGACCACATCATCGTAACTGCGGCGAAGTTTGTCTTGTACGTGGACTGTCGAGGTTGAAATAAACGTGTGAATACGGAATGCATCGGCAACTTTTAGCGCTTCAGCTGCCGCATCAATGTCTTTTGCGACTGCGCGAGACAAGGCACAAACACGGCTGTTTTTGATGTTCTTCGCAATGGCCTGTACAGACTCAAAATCACCTGGCGATGAAATTGGGAAGCCAGCCTCGATAACATCCACACCTAGGCGTTCGAGAGCGAAAGCAATTTGCAGTTTCTCTTTTACTGTCAAACTGGCTGAAAGAGCTTGCTCGCCGTCACGCAACGTGGTGTCAAAGATAATTACCTGGTCATTCATATTTGCTTCCTCTTTGTACAGGTTAATCGTTTACGTCCTGTTCGATTGATATAAAAAAGCCCGCATCTCGATGCGGGCTTTAAGAAAATTCTTAGTGGTGTTTTTCAGACACTGGCTACCCGCGCGTTTTGGTCACGATAAGGAGGAGGCTCAGCAGGAGAGAAAAACGTAATGTCATTGTTATACATTCCACGAAATTTGGTTAACAAATTAGTACCGCACTCACACTTCAGCGTCAAGTGTTTCCGCTATTTTTTGTGGTTATCGGATGAGTCAGACTGAAATGAGGCAAATTCATCACTATTTAATCAATTGATTAAATAGTGATGAATTTAAATACTCTCAATATGTTAATCAATTGTTCTATAATTAATCGCTTGATTAATTATAGAGATAAGAGATGCAAGAAAACGATGTGGCGATAAAAAGAAAGGTTGGACGACCGAGTAAGCAAACCGACACCAGAGAAAAGCTGTTAAGTCATGCTCGAGATTTGTTTGTCGTCATGCCTTATGACAAAGTGTCCACTCGTTTAATCGCCCAACGAGCTGGCGTTAATATTGCGATGATTCGTTACTACTTTGGTAATAAAGAGGGGCTGTTTGAGTCGATGATTCGGGAAACAATTCAGCCGATGAAGCAGCAAATGGAAGCCACTTTTGCCTCAGATGATCACAAAAATATCTTTGAGTTTATGCGAATCTACTATCACGAAATGAATAAAGTACCGCAGTTCCCAAGGTTGATTTCTCAAGTCATGCATATGCCGCCATCGGCCACGCAGCGACGCCTGTTTGAAAAAGTCTTTAGCGATATTGGTCGACCTGATCACGACTTAATCTTTGGTAAATTACAAGCGGCGGGTTACTTACGAGATGGCGTGGATCCTAAGTTGTGTAAGGTCTCCTTTATTGCCCTCATGGTTTTCCCGTTCCTTGCGCCTCCTGCGATGTTGCAACTGCATGGTATTGAGTTAACGGAAACGTTCCTCGATGAGTTACTCGATCACAACATCCAACTTCTTACGCGTGGCTTGCTGCGTACTAATTATTAAAAATCAGAATGTTAACGATGAAGCCTATGAATAAGAAATTACTGTTTTTTCCTGCGTTTGCAGTGGGAGTGGTGGTGTTGATTGCCGCGATTAATTTAAGACCAGATATTCCAACAAAACCTGCCGGTGATCGTGCCAGAGTGGTGGATATTGTTACTATGCAGCCACAACTTTCTTCCCCTTTTGCTGTGGGTTTTGGTCGTGTGACGCCAAAACTGGAATGGAAGGCCATATCAGAAGTATCGGGTGAAGTGGTGTACAAGCACCCAGCGTTAGAAAAGGGCAATATCGTTGCAGCAGGAACGGAAGTACTGCGTATCGACCCGCTCGATTACCAACTTAGATTATCGCAGGCTATTGCCGATGTGAAATCCAGCCAGACGCAACTTGCGCGTATTGATCAAGAAGAAATCAACTTAAAGCAAACGCTAACCATTGAGCTTAATCGCCTGACGTTAACAAAGAACGAGTATCAGCGACGAGTTGACCTCAATAAGCGAGGTCTAAGCTCGCAGTCGGATGTGGATACCCAGAAGCAAAACATGCTGTCACAGCAAAAATTGGTGCAAGAGCTACAAAACCAATTGGCATTATTACCGGATGAAAGAGAGGTGGCGCTTGCGGTGGTCAATGTGAATAACGCAAAAGAGCAAGAAGCGCAGCGCCTGCTTGCCAAAACGCGTATCTATTTACCCCAGACATTGCGGATTTCGGAAGTGGATGCCGAGGTCAATCAAGTGGTGAATCAGCAGCAAGCCATGGTCACCGCACACGGTACTGACATGATGGAAGTGGAAGCTCAGTTATCCATACACGATCTTCAATTGATCGCCAATACCTTTAATGGCAATGAACAAAACCCGTTACAAAGCCTAAATGCGGTCATTGAATTAAGTAGTGGCAACCTGTTATCCACATGGCCTGCAAAAGTCGTGCGCGTGAGTGAAACGGTGGATCCTAACCAAGCAACGGCAGGGGTGATCCTTGAGATCCCACAAACTACTACAGGAAATGGTTTGTCTGATACTCCGCTGTTGGTCAATGGAATGTTTGTTAAAGCCATCATTGAAGGTAAGCCGCAGCAAGCATGGCTGATCCCAGAGCGTGCGTTGCACGGCGATAAAGTGTACCTGATGGATGATGAACAGCGTCTTACTATCATGCCAGTTACGGTAGTGTATCGACGTGACAACCAAGTTTCAGTGGCAGGGGCTTTTCAAGGGGGAGAGAAACTGATCCTGAATGACTTATTGCCGGCGATTGAAGGCATGTTGCTGAGAGATTCGAGCATGAAACAGGGGGAACCTGACTCATGATTCGTTTTTTCGCAAAACATCCCACCGCTGCCAACTTGTTGATGTTGGCGCTGGTAATACTGGGTCTATCTTCACTCTCGACGATTAAACGTGAGACGTTTCCCGAGTTCAGTCCTCCTTACATCATGGCGGCGATCACCTATCCCGGCGCGTCACCTCAAGAGGTGGAAGAGAGTCTATGCATTCGTATGGAAGATGCCGTTGATGGCTTAGCAAACATTGAAGAGACCAAATGTGAAGCAATAGAAGGCTCCGCCCGCTTGACGTTAAAGCTATCTGAGAAAGCGGATATCGGTCGTATGCTGGTGGACGTTCAGACTCAGATTAATTCTATCAATGATTTTCCCGATGAGATCGAGTCTCCAATTGTCCAAGAACTGGATTGGAATGAGCCCGTGGTCGATATTGCGATTACCGCGGATATAGGATGGCCACAACTCAAAGCCTACGCCGAGCAACTCAAGAGAACATTGAAACTCGATTACGGCGTGTCATTGGTTGAGGTCAGTGGCTTTTCTGATCATCAATATCGTGTTGAACTCAATACCCAGGTAATGCGACAACTAGGGCTGAGCGTGAACGATATTGCCGCTAAAATTGGCAAACAGAACGTGAAGCTACCCAGTGGTAATGTAGAGACCATCGACAAAAATTTTCTTATTCGTTTTGATGAACGTCGAGTGTCGCCGCAAGAGCTTGCCTCGTTAGTGATTGGTTCCAGCTCTTCTGGTGCGTTAATTCGTCTTAACGACGTGGCCACGATTACCGACAGGTTTGAGTTGGATGAGCAGAAAGTGTTGTTCAATGACAAGCCTTCGGCAGTGCTTAAAATTAGTAAAAACAAGGAAGACGATGCCCTGCGAATTAAAGACAATGTGGTGCAATTTGTTGAGGACCAACGCGCTATAGCACCGGAAGGCGTGACGCTAGAAATGACCAACGATCTCTCATCTGTGTTGTGGGATCGTTTGACCATGATGGTGAAAAATGGCTGGCAAGGGATTGTCTTAGTCTTTGCCACCATGTGGTTATTCTTTAGTTTCCGTTACTCATTTTGGGTGGCGGCAGGTTTGCCCGTTGCGTTTTTAGGTGGGTTGTTCTTAATGGCGAGCCTTGGATTATCCATTAACATTATGTCGTTAGTCGGGCTATTGATGGCGATAGGGATCATGATGGATGACGCCATCGTAATTGCAGAGTCGATTGCCTCGCATCTTGACCGAGGGCAAAAAATTGATGACGCGGTCATTAATGGCGTTAAGAAAGTGCTACCAGGTGTGATCTCCTCATTTTTAACCACCGTGTGTATTTTTGGCAGCTTACTGTTCCTTGATGGCGAAATGGGCGCGGTATTGAAGGCGGTGCCACAGGTACTGATTTTGGTGTTGTCGTTGAGCCTCATCGAAGCATTTTTGATTTTGCCGAGCCACCTATCTCACTCGTTACATAAACAGAAAAAAGAAAAACCGCCGATTAAATTTAAGCGTGTTTTACTCGAGCGCTTTGAGAACTTTAGAAATACGACACTAGTTAATGCGGTCGATCGGGTCGTATCGCAGCGGTATGCCTTTATGGGGGGAGTGCTGTCACTGCTCTTGGTTTCTATTGCGTTAATTGCTGGTGGTGCGGTGAAGTTTGTCCCATTCCCTGAATTAGATGGCGATACTGCGGAAGTTCGTATTATTTTGCCACCTGGCGCGTCGCTCGCGCAAACGGAACGAGTGGTTGAACGCGTGGTTGCTTCCGCTAAAAAGCTCAACCTGGTATGGAGTGAAAATAATGAAGGAGGGCGAACGTTAGTTCAACAGATCACCAGCCAGTTTAACACCAATCAAGATGCAAACGAGTCGGGGCCTCATCTTGCGACGGTTCGGCTTGACCTTCTTGGTGCGGAAGAACGAAATACGCTGATTGACGATTTTGTCGATGCGTGGCGGGATGATGTCGGCGAGCTGGCCGATCCTATCTCGTTGGTATTTAAACAACCTACGATGGGACCGGGTGGTCGAGCGATTGAAATTCGCATTAAGCATGACAACCTTGAGCAGCTTAAAGCGGCGTCCATTGATATTCAGCAGTATCTCAATGAATTCGATGGTGTGCATGGTGTTCTCGATGACATGCGATTGGGTAAAGAAGAAATTCTGGTTAAGTTACGTCCGGGAGCAGAGACATACGGGGTAGATGGTCAGCTCATTGCTAATCAATTACGAGCGGCTTTCTTTGGTCAAACGGCCGATGAGATCCAGCTTGGTGTTGAGAACATCAAAATCGAGGTGAAACTCAATAAGCACGATATCGCCGATGTTCAGCAATTGGCTAATTTCCCGATCATTCTCCCTGATGGCGCGCAATTGCCGTTAGGTGCCATCGCCACCATGGATTTTCAGCGTAATTATGTCAGGATCCAGCGAATTGATGGGCTGCGAACCATTAGCGTATTTGGCGACACCGATAACAGTAAAGTCAGCTCATCTGACATTATCCGTCAATTCCAGAATGAGGAGGTCCCGATCCTTAAGCAAGCTTACCCTGGACTTCGTTTTGATTTTGAGGGTTCAGCAAAAGATACCGCTAAAACGGGCTCCTCGATGGGCAAAGGGTTCTTGCTCGGACTGTTTGGTGTATTTTGTATTTTAAGCTACCAGTTCCGCAGTTACTTAGAACCCTTTGTGGTTATGTTGGCCATTCCACTCGCATTCATTGGCGTGGTGTGGGGGCACTTATTGCTTGGGCACTCATTAAGCATGCCAAGCATCATGGGCTTTGTGTCATTAGCGGGGATTGTGGTGAATGATTCTATTTTGCTAGTGCAATACATTCGTCATCATGTCGATGAGGGGGAGTCGGTTCACGAGTCTGTAGTGAAAGCCAGTCGGGAGCGGTTTAGAGCGGTGTTCCTAACCTCGATGACAACCGCTGCTGGGTTACTGCCACTGCTGATGGAAACCAGTTTGCAGGCTCAGGTTATCCAGCCGTTAGTGATCTCGATTGTGTTTGGTATTTTCGCTTCCACGTTACTGGTGTTGTTCATGATTCCATCCGCTTACGCCATATTAGCGGACTGGGGATTGGTGCATAAACACGAAGACATTTAACCGTTAGTCGCGCTACTTCCTTGATAGCGTGCTAAGTAAAATGAGTGAGGTAAGCTCTTACCTCACTCACCTTCATCATATCTCCAACAATTCGTCACCTAACTGTCATGCAACCTGACTATTTTTTGATCATACGAGATTATCTATGACAAGGAGTAGGTCATGCGTACTATTGAACCGATTGCTCGTTTCGATTTAGCGTTTTCATTGTTTTGTTTGGATCACCGTTTTAATGCTCAAGTCGCGCGACTGAGCCGGTTAATTTCTAGAAGTGGTGATGGTCCCCTGTATGCTTGTTTAGCTGCCTTCGTTTGGTTTTTTGATGAGCGTGTCGGCGAGGCATTTTTGGCGGTGGCCTTACTCGCTTTTGCTATTGAACTCCCTATCTATTGGGTGGCAAAAAACAGTTTTAAACGTCGCCGTCCCCAAGAACTCTGTCAGTTTGTTCAGCCTTTCATTACCCCCTCCGACCGTTACAGTTTGCCGTCAGGGCATACCGCGGCTGCGTTTTTAATGGCAACCGTTATTGGTCATTTCTATCCAGACTGGTTCTTTGTGTGCCTTGTGTGGGCCACCTTGATTGGGGTGTCGCGTGTGCTGCTCGGGGTGCATTTTTTAACGGATGTTGTAATAGGTGCGGTGCTTGGTGCGTTGTGTGCCATGTTGGCGCTGAACTGGGTGTTTTCGAACTATATAACGTCAAAATCGATCGTATTGGATTACGTCGAACTACTGGCTTAAGGGGATGTGCGTGAAGATTCTATATGGAGTTCAAGGAACCGGGAATGGTCATATCGCTAGAGCGAGAGCCATGAGTGAAGCACTACGAACTCATGATGTCGAGGTTGATTTTTTATTCTCTGGTCGTGACAAAGATAAGTACTTTTCAATGGAGCAATTTGGGCAATACCAAACTCGGCGCGGATTTAGCTTCGTAACGAAAAATGGCAAAGTTGACTATCTTCAAACGGCGACGGATAACAACATACTCCATTTCATGCAAGAAACGCGATCACTGGATGTCAGCCATTATGATTTAGTGGTGAACGATTTTGAGCCGATTTCGGCTTGGGCAGCGAAGCGCCAAAAAGTGCCGACGGTGAGTATCAGTCATCAAAATGCTTTTCGCTTCGACGTACCTCAAAAAGGCTCAAGTTGGTTGGACAGCCAAATTATCCAACATTTTGCACCCTCGGATCACCAACTAGGATTGCATTGGTATCACTTTGATCAGCCTATTTTGCCACCGATTGTGCATACTCAATCGCATGAGGTGACGTCAGAAGAGATGGTTCTGGTTTATCTGCCGTTTGAAAGTCTCGATGTCATCATTGATCTTTTGGTTCGCTTTGTTAATCAGCCATTTGTTTGTTATCACCCTGATGTCGTTGAAATCGCAACCATTGAGAATTTGACGATGAAGCCCTTGAGTCATCAGACTTTTCAAGTCGACTTACATCGATGTAATGGTGTCATCGCAAATGGCGGTTTTGAATTGCCTTCTGAAGCATTGAGCTTAGGTAAGAAGTTATTGGTAAAGCCTTTAGAAGGGCAGTTTGAACAACAAAGTAATGCTGCAACATTAGAAAGCCTTGGGTTAGCTCATAGTATGGATACATTAAACGCGTCTATGGTTAGGGATTGGTTAGATGAGCAACAAGCGGAGCGCGTGGTTTATCCTGATGTGGCGAGCGAGATAGCTCATTGGTTAATGTCAGGTGAGTGGCATTGCAGCCAATCTTTGCGCCAACGCCTATGGGAGAAAGTGGATTTCCCAAGTTATGTTTCGATGTGAGTACGATTCTTATGGATACGTTTACTTGATATTCCGAAATTCAAATACGTCTTACCGGATAAAGACATAAACGGCAGGAAAAAGCGACGATAAGTCGCTTTTTTTCGTATGGGAGGATAGCGGGCTATCTTTATTTTGAATGATTGGTCTCGCTATCATTTGTCTGACCTATGTGTTTTTATTGTAGTTCGGGTGGTGACCTATAAGATATAGCGATGAAGAGGCTCTATCATTAAATTGCACTCATATAGCGTTCGTTTATCATTTTAGAGGTTCTTTGCAACAAAAGTTATCAAAAATATAATTTATCTTTTTTTATAATACATGTAAGCTATTGTTGTTTATGGTTATTGTATTGTTGTCGGTAAAATATGATGATTCTTTATCAATCTAGTTGGTGTTGAAGTTATTATTAGTGGATAGTTTGCTTCGTCCTCGAACTATGCAGAGGATTAATAGAACATTGTAGGGTACAGAAATGGACAACATACGTTTCTGCTTAATCCTTACCCACATATTCGAGATTGAAATTTAACGAGGCTTACTAAATGTTAGACAAAAAAGATGCTATGAGCGCAATCGCTAGCTACCGCATGGAAAGCACATTACGTGGCGTAGATCTAAACCTATTAACCGTATTTGACGCAGTAATGCAGGAACAAAACATTACTCGTGCAGCGCACAACTTAGGAATGTCACAACCAGCAGTTAGTAACGCCGTTGCGCGTCTAAAAGTGATGTTCAATGACGAGTTGTTTATGCGCCAAGGTCGCGGTATTCAGCCGACTCAACGCGCTCGTCAGTTGTTTGGCCCTGTTCGTCAAGCATTACAATTGATTCGCAATGAACTACCAAGCTCAATCTTTACACCAGAGACATCAACCCGTCTGTTTAAGATGGCGATTTGCTCTCCATGCGATATGCGCTTTGCGCCAAAAATCATGCAAAACATTGGTGAGCAGGCGCCTCACGTACAGTTGCATTTAGATGCTGAAGCGGACCGCCAACTGGCTGATCGTATGCGCTACCAAGAAATCGACTTTGTTATCGATTATGCACGCTACGATGCACAAGGTTTCTCGAGCACAGAAATCTTCCAAGATGAGCTAGTGGTCGTGGCGTCGAAAAACCACCCACGCATTCATAATGCGGTGAGCGTTGCTCAACTAAGTAATGAAAAGCACGCGAAACTGTCAAAAGTACACGGTGTTCGCAGTTTCTCTGAGCATGCTTATAAAGATTTAGAGTGCCAAGCATCTTATGAAGGCACAAGCCTAAGCAACGTCCTATACGTGGTTGGACAATCTGAACTTGTGACAATCGCACCACGCTGGATGGTAGAAAACGCGGTCAACAAAGATCAATTACAAGTCATTGCCTTGCCATTTGATAATGCGATGATTAGCGGCTACCTAAGCTGGCATGAGTCGAGTGAAAAAGATAAAGGTCACATTTGGTTGCGTGATCAACTGATGATGATTTGCGGTGAAGTTGTCGCACTAGCGTAATTCACACCCAATGAGAATAAGCCCTTGATATTAGCTTTGAAGCCTAGTATCAGGGGCTTTTTCGTTACATTATTTATTGATAACTTTGATTTGAGTCTGTTGCCTTTTTTACCATCATAGGTACACTTGTTCGCTGAAAAAGCTTACATGTGTACGCTTAAAGGTAAGATAGAACATGGCTAATTTAGAATTCCATATTGTAAAAAAGATTCGCGACAGGATCACGCAAGGTGGCGACAAGATCGCCTTAAAACACAAGATTAACAATGTGTGGCAAGGGATAAGTTGGAAAGAGTTTGGCGCTAGTATTGACGCGCTGTCTCTCGCTTTGCTGAATAAAGGAATCCAACCTCAAGATAAGATCGGTATTATTGCCAATAATATGCCGAAATGGACAATCGCTGACTTCGCCTCGCTCCAACTGCGGGCGGTGACGGTACCCATTTACCCAACAAATACCCCAGCTCAAACGAGTTATATTCTTCAAAATGCTGACGTACGCATTCTATTTGTTGGCGAGCAAGAGCAGTTTGACGCTGCACTTTCTATTTATGAAGAGTGTCCACAATTAGAGTGGATTGTCGCGATGAGCGACGACATCGAGATCACAGATGACTCCTATGTCACACGTTGGGATGACTTTATCGCCACGCCAAGTGTTCAACCAGAGCACCTTGAACAAACGCTGCAAGAGCGAATTGAACAGGCTAATTTTGATGATCTTTTGACGCTTATCTACACATCAGGAACAACGGGACAGCCAAAAGGCGTCATGTTGGACTACCAAAACATTGGCGCTCAGTTAAAAGGGCATGATGAACGTTTGAGCTTATCAGAAGACGATGTGTCGCTGTGTTTTTTACCGTTATCTCATGTATTTGAGCGCGCTTGGACCTTCTATGTTTTATACAAAGGGGGAACCAACTGTTACCTGCAAGACACAATGCAAGTCAGGGATGCGTTAGGTGAAATTCGTCCAACCGTGATGAGCGCCGTTCCACGCTTTTATGAGAAGATTTTCTCAGCTATCCATGAGCGAGTCTCTAAGGCCCCTGTGCATCGTAAGGTATTGTTTACTTGGGCGGTGAATATGGGGGCCAAAATGGCACAATGTCGCCAAGATAATGTTCAGCCTTCTTTTATGTTAAAAAAGAGCTATGCATTGGCGGATAAAATCGTACTAAATAAGCTACGTGAATTGCTTGGTGGTCAAATAAACTTTATGCCATGCGGTGGTGCAAAGCTTGATGAAACCATCGGACGTTTTTTCCAAGCGATTGGGATTAACGTTAAGCTTGGCTATGGTATGACTGAAACCACGGCAACCGTGTCATGCTGGGATGATACCTGTTATAACCCTGACTCTATTGGTATGCCGATGCCGGGAGCGGAAGTTAAGATTGGCGAAAATAACGAAATCTTAGTTCGTGGTCCTATGGTGATGCGTGGTTATTACAAAATGCCAGAAGAAACGGCGAAAACCTTTGATGCCGATGGATTCTTAAAAACTGGCGATGCTGGTGAGTTTGACGTTAATGGTAACCTGTTTATTACCGACCGAATAAAAGAATTGATGAAAACCTCTAATGGTAAATATATTGCTCCTCAAGCGATTGAAGGCACCATTGGTAAAGATCATTACATTGAACAAATTGCCGTGATTGCTGATACCAGAAAGTTTGTTTCGGCGCTTATCGTGCCTTGTTTTGATACGCTTGAAGAATACGCCAAAGAACTGAACATCAAATACCACGATCGCATTGAGTTGATTAAGCACAATGAAGTGGTTGAGATGTTCGAAAAGCGTGTATTTGAGCTGCAAAAGGGTTTGGCTAAATTTGAACAAGTGAAGAAATTCAAATTGTTGCCACGTGGCTTCTCGATGGATAAAGGTGAATTGACACCAACTCAAAAATTACGTCGTAAAGTGATTAACGATCGCTACCAAGACGAAATTGAAGAGATGTACAACGATCATCCTCATAAGCACGATAAAAAAGACAAGTAATCGGTCGATAACAAAAAAGCCCTCAGAACTCTGTTCTGAGGGCTTTTTGCTTTTATGGCGTCAGAGTCAGTGCGTGCTAAAAATACGCACGCTGTGCTTTACAGGGAGTGATTCAGTCATGTTCTATATCTAATAGAACCATAGAACCATAGAACCATAGAACCATAGAACCATAGAACCATAGAACCATAGAACCATAGAACCATAGAACCATAGAACCATAGAACCATAGAACCCAATTACGGTTTAGCTAACAGCAACTCACTGTAACGCTCCATTTTGTTTAGGCGCACTTCTGCATTGGCTAAGAAGGTTTGCTTAGCTTTACCTGCGAGCGATTTTGATTGCGGCAGTTTGACCGTTCTTGCGTTTTTGTGCACGCCGTTGACGAGGAACTCGTAATGCAAGTGAGGTCCGGTAACCCGTCCTGTGCCACCCAATGTACCAATAGTTTGCCCCTGCTTAACCCTTTGTCCTGTTCTTACTGTACGTTTGGTCAAATGCAGGTACTTAGTGATATAGGTATTACTGTGCTTAATGAAGACGTAATTACCATTAAATTGGTTGTAACTGGATTTTTGTACCACCCCGTCTCCGGCCGCCCAAATAGGCGTTCCCACTGGTGCTGCGTAATCCGTTCCTCTGTGCGCCCTTACTTTTCCGGTGACCGGATGGCGACGAGTGGGGTTAAAATTGGACGTAACGCGACGGAAATCAAGCGGAGAGCGCAAAAAGGCTTTCTTCATGGCGCGACCATTTTCATCATAATAGCTGCCAGTATTGTCATCGAGGATAGCTTTAAACGTATCACCTTGGTTCTTAAATACCGCCGCGATAATTTTACCTCGCCCAATCACTTCACCTTCCACCACTTTCTCTTGATACAGCAACTCAAAATGGTCACCTGAGCGAATGTCTAGAGCGAAGTCGATGTCCCAACCAAATATACCGGCAAGCTCCATGATTTGATTGGCGGTTAGTCCTGCCCCTATGCCCGCGTTCCAGAAGTTTGAGGTGATATCCGCTTCAGCATAGTTATATTGGTAATCAATCTCTTTCTTGCTGAGCTCAGAGCGAAAACCATTGTCAGTGCGAGTGATAACAAACGTTTCGTAGTCGCTGATCTTTCGTTTTAGCTGCAGTAACTCATTATTTTCATCAAAGCCAAATATCAGCTTGTCACCTGGTCGAAGCCTGGATAACTGTTTTTCAATGTCTTTGTTGGTATTCACGAGATCGTAAAGCAGTCGAGCGGACAAACCGACCCGTTGAAAAAGAATCGCTGCGCTTTCACCTGAGCGAACAGAATGCTCTTCCCAATTGAGTACAACGGTAGGGACTTGTTCGTTAACAATGCTTAACGCCGACGCTTTGATTTTCAGAGGGTAGTACTTACCTACCTCCAGTTTATTGGGGTCGTCGTGAAGATCGGCGGCGTCGGGCAGAAAGAGTGCCACAACAATTAGCGCCGTAAAAAAAGCGATAAGAGCTCGGTGAAGCCAAGGGAGGCGCTTAAAAACAGATACCATGAGTGATTAATTCAACATTATTTTCTAAATTTCCTGAACCATTTAGTCTAACTGGTTTCAAAAAACATCGCTATTCAAGTAAGATGTCCAACTATTATATTTTTGCCAAATCTGTGGGAGTGAACAAGAATGGCGAACCTAGAAGCAGCATTGGCTGAAATTAAACGTGGTGTTGATGAGCTAATTCCAGAAGAAGAGCTCATTGCAAAGCTTAAAGAGAACCGTCCTCTACGTATTAAGCTAGGTGCCGATCCTACAGCACCGGATATTCACTTGGGACACACCGTTATTTTGAATAAGCTGCGTACGTTCCAAGATTTAGGTCATGACGTGACGTTCCTTATTGGTGATTTTACGGGCATGGTCGGTGATCCGACGGGTAAAAACACAACTCGACCACCACTGACTCGTGAAGATGTGCTTCGTAACGCAGAGACCTATAAAGAGCAAGTATTCAAAATTTTGGACCCAGCGAAAACAAAAATTCAGTTTAACTCTGAATGGCTGTCTGAGCTTGGTGCAGAAGGCATGATTCGTTTAGCGGCAAACCAGACGGTTGCGCGTATGCTTGAGCGTGATGACTTTAAAAAGCGTTACAGCAATGGACAGCCAATCGCGATTCATGAATTTATGTATCCGTTGCTGCAAGGCTATGATTCAGTAGCGATGGAAACGGACGTAGAGTTAGGCGGTACTGATCAAAAGTTCAACCTGCTTATGGGTCGTGAACTGCAAAAAGCACATGGTCAAAAGCCACAGGTTATCTTGACGATGCCACTGCTGGTAGGCTTGGATGGCGAGAAGAAAATGTCTAAGTCGGCTCACAACTACATTGGTGTGAGTGAAGTCCCGACTGAAATGTTTGGCAAAATCATGTCAATTTCAGATGTACTGATGTGGAGCTACTACGAGCTGCTGTCTTTCCGTCCACTAGAAGAGATTGCGCAATTTAAGGCTGACGTTGAAGCGGGCAAGAATCCACGTGATGTTAAAATACTGCTAGCAAAAGAAATTATTGCACGTTTCCACTCACAAGCGGATGCTGATGCGGCTGAGCAAGAGTTCATTAACCGTTTCCAAAAAGGCGCAATGCCGGACGAAATGCCAGAGCTAGAGCTGGAAGCGGGAATTGCGATCAACAACCTGCTAAAAGAAGCCGGTTTAGTCGGTTCAACCTCAGATGCGATGCGCATGATTCGTCAAGGCGCAGTGAAAATTGATGGTGAAAAAGTAGAAGATACCAAATTAGTCCCTGCTGCAGGGCAAGCGGTTTACCAAGTGGGTAAGCGTAAGTTCGCTCGAGTGACGCTAAAGTAATGTTCTTCTCTTGTTTGTATGTCTAGTCGCTACGGCACTGGCGCGAATAACTAAGACGTAAAAGCCTCCTTTTAAGGA
>NZ_JAKRRY010000024.1 GCF_026191675.1 Vibrio qingdaonensis | reverse complement strand
CTTCACTGTGAAGATTTGCTTGAATTAGGTAGGAAATGGCCTTATTTGACATGATGTAGAGGTGAAGGAAAGGAGAACTGACAAGTGACTGAAAATTCGCTTTAAGTGAAGAAAAAAAGTTAACCTTTTTAAGTTTATCTTTTGATCTCGGGTCAGGTTAAATTCGTGTATTGCGGGAGTGAATCTTTTAAACAACCAAGTGCTGCTTGGATAAAAAATGAACCAGAAGAGGGGGGGGTAAAAAACTCTTCTAGTTCATTGATTTCACTTAAAGTGGGTGAAATATTTCGAGTTAAGCTAAGTAATAATGTTCCAATTTGGGGTCATTTAAACTTAACTTGATTTAGTTAATTTGACAGTATCTGAACGTAAAAAATAGCTGATTTCAGTCTATTTAAGTGCCCTAGTTTAGTTGGATAGAGCACGAGCCTCCTAAGTCTGAGCTGAGCCGCAGGTTCGAATCCTGTTGGTACACCATTCTAGATTTTCCGTATAAAAAAAACCTCCATTAAGGAGGTTTACTGGTTTTATTTGTTATCTTGTTTTTTCTTTGGTTTGGGCTTGAAAGTATCAGACTTCAGGTAGTATTTGATTTCTAGCTTCTGTTTTTGTGCATGATTAAAGCCGTTTCTTATCTCAACAGGCTGAGCGCTGCTTTTTACTAACCTGTTATCTTCAGACCACCACTGCTTGCGTGTTTTCTTTTGTAAGCATTCATCTTCATAGTAGTAATATTTCTTTTTATACATGTCGCTTATTGGCCTAGCACCTTCAATCGGTATGGCGTCAGATTCGCTGTAGACAGGGATAGTTTGTTCTATAGCGTAGTAAACCCCTTTCTTGTGTCTATAACCTCGCTCAAAGCGCGTAGGGTATCGTTTTTCCTTTGCTAACCATTGCTTCGCAGTCTTTATGCTTTCATCGCCTTTGAGTCGCGCAGGGTCTTCTCTGAGAGCCTCAAGTTTGTGAGTCAGTGCGTCTGTATTGTTAAAACAAGTCATTAGTTATCCTTTTTATTTTGTTGACTTGCTGTCATTAACTCATGTTTATAAAGACCATTCCATACTAGGAAATGGATATTCTTGATATTTTGGTGGGTTTAAGATGAATTAACCTTTAATGGTTTAATTTGTTAACTTTATTAAGCAGGTCGCTTTGCAAGGCGACCTGCTTTACCTGCTTGCTTTGCAAGCAGAATTGAACGATGTATTCTTTGGTTTGCTTGTCTGGGGTGAAGTCTTATGATTTCTTTGAAGTAAGAAGGAAATGATGATTATTTGATACAATGAAGAAATTTATATTTGAAGGTATAAGTAATAAGTTAGTCTTCTTTTTAACCGCTGTCAAGCTTTTTTTTGCGTAAGGTGCTGAATTATAAAGTATAATGGATAATATTTATTTGTCAGATATGGTGTTTAGCAACTGAAATTTGTGGGTATATGTATAAGCATAGTAACCGACTATGCTTATCTTTCATCCATCGTGCCTCGGTTCAGATAAGCGTCGGTTGGGGACTTCATCCCCAAACCCCTGATAACTTTTTTTATTGTATTTTCAATACAGAAAAAAAGTTGCATGTATACTAAAAAGTTTCTTTTTTGTAAACTATTTTTAATTAATACATGATGTTATAATATTATAAATAATAAAAACCACATCATGTCAGGATATCAGTTTATACACTTAGAAACCTACAGTAATCATACGTCTAAGTCTGGCAAAGCTTCTATGCATAGCATAGTTAATGAAGCAATGCGCGTAGATGATTGCTGTCCGCATGTTTTCCAACCACAAACACCTGAAATCCTCTTTGGTTTAGATCCGCGCAAACTACCAGATATCGCACTGGCACGTTCTCTAAAAGCAAGAGATAAGCAAGGTAGAAGGATACGTAACGATGCCCCCTTGTTACTCGCTGGGGTTATCAGTATCCCTGCTGAATCAGATCTAGATTTTAAGAAATTCTTATCTTTGTCACTGGCATTTCTAAAGCGTACTTATAGCAAAAATCTAGCTTCGGCTGTTCTTCATCTCGACGAAGAACACCCTCACCTACATTTTTATGCAGTACCTAGCCTTAAAGACGGTGGGTTTTCAATGGCTGAAATTCATCCTGGCATTAGAGCCAGAAATGAATGTCAGGGAAAGGGCTACTCCAAGAAAGCGAATGCATACAAACAAGCGATGAGAGGGTATCAGGACTCGTTCTATGCTCAGGTAGGCTCAGAGATTGGTATGACAAGGCTTGGGCCAAAGGTTCAACGCTTGACGCGTAAGCAATGGAAAGCTCAACAAGCTCAAGCCAAAGCGTTCTCGGCAAAACATTCTGAATTGACCAGAAAGCAGAGAATAATTAGCAAAGCGCAAAAGTTTATCGATACCACAAAGAAAGAGATCCAGCAGCGTGAAATAGAGCTGACACAGATTGAAAAAGCAGTGTTCTTTCAGAACAAAGAGAAGAAGAAAAACGCGTATCTGAGAAAACGCCTTTCTGCTGCAGAGAAAGAGTTAGCTCACCTTGCTGAACATGCAGAAGGCTTAGAACTCAAAAATTCCAACTTCCTGCAAGAGCTTAAAAAACTTAGACGAAACAACAAAAGCTATCAGCAGAAATTTGACGCTATGGCTTATAAGTTGTCACTTAAAGATGAATACATTCTTCAATTAAAACAAAAACTTAGAGATAATAATTATGAAAAAGCAAATTCTACTTATGCATCAAATTCTTACAGCTATTAAAGAGCTGTCATCTGTATCTGAACGGGGGTTTATCCGACTTATCTGGGCGATCACCGAACATGCTGTGAGGCAATCTCGGAGAGGAAAGGGGGAAGAAGTTAGCATAATTAATGATATACGCCAGTTCGTTACTCATCTAAATGAGAAGTACCCGATAGAAGCGGATGAGCTCGAAGGTTATGAAAAACACTGCGAGCCAGAAAGCCATATTCGTTAACAAAAATCAGTCGCTCTTTGTCTGAGTGGCTAATAATTCATCATATATCCATTACTGCTTTTTGAAACGAGTATGCGTGTAAAGTTATTATAGAAGTGTCGAAGCGCATTGGGGGATTGCGCACTTCTTTTAATTAACTATAAGAATTATAAGTAATGATTGATATTAGCTACACAAATCTCTCCGAGATCGAGGAGTTTCTTACACCTTACTGCAACCACTCCCGTATAAAAAATCTTGGTAACGATAACATTCATTTTTTGCTGAACGACCTACAATAGCGTCTAGATGTGGTACTAAGTCGCTCAGAGCAAAAAGGATTACAGGTTGTAATCGCCGTCCCGAAAGCGCGTAAAGGAAATACTAAACATGTTAAATATGAGCGTTTTCGTTAAGGGGGGGAAGTTGCAGAAATATTTTTCAGCCAATCCCCGACTAAAGAAATTCGTCTAACCAATCTACATAGCTTTGAACAGCAGGTTTTTAATAGGCTGAGGAAGAGCAGCAGGAATTTGAATTTTAATCTATCGCCATTTTCACCGTTCACGGTGGGGTATAATGATAAATAAAAGTGTGGCTGAACTGTACTGGTTCATACTCGATCTCACACGTTTGCTGATAAGTCACGATCCTCGTACAGACGGCCTGTTGGTATCGTGACTCATAACTGGATAAAAACGTCTTATAGATTTTGCTAAATAAGTAAATTACGGATTATTTTTAGTATCGAAAAGGCACACAAAACTGGCCAGAATATCTTGTCAAATACAGTCTAATGAACAGCATTTTAACATAATGTGAGATTTTTAATCTGAGATTCCAAGTCCGTATGCTCTAATGTCCACAAGTCAGTCAAAATCATTTTCTTCTTTAGCTCATTGAATTCTTCAGACTGAATAAGCACTGTCGAGTAGGTAGCTGAGTACTCTTTATCTTTCAAACCATTTCTTAGTATTGCTTCCATCCCGTTTTTAATTTTAGATTTTCTTTTAGTACTTGTTTGAACTCCAGAAACAACATCATCAGTCAATTCAATATATTCTAAAAGTTTATCTAATAGAGCATTACCAATCTCAAAACGCTTTTTAACCAATCTATCTTGATCGTTCAAATTTAACAGTATAATAGATAGATTTCCAATATCGTCCTTATGTTTAAAACGATAATTCATCAATAACTTTAAATGATTTTTAGGTTCAGATGTGCAAGGGTTTATAATGGGTTCTAATTTAGTATCATGAGTTCCTTTCTTTCCATTACACCTTCTACAAGAAGGTAGTAGATTATCCCAATCAACAACTTCATCTTTATATTTATCTTTGTGGTGAAAGTGCTCAACTTCTAAATATTTGCTTTCCTCACCCAATAAGGTTTCACAAAAAGCACACTTATTAGATGACATTTCGATCAAAGACTTCTTAATATATTCTTTTGACCAAACGGAATTGCCATCTTCTTTAAACTTATTAGTTAATGAAACTTGAACTTCATGGGTAAGTTCTATTGGCTTTTGGGGTCTGTCTAGTTTAATCATCTCCCACTCCAATCATCTGAATCTCCAAAACTCTTCTCAGTACATTTTCAGGATGTAGAATTTCAGAAAGTTCTTTGTGTATAAGGTGGGCTGTGTATGAATCATCACGCTCAATAGCTTCATTAAAAGATACAATTAGCGACTTGTATAACCGACTTCTCGTTTCGTCCATCCCCATTACATCTTGCAAAATTTCATCCACAGTCCATCCTTGATAACTTTTAGTCAAATTAAGATGGGAACTATTTTCGACATGCATAGGTACAACATGAGCGTTATCTTTGTTGATGTTTGAAACTATGTGTGGAGAGTGTGTCGCTATAATAAAGTGACAGCCAATATATTTAATGAAAGTCTCTTCAAGTAGCCTTATAAACCCAGCTTGCCAAGATGGATGTAAGCTTATCTCTGGCTCATCAATAAATATAAAAGTATTGTCAGTAATCCTCGATGCTATACCAAATATATTGCTCAAAATACATACCTGTCCAGAGCTTAAATGTAAAGAGTCAATATAATTACCATCATATTCAAAGAATACATTGGAAATATTTATTAAATTAAAATAAAGTAATGTGGCAATATTCTCTGCTTCACTGTTATACTCTGTAATATCGAAGTTGATTTCCATCAACTCAGAATTGAATCTATTATCAAATGGATCATTAGAGTCGATTGTTATTTTTGACTTAACATAGTCAATAGCCGCTATTAGTTTTTCTTTTTGTCTATTATTGCTATTTGTGCTTGTATCGCCCAACCCTAAACTGGTGAATCTATCTCGTGCTTGTGAACTAATAATTCTATCAGCAAACTCGGGTGTACTATCTAGGCGATGATAATAATCACTTTTTAATCTAAATTTAATTGATGTCCGTTTGCCAAATGATAAATAATCTAAAATTGCACTCACATTAGTTTTATTAGAGCCTTCTAGTGTTAATAATATAGACTTTGCGAGTTGCTCTACTTTAGGGTTTACATAATCATCGCTTATAGAGTTCATGTATTTATAATCTTTCTCCTGAATCTTTCCAATGTAGAAATAACTAACAACCTCATCTGATTGAATGATCGGGAACTTTATATATGGACTTTCTGAAACAGCAACTATATTTATATCATTAATACTTCTTTTTAAGAATGCATCATTCCTTTGCGATCTGACACTAAATTCATACCTGTAAGCATCTTCTTTAAGGTGTTGCTTCTCTCCTTTAAAATTAACTAGTACACGGTCTTCATTAGTTTGTACGAAAGATGAGTGAATAGAACTACCTTTATAATTAATAGTTGCAGCAACAGCTACACTCTGAGGTTCTAGTGTAGCCTTGTAGCGATTCTCCAAATAGCTATCTAGAATATCATTATGTTTATAATTATGCTTATCTGAAACCTTCATTCTAAGTAAGATATTTATCAGTTCACGTATGGTTTCACTTTTTCCAGAACCGTTTTCCCCTAGAAATAATGTATATACATTTGAATCACATTTCGAATTACTGTTTGTTAATCTATATTGCTTTCCATTAATCTCTACATCAGTTAATTTCATTTAGTTTATCCCAAACATAGCATGGCCGTTAACTGATGTATTTCTTGACATGGAATTATTCCCAACATTCAGTGAAGTATGATTACCATGAATATTTAAACCTAACGGCCTAAGGTCTAATTTAATCACTTCAAGACTTTCATCTGTATGATTTCCTGCCTCAACGATTATTTGGCCATTTATTACAATTTGAAAACCATACTTTGTACTAGTAAGTTCCACAGAAGAATGTTTAACTTCTGAGTTTGAAATAAGCTCTAAGTACCTACTATCTTTTGAAGTATCAGAGCTTTCTTGTATCTTAATAGAGAGCCAAACTCTAGGTTCTATTCCTTTTCTAATGACCAAAGGGTGCCAGCCTGAATCCGTTGACAAGATATGCGTTGTATTGACTAATGTATTGCTACATACCACCAACTCTTTGTAAAGATCAGCAGTGTCGTAATCATGATTAAGGAGTTCTAATTTTCTTGCTTCTTCAAAAGGCATTTCATACATCTCCAAAAAATACGTTACAAAAAACATACTATAGAATCAGGTGCTTAGCAACATAAGTGGCTGACACATTGTGGTTATTTGAACTCTAAGACGAATTTGAAGAGCTGCCTACCTACTGAACTCCAGAGTTGTTATCTGCTCTCCCCTTTTTAGTCCTGCCAAAGGTTAGTAATGATTGGCATCCATATAGGCAGGTATTTTTTTGGATAAGGAAATGTATAGTGAAACAGCATCAACAGCCAATGAATGAACTTTTGCTCTAAATTGAAAAGGGACGTGTTACGGCTATGTTTGTGATCACCAAGCGGCTATGTTGTACGCTCTGGTTGTGACTCGATATCAACGGTGTCAGATTGAATATGAGTCACTACTAGGTACCAGTACGGTTCAGACCTAACCCATCTTAGCAGTGTTACATCACCAGTTAGAGTTGAAACATTAACCAGTCTTCAACTTCATCGCTTTGCTTTTGTTGATTCAACAATTTCACTGTTAAAACAAATTTCTTCCATTGACTACGGTAGATCTTTCCTTCTTCAGGTATTTCTAACCCATTGATAAAAGCCTTAAAGTATCGCTTCACTTCAATTGGCATATCACTTTCAGACACAGCAACAATCGGATCGCCTTCTTTGACATTGCTCTGTTCACTTTGCTTGTGGTTCTTGTTGTTATGCATCTGACGTAGGGTAGGGCGCACACTTTCGGTATCGTGCTTAATGTAGTACTTCATTACCGTATCTGGATTGTCACCGAGCAACTTTGATGTAACTTCAATTCCCTCGGTTTTTGCAAGGCTTGATGCGAAAGTATGGCGAAAGTCATAAGGTCTTGATTCTAAGGGGAGCTTGAAGTGATCTTTAACAGCATGCCATGGTTTACTTGTAGCGCCGTCAGTTATATGACCAGTATTTGACCCTTTTCTTGATGGAAACATATGGCCGTGTTCATTATCGAAGTACTCATCTGAGGCAAGATACTCATTGATCATTCGCCAGTAGTAATCAGATTCAATTGGAATTGTGCGGCTTTTGCGCGTTTTTCCACTGATCAGTGAAGGGATGAAGATTACGCGCTCAGAAATACGAAAGTTATCCTTGGTGTTACGATACGCCTCGGAGTTACGAACGCCAGCCACAATCATAGTTGCAAGGACGATCTTTGCCGCTTTTGAGCCAAGTACATCATCCTGCCATAGATAGCGCAAAACAGTTTCTATTGAGAGTTCATCGAATATTATGATTTCACGCTGATTTGCGTGCTCGTCTTTAAAGCGTGCAACTTCCCCGTCAATAGGATTTTTTCTGATATACCCTGCGCCAACCCAGATATTCAGCATTGCGTTAATTTGCGTGTAAGCCTTGCGGTTAGTATCGGGGCTTCTTATTGTGGTTACATCATTAGTTGGATTCACCACTTCTTTCTTCCAGTGTTCCACTAAGGTTTCTAACCAATTTTTATTAGCATCTTTTAGCTTTTGACTGAGTAATGGCTTGATATCACGCTTGATAGCATTGAGTGACTTAGGGGAAATTGGGCGAATAGAGCCGTTTTTTATCTTGTACTTGGTTCTGTCTTTGCTGTACTGCTTACTTAAGTAATCTTCAATTGTCCACTCGCGGATATGTAGCACTTCTGGCGCTAATTGTTCTTCAGCTAGCAACTCTTTTACTTGTTTCTTAAATGCGGCACGAGCACCTGCAACCGTCATATACCCAGCATCGGGCTTGATATGAGTGTTAGCATTAGGTTCTTGCCAGCGACCGAGCTTTATCATAGTGCGCTGTGCTGGCTTAATGTAGAAAGTTTTTGCCGTCTTGCTGACTCTTAGCACAAGGCTAAATTTCTTGATGTTGTTGGTGAGGTCGTACAGATCTTTACTGCCATCTTTGATTAGCGGCAGCTTCTTGATAAGCCGATCTTTAAAGTGGAACGAAGTCTGCTTTTTCGGGTGCAATAGATGACTATCTTTCACATATCTTTTTAGTTCAAAATCCGCTTTTTTTACACCGATACGACTCATTAATTTAACTCACGTTATAGCACTTTGCGTAGCACTATAGCATTTTGGATAGCACTTTTTAAGGGAGCTGCATTATTAACTTGAATGGATGATTTAAGGTGCTGCTCAGCGAGAATTAACCTTAATTGGTTGATTATAAACAATTTTAATTTGAATTTATAATCGCTTGTAAATATTTTGATTGAGATTCATTCGATAAGCAGCCCCTTAGGAGGGGGCCGCGCTATCCAGCTGTGCCACGGGAGCTTATGGCTTATAATACTCAATTATTTGAATAAGTTAAGCCTATATTGTTAGTTTTATGGTTGTTTGTGCATGACATCGCCAATCTGAATGCTGTTGGCTAAGCTTGGTTGGTCGACGGTTGCTTCTGCTTCTCGCTCATAGACTCGAGATACCGTTAAAGTAATGTCACTTTGTGAGACTTTATTGCGCGGCAATCCATTTTGGTCGATGAATGACCCAGTATGCCAAAGCGTGAGCTTATCTCCGGCTTGGACGCCGTGTACTCGCCCTAAATCTAGCGTAATTTTATTGCCGTAACTGGCAACGACTTCTGGCAAGGTCATTTTGCAAGACACTTCCGCTTCAAAATCTAACATAATGTTGCGGCTAACACGTTGCATCATCTCACCGTAGGTGGATGTCCAAAAACGGGCGCTTTTTGTATCTACTTTACTGGTTTTCGCAAACGGCCATTTGGCGATTTCACGGTATGAATGCTGGAATATCTCATGGCCTGTTTTGCCATCAAAAATAGCTAAGTTCATGGCAAATTGTCGATTGGTGACATCATCGCTCAGTAAGCCGCCGGCTGTGATGGTGGCTGTTAAGTCGTTAATCTCTCCGGTGATTAAGTATTGTGCGCCAAGATCTTGTGCGATCATTTTTATCCGCTCTGGCTGTCGCTTGTCAATTTCATAGCGGGTAGTACCCACTGAAACAAAGCTGTACGAGCGAGTGGCAAGCTGTTTTTCAATCACCGAGCTGTAATCTTCGCCAAGCTTATAGATTTGTCCCATCACGGCCTGCTGAGGGTCGACAATGTCAAACATTGCCACCCCAAAGGTCTTTTTGTATTGGCTTTGATGGCAAGCCTTTGCCGATGGATAGATATCCACGCGGACTTTAACGAACATTTGGTTGCCGCTGGTGTATTTATCATCAATGACAATATGGCGAACTTCAGAGTCAATGAACTGGTATTGCTCTTTGTCATCTTCAAGCAGTGGCGCTAGCCCTGAAAGGCTGCCAATATCGGCTCCGGCAAAATCTACCGCTTTGTAGACCGCGTCCTCTAAGGCATAGATCCTTGCCGCCTTTTCTGACGATACGATGGTTGAGACACCAGTGACCTCATACCAAGCGGCGTGCGCCGAGCTAGCACCAATAGCGAGTAAGGTACTTGAAACTAAAGAACAAATAATTTTTTTCATGCGACCAATCCAAATGCGGAACAATATTTGCTAGATGATTATTGCTAAACGTTTACCAGCGAATATTGGAGCGGACTTTCTTATTAACGACAACAATGAGAAAGCAAAGATTGTTCCAACCTTCACAGGCTCAGGAATTAATCTACCCAATTCACAACTTTGGAGAGTGAAACATGAAAAAGTGGCTATTGATGGCATCGGTGTTAACACTGACCTCTTGTGCCTACTCACCAATCTATAACGGTAAAGAAACCTACAGCGGCAGTAAATTTATGCTGATGGAAAGTCCCCGTCATACGATGGACTATTTTGTAGAAGGTTTGACCGAAGACCTTGTTGAGTCAAACACCAGTGTATCGGTGAGAACCCCTATTGCAGTGGCATCCTTTGTGGATTTGCAGAGTATGGAATCCACCAATTGGTTAGGCAATTCTGTGTCTGAAGGATTCATCCATCAGTTGCAACGCCGTGGGTTTAAAGTTGTCGACTTTAAAACAACGGGCTCGATACAGGTGACGAGCCAAGGTGACTTTGCGTTAAGCCGAGATTGGAAAGACTTAGCTCAAGAGCAACAAATTCAGTTTGTTTTGACGGGCACGATGCTGCGTCAAGAAGGTGGTGTGTTAATTAATGCTCGTGTGGTTGGTATGCAATCGCGAGTCGTGGTTGCGTCTGCACAAGGTTTCTTACCAGCAGATCGCATTGGTCGAGATCTTGATACGTTAAATCAAATGCGTACAGAAGATGGGGTATTGATTCGTTCAGACCCAATGATGACCTCGCCGCATACTATCATTCTACGACCATAGGAAATGACAATGAGAATCTGGTTAATGGCATTGGCCACGATGCTGATGGTTGGTTGTGCACCAATCGGTACGCTTAACCAAAATACGTTGACGGCTGTCGGTTATGCCAGCATTAGTGAGCAATCGGGTCGCACTGAAGAAGAGAAGCAAGTGCGTGCCATGCGTGCCTCTAAAATTGATGCATACCGCGAGCTGGCAGAGCAAGTATACGGTCTTCGAGTGTCGGCAAGAGCGGATCTGCAAGACCAAAAGCTTGGCGTAGAGTCGACAACTGGGGCCGTTGACGGTGTGATTCGTGGCGCGGAAGTGGTCAGAAGCTATAAAGTCGGTGACAGTTATGTCACAGAACTGCTGCTCGACATTGAAAAAATGGACAGGCTTCGCGACTACGGTGAAATCCGTCGTGTTCCAGAGAAGAAGCGTCAAACCTTGTTTTAATGGATAACTGTTTTTACGGATAACTGTTTTAACGACTAACGTTAATTGCAGGATGTATAAAGGAGCGGCAATGATTGTCGCTTTTTTTGATCGTGTATAAGAATTAGGTGTGCTTAAACTTTGATTGTTTTTAATGCGTAGAAAACGCTAGGCTTTAAGGTTAGTGCCTAGTGTTGAAAGCGTATGAGTCTGTCCGCCGGCGTTATAGGTCATGCCTATCTTACCGTGGCTTTGTTGCATCAAATTATTGAGTTTATTAAAGCTGAGTTGGGCCCGTTGTAGGCTTTGTCCGTTAATGTCGTTAATTTTTTTGCAATCAAGAATGATGGATTTGACGGTGCGGACTTGTTCAGCCAGCAAGGCTTCATCAGTGAGTCTTGCAACGTCTTGGTGTTGGCTTAGTCTTTGGTCGGTTTGTTGAAGTTGCCCGATGAGCGCCATTTTTTCTTTGGCTAATCGCTCAATATCACCCGATTCACGAGCTGCGATGGCTTTGGTCTCTTCTGACAATAGAAGAGACAGGGCTTTTGCATTTTTAAGCTGATAGTCAACTAAATCAACAAGGGCTGCCATTCATTTTACCTTTTATTTATCGAGTGAGTCGCACAGCGCGTTCTCTCTAGATAGTGCGAATTACTTTAAACCGCCTAGCTCTTCTTCAAACTTAATCATGTTATCAGCAAGTTTTTCTGGGTCGACGGTATAAGAACCGTTAGCAATGGCTTCTTTAATGGCGGCAACTTTTGCCGTATCAAAGCTAGGTTGTGATGCCATCTGTTGATGCATCTGCCCAATTGCTTTACCGCCTTGACTTAATGTCACGGCATCTTGCTTTGCTGATGACTGACTAACTGGCGCTGAGCTGCTACTTGTACTTGTTTCCGAACGAGCAGGGGCGCGACTTGTCGTCGTTAGCGTCTGACCAGAACGAATGTTATCAATGCCTGCCATAGTTAAGCCTTCTGTGCATATGTTCGTAAATATTAGTAGTCGTAAACAATAGTAGTCGTAGACAATAGAGTTTTCTTGTATACCGTCAGTATCGACCTATAGCGAAGATACTTTAGGAAAAATTTAAAAGTCACGGGTAATAAATTAAAAATTCACGGTAATTTCAGCCACTCCAGTGACAATACCTTCAATTATACGCTGAGACTTGTCATTTTTCACTCTTACTTGGTCACCATTCGACCCATCACTCAGGGCTGTGCCTTTGGTTGAGATGGTCATGCCGCTTTTGACGGCGCGTATCACGACCTTTTCATTGCGGCACACAACACAGACATCGTTGCGCTCTATGACATCCCCTAGCTTTACATTTCGTTTCAATTTGGAGCCAACGACTTGCTCAAAATCGGTAAATCCTTGGCGACGGAAACGATTTTTATCCACCATTGTCATCATGACGTCGCCTTGGGTGACAATACTCCCTCGCGCCAGTGGTCGAGTCGCAGCAACGAGTGGCAACGAAATGCTGAGTCTAACGGGCACATAGAGTCGCCAGTTATCACTTGGGCATTCAACTAAAACCGTGACGTTACTGCTGGTGTTTCTGGCATTGGAAGAGGAGGTTTGCAAAGGCTCAATGCAATCGGTCGCATGAACACGAGAGTCGATTCGTCCTGCGGTTGCTGTGAGCTCCGCGCCAATTGGGGCATCTAAGGTATCCAAAACATGAGCTTGGGCTGCCTTTTGGATGTTTTCTATTTGTTCTGGCGTCGCTGCGTGCGTTAATGCACTAAAGAAAAACGTGTGCCAGACGATAAAGAGTAAAAGCCCATTAAGCATTGGCTTAAAATTGGGGCTGGAAGTATTCAAAAAAGATGTCTTATAATACAGCATTCTGTTTCTCAGGTTCCTCGTTGCCTGCAGTAGACTATCACTTTTTTGGCGTAAAGTTTGAGATGGAGATGAACTTATGACCGGTATCTTAGATTCGGTGAACCAGAGAACGCAGCTAGTAGGTCAAAACCGACTTGAATTATTAACGTTTCGCTTAATGGGACGTCAGAGATACGGTATTAACGTATTTAAAGTCAAAGAAGTGTTGCAATGCCCGCGACTCACCGCGATGCCGAATCTACATCGTTTGGTCAAAGGGGTGGCACATATTCGTGGTCAAACCATCTCTGTTATTGATCTGAGCTTGGCTGTAGGCGGCAGACCAACAACAGACATTGCCAATAGTTTTGTGGTGATTTCGGAATTTAACCGTAGTGTACAAGGCTTTTTGGTGAGCTCTGTTGAGCGTATTATCAATATGCATTGGGAGTCTATTTTACCACCGCCAGAAGGGGCTGGGCGTGCAAATTATCTGACTGCCGTGACCAATATTGATAATGAGTTAGTGGAAATCATTGACGTTGAGAAAATACTGGCTGAAATATCACCGGTTGAAGAAGCGATGGATGGTAATCTTGCTAAAGAAATTGCAGAAGCGGAAGTTCAGCAACAAAAACAAATCGTCAAGCGTATTATGATCGCTGATGATTCCGCCGTAGCAAGAAAACAGGTCCAACGAGCAATCGAGTCTATTGGCTTCGAAGCCATTTTGGTTAAAGATGGTAAAGACGCGTATAACAAGCTGGTAGAAATGGCGTCAGAAGGCGACATTCGCGAGCAAATATCCTTGTTGATCTCGGATATTGAAATGCCAGAAATGGATGGTTACACCTTAACGGCAGAGGTTCGCCGTCATCCAGGTCTTAAAGATTTGCACATTATTTTGCATACTTCGCTTAGCGGAGTGTTTAATCAGGCGATGGTCGAGCGAGTCGGTGCCAACGAGTTTATCGCTAAGTTCAACCCAGAAGAGCTGGGAAGCGCAGTAAAAGCTGCTGTCGTAGCAGGTTAGCGAAACAATAAAATCACAATAGAACTTGTATTAAGCAAGCTTTCAAAAGCAGTATAGAGTAGTTAATGACAGCGATAACCATAAGCGATCAAGAGTATCGTGATTTTAGCCGCTTTTTAGAGTCACAGTGCGGCATTGTGCTTGGAGACAGTAAGCAGTATCTAGTGAGAAGCCGCTTAAGTCCGTTAGTGAGTAAAAATGGGCTGACGTCATTGTCTCACTTATTGAGAGATGTCGTATCGGGTCGAAATCGAGAATTGCGCATTGCCGCTGTGGATGCGATGACGACCAACGAAACATTGTGGTTTCGAGATAATTACCCGTTCACGGTACTATCTGACAAGCTGTTACCAGAAATGGCGGCAAATAAACGTCCGATAAAAATATGGTCAGCGGCGAGTTCTTCAGGCCAAGAACCGTATTCAATGGCGATGACGATACTAGAAACTCAAGCGAAGAAGCCTGGCATGTTGCCGAATGTGTCGATCACGGCGACGGATATTTCCAACACAATGTTGGATGTGTGTCGTTTGGGCGAGTACGACAACCTTGCACTCGGACGTGGCTTGTCACCAGAGCGTCGCCGAGCGTTTTTTGAAGATGCGAAAAACGGCAAGATGAAGATAAAAGATAGCGCGAAACGCTTAGTGAACTTTCGTCCACAAAACTTAATGGACTCGTATGCATTACTAGGCAAGTTCGACATTATTTTTTGCCGAAATGTACTCATTTACTTTTCGCCAGAGATGAAATCACAAGTCTTGAATCAAATGGCGCGCAGTTTAAATCCCGGAGGGTATTTATTGTTAGGTGCATCGGAGTCGTTAACTGGGTTAACTGACAAATTTGAAATGGTGCGATGCAACCCCGGCATTATCTACAAGCTGAAACCTTAAACCGTAAACCTTAAACCTTAAACTCGAATACTGGCCTCGGATCATCCGGGGCTTTTTCTTACCCCTTTCCGTGGCATTTCTTGCTAAGCTGTAATCATGTGGTTGGGTCGCGAGCAATCACTAACGACATTCCTAATCAATACCATCGCGAACGTGGCGCAGATATTGCTGTGCTAATCCCGAATGTGCTTACTGAATCAATTTTCACACTCATAGAGATCAAGTGTCTGGCACTTTATCTAGCACCTGAAGCTTAAATCGGGGCCGTGGCTTTATCTAGTACCCGTAGGTTAAATAAAACTACCTATGGTTTAGATAAAAATCCCCACGGTCTAAATAAAAGTAACAGAGGCTTAAAACTTTGGCGCGGAAATTGCTTTATATTTCTCAAGGCACCTATTTTTGAACAATGAGGTTTAAATGGCCATCTCTTTTAACAATGCACTCGGCATTCATCAGCACACCGTTGGTGTACGCGAGAAGAACGCTGAAGTCATCTCTACCAACATCGCTCAAGCCAATACACCTGGCTTTAAAGCGAAGGGGATGGATTTTAATCGTGCGTTAAAAGCGGCAACCTCAGGGGCAAGCATTGGACTAGACCGCACCGATGGACGGCATATATCTGCCTCTACCAATGTGACAGGGGAAATACTCTACCGTATTCCCGACCAACCCGATACCGGGGATGGCAATACCGTAGATGTTGACCTTGAACGAAACCTGTTCATGCAAAACCAACTAAGACATCAGGCATCACTCGATTTTTTAGGCAGTAAGTTCAAAAATATGACCAAGGCAATCAAAGGGGAGTAATTAAGATGAGTTTATTTAATGTTTTTAACGTAACGGGTTCAGCGATGAGTGCTGAGTCAGTTCGTCTTAATACCACCTCAAGTAACCTTGCCAACGCCGACAGTGTTAGTAGCTCAGCGAAAGAAACCTACAAGGCGCGTCATGCCGTGTTTGGAGCGGAACTGAGTAAAGCGCGTTATAACCGTGATCATACCGTGCCAGTCAAAGTGATGGGCATTGTAGAGAGCGATAAACCCCTAAGTGCAGTGTACAACCCAGATCATCCACTCGCGAATGACGAAGGCTACATTTATAAGCCAAACGTTAATGTGATGGAGGAAATGGCCAACATGATTTCTGCGTCTCGTTCATACCAGACTAACGTCCAGGTAGCGGAAGCGAGTAAGCAGATGTTGCTTCGTACCCTGCAAATGGGTCAATAGAGATAGGAGATAGCAAATGGCCGGAATCAACAATGTTGGTCAAAGCGGTTTGTCCTACGTTGACCAACTGAAAAAGCTACAGGACCAAAACAAACCAGCAGAGACCACGGGTAAGCAAGATCTTAAGCAAGAAGATTTCTTGTCTTTGCTCACCAAGCAACTGGCTCAGCAGGATCCGTTTAAACCAGTGAGCAATGATCAAATGATTGCTCAAATGGCCTCGTTTGCCACGGTAGATGGTATTGGCAAAATGAATTCTCAGTTCGAGAATCTCAATTCGTCAATGACGTCAAATCAAGCGCTTCAAGCTTCCTCTTTGGTAGGACGAGATGTGTTAGTACCGGGCGCTGCAGGGGTTAAGGAAGCGGATAAAGGTATGGCGGCAATGGTGAAATTGCCTCAGTCTTTAGAAAATGTTTTTGTCCGTGTAGAAAATGAAATGGGTCAACTGGTTCGTACCTTCAATGCTGGCGCAAAACCCGGTGGTGATGCTCGCGTAGAATGGGACGGCAAAGACGATCAAGGTAATTCATTGCCGCCTGGCAAGTACAAGGTGAAAGCCTCGGGTTTGTTGGACGGAGAAAGCAAAGAGCTTGAAGTGTCTAGTTATGCAAACGTCAACAGCGTGCTTCTTGGCAAAGGAGACGGAAACGTACTACTCAATCTAGCTGGTTTTGAAAATCCAGTTCGACTTGCGGAAGTATTGGAAGTCGGCAAAGCGTGAAAATAAGCTAGGTTAGGAGATTAGGAATGTCATATGTATCTTTGAGCGGATTATCATCGGCTCAGTTGGACTTAAATACGACCAGTAATAACATTGCCAACGCCAACACATTCGGCTTTAAAGAGTCACGTGCGGAATTTGGTGATGTGTATTCGAATTCATTATTCACGAATTCGAAAACCACCCCAGGTGGCGGTGTTCAGCCAAGTAAAATTGCTCAGCAATTCCATGAAGGGTCGAGTGTATCTACCAACAACCCAATGGATTTACGTATCAGCGGTACCGGCTTCTTTGCCGTATCTAAAGAACGTTTGGTGCCTCAGCAAAATGAAATCACTCGAAACGGTGCGTTTCACCTGAACAAAGACAGCTACATGGTGACATCTAACGATGAGTTCTTACTGGGTTATGAAGTCAACAAAGATACTAATGAAGTCGTTTCTTATGAGCCTAAGCCAATTAATGTTCCGCCTGAATTTGGTAAGCCAAAACAGACCGCTAACATTGAAATTGGCGCTAACTTACCCGCTAATGGCGATCTAAAAGATCCGGCATTGTTTGATTTTACGGATCCAGAAACCTATAACCGCTCAACGTCTTCAACGATGTATGATTCAATGGGTCAGTCTTATAAAATGACGACCTATTATGTAAAGGATCAGAATCAGCCAAACACATGGCAAAGCTACTACACGGTGAGTGATGGTGCAGGTGAAAAGCCAGTGAATATCAGTGGCGGTGACGCCTCTTCTCCAACGGGACATGTTGGGCATACAATACGTTTTAATAACGATGGTACATTGGCGAGCCTTAATAATGGCCAACCAATTGTGACAGAAGCGATTGGCGAAGGTCCTAATGCGGTTGAAATGAATGGTGCCGATCCTGCTCAGCAATTGTCTTTTAAGCTAGATAGCACAACACAATTTGCCGCACCGTTTGAATTAACGAAGTTTAGTGAAGATGGGGCAACAACCGGTTTCTTAACCAAAGTCGATTACGACGAGAAGGGTAACGTGCTCGGAACCTATTCGAATGGCGAAAACGTAACGCTTGGTCGTGTTGCATTGGTTCGTGTTGCTAATGAGCAAGGTCTTGAAAAGAAAGGCGGAACTCAGTGGGATTCAACCACCGCATCGGGTGCAAAGATTTGGGGTGAATCGAACAAAGGCTCCTTCGGTACTATCAACAATGGTACGCTTGAGCAGTCAAACATCGATATGACTCAAGAGCTGGTGGACCTTATTTCAGCGCAGCGTAATTTCCAAGCGAACTCGCGTGCACTTGATGTACATAACCAGTTGCAGCAAAACATCTTACAAATTAGATAATATGTTGAGAAAAGTGCCAGTTTTTGACTGGCGCTTTTCGTTAACCCTGTCATTTTTGCCAATCTTGCCACTTGACGTGAATTTGCCACGTTACCTTGCCGCGTTAATTTGCCACACAGGGCCATTCATTTGCCGTTCTAGGCTCTATCGGTCAACTTTCTTTTTGAATTACATTTAACCTATTGTATTAATTGTATTTTTAATATTGGCATACAATTTGCTTTATATATTCTGTACTTTGAATATTGGAGCTATCAATGGATCGTGCCCTATATCTATCTATGAGCGGCGCAAAGCAAAATATGCAAGCTTTGCAACTCAGAGCCAACAACCTCGCCAATGCCAGCACACCGGGCTTTAGAGCTGATCTTGCGCAAGCTCGATCGATGCAAGCCTATGGTGAAGGCATGCCAACACGTGTATTTAGCATGACGGAGCGTCCAGGACACAACTTTGAGCAAGGCAGTGTCGTGACGACAGGCCGCGATTTGGATGTCACCATAGAAGGGCAAGGTTGGATTTCAGTGATGGATAAAACCGGCAAGGAAGGGTTAACACGTAACGGTAGCTTACAGGTTGATCAAAACGGTCTACTTAGTAACAGCAATGGCCACTTGATTTTAGGTGAACGTGGTACGCCAATTACGGTGCCAATTCCACTTAAAAAAATTGAGATTGGTCGCGATGGTACGGTATCGGTGATTCCACAAGATGCGCCTGCAGACGAAATGGAAATTGTTGACCGTATTAAACTGACCAATCCCGATAATCGTTCACTATTCAAAGATACTAACGGTTTGTTCCGCAATAAAAACCCGGAGTTAGGCTATGGCCTTGATGGCAATGTCCAACTGATGACGGGCGCGGTAGAAGGCAGTAACGTCAACCCTGTAGGTGAGATGACCAGCTTAATTGACCTGCAACGTCAGTTTGAGATGCAAGTTAAGCTCATGAAGTCAGCGGAAGACATGGACAAGGCGTCTGATGCCTTGCTTCGCATGGGTTAATTGGATTAGGGGAATATACGATGCATCCGGCACTATGGGTAAGTAAGACTGGCTTAGACGCGCAGCAAACCAACATATCAACGATCTCAAATAACTTGGCGAATGCCTCCACCGTTGGCTATAAGAAAAGCCGTGCGGTATTTGAAGATCTGTTTTATCAAAATATTAACCAACCAGGTGGTCAATCTTCGCAAAATACGGAGCTGCCGTCTGGTTTAATGTTAGGGGCGGGCTCAAAAGTCGTCGCAACTCAAAAGATTCACACACCAGGTAATGCGCAAACCACCTCAAACAGTATGGACATGATGATTGAAGGTGACGGTTTTTTCCAAGTATTGATGCCAGACGGCAATATTGGGTATAGCCGTAATGGTCAATTTACGTTGAATGATGAAGGCATCATAGTGACGTCGGGCTCGGGTTACTCTCTGGAGCCAGAAATTGCCATCCCTGAAGACGCCATTTCCGTTACCGTAGGGACTGATGGTGAAGTGTCCGTGCGTGTTCGTGGTCAACAAGATAATCAGGTGGTCGGTAACATTACCACCGTTGACTTTATTAACCCCGGCGGCTTAGAGCCGATAGGGCAAAACCTCTACTTGCCAACAGGCGCGAGCGGCGATCCTAACGAAGGTGTACCGGGTTTAGATGGCTTTGGGCAAATTCGTCAATCTATGCTGGAAAGCTCAAACGTGAATGTAACCGAAGAATTAGTCAACATGATCGAAGCGCAGCGCGTATACGAGATGAATTCAAAAGTGATTTCATCCGTAGATAAGATGATGAGCTTCGCAACCCAGCAGTTATAGATTCAAGCGCCTAGATATTAACGCGCGCTAAATAGTGATTGGTAAACGTAGCCTTAGTAACGTGACAGGATTCAGGACAATGAAAAAACTCTTTTGCATTACCGTGTTAGCCGTATTGTCAGGCTGTGCTCAATTTGGGCCGCAAGAGTCGGTAGACGAAGTGGCCGACAGCACCACCGCCGTTGATGCAGTAGAAGGCGATCGCACACAGTCTACCGGTATTGTTGATACACTAAGAGGCAGAACCGATCCTGTCGCCGATGATCCGGCATGGGCACCCATTCATCCTAAAAACAAGCCTGAGCACTACGCTGCTGCGACCGGCTCCCTATTTAATACCGATTACTCCCGCGATTGGTACGATGATTCTAAACCGCGCGGCTTAGGTGACATCATTACTGTTACGCTTGATGAAGCCACGAAAGCGGCGAAAAGCTCGGATGCGGATTTGTCGAAAGCGAACGACTCGACGATGGACCCACTGGAAGTCGGCGGCAGACCAGTCACGATTAACGACTATGATTTCTCCTATGCACTTAAAAATGACAACAGTTTTAAAGGCAACGCGTCCGCCAACCAAAGCAATAGTTTATCCGGTTCGATTACGGTGGAAGTGATTGAAGTACTAGCCAATGGCAATCTGATTATTCGTGGCGAAAAGTGGCTGACTTTGAATACTGGTGATGAGTACATCCGATTGAGTGGCACGATCCGCCCAGACGACATTGAATTTGACAACACCATTGCCTCAAATCGCATTTCTAACGCTCGAATTCAATATTCAGGCACCGGAACACAACAAGATATGCAAGAACCTGGATTCTTGGCACGATTTTTTAATGTCTCTCTATAGGACAGGTTTTAACGAATCAAAAGCGGCAAACCCTCTCCTATGAGGGTTTGTTTGTATTTGGGGTAAGGTAATGAAAAAATTCACATTTTTACTATTAGGTTTGTGCTTTGCCGCGGCAAGTGTACAAGCGGCACGCATTAAAGATGTGTCAGAAGTTGCCGGGGTGCGCAGTAACCAACTCGTGGGCTATGGTCTTGTTACTGGTTTACCAGGTACGGGTGAAAAAACACCGTTTACCGAACAAAGCTTCCGTTCAATGCTAGAGCGATTTGGCATTCAAATGCCCATTGGCTTTAAGCCTAAATTTAAAAACGTCGCGGCGGTGATTGTAACGGCTGAGCTGCCTGCATTTTCCAAGCCGGGTCAAAAAATCGATGTGACGGTGTCTTCTATTGGCGCGGCAAAAAGTTTGCGTGGTGGCACTTTGATGCAAACCTTCATGCAAGGTTTGGATGGTGAAGTGTATGCCGTTGCTCAGGGCAATTTAGTCGTGAGCGGTTTCAGCGCCGAAGGCCTTGATGGGTCAAAAATTGTCGGTAATAACCCTGTAGTAGGCATGATTTCAAGTGGCGCTATGGTTGAGCGAGAAATCCCAACACCATTTTCCCGCGGAGACTATATCACTTTCAACTTACTTGAATCTGATTTTACTACCGCTCAGAATATGGCGAATGCCATCAACAATTTCTTGGGGCCACAGATGGCGAGCCCATTAGATGCAACATCGGTACGTGTTAGAGCGCCTCGCGATCTGAGTCAACGTGTGGCCTTCTTATCTGCGGTTGAAAACGTTGAGTTTGATACGGCCGACAGTGGTGCGAAAATCATTGTTAATTCGCGCACTGGTACGATTGTCGTCGGTAAGCATGTTCGTCTCAAAGCAGCTGCGATTACGCATGGTGGGATGACCGTGGCGATTAAAGAGAATCTCAAAGTGAGTCAACCGGGTGCGTTCTCTGGTGGTGAAACGGTGGTGGTACCGAATTCGGACATTCAAGTCACGGAAGGTGACGGTAAAATGTTTAAATTTGAACCGGGCTTAACGTTAGACGACCTCGTCAGAGCCGTCAACGAGGTTGGCGCAGCACCATCAGATTTAATGGCTATTCTACAAGCGTTAAAACAAGCAGGCGCCATTGAAGGCCAGCTTATTGTGATTTAATAGGGCAGAACATCATGATTAATAACCCAAATGATGTCGGCTTTATTCACGATATCAGCAGTTTAGACAAGCTTCGTCAACAAGCGACAAGTGGCGATAAAGCCGATGACAAAGCGGCACTTCGCGCTGCAGCGACGCAGTTTGAATCGATCTTTACCTCCATGATGCTGAAATCGATGCGAGATGCCAATACGCATTTTGAATCGGATATGATGAATAGCCAAAATGGTCAGTTCTATCAACAGATGCTTGACGACCAAATGGCCAGTGAATTGAGCTCATCTGGCTCAATGGGATTGGCTGACATGATTGTTGCTCAGTTGAGTGCCGGGCAAGGCTTGGAAGATGAAGCGCCGAGTAGTGAAATTCGTATGCGTAATGAGGCGTTCCATAGTTCGTTACACATGCCGTACGATGAAGCCAAAGCGCGTGAAATGGCGGCAACGTTGGGACTCAATGAGCGTAAACAAACCCAAGCCGTTGATTTTAATACGCCTCAAAGCTTTGTCGAGTCGCTGAAGCCTTACGCCGACAGTGCCGCGAAATCACTTGGTGTGGATCCTTCCTTGTTGCTTGCACAAGCAGCGTTAGAGACAGGTTGGGGACAAAAGGTAGTAAGCAATAGCCAAGGTAGCAGTAATAACCTGTTTAATATTAAAGCCGACCGCAGTTGGGATGGTGGCAAAGTCGCCACACAAACCCTTGAGTATCATCAGGATGTGCCAGTTCAAGAACGTGCAGCGTTCCGCTCTTATCGTACTTACGAAGAGAGCTTTAATGACTACGTACAATTCTTAAATGAAAACCCGAGATATCAATCCGCGCTCAAGCGTGACAGTGGTTCAGAGTCGTTTATCCGCGATATTCATCAGGCGGGTTATGCAACAGACCCGAGCTATGCCGATAAGGTCTTACGAGTAAAAGCGCAGATTGACGATATGAATCTGTAGCCTTCTTCAAAGGTTACCTGATGTTGCGTTGGGTAACCTTTATTTATTGTCTTCACCGCTCACCCTATTATTATCCTACTTACCTCTGTTGGTTTCTGAGCCTGCTTTAGTCACCTTGAAATGCATTCCTTTCCTCAAATGACCCGATAAATAAATACTGGCATATATATTGCAAAGTTGTATGGCGAGCTGGATTCTAGTTCGCTGATTCTTTAAGCGTAATCTGTGATTGAGTTACGCGAATGGTTATTTTTTGGGGGCGATATGGCGTCAGATCTTCTGAACTTAGGTACGCAAAGTGTACTCACGGCTCAGAGACAGTTAAACACCACTGGTCATAACATTTCAAATGCAAATACGGAAGGTTATAGCCGACAGTCTGTCGTGCAAGGCACCAATAGCCCAAGGCAATTTGGCGGTCAGACCTACGGCATGGGTGTGCATGTGGAAAATGTTCGCCGCTCTTGGGATCAGTTTGCCGTTAAAGAGCTTAATGTGGCAACGACACAAGTTAACTATCGTAACGAGAATTTGGCTAACCTTGATCTCATGTCAGGGATGCTATCTTCCGTGGCTTCCAAAAAAATACCTGAAAATTTAAATGATTGGTTCAGCTCCGTAAAAACCCTTGCCGATACACCGAACGACGTTGGTGCGCGTAAAGTGGTATTAGAAAAAGCCAATCAGGTACGTCAAACGTTTAACAATGTCCATGAAACCATTCGCCAGCAGGCTGATACGGCGAATAAAAAGCTAGAAATGGGCGTTGAGCGAGTGAATCAACTCGCCGTAGAGATCCGCGATATTCATCGACTAATGATGAAAACTCCCGGACCTCATAATGACCTGATGGATAAACATGAAAACTTGGTGAAAGAACTGTCCGAATACACCAAGGTGACCATCACACCGCGTAAAAATGCCGAGGGATTTAATGTCCATATTGGCAGCGGGCATACCCTTGTATCAGGTACAGAGTCCAGTCAGTTGAAGATGATCGACGGTGATCCCGACGTTCACCAACGACGTTTAGCCATGGTAGAAGGCAAGGGCATAAAGGCAATTACTGCGACAGATATTGGCGGTAAATTAGCGGGAATGTTTGAGCTACGTGATAAAGAAATTCCGTACATTATGGATGAACTTGGGCGAGTGGCGACGGCCTTTAGCTTCGAGGTTAATAAGTTACAAAATCAGGGGCTTGATCTGAATGGTCAGGTTGGCGCTGATATTTTTGTCGATACGAATAGTGAAGCCATAGCGAAATCTCGCGTGGTCGCGACGCCGCAGTCGAATGCGGATGTAGCGGTGTACATTGGTGAAACCAGTGCTCTTAAAGGCGGAGAATATGCGCTTAAATATAATGGTACGAATTACACCGTGACGAAGCCCGATGGTGAAACCATCACGGCGGAACTTAATATTGATGGTCGCGCGTTTTACGTTGACGGCATGATCATTGATGTTCGTAACGCGCCAGCGGCGGGTGAAAAACTGTTGATTCGTCCTACTCGAAATGGCGCGGCACAAATTCAAATGGACACTAATGATCCCAAAGCCATTGCTGCACAAAGCTTTGAAGCATCGACGACGTCAGCTCAAGGAACGGCAAAGTTTACTATGCTTGCCGCAGGTCAGCTGCGAGAATTTGAAGTACTGGTTTCCCCGACAGGGAAGGAGTTCGCAGTAACGGACCCGAAAGGCAATATATTGTTAGCCCCACAACCTTATCCTCCGTCTGGTCCCGTTTCAGTATTAGGAACAGAATTCCAGTTGACGGCAGGCGCATTACCGAATGATAAATTTACCGCCAATCTTACCCACTCAGAAGGCGATAACGGTAATTTGCGCAAGATGTTCGATATTCAGCGTGACAAGAAAATGAATGGTCATGAATCAACCATTATTGATGTTTACCATAACTTGAATACTGATGTGGGGTTAAAGGCTTCAACCGCGACACGACTGCAAGAAGTGGCTGAATTAGAGCATCAAGCAGCACAAAGTCGGGTAGCGTCAATCTCTGGTGTTAACTTAGATGAAGAAGCGGCAAACATGATGAAGTTTCAGCAAGCTTATATGGCGTCTTCGCGCGTTATGCAAGCCGCCAATGAAACCTTCGACACTATCTTGCAGTTAAGGTAGGAGCGCTAATTTATGATGAACCGAATTTCAAGTTTTCATAGTTATCAGACTGTGCAAAACGACATGCGTAAACAAGAAAATAAAATCCATCATAACCAGGCGCAATTGGCGTCGGGAAAACAGTTGCAAAAGCCAGCGGATGATCCGCTAGCAATACACTACCTACAAAAGGTTGGGCAGCAAACGGAACAGTTAGATCAGTTTACCGATGCGATTGTGTTGTCGCGCAACCGCCTTGAGCACCAAGAAGTCATGCTGCGTGAGACAGAGCAATTTTCTGATGAAGCAAAGCGTTTGACGATGGAGTCGATTAACGGCGCGTTGTCACCCCAAGACCGGGAAGCCAAAGCACGAGAACTGCAAGAGTTAGCAAAAAACTTTCTCGCGTTAGCCAATAATCAAGATGAATCCGGCAATTACACATTTGCAGGAACCAAGCCGAAAACACAGCCATTTTTCGCCGATAATCAAGGGCGTATTGCGTATGCCGGGGATGATTACCAGCGAAAAATGCGTATTTCCAACAGCATGGAAATGCCGACCAGTGACCCTGGCAGCAAGTTGTTTATGGAAGTGGATAATCCGTTTGGTGGTTATAAGCCAAATTTTCAATTACAAAACGCATCGGAATTGTTACTTGATAAAGCGTATAACCAAAACGCTAACGATAGCAGTATTTACAAAATTACCTTTGTTGATATGGGACGCGAGCAGTTTGGCTATCAATTAGAACGAAATGGTTCGGTAGTCAAAGCAGGCGATTACGATAACAAAAATGGTATTTCGCATGAAGGCTTCAGTCTTCGAGTGAAGGGGCAGATCACCGCGGGTGACGCGATTACGCTTAGTCCAAGAGAAAGTTTTAGTGTCTTTGATACGTTTAAAGATGCGATTAAAGCCTTAGATTCTGATGCGTCCGATGCCTCTGCGAATGCAGAACTGCATCGAGTGACCGAAGAGTTTCATACGGCGTTCTTACATCTGACTAAAGCAAGAACCGATGTGGGTGTTCGCCTAAGTACCTTAGATACGCAAGAACAACAAAACGAAGATTTTAAAATTTCACTGGCTCGTTCAAAAAGTAATTTCGAAGATTTGGATTACTCCAAGGCGGTGATTGAATTTGAAGAAAATTCGAGAGCGTTACAAGCTTCACAACTGGCGTTTGGTAAAACCAAAGACTTAACGCTGTTTAATTATTTGTAATAGTTCACTCATTCCAGCTTATTTGCAATGGGCATATCGCTTAAACGCAAAGTCTCTGGAGTGTAGAGACAATGGTCACGGCCTCGGTTGCCATATGCGCAATGCCATATGAGCGTAGGTCGATAAAGCGGCAATTATTCCCGCCTTATCATTGCCTCTGAGAACCAAGCGGCAGCGATAGTATTGTTATTTGTAATAATATCTACTGCTAACATACAGATAAATAAAGATTTTGTTAATTGTGCGAGTAATGGCGAATTTTTGGCATAGTACTTGTATATTAACTTTGGAAAGCATCAATAAGACTAACGGAGTTCGTTGGTTTATTTTAATGAATAGATACTCCATCTGATACGGGGTATCAGATGGATGTTGTCGGTCAGTGCATTTCCTTATGAGAGCAATGCTGACCACTTCGCAACCCATCTTGAATGTTTGCGAACTCATTTAGGAGAGCAAAATGGCAGTGACAGTAAGTACTAACGTGTCGGCAATGACCGCACAACGTTACCTTAATAAAGCTTCTGGGGATTTAAACACCTCAATGGAGCGCCTTTCGTCTGGTCATAAGATCAATAGCGCGAAAGACGATGCAGCGGGTCTGCAAATTTCTAACCGTTTGACGGCACAATCGCGAGGCTTGGACGTTGCAATGCGTAATGCCAACGATGGTATTTCGATTGCGCAAACCGCAGAAGGCGCAATGAATGAGTCAACCAACATCTTGCAAAGAATGCGAGATCTTGCGATTCAATCCTCTAACGGCACAAACTCGCCGTCAGAGCGTCAAGCGATCAATGAAGAATCCAACGCGCTTCAAGCTGAACTGAACCGTATTGCTGAAACCACCTCGTTTGGTGGACGCCGTCTGCTGAATGGGTCGTTTGGCGACGCTTCTTTCCAAATTGGTGCGAACTCCGGTGAAGCTATGATTATGGGTCTGACAAGCATTCGTGCCGATGACTTCCGTATGGGCGGTTCGACTTTCTTAGCTGAAAACGGCAAAGACAAAGATTGGTCAGTGGCACCTGATGCCAGTGATCTGAAGTTTGAATTTGTCACGAAGAGTGGTGAAGAAGTGTCAATTGATATCATTGCTAAGCAAGGTGATGATATTGAACAGCTTGCCACTTACATCAATGGTCAGTCGGATAAAGTGAATGCGTCTGTTGGTGACAACGGTGAGTTGCAGATTTTCATCGCAGAGCCTGATTTAGAAGGTGATCTCTCCATTTCTGGTGGCTTAGCCTCGGATCTTGGCTTGAGCAATGAAGCGACACAAATGACGGTTCAAGATATTGATATGACCACGGTCGCGGGCTCTCAGAATGGTATCTCGGTTATCGACTCGGCCTTAAAGTATGTGGATTCACAACGTGCTGACTTAGGTGCTAAGCAAAACCGCCTAAGCCACAGTATTAATAACTTAGCCAATGTTCAAGAGAACGTTGATGCGTCAAACAGTCGCATCAAGGATACGGACTTTGCTAAAGAAACAACCGCCATGACTAAGAACCAGATCCTGCAACAAGCAGGTACCTCGATTCTTGCTCAAGCGAAACAGTTGCCTAACTCTGCGATGACCTTACTCCAGTAGTAAACAGCGTAAGTTAAGTAAGAGTGGTAGCCGCCAGACGTGGCAATCTATCATCACTTACAGGCATGCATATCTTGCGAAGGTGTTGGGGCTCTCTCTCACAACCTGCCCTAATACGGTAACAAGGTATGTTCGGTTTGCCGGTTTGCGTTCATTTCTCTTGATCTCCACGCAGCCTCTGGCGACCACCCAGCCCCAGTTCTCTCAAAGGAAAAGGGGCTTTTTCTTTTTCAAAGCCAACCTTTTACATTAAACCATCTCACAAGCCGCTCTCTGCGCGAATAATTCGTTTTCTTCACTATCTTTGTTCTCACTATCGTTTTGCCATTACGCTGTTCTGCTAGCGATGAATTTCACGTCTTTTCCTGCTCTATTTAAATGGCAAACCAGATGTTGTCGGCCTCGTTTACGTAAACTTTACCCTTTTTCTACACTTTTTTTTCTGTTTGTCTAAATCCTAATCAAATGGCTATTTTCTTGGTTTTTTTGCACTTTTTTTCTAAAGGTTTTCATTACCGCGTCGTTAAAGGATTAACTTTGAGAGAACTACTTGGTTTTCCGAGACGTCGGAAACCGCTACACCGGAAAATCAATTGGAGAAACAACAATGGCAGTAAACGTAAATACTAACGTATCGGCAATGACCGCTCAGCGTTACCTAAACAATGCAAGTCAAGCGCAAGGGACGTCAATGGAGCGTTTGGCTTCAGGTTCTAAAATCAACAGTGCAAAAGACGATGCTGCGGGTCTACAAATCTCTAACCGCTTGAACGTACAAAGCCGTGGTCTTGATGTAGCAGTGCGTAACGCCAACGATGGTATCTCGATTGCTCAAACTGCTGAAGGTGCAATGAACGAGACGACAAACATCTTGCAACGTATGCGTGATTTGTCTCTGCAATCTTCAAATGGTTCTAACTCAAAATCTGAGCGCGTGGCGATTCAAGAAGAAGTGACTGCGCTAAATGATGAGCTTAATCGTATCGCGGAAACCACATCTTTTGGTGGTAATAAACTACTAAACGGCACTCACGGAACGAAGTCGTTCCAAATCGGTGCTGATAATGGCGAAGCCGTTATGCTGACACTGAACGATATGCGTTCAGATAACGCTAAAATGGGTGGCACGAGCTACCAAGCAGCTGAGGCCAAAGATAAAGATTGGAGCGTAGCAGCAGGCTCTAACGAGCTAAATATCACGCTAACGGATACATTTGGCGCCGAGCAAAATATCGCGATTACTGCAAAAGAAGGCGATGATATTGAGCAGCTAGCGACTTACATCAATGGTCAAACCGATCTAGTCAAAGCTTCTGTGAATGAAGACGGTCAACTGCAAATGTTTGCCGGTACTAACAAAGTAGACGGTGAAGTGTCGTTTGGTGGTTCACTAGCGGGTGAGCTAGGCATGCAAGACGGCCAAGCGGTAACCGTGAATACGATTGACGTGACAAGCGTTGGTGGTGCACAAGAGTCGGTTGCGATTCTTGATTCTGCGTTGAAATACGTTGATAGCCACCGTGCAGAGCTGGGTGCATTCCAAAACCGTTTTGACCATGCGATCAACAACCTTGATAACATTAACGAAAACGTGAATGCATCGAAGAGCCGTATTAAAGATACTGACTTCGCTAAAGAGACAACAGAGATGACAAAGAATCAAATTCTTTCTCAAGCTTCAAGCTCAATTTTGGCGCAAGCAAAACAAGCACCTCAAGCCGCGATGAGCCTACTAGGTTAAGCACTTGAGTTAACGATACGCTTTACTTCTACTAAGCGTTTAAAGATAAAAACCAGAGCCTTGAGCTCTGGTTTTTTGCTTTTATGCAAATACTCAACAAAACGCCATACTTGTTTGTATTTCAGATCAGGATCACATTTGCCCAATCAATTGAATTAATTAGTCAAAAATCGTTTTTTTTTGCTAAAGGTTCTAAAACCGTCGCCGTTAAAGGGAATGAGAGAAATGATATAGATGTGCCAACGTGAGGTGAGAGACTCGGCGGCCATCTACCTAAAATGCCTAAGGAGATCTATATATGGCGATTAATGTAAACACTAACGTGTCTGCAATGACTGCTCAGCGCTATCTAAATACCGCTGCAGAGAACACAACTAAGTCAATGGAGCGTCTGTCTTCTGGCTACAAAATCAACAGCGCAAAAGATGACGCTGCGGGTCTACAAATCTCAAACCGTTTGAATGCGCAAAGCCGTGGTTTAGATATGGCAGTGAAAAATGCCAATGACGGTATCTCAATTGCACAAACTGCGGAAGGTGCAATGGATGAATCTACTAACATCCTGCAACGTATGCGTGACCTTTCCCTACAATCCGCCAATGGTTCGAACTCCAAGTCAGAGCGTGTGGCAATTCAAGAAGAAGTCACGGCGCTAAACGATGAATTAAACCGTATTGCAGAAACCACATCATTTGGTGGCAATCGTCTACTTAACGGTACTTACGGTACGCAATCTTTCCAAATTGGCGCAGATTCTGGCGAAGCGGTTATGCTTTCGATGAGCAGCATGCGTTCTGATACTGCTGCGATGGGTGGCAAGAGCTACGCATCGGAAGAAGGTAAAGATGCAAGCTGGCGCGTTGATGCTGGTGCCGATCTGACAATGAAGTACACCAATAAGCAAGGTGAAGAAGTTGAATTGTCGATCAGTGCAAAACAAGGCGACGACATTGAACAGCTTGCAACCTACATCAATGGCCAAAGCTCAGATGTCAAAGCATCGGTCAGTGAAGATGGCAAAATGCAATTATTTGCTGCTACTCAAAAAGTAGCGGGCGAAGTTGAATTTGGTGGCAGTCTAGCGTCTGATTTAACGATTGGCGATGCAAAAGACGTGACGGTAAAAGACATTGATGTGACATCTGTTGGCGGCGCTCAAGAAGCGGTCGCGATTATTGATGGCGCACTAAAAAATGTTGACTCAGAGCGTGCTTCTTTAGGTGCTTTCCAAAACCGTTTTGATCATGCGATTAACAACCTCAGCAACATCAATGAGAATGTAAATGCATCAAATAGCCGTATTAAAGACACGGACTACGCGAAAGAAACAACGGCAATGACGAAGAACCAAATCTTGCAACAAGCAAGTACTTCAATCCTTGCACAAGCGAAACAATCGCCTTCAGCTGCATTGAGCTTACTAGGTTAATTCTAGGCAAGACAACCTTAGGCAAATCGTATTAGCGGCTGTCCGTGACAGTCGTTGATTTCCAATGTCATTTCATTATTCATTTGGATATGAGGTGGCATTGGGCAATTAAGGTTAGAAACGGGAGACTGTTATGGATATTTCATCCTACGCATCGAACATTCAGCCTTTTGCCTCTTCTAGTGGCACAGAAATTGCATCAAAGAATACAACAAGTGCGTCAGCGCAAGGGAAGCCCAATGAGATATTGGCGAGCAAATTAGCGCCAAATCAAACGGTCAACCCAAGCAAAAAAGTCGAGAGTGAAGCGTTATCAGATGATAAGACTTCCGAAGTTATTCAGCAGATTGCCAAAGAGCGCCGAGATCTCAATGATGTCGAGCGTGAAAAGATGGTGGAACGCTTGGATGAATTTTTAACCACGTTGAATACGAGTTTATCGATTCGCATGGATGAAGATTCAGGGCGTCATATTGTCACTATTATTGCCAATGATACCGGTGAGATTATCCGCCAGGTCCCTGATGAAGACTTACTCGTCGTACTCGAACGCCTTGAAAAACACGCCTCTGTCAGTATCGATATGCGAGTTTAATTGAATATGTCACGCGTGAGTGCATTGCGTGACGATCGTGTATTACTTTCGAAGTGGTTTGGTGAATATGGGCCCGATAGGGATGTCTTCTGGCATGGATATCAATTCCATGGTGAGCAAAATAGTCAACGCAGAACGTGTGCCTAAACAGCAACGTATTGACTATGAACGCACTAAAATTGATTCCAGTATCAGTGCCTATGGGCGGCTCAGAGAGTCACTAGATACGATGAAAAACCTAATGGCAAACTTTCGTCAGGAAAAAGCGTTTGCAGTGCGCAGCGTAGACACTTCTGAAGAGAGTATTGTCACAGCGACCGCTTCAACTGAAGCAATTGCTGGCAAATATGCAGTCGATGTATTGCAACTTGCCCAGAGTCACAAAGTGGCGTCTGACGTGGTGCCAGAAGATGCTCGTTTTGGACCCGGCAAGTTGCAAATTTCCCTTGGCGAAGACAGCTTCGACCTCTCCCTAGGCAAAAATTCCAAACTCATTGATGTCGTTCGAGCGATCAATGGATCCCGAGATAACCCCGGTATTCGCGCCTCAGTCATTAAAGATATGAACGGCCCTCGTTTGATTGTCGCCGCTAACCAATCTGGTGCTGAGAAAAGTATTCTTATCAACGTTGAGGCAGAGCCAGGCGATGACTTATATCGTTTTGAATATAAGACGATAGAGCAGCGGGTTAAACAGCTTGAACATGCACAATCAGAAGCCCTCGCCTTATTGGGCTTGCCCCCTCAAGATAGCGTAGAGTCAGCGCAAGATGCGGTGACTAGCGACGATCCAAGTGCACAAGCGCAACAAGCCGAAAGCACCCAAGCTGAGGAAGGCTCACAAGTTAAGGATAGTGAGCAAGCTAACGACGATGCTAATCAAAAGGGCAAAGAGGCAAATTCTGGCCGCCCAGAGGATACCATTCCCGGTTGGACGGAAACCGCATCTGGCACTCTGATGGATTCGTATCAAGCACCGGAACCTGAACTGGATGAAAAAGCGCTAGAAAAATCGAAAGAAGTACCTGGCTGGAGTAATACTGCCTCCGGTACATTGACCGACTCCTATGTCACGCCAAAAGAAGCACAAGCTAAATTAGAACAAGAGCTTGAAGCAGAAAAGGCGGCAATCGCTAAAGCGGTCGCAGAAGGCGACATGACAGAAGCAGAAGCGAAAAAGCTAGAGCGCGAAAAGCTCACCCCAGAAGAGCGTGAGCGAATCGAGAAAGTGGAGACGGCTCAAGCTGAACTTGCGGAAGCGCAGCGTTCACTGCAAATCTATAAAGGTATGGCAGAAGTACAAAGTGCACAGGATTCAATAGTGGTGCTTGACGGTGTCGCTGAGCTTGCGAGCAGTAACAACGTCATTGAAGATGCGATTGAAGGTGTTGACCTCACGTTGAAGGGCACAACTCAACCTGGAGAGCGCCCTGCGGAAATTGGTGTTGAATACGACAGACAAAGCGTTCGAGCCGATATTGAGCAGTTTGTTGCTGCCTATAATCAGTTTTATCAAGTATCCGCTGATCTCGCGAAAGTCGACCCGGCGACGGGGCAGGTGGGGCCATTGTCCGGTGATAGTGTCGTTCGTAGTGCTGACTCCCGCTTGAAAAGTGTTTTTTCAAGTGCGGTTGAAGGGGCGCCTGACGATCTAAAAACCTTGACTGAATTTGGTATTACGACCACGAGGCAGGGTAACCTTGAGATCAATTATCAAATGCTTGATAAGCAACTCAACAATAATTTTAATAAGCTGGAAGACTTCTTCGGCGGCAACAATGGTTTTGCGAAAAAGGTTGAAGACGCTATTCACAGCATGACGGGCGTGACGGGTTCAATTCGAACACGGGAGAAGAGCCTGACGGAGCGAAACTACAGCTTAAACGATGATCAAACCACGCTAAATCGACGCATGGAAGGGTTGGAAAAACGCACTCACGATAAATTTGCGGCGATGCAAGATGCGACAGGCAAGATGCAATCGCAGCTTGCGGGCATGATGAACGCGCTGTCTTGAGTTTTACGGTGTAGTACATATAACGTACTGTTAATGAAAGAAAAAGGCAGGATGAGTGACGATATTTGACCGACTGCGTGACACAGATCACCAATTACTATCGCATTTAGATAATCTTGAGTTAAATACTGAAGAAATTCATGCCTTGGTCGATATAAGAGAACACATTATAAAAACGTTGATTGCGGCTTGTGAGCGCAATCCTCGTCTAAAGCAGAGTGAAGAGTGGCGCTTAGCGGTGGAAGAGACCAAGCAGGTTACCGCGAAGATGCATTCTAAAACCGAACAATTGGGACTGTCGCTGCGGAAATTCCGACATGGTAAAAAGTCGCTGCAGCAGTACCAAAAATTTATTTGAGAGGATAGTGATGCGTGGTTCATTGCAAGCATATAAGAAAGTATCAGTAGACAGCCAATTAAGCGCTGCCTCACCGCACAAAGTTATCCAGATGTTGATGGGTGGTGCTATTGAAAGACTGATCCAAGCGAAAGCGGCGATGCAGCAAGGCAATATTCCTGTCAAAGGTGAGCGTATTGGCAAAGCCTTGGACATCATCATCGCACTTCGTAGTTGCTTATCAATGGATGATGGTGGAGATATTGCCAAGAATCTTGATCAATTATATGAGTTTATGATCACACAGATCACAGAAGCCAATCACGAGAATAATCCTCAACCAATCGACGATGTTATCGACATTATCAGGGAAATTAAGTCGGCTTGGGATCAAATCCCTGCAGGTTTCCATAATTTAACGGCAGAAGAAGTTGGGATTTAAGCGGAATTAACCTCTTAATCTCGCCGCGATGAAGTTGCCTTATAAGGTTATTGTCAATAGAATAGACGCCATCCAATGCCAGATGGCGTTTTTTTGTCTCTAATTACTTATTTTATAAAATTAAATTTATAAATGAGCGCTGGAAAATGTGCTGTCCTCTAGGCTCAGCATGACAGATATTTGACGTCACTTTGGCCGTACTTTTTATCGAGGCATTAATCTCAAAAGATGCATGGCTTAGCTAAACTACTCGTCATCGCTGACGATGAGCAAATTCGAACGAATCTAAATACTATTTTAGAGTTTGTCGGCGAACATTGTGTCACCATTCCTTCGAGTGACATACAGCAAGTTGATTGGTCGCAAGCCTGGTCAGGGTGTATTGTAGGGGCATTAGCACACCCTACGTTTTCTGACGCCTTACTCACCCAATTGTCTCATTCCAACCATATCCCACTGTTAGTGACGAGTGAATTCACTGGGGCTGTGGAACCATTAACTAATTATGTTGGTGAGTTAGAACTTCCACTCAACTATCCACAGCTGAGTGATGCGTTGCGTCACTGCCAAGAGTTCCTTGGTCGCAAAGGGGTACAAGTACCTTCCAATACTCGGAAAAACACACTTTTTAGAAGCCTTGTTGGTCAAAGCAAAGGCATTCAAGATGTGAGGCATCTTATCGAGCAAGTGGCCAATTCTGAGGCTAATGTTCTCATTTTAGGCGAGTCAGGTACTGGCAAAGAAGTGGTTGCCCGCAATATTCATTACCACTCAAGTCGTCGAGGTGGGCCGTTTGTACCCATTAACTGTGGCGCAATTCCACCCGATTTATTAGAAAGTGAACTGTTTGGTCATGAGAAAGGGGCGTTTACGGGCGCGATTACCTCTCGTAAAGGGCGTTTTGAGTTAGCCGAAGGTGGCACTTTATTCTTGGACGAAATTGGCGACATGCCGATGTCGATGCAGGTGAAGCTACTGCGAGTGTTACAAGAGCGTGTGTTTGAACGTGTTGGTGGGACTGCGGTGCTAAAAGCCAATGTTCGCATAGTGGCTGCAACGCATCGCAACCTAGAAAGTATGATTCAGCGTGGCGATTTCCGTGAAGATCTGTTTTACCGACTTAATGTGTTTCCTATTGAAATGCCATCGCTCAAAGATCGTAAAGAAGATATTCCATTATTGCTTCAAGAATTGCTTACGCGCTTGGAAGCAGAAGGTGGTCAGCCCATCTGCTTTGCCCCTCGTTCGGTTAACTCTCTAATGGAACATGATTGGCCCGGCAATGTTCGTGAGTTAGCGAACTTGGTAGAGCGAATGGTTATTCTTTATCCAAATAGTTTGGTTGATGTTAACCATCTTCCAGTGAAGTATCGCTACAGTGACATTCCTGAGTTCCAGCCAGAGATGAATATCTTTAAATCGGTGGAAGAACAAGAGCGCGATGCATTGGATAGCATTTTTGCTGATAATTTTAGCCTTAATGAGCCACAACTTGATGACTATAATGCCCCGCAGGCACTGCCTCCTGAAGGCGTCAACCTGAAAGAAATGCTCGCGGAACTGGAAGTCAATATGATTAACCAGGCGTTAGATGCACAAGATGGTATTGTTGCGCGAGCGGCAGATATGTTGGGTATGCGACGAACGACTTTAGTTGAAAAAATGCGTAAGTACAGCCTCAATCGCTAATGTGATCGCTGTCACGTGAAATTGGCGTGCGACATTTTTTTGACGCTGTTAAATTGTTAAAAAACAAAAACTTAAGCCTGGTATGCTTTTTGCATTACCGGGCTTAAGTTTTTTATGGGACTGTATATTCTAAGGGCGCTTGCCCTCTGTCGTTGGGATAACAAAAGGAATGCCTCACTCATGAACTCGTCGCCTAGTGACGCCGTAGAGCCGACTACTCCACCGTCCTCCTCGCATTTAGATTCCTTAGAATCTCAGGTGGAACGCTATCAACAAGTGATAGAAGCGATGCCTGCTGGTGTGATTTTGCTCGATACGCAAGGAGTGGTTAGGGAAGCCAACCCAGAAGCCCATCGAATTCTAGAGCTACCGTTAGTTGGACAAAAATGGTTTCATCTTATTCAGGTTGTGTTTGATCCCAAAGAAGACGATGGGCATGAAGTGTCGTTACGTAATGGTCGTAAGGTACGTTTGGCTATTTCAGCTTCTTCAACAGGCCAGTTAATTCTCATTACCGATCTCACCGAAACTCGCTTACTACAATCCAGGGTGAGTGATTTACAGCGCTTATCCTCGCTGGGTCGAATGGTTGCGTCATTGGCCCATCAGGTTCGTACGCCGCTATCTAGCGCTATGCTCTATGCCTCAAATTTGGGGGCTCCTAATCTCAATGATGCCACTCGCTCACGTTTTCAAATGAAGCTGGTTGATCGACTGCATGATTTAGAAAAGCAGGTGAATGACATGTTGTTGTTTGCCAAAGGTGGCGACAACAAAGTGGTACAAAGGTTTTCTTTAAAGGACTTAGTCGCAGAATACCAGCCCATGGTAGAGACAACCTTAAAAAGTAATCATATCGATTACTTTATTGAAGTTGAACATGACGACGTTGAGCTACTAGGGAATGCCAATGCAATAGCATCTGCGCTAAGTAATTTAGTGTTAAATGCGGTGCAAATTAGTGGCAAAGAATCGCAAGTTGACGTGTTTTTTCGCCCGGTGAATGACGAACTAAAAATCTCGATACAGGACAATGGACCTGGCATCCCGAAAGAGCTTCAGCAACGAATTATGGAACCCTTTTTTACCACTCGTTCGCAAGGGACTGGACTCGGTCTTGCTGTGGTACAAATGGTTTGTCGTGCTCATGAAGGCCGACTTGAATTGATATCGGAAGAAGGCGACGGTGCGTGTTTTACCATGTGCTTACCCCTTGCAGGGACATCCTCTTCTGACGCAAAAAATGAAGGACACGAATAATGGCACAAAGCAAAGTACTGATAGTAGAAGACGACGAAGGATTGCGTGAAGCTTTGGTCGATACCTTGGCGCTCGCGGGTTATGAATGGGTAGAAGCCGATTGCGCTGAAGATGCCCTAGTAAAACTAAAAAGCCAGCCTGTGGATATTGTCGTATCCGATGTGCAAATGGCCGGAATGGGCGGCTTGGCGTTGCTGCGAAATATTAAGCAGCACTGGCCAAATCTACCCGTCTTGCTGATGACAGCGTACGCCAATATAGAAGATGCGGTCGCGGCAATGAAAGAAGGCGCGATTGACTATATGGCGAAGCCGTTTGCACCAGAAGTACTGCTGAATATGGTGAGCCGTTACGCACCCGTCAAGTCAGACAGTAATGGCGATGCGATTGTTGCCGATCCGAAAAGTATCCAACTATTAGCGCTAGCGGATAAAGTCGCCAAAACGGATGCCAGTGTCATGGTACTCGGACCGAGTGGTTCAGGCAAAGAAGTCATGTCGCGTTACATCCATAATCAATCACTGCGCTCGGATGGGCCATTCGTGGCGATTAACTGCGCTGCCATTCCAGACAACATGCTGGAAGCCACACTGTTTGGTTATGAGAAAGGGGCGTTTACCGGTGCGATTCAAGCGTGTCCGGGAAAATTTGAACAAGCGCAGGGCGGCACCATCTTACTTGATGAAGTCAGCGAAATGGACCTGAATTTACAGGCCAAGTTATTGCGTGTGTTACAAGAGCGTGAAGTGGAGCGTTTAGGTAGCCGTAAAAGTATTGCCTTGGATGTTCGTGTTCTTGCAACGAGTAACCGAGACCTTAAGCAGTACGTCCAAGAGGGTAACTTTCGCGAAGACCTTTATTATCGTTTGAATGTATTCCCAATTTCATGGCCTGCATTACGTGAGCGAACGGGAGATATCGCACCGTTAGCCACGCATTTAACCGAAAGACATTGTAAGAAATTAGGCATGCCAGTACCGAAGTTTAGCGAGTTGGCAATGGCAAAACTGATGCAATACCCATGGCCCGGAAATGTCCGTGAACTCGACAATGTTGTGCAACGCGCACTCATCTTATGCGACCAAGCTATGATTGAATCGGAGCATATCTTGCTAGAGGGCGTTGATTGGCAAGATGCGGCAGGTTTACAGCAAGCTGTTGCCAATCCGATCTCGTATGCGAGCAATGAGTTACCGATGGCTGAGCCTTGCGTTGCCCCTATTGCCGACCCTAGTCATGGTGCGGATAGAACTGCGGTATTAGAAAAGCCTGTGTCTATTGGTGAAGGACTGGGTGGGGAATTGAGGGATCAGGAGTTTGCCATTATTTTAGAAACGCTAAAAGAGTGCGAAGGGCGACGTAAAGATATGTCTGAGAAATTAGGCATTAGTCCAAGAACCTTACGTTACAAATTGGCAAAAATGCGTGATGCAGGTATAGATATCCCAAACTAGGCGTGTCGCAGTATCGAGTTTTCGCGCTATCGACGCTAGTCACACCGATGCCTTTCATGGCATAATTTTTGCTGGTTTCTGATTTAGCGCTGACAAATAAAGGACGCTGTCAATAAAATGACAGTGAGTGAGAAAGCATGAGAGTTGATGGATTAAATACCGAGATGCAAGCGATGATGCTTGAAGCATCTAGCGCCCGCGCTACGCCTACAGCGCAGCAAGTAGGGGCGGATTTTGGTGACATGCTTTCACAAGCAGTAAATAACGTGAATGGACTGCAAAAATCGTCAGGTAATTTACAAATGCGATTTGATCGCGGTGATGCTGATGTATCGTTATCCGATGTTATGATCGCCAGAAATAAATCCAGTGTTGCGTTTGAAGCAACCATCCAAGTACGTAATAAGCTTGTTGAGGCCTACAAAGAACTCATGAACATGCCCGTGTAGTCTAAGTATTAGACCGTTATTTTAGGTAGTAGACCGTCAATTTAGGTAGTGGACAGTGGCTCAAGAAAATCATTCAACAGATGTAACCGTAATGGATGGCGCTGACTCGAATTTAGTCGCTAGCTCAAATTTAGTTTCAGAAGGTCAAAACCCAGATATTAACGAGAAAAGTAGCTCTAAATTTGATTTAGCAGTGGGTGATCTCGATCTATTAAGACAAATTGTTTTAGTACTTTCCATTTCTATTTGTGTCGCGCTTATCGTGATGCTGTTCTTTTGGGTTAAAGAACCTGAAATGCGTCCATTAGGCGTTTACGAAACAGAAGAGTTAATCCCAGTGCTCGACTATCTTGATCAAAAGAAAGTCGAATATAAGCTTGAAGGCAATGCGTTGAGCGTGCCAGTTAATCAGTACAATACCCTAAAGCTAGATATGGTGCGTGCGGGGCTAAACCGCGCGTCCAATACTGGCGATGATATCTTAATGCAAGATATGGGTTTTGGCGTATCTCAGCGTTTGGAGCAAGAGCGACTTAAACTCAGCCGTGAGCGTCAACTTGGCAAAGCCATCGAGCAAATGAAACAAATTCGTACTGCACGAGTATTGCTGGCTCTTCCTAAGCAAAGTGTCTTTGTTCGTCATAATCAAGAAGCGTCCGCATCGGTCTTTTTAACCTTGGCTACAGGTTCAGTACTGAAACGTCAGGAAGTCGACTCGGTAGTTGATATGGTGGCAAGTGCGGTGCCGGGCATGAAAACCACGCGAATTACTGTTACCGATCAACATGGCCGACTGCTCAGTTCGGGCTCACAAGACGCGACATCTGCAGCAAGGCGAAAAGAGCAAGAGCTTGAGCAAAACCAAGAACAAGCGCTGCGTGAAAAAATAGATTCGGTGCTAATCCCTATTTTAGGACTTGGTAACTACACCGCTCAGGTGGATATTGAGTTAGATTTCAGTGCAGTGGAGCAAACTCGTAAGCAGTTTGATCCTAATACGCCAGCGACGCGAAGTGAATATACGTTAGAAGATTATAATAACGGTAACGCTGTGGCTGGGGTTCCTGGTGCGCTGAGTAATCAACCGCCAGCGGATGCCTCGATTCCAACTGACGTTGCGCAAATGAAAGACGGGTCGGTATTAGGGCAAGGCTCGGTGCACAAAGAAGCCACACGCAACTTTGAACTTGATACCACGATCAGTCACGAGCGTAAGCAAAGTGGTGTCGTGAATCGTCAAACGGTCGCCGTAGCGATTAAGAATCGCGCGAAAGTGAACCCGGATACTGGCGACGTAACGTATGAGCCTCGTTCAGAAACCGAACTGGCCGCAATTCGACAAATTCTTATCGGTTCGGTGGGCTTTAGTGAAAGCCGTGGTGATTTACTCAATGTATTGAGTATGACCTTTGAAACACCAGTAACCGAGCAATTGGCGGATGTTCCACTGTGGGAACACCCGAATTTCAACGATTGGGTTCGATGGTTTGCCAGTGCACTGGTGATCATTGTCGTGGTATTGGTGTTGATTCGTCCGGCAATGAAGAAATTGCTTAATCCAGCTGCGCAAGATACCGATGAGCAATTGTATGGCCCAGATGGATTACCGCTCGGTGCCGATGGTGAGACCAGTTTGATCGGCAGCGATATCGACGGCAGCGAACTGTTCGAATTTAGTACAGGTATTGATCTGCCTAACTTACATAAAGATGAAGACGTCTTGAAGGCGGTTCGAGCACTCGTGGCGAATGAGCCAGAGCTTGCCGCACAAGTGGTGAAAAATTGGATGGTTGAGAACTAATGGCAAATGAAATTGTAGCCAGCAATGGTGGACAGGTTGTTGAATCAACCGTAGATATCTCAAACATAAGTGGCGAAGAAAAAGCCGCCATTCTTTTACTCAGTTTAAATGAACAAGACGCCGCTAGTATCATTCGCCATTTAGAGCCAAAACAAGTGCAACGTGTTGGTGGGGCGATGGCTCGCGCAAGCGACTTGAGCCAAGATAAAGTGGGTGCCGTGCACCGTGCGTTTCTTGAAGACATTCAGAAGTACACCAATATTGGCATGGGCAGTGAAGACTTCATGCGTAATACTTTGGTGGCTGCACTTGGTGAAGATAAAGCCAATAATTTGGTCGACCAGATCTTACTCGGTACTGGCTCGAAGGGACTTGATTCATTGAAATGGATGGACCCTCGTCAAGTGGCGAGCATCATTATTAATGAGCACCCGCAAATTCAAACCATCGTATTGTCCTATCTTGAAGCCGATCAGTCGGCGGAAATTCTTTCTCAATTCCCAGAGCGAGTGCGTCTTGATCTCATGATGCGTATCGCCAATTTAGAAGAAGTACAACCTTCAGCGTTGGCAGAGCTAAACGAGATTATGGAGAAGCAGTTTGCTGGTCAAGCTGGTGCGCAAGCTGCGAAAATTGGTGGCCTGAAGGCGGCGGCCGAGATCATGAACTACCTCGACAACAATGTCGAAGGTTTGCTGATGGATCAAATTCGCGACCAAGACGAAGACATGGCGACTCATATTCAAGATCTTATGTTTGTATTTGAAAATCTCATTGAGGTTGATGATCAAGGCATTCAAAAGCTGCTTAGAGACGTCCCTCAAGATGTTCTACAACGAGCACTTAAAGGCGCGGATGATGGCCTTAAAGAGAAGATCTTCAATAACATGTCGAAACGTGCGGCTGATATGATGCGCGAAGATATTGAAGCGATGCCACCTGTACGTGTCGCGGATGTGGAATCGGCACAAAAAGAGATTTTGACCATAGCAAGAAAGATGGCAGACAGTGGAGAGTTGATGCTCTCTGGTGGTGCCGACGAGTTCTTGTAATCAACGGGTAAGGTAAATCATGGCTGGAGATAGAAAACGCGGCTTTTTGCGCCCTTCTGAAGACATCACCATGGAGTCTGCACATTCATGGGGACTTCCCGATTACACGTCTCAGACCAATCAGCACGCTCGTGAAACCGCATTAAATTACGATCCAAGCTGGACACCGCTTGATGAGCCAACGCCAGAAGATGCGCCGTTTGAATTAACGGAAGAGCAGATTGAATTGATTAAGCAGGGGGCTTATCAAGAAGGACTGTTCCAAGGCCAGGAAGCTGGGTTTAAGCAAGGTTTTGATAAGGGTAAACAGGAAGGATTAGAAGCGGGTCATCAGGAAGGGCTTGACCTTGGCAAGGCCGAAGGCGTTGCCGCAGGTGAGGAATACATCAAGCAGCAGGTTGAGATATTCATGGGTATGGCAAACCAGTTTGCTCAACCTCTTGAACTGATGAATAGCCAAGTTGAGAAGCAGCTGGTCGACATGGTGTTGACGTTAGTCAAAGAAGTCGTGCATGTTGAAGTCCAAACCAACCCACAATTTATTCTCGATACAATTAAACAGTCGGTAGAAGTACTCCCTATTGTGGGACACGCTATTACGCTCAAATTACATCCTGCTGACGTGGACATTGTCCGAGCAGCCTATGGTGATCAAGAGCTGGATATTCGTAATTGGCAACTCGTGGTAGAGCCTGCGCTCAATCGTGGTGATGTTCAAATTGAAGCGGGTGAGTCCAGTGTGAACTACAAGGTGGAAGAGCGAATTCACAGCGTGCTACAAAGCTTTTGTGGCACCAATCGCCACCAAGGTTCGGATTAATGCAAGCGCTCTCTGACCGTCTCGCTCAGTATAAAGTATCAGGGCACAAGTCACGTGCCGTCGCGTCAGGTAAGTTGGTGCGAGTTGTTGGATTAACATTAGAAGCGACGGGCTGCAAAGCGCCCATCGGTAGCTTGTGTAAAGTCGAAACCATGACGGGTGAGATGGAAGCGGAAGTGGTTGGCTTTTCCGGTGAACACCTGTTTTTGATGCCAAGCGAGCAAATCAGTGGCATTTTGCCCGGCGCGAGAGTGACACCAATGACGGCAGAAACTGGCTTACCGGTCGGGATGGAACTGTTAGGCCGTGTTATTGATGGCGTCGGTAATCCATTGGATGGCCTTGGTGAGATATACACTGAGAAACGCGCCTCGTTTAATGCCCAGCCTATTAATCCCCTTGCAAGAAAGCCTATTTCAGAACCGCTAGATGTTGGCCTTAAGGCCATTAATGGCTTGTTAACGGTTGGCAAAGGCCAACGTATCGGCCTATTTGCTGGGTCTGGTGTGGGTAAATCGGTCACTTTGGGCATGATGACTCGTGGCACAACCGCGCAAGTGGTGGTGGTGGGGTTAATTGGTGAGCGTGGACGAGAAGTTAAAGAGTTTATTGAAGAGATTTTAGGTACAACGGGACGTCAACGCTCTGTAGTGGTGGCTGCACCAGCGGATTCATCGCCTTTGATGCGTTTGAAAGGTTGCCAAACGGCGTTGACTATCGCTGAGTACTTTAGAGACCAAGGGCTCGATGTATTGCTATTGATGGACTCATTAACTCGTTTTGCACAAGCGCAGCGTGAGATTGCCTTATCGGTGGGTGAACCCCCTGCAACGAAAGGTTATCCGCCATCGGTGTTTGCCAAGCTGCCAGCGCTTGTTGAGCGAGCAGGCAATGGTGATGACAATCAAGGCTCGATTACTGCGTTTTTCACAGTATTGACCGAAGGTGATGACCTACAAGACCCAATCGCCGATGCCTCACGTGCGATTCTAGATGGCCACATTGTATTATCACGCGAAATGGCAGACGCTGGGCACTATCCCGCGATTGATGTGGAAAAATCAGTGAGTCGTGTCATGCCGCAAATAACCGATGATCAGCATGTATTGATGTCCAAAGCGGTGAGACAGGTGCTGTCTGTGTGCCGCAAGAATCAAGATTTGGTGTCGATTGGGGCATACAAACCGGGGACTGATCCTGCGATTGATAGCGCCTTTACCCTGAAGCCGAAGTTGGATCAATATTTACAGCAAAGCATGAAAGAGACCGTGCCTTACGACATGTGCGTTAACATGCTCAAGCAACTGCTGCAGGTTAATTGACGGTAAGTTATGGACAATGCACTCGACTTTCTTCTTGATCAAGCAAAAGATAACGAGCAACAAGCTGTGCTGGCGCTGAATAAAGCGCGCTCTGAACTCGAAGATTACTACAATCAAGTTAGACAGATAGAGCAGTATCGACTCGATTACTGTAACCAATTGGTGCGCCGTGGAAAGGAAGGGCTGACGGCGAGTGAATACGGACATTTAAACCGATTTCTGACTCAATTGGACGAAACGCTGACTAAGCAAAAAACGGCAGAATCGCACTTCACGCAACAAGTTGAGGATTGCCAAGAGTTTTGGCATAACACGCGTAAGCAGCGGCGGTCGTATGAATGGATGATGGATAAAAAAGCCAAAGAGAAAGCGCGTATTGCCGATAAAAAGGAGCAACAACAAATGGATGAGTTCTCTAATTTGCTGTTTGCTCGCCGAAAAACTCAGCGTTAAAGTAATTTTTAGTTGAATAATGTGATTAGCTTCAACCGATCAATAGCTTACGCTTGTTACTCAGCGATGCACCTTATTCGCTTTCTGTCACGCCAAGCACATCCAATCCTGCCGCTTGTTATCACTTAGGTATAATTATTGCATCATGTTTGCTTATAAAACTGGCGGCAGTCACTTGCCTCTAATTTTTGTTATCACCACTATTAATGTTGTCATCATCACTATTAATTTTGTTATCACTACTATGTAGGCCCGAATGGAATGAGTCTGTCTGTCTCTAGCAATAATGCGTCACCATCATCGAATCTTAAATCGAGCAACGATTCTGCTTCAGCGAAAGATGCCGTTACGACGTCAGAGGAACCGGGCTTTTTTGATACACTGAAAAGTGCGATATCTGGTGAAAATGCAGATAAAAAACAAAGTGTTGATGGTTCTAGTGCTAAGAAGGGAACATCAGAAAAATCAGTGGCTGATTCTGGCTCGCTTTCCTCTGATGCCTCCGAGTCAGTAACGGATGGTGAGGATGAGATTGCACGAGCATCAAGTGAGAATAAAGGATTCGAATCGAACGGCAAAAGTGAGTCGGCTGATAGCGTAAATCAAAACGTAAAGACCCAAACAGAAAGTGAAGAAGTCTCATCTTTGGACGTCAAGAAAATGGCGCTGGCGAGTGCTACTGTTGCCTCGGAAGAGGGAGTATCAGCAACGAATTCTGGAAATTTGCCAGCGACTTCACAAGGTAAGTCGTCAGGACACGCTGACACATCAGCACAAGCGACCATGGATGAAAGCTCTCAATTACTGAATCGCTTAAACGAGTCAAACAAAGCCCTGCAAACGCCCCCATTAGAATCGGCTGCTGGGGTGGCGGTCGCGACTGCTAAGGTCAATGAGACCACTGACGCGACTCAAGCATCAGACGATGCTGCGGTGCTAGCGGCTTTCGCGGTAGAATCAGGGCAATCTATGCCAGTGGAATCCGCAACTGGACAGACTTTACCAGCGGAGGCGTTATCCTCAACCGCGATAGCTTCTGCAACTGCGCTTTCTACAACAGCAGCCTCACCGCCAACATCGACATCATCAATCGGAGTAGGGCAAGCGAATAGTACCTTATCTCAGTCAGCAGGTGTGGCAGGGTTAGCAGTGGCTGACGGCAGCGTAAAAAGTGACGGAGCGAATTCTCAAATTGCTTGGTCGCAAACTGATGGAAGCAGTGATGCTAAGTTGGAAGGAAAAGCCGCGATACTTGCCGCAGGCGCCGCGCTGGATAAATCAACGTTAGATAAGCAAGCGGCGTCAGCGTCGAATGGGCTCAATGCAGTACCAACGCCATTATCGCAACCAAATTCACAGCAAGCGCAGCCTTTCCATTCAGCTCACCACGGAACGGCAGCGGCGAGTAATGACGGTGCTAGTGCGCCAGCTGCAGGAACGCCGGCCGCAGGAACATTAGCTGCAGCGTCAATGCTAGCAGGAAAAGAAACGCCGTCAGCGAGTCCAGTGACGAGTGGAGTCGCACCACCTAATGCGATGGGGGTTGGTCAGACAAACTTGAAAGGCTTGAAACCCAGTCCCGCGTCGAGTAATGAGCCGCTAAACGGTCTGAATCCGGCAGCGACAGCAGGCACAGCATTGGGCACTCAAGCACTACGCGGTGAGCAACCACAAGCGACGACGAACGTACAATCACCGATGGTGCTCACTAAAGAGAATGCCAGCGATCAAGTTTCAGAACGTATTCAGATGATGATGGCGAAGAACCTAAAGCAGGTGGATATTCGCCTTGATCCGCCAGAGTTAGGGCGAATGCAAATTCGCATGACACTCAATAGTGACACCGCGACCGTGCATTTCACCGTTCAGAACCAGCAAACACGAGAGATGGTTGATCAATCAATGCCAAGGCTGCGAGAAATGTTATCGCAGCAAGGTATTCAACTTGCTGATACCTCAGTACAGCAACAAGGTTCTGGTCAACAGCAGCGTCATGCATCGGCGGATGCTCATAACCAAGGTTCAAGTGGCGCTGGTCAGTCTCATGGCGATGTGGACGCTTTAGAGGAAGGGGTCAGTATGAACCTAAATATAGCGAAAAAAGAAGACGGAATCAGTTACTATGCGTAGCGAGTTTATCTCGCTCTGAGCGTTTTATTTAATGAATCAATTCAAAGCGAAACCGCGAGATGTAGGATTGTCTGTATAATCGGCTCAATAACCTCAAGCCGCTTAACTAAAAGTAAATATTGATATGGCAGAAAATATTCAAGAACAACCAAACAGTAAGAAAAAGCTGTTGATTATCATCGTAGCAGTACTCATGCTGTTACTCATTGCTGGCGGCGTGGCGTACTGGCTTTTTGGCGGCGATAGTACGCCTCAACCCCGTTCAACGTCTGTGCAAAACGCCCCTGTTGTGGTGGTCGACCCTATTTCATACGTCACTATCGCGCAACCTTTTGTGTTTAATGTGGCAGGTAAATCTCGTGATCGTATGGTTCAAATTAAAGCTCAACTAATGGTACGCGGTTTGGATAATGAAGAGTTAGCTCGTTATCATTCGCCATTGATTGAGAGTACGTTGTTGTCGACGTTTGCCTCAACGTCCGTTGAGCAGCTAAGAAGTACCAATGGGCGAGTTGAATTACGTGATCAAGCAACCGCCGATATACAGAGCAGCTTGTCTCAAGTGGTCGGAAAGCCCGTGATAGAACGTGTACTCTTTACAGATTTTGTTATCCAGTAGGTAATGTGTGACTGACTTATTAAGCCAAGACGAAATTGATGCACTACTGCATGGCGTAGATGACGTTGATGAGGTAGAAGAAGAACTGGATCAGGATCCTAGTGATGCGGTGCATTTTGACTTCTCTTCCCAAGACCGCATTGTTCGTGGTCGAATGCCAACGCTGGAGCTCATCAACGAACGCTTCGCACGACATATGCGAATTAGCTTATTCAATATGCTAAGAAAGACCGCAGAAGTGTCGATAAACGGCGTTCAAATGATGAAATTTGGCGAATACCAAAACACGCTTTATGTGCCAACTAGTTTGAATATGGTGCGGTTTAGACCGTTAAAAGGTACCGCGTTAATCACCATGGAAGCGCGTCTGGTCTTTATTCTCGTCGAAAACTTTTTTGGTGGAGACGGTCGCTTCCACGCCAAGATTGAAGGCCGAGAGTTTACGCCAACCGAGCGCCGTATTATTCAATTGCTGATGAAAACCGTGTTTGAAGATTATAAAGAAGCATGGTCGCCAGTGATGGGGGTAGAGTTCGAATATTTGGACTCAGAAGTGAACCCAAGCATGGCAAACATTGTTAGTCCGACGGAAGTGATTGTTGTCAGTTCTTTCCATATCGAAGTTGATGGCGGTGGTGGCGACTTCCACGTCGTGATGCCGTATTCGATGGTTGAGCCTATTCGAGAGCTTCTCGATGCGGGGGTGCAGTCGGATAAAATGGAAACTGACGTTCGTTGGAGCAGCGCGTTACGTGAAGAAATTATGGATGTGCCAGTTAACTTTCGCGTGAATTTGTTGGAAAAAGACGTGTCTCTACGCGACTTGATGGAGCTGCAAGTGGGTGACATCATTCCGATTGAAATGCCGGAAAATGCCACCATGTTTGTCGAAGAGTTACCGACATATAGAGTGAAAATGGGAAGAGCGGGAGAGAAAATTGCCGTTCAAATTTCCGAGAAGATTAGACGCCCAGATGTGGTAAAAAGGGATTTAGCTTTCCTTGGTAAGGATATTATGGCTGAGCTCGAGCATGTGGACGATGAGAACGAATAAGAGAGTGTAAAAAGTTATGGGCATTACAGACGACCAAAAATTAGCAGATGAATGGGCAGCCGCACTTGGAGAAGATCCAATGGCCCCCGATATTGACGTAGATGAAGTGCTTGCCGCGCCTTTGGATGAGCTGCAAGATTCCTCGACGCCAATTTCCGAAGATGAGCGCCGCAAGCTCGATACCATCATGGACATTCCTGTGACTATTTCAATGGAAGTAGGGCGTTCGCAAATCAGTATTCGTAACTTACTGCAATTGAACCAAGGGTCGGTGGTTGAATTGGATCGTATCGCGGGGGAGTCATTGGACGTAATGGTCAATGGTACTCTCATTGCCCACGGAGAAGTGGTTGTCGTCAATGATAAATTTGGTATTCGTCTTACCGACGTCATAAGCCAAACCGAGCGCATTAAAAAGTTACGTTAAGCATGAAAATACTCAATTCGATAGTGGTTACCTCCTTGCTATTGTCTGCCTCTGCGCAGGCTTCGCAAGCGCCTACTCAGCTCGCTGGTGGAGAATCTCCGTTTGATCTTGCCGCCACACTGGGGGCTCTTGTACTGGTTGTGATGGTGATTTTGGGACTGGCTTGGTTGCTTAAACGGATGAAAGTGCCGTCAATGATCAATCAGCAAGGGCTCAAAATTGTGCGACAAATCCCTGTTGGGACAAAAGAGCGTATCGCGATAGTGGAAGCGGGAGATGAACAATTTCTTGTTGGCATCACCGCGCAATCCATACAGTTGATTTCTAAACTGGAGACGCCACTGACACAGGAAGAAAGCACCCAGCCTGCTTTTGCGGCTCAGTTATCCAAATTGATGAAAAAACAAGGTTAGCATGATGACGATACTGCGCGGAGCGTGCCTTTGTCTGCTCCTTATTTTTGCACCAATATGCGCAGCTGAAGAGGCGTTAGCGACGCCAGTGACGAGCGGTGTAGCACTAGACAGTGGTGTAACGGTTTCGGCGATGCAGAGCGACCAAGGGGCGGCGGGAAGCTCAACGGCGAGTGGTTTTGCGTCTGGGCCAGGTATTCCTGCCTTCACCATGAAGACCAATGCGGATGGCAGCGAAGATTATTCGGTAAACTTACAAATTCTAGCCTTGATGACCATGCTTGGCTTCTTGCCTGCCATGGTCATCTTAATGACGTCATTTACTCGTATCGTTGTGGTCATGTCGATTCTTAGACAAGCGATGGGTTTACAGCAAACGCCTTCTAACCAAGTGATTATTGGTATCGCCATGTTTTTAACCTTATTCATTATGTCGCCGGTGCTGAGTAAGGTGAATGATGAGGCAATTCAGCCTTATTTGAATGAAGAGATTTCAGCCAAACAAGCCTTTGACCAAGCACAAGGTCCAATGAAGGATTTCATGCTGAAACAAACTCGCGTTAAAGACTTAGAAACCTTCGTACACATGTCAGGTTCCACCGCGCAAAATCCAGAAGATGTGTCCCTTGCCGTCTTGATTCCGGCATTCATCACGTCTGAGCTGAAAACCGCGTTCCAAATTGGCTTTATGCTGTTCCTCCCATTTTTAATCATAGACTTGGTGGTAGCGTCGGTCCTGATGGCAATGGGTATGATGATGTTGTCGCCAATGATTGTGTCACTTCCGTTTAAACTTATGTTGTTTGTCTTAGTTGATGGTTGGAATTTGATTCTATCAACCTTGGCCGGCAGTTTTGCGTTGTAGCTGGAGTAATTAAGATGACGCCTGAGCTGTTTGTTGAACTGTTTCGTGATGCTCTGTGGATGGTATTGCTACTGGTTTGCGCCATCGTAGTACCAAGCTTATTGGTTGGCTTAGTGGTGGCGATATTCCAAGCCGCTACCTCGATCAACGAACAAACGTTGAGTTTCCTTCCTAGGCTTGTGGTGACATTACTGGTTTTGATGGGGTTCGCTCATTGGGGGACGCAAATGATGATGGAGTTTTTTTATGAGATCATCGAACGAATCCCTCAGGTTCTTTGGTAACGCCGAGCATGGAATACCCAACGAGCACGGTGATTGAATGGCTAGCTAATTATTTTTGGCCTTATGTGCGAATATCGTCCATGTTAATGGTCATGTCGGTAACAGGGGCCAATTTTGTTTCACCTAGAATTCGTCTGTTTCTTGGTTTAGCCCTCACTCTCGCGGTGATGCCAACATTACCTGCGGTCCCACAAAACATTGAGCTGTTCTCATTCCAAGGCTTCTTGATTGTTGCAGAGCAAATGATCATTGGTATCTCGATGGGCATGGTGACCATTTTTATGGTGCAGACCTTTGTTATGCTCGGGCAGATACTCGGCATGCAATCGAGTCTAGGTTTTGCCTCTATGGTGGATCCTGCCAATGGACAAAGCACACCGCTGTTAGGTCAGTTGTTTATGTTTTTGGCGACTATGTTCTTTTTGGCAACCGATGGTCATCTTAAAATGATTCAATTGGTTGTGATGAGTTTTAAAACTTTGCCCATTGGCAGTGGTCAACTGACTACGGTTGATTTTCGAGAGATGGCAGGCTGGCTAAGCTTAATGTTCAAAACGGCATTGAGTATGGCGATTGCCGGGATTATTGCGCTACTCACGGTTAACTTGTCGTTTGGTGTGATGACTAGAGCCGCCCCGCAACTGAATATTTTTGCATTGGGCTTTACGTTTGCACTGGTAGTGGGCTTGATGATTTGTTGGTATATGCTCGCCGGGCTGTATAGCCATTATCAACTGTACTGGCTAGAAGTTGAGGGGCAAGTATGTCGCTTGATTCGTTTAGCATGTTGAACACGATGATTGATACTGGTGTGATGATTGGCACTGGCGTGATGATTAGTATGAGCTTACTCGTGACGAAAGGGGGCAGACTTGGCTGAGTCAGATGGACAAGAACGCACAGAAGACGCCACGCCCCAGCGGTTAAAGCAGGCGCGTGAAAAAGGCCAGGTTGCGAGATCGAAAGAGCTGGCGTCTGTATCAGTGCTGATGGTAGGGGCTCTGTCCCTGATGATGTTTGGTGAAGGGCTCGCCAAAGCACTTTTTAATACCATGAGTCGATTTTTCACCCTATCACGGGAAGAAATTTACGATCACACTGTGCTATTTGACATCATCATGGGCGTGTTATCTGGGCTTGTTCTGCCGTTAATTCTGATTTTGTTTGTTTTGTTTCTTGCTGCATTAGTAGGCGCGGCTGGTGTTGGCGGTATTAGCTTTTCGGCAGAAGCGGCGATGCCAAAACTGTCTAAAATGAATCCACTCAGCGGTCTAAAGCGCATGGTCGGCATGCAAAGTTGGGTCGAACTGATTAAATCCATTCTCAAAGTATCACTGGTTGCGGGGATGGCTTTTTATTTAGTTAACGCATCACGTGCTGACTTATTTCAACTAAGTGTTGAGGTCTTTCCACAAAACATTTTCCATGCGTTGGATATTCTGCTCAATTTTATATTGCTGATCAGTACCACGTTATTGATTGTGGTGGCGATAGATGTGCCCTTTCAAATTTGGCAGCATGCCGAACAACTCAAAATGACTAAGCAAGAAGTCAAAGATGAGTTTAAAGATACGGAAGGTAAACCGGAAGTAAAAGGCCGTATTCGTATGCTTCAGCGTGAAGCGGCACAACGAAGAATGATGGCGGAAGTCCCAGAGGCAGACGTTATTATTACCAACCCAGAACATTTCTCTGTCGCACTTCGATATAAACAAGGTCAGGATAAAGCCCCCATTGTGGTCGCAAAGGGGATTGATCATATGGCCTTGAAAATACGTGAAGTTGCCCGTGAACATAATATTTATATTGTGCCATCTCCCCCCCTTGCTCGTGCGCTGTACCACACATCGGAATTAGAACAAGAGATCCCAGATAGCTTATTTGCCGCCGTGGCGCAGATTCTTGCTTACGTGTATCAATTAAAGCAATATCGTAAAAAAGGCGGGCAGCGACCGACACTGCAAAATGACCAGATTACGATACCGAAAGAGATGCGATATTAATGGCTGCCTTCCGACGCAATGGTACAGCCTTTATAGGGTGTCAAAAAATTGGCTGTCTATAGGTATGCTTCTTGCATGATACAGATCTAATATTTTAATTATGGCGCGCTATGTGCCACCCGCAGTGATGTAGTTGTAATGAAATTAACCTTACCATTTGCCGACAAACTCCCGACGATTCCAAATCGGGCTTTACCTGCTGTCGGCGCGCCAATTATGGTTCTCGCTGCACTGGCAATGATTATATTGCCCATCCCTGCATTGCTGCTCGATCTCTTTTTTACCTTCAATATTGCCTTGGCGATGGTGGTGTTGCTGGTGTCTGTTTATACCCGTCGTCCACTGGACTTTGCGGCGTTTCCTACTGTACTACTGATTGCGACATTGCTGCGTTTGGCGCTTAACGTTGCCTCAACGCGAGTAGTATTGCTTTATGGTCACGAAGGTAGCGGCGCGGCAGGTAACGTGATTGAAGCCTTCGGTAACGTGGTGATTGGCGGTAACTATGCCGTCGGTCTTGTGGTTTTCATGATTTTGATGATCATCAACTTCATGGTAGTGACCAAAGGTGCAGGGCGTATCTCAGAAGTGAGCGCGCGTTTTACCTTGGATGCGTTACCCGGTAAGCAAATGGCCATTGATGCGGATTTAAACGCCGGACTCATTGATCAAGACCAAGCCCGCACACGTCGCTTTGAAGTGACTAAAGAAGCGGACTTTTACGGTTCGATGGATGGTGCCTCGAAGTTTGTAAAAGGGGACGCCATTGCCGGTATCTTGATCCTGTTTCTTAATATCGTTGGTGGTTTGAGCATCGGTATGATGCAGCATTCACTGGGTTTTGGTGAAGCGTTACAAATTTACACGCTCTTAACTATTGGTGATGGTTTGGTTGCACAAATCCCATCGCTGTTACTGTCTATTGCAGCGGCAATTATGGTCACGCGTCAAAATACTGACGAAGATATGGGGCAACAGGTTGTTTTCCAACTGTTTGATAACCCCAAAGCGCTAATGATCACCTCTGGTATTATGTTTGTGATGGGTATTGTACCGGGCATGCCACATTTTGCCTTTCTACTGTTAGCGGTCTTAGCGGGCGGCGGGGCGTACTGGATGACGCGTAAACAGAAGAAAGCGGAAGAGCAGAAAAACTTGCCGGCAGAATTACAGCCTAAAGACCCATCAGCGCCACCAAAAGAGCTGTCGTGGGATGACGTTCATCCGGTTGACGTGATTGGACTAGAGGTCGGCTACCGCTTGATCCCGCTTGTCGATAGAGATCAAGGCGGCGAATTACTGGAGCGAGTCAAAGGGGTACGTAAAAAGCTTTCCCAAGACTTTGGTTTCCTTATTCCCGCGGTACACATTAGAGACAACTTGGAGCTGACCCCAAACTCCTACCGTATTACGCTAATGGGCGTGGCGGTAGGTGAGGCAGAAATCCGCCCAGACCAAGAGCTGGCGATCAACCCAGGTCAGGTATATGGGCTGATTGATGGTGAGCCAACCATTGATCCAGCGTTTGGTCTAGAAGCGGTGTGGATACAAGAAGCGCAGAAAGAGCACGCTCAAGCGCTTGGTTACACCGTTGTGGATTCATCCACAGTGCTCGCCACACATTTGAGCCAGTTGTTAACGAATAACGCAGCGCAGCTGTTGGGCCATGAAGAAGTACAAAACTTACTTGAGCTATTGGGTCGCAGTGCACCCAAGTTGGTTGAAGACTTTGTGCCGGAACAATTACCATTGGGTACCATGGTTAAGGTGTTGCAAAACCTACTTCATGAAGCGATTCCAATTCGAGATATCCGCACCATAGTCCAGACATTGGCTGAATATTCATCAAAGAGTCAAGAACCTGACGTGTTGACTGCCGCTGTGCGTATTGCACTTAAGCGACTAATTGTTCAAGAGATCAATGGTATAGAGCCAGAATTGCCAGTTATTACCTTAATCCCAGAATTGGAACAAATATTGCATCAAACTATGCAAGCAGCGGGTGGTGAGTCAGCGGGTATTGAGCCTGGCTTAGCCGAACGATTACAAGCATCGTTAACACAAGCCACCCAAGAACAAGAATTAAAAGGTGAGGCAGCCGTATTGCTCACATCGGGCGTACTTCGTTCGACGTTAGCTAAATTTGTCAAAAACACGATTCCAAATTTACGAGTGTTGTCTTACCAAGAAATACCTGATGAAAAACAAATACGAATCGTACAGGCGGTTGGAAATTAATGAGTAGTTAGTATTGATTAGTCGATAGTATTGGTTAGTTGATAGAGATAATAGGCGATGGTATTCAATCGCTCTGAATAGCGACTTGCTATTCACTAACGCCGGTATGGAAAATGGATGTGACCGTTGAAAATTAAACGATTTTTTGCCAGAGATATGCGACAAGCCTTGCTCCAAGTTAAAGAAGAACTTGGCGCAGAGGCGGTCATCATGTCAAATAAAAAAGTGGCGGGTGGCGTTGAAATCGTTGCCGCGATTGATGGCGATGGTAATCAAGCTGCACCACGTCAAATGAGCAACAAGGCATTATCACCACCGGCGCCGTCTACTCAATCTGGGTATTCAGGTGAGCGTGAATTAAAAGATGATCATGTCAGCTTGAATCAACGTGGTAATGCCAGTACCCCTTCGGTTAGCGATCGCTTTGCAAATATGCTGAAAAACTATCGTGGTGGTTCTGATTCTAATACCCAAGTTCAAGCTGCGAAGCCGACTGATTCGTTGTCAGCCCTGCTAGAACGACAGTCTGAGCGAACTCAATCAATGAGTTCGGCTTACCAAAGTAGCGACCGTTACCAATATACTCAAGACAATCGCCGTGAATCGCACGAGAACCGTGATAGAGCGGGAGAGGAACGAAGCGCGCCTTATTCTTCGTCATCGCGCTCTTACGGCGAGCGAGAATCCGACCCGCGTGCAGCAATGCAACGCCACACGCCTAATCATTTCACATCGGGGCAATCCTCGTCAGAGCGTTCGCCATCGAATCAGACTTCTTCAAGCCACTATTCTTCTTCGAGCAAGCGCGACGGAAAAATTGGCGAAGAGTTAGAGTCGATGAAAGAAGATATGTCCTCTATTCGACGTTTATTAGAGCACCAAGTCTCTGGGCTGATGTGGCAAGAAGTCGAACGTAGAGAGCCTCTGCGAGCCATGCTGATCAAACGCTTAGAGCGGATGGGTATTTCACCAGAATTAGCGGATCAACTTGCTTGCTATATTCCAGAAGATACGCCGCCACAAAAAGCTTGGAAGGCATTACTTGCGCTAGTCTCTGATCAGATAGTGATCAGTAAGCAAGATATCTTACGCCAAGGTGGCATTGTTGCTTTGCTGGGACCAACGGGTGTTGGAAAAACCACGACGGTCGCCAAGTTAGCGGCTCGAGCGGCGATGGAATACGGCTCGGACAATGTTGCTCTTGTTACAACGGATACTTATCGTATCGGTGCTCATGAACAATTGTCCATTTATGGCAGAATTATGGGCTGTCCGGTAAGAGTGGCTAAAGATTCTGAAGAACTGGCCGATGTATTATATCAGTTGAGAAACCGACGCTTAGTCTTAATTGATACCGCAGGTATGGGACAACGAGATGTTCGTCTTTCAGAGCAGTTAGATACTCTGATGCAAGAGAGCGGTGAAATCATTAATAGTTACTTGGTGTTACCGGCTACGGCACAACGTCAAGTGTTACAAGAAACACTGGACCACTTTAGACGCATCCCTCTCTCGGGCTGCATCATGACCAAGCTCGATGAATCATTGAGTTTGGGTGAGTTTATCAGTGTTGTAGTGCAAAATGCGCTGCCAGTAACGTATATCGCTAATGGGCAACGAGTCCCGGAAGATATTGTTATCGCTCAGCCAAAATACATGGTCGCTAAAGCGAACGAATTACTTGAAAAGTCGACAGAGAATGAACCCCACTTCTGGAACAGCGATATGGAGGGGGTTTAGGTGCAAGCGAATATGACAAATAACATGATACATGACCAAGCTAGTGGACTGAGACGTTTGACTCAGCCAACGTACACAAAGGTAATTTCGGTTACTGGTGGTAAAGGTGGTGTGGGCAAGTCTAACGTAACACTTGGGCTTGCGATTTGTATGGCTCGTCAGGGCAAAAAAGTCATGGTTTTGGATGCGGACTTAGGTCTGGCCAATGTCGACGTAATGCTTGGAATTCGCGCTAAGAGAAACTTAGGGCATGTTCTAGCGGGTGAATGCGATTTACAAGATGCGATTGTGGAAGGTCCACACGGCATCCGTATTATTCCTGCCACCTCAGGCACGCAAAGCATGACAGAATTAAGCCATGCACAACATATCGGTTTGATTCGTGCCTTTGGTACGTTAGAAGATGAGATGGATGTCCTGCTAGTAGATACTGCTGCCGGTATTTCAGACATGGTGGTGAGTTTTTCTCGCGCGGCACAAGATGTGGTTGTGGTGGTGTGTGATGAACCAACATCGATTACTGATGCCTATGCGTTGATTAAGTTATTGAGCCGAGAGCATCAGGTTCAACGCTTTAAAGTTGTGGCGAATATGGTGCGTAGCTACCGAGAAGGCCGAGAATTATTCGCAAAATTGACACTAGTCACAGAGAGATTCCTCAATGTGAGCCTTGAGTTAGTCGCTTGTATCCCGTTAGATGATAAAGTGCGACAAGCAGTGAAAAGGCAGAAGATTGTTGTGGATGCGTTTCCGCGCTCGCCTGCTGCGTTAGCTTTAAATTCTTTAGCAAACAAAGCGCTAACTTGGCCGATTCCTAAAGTCCCTAGTGGGCATCTAGAATTTTTCGTCGAGCGCTTGCTAAATCGACCTGCAGCACTAGAGGAACCGTTTAGTGAATAAAGCTTTGACCTATGACCAGCATGCCAATTTAAGCGGTCAGCAAGCTTTCTTAGAGAAATACTCAGTATTAGTGAAGCGAATTGCGCACCACTTAATTGGGCGACTGCCGCCGAATGTATTGGTGGAAGATTTGATTCAAGCCGGCATGATCGGCTTGATTGAAGCACAAAAAAACTACGACGGTAGTAAGGGTGCAAGTTTTGAAACGTATGCAGGAATCCGTATACGTGGTGCCATGTTGGATGATATTCGTCGTGGTGATTGGGTGCCTAGGTCGGTACACAAGAACAGTCGCGATATTTCGCAAGCCATCTCATTGCTAAAAGTTGAGCTTAATCGAGAGCCTACGGATGCAGAGGTTGCCCAGCATTTAGGCATGAGTTTGACACAATACCATCGTGCATTAACAGATATAAGCTGTTCTCGTTTGGTAGGTATTGAAGATTTAGGCGTTTCAGAGGACTCTGTTTCTGTTGCAACAGACGATGAAGACAATTCGCCATTTCAGGGCGTCGCGGATGATGCATTTCGCGAAGCGTTAATTGAATCGATAAAAACGCTCCCTGAGCGTGAAGCCTTAACGTTATCCCTGTATTATGACGAAGAGTTGAATTTGAAGGAGATAGGTGAAGTATTAGGCGTCAGCGAATCGCGCGTTAGCCAAATACTTAGTCAAACGATGCAGCGTCTTCGAACCAAGCTCAGCGCTTGGACTGATAATAATTAATAATCACTGATCTTGCTTTCAGTGGAGGCAATTTTGAATAAAAACATGAAAATCCTTATTGTTGACGACTTTTCAACAATGCGACGTATTGTCAAAAACCTTCTACGCGACTTGGGCTTTAGCAACACGCTTGAAGCTGATGATGGTTTAACAGCGTTACCTATGCTCAAAAAAGGCGACTTCGACTTTGTGGTGACTGACTGGAATATGCCAGGCATGCAAGGTATCGATCTTCTTCGCCACATTCGAGCAGATGACGAGTTAAAACATTTACCTGTCCTAATGATCACTGCAGAAGCAAAACGCGAGCAGATCATTGAAGCGGCACAAGCAGGTGTCAATGGCTACATTGTTAAACCATTTACTGCTGCAACATTAAAAGAAAAATTAGACAAAATTTTTGAGCGTTTATAACGCGCTCCCATAGCAAAGTGGCTATTTCAGAATGATTTCATTGGAACAAGCTAAGCAACTTGTTGTGCTCCTTGAAGAGCAAAAGCAGCAAGAGGCGGATGAGCTAGTCATGATGATTCAAGGCAGTAGTGAAAGTCGGGTGCTCCAAGAAGTTGGAGCATTGACGCGAGATCTACACGACGCATTAAGCGAATTTAGTATCGATACTCGATTAAACGAGATCGCCAATGACGAAATTCCTGAAGCGCGCGATCGTCTTGAATACGTGATTAATAAAACCGAAGTTTCAGCGAATACGACCATGGATGCGGTTGAGCATTGCTTGCCAATGGCCGATAACCTTCATGGGTGCTTGCTACAAGTTCGTCCACAATGGAATGAACTCATGCATGGACGCGTTGAGCTACAAACATTTAAAGATTTGTGTCACCGGATTGATGACTTACTGACTCAGGTTGAGGGCGATAGCACTGAACTTCGAACGCAGCTAACTAATATCCTCATGGCGCAGGACTTTCAAGACCTTACTGGACAAATCATACGCCGAGTTATCACATTAGTGAGTGAAGTGGAAACAAGGCTTGTGGAAATTTTGAAAGTGTTCAGTGACGAACAACAATCAATAACTACAAAACCAAAGCAGGCACCAGTTGGCGTTGAGGGACCCATTATTAACCCTCATGAGCGAACGGATGCCGTTTCCTCGCAAGACGAAGTCGATGATTTGCTTTCGAGTCTTGGGTTTTAGAGGTGGACTATGAGCTACGAATTAGATGAAGAAATCCTTCAGGACTTTCTAGTGGAAGCGGGTGAAATTCTTGAACTGTTGTCCGAGCAACTGGTTGAGCTAGAGAATAACCCTGAAGATAAAGATCTGCTCAATGCAATATTTAGAGGCTTTCATACTGTTAAAGGTGGCGCAGGGTTTTTAGCGTTGACCGAACTTGTGGATACCTGCCATGGTGCGGAGAATGTGTTTGATATTTTGCGAAATGGCCAAAGAGGCGTTGACGCAAACCTAATGGATACCATGCTTAAAGCATTGGATACCATTAATCATCAGTTTCAGTCGGTACAAAACTCTGAATCTATCACGCCTGCCGATCCTGGTCTTTTAGAAGCGTTACATTGTCTTAGCTCACCAGCGACCAGCAACGAACCTATCGAGGTGCCTCAACCCGCCGCGCCAGTGGCACCGATTGTTGAGGCTATTAGTGAGCCTGCTGCTGTTGAATCAACGTCGATTGATGCTCAAGGCGGCTCAATCGATGATATTACTCAAGATGAATTCGAACGTCTTTTAGATGAACTACACGGCAAAGGCGCTGCGCCTAACCAGAAAAAAAACGTGCCTTCTCAGCCAGTTTCGGCCGCCGTTACTTCGGTAGATAAAACGCCGCAAGCGGCTAACGCCAGTTCTTCTGATATTACCGATGATGAATTTGAAAAGCTGTTGGATGAACTTCATGGTGTCGGCAAAGGCCCATCATTAGGTGATGCTTCGTCTCAACCTGCTGTCCTCCCGACTGCGACACCAACCCCTTCTCCAGCTTCGCCGCCTTCAGGTGGGGATTTGATGACGGACGAAGAGTTTGAAAAGCTACTGGATGAACTGCATGGTGTGGGCAATGGTCCTTCACCAGAAGAGCTAGAAGCCGCGACGAAACCTGTCTCCGTGTTACAAGAGTCTAACGCGTCTACCGCTGAACTCACTCCAGCTGGGGTATCGAGCACTGAACGTGCAGTCAGTGTGGCTCCTGCTTCTCATCCAGCGCCGATTTCAGCGCCAGCGATGCAAGAGAAGAAGCTGCCTGCAAATAGCGAAACGAAAGCAACGCCTGTGAAAAAACCACAGGCAGAAGCCAGCGTGCGCGTGGACACGTCTACACTCGATACCATCATGAATATGGTGGGTGAGTTGGTGTTGGTTCGAAACCGATTGGTTAGCCTCGGCCTTAATAGCAACGATGAAGAGATGTCAAAAGCGGTCTCTAATCTTGATGTTGTAACAGCAGACTTGCAAGGCGCGGTAATGAAAACCCGCATGCAGCCCATCAAGAAGGTCTTTGGACGTTTTCCTCGCGTGATTCGCGACCTCGCTCGTAGTCTGAACAAAGACATCGTGTTGGTGATGCAAGGTGAAGAAACGGATCTAGATAAAAATTTGGTTGAAGCGTTAGCGGATCCGCTGATTCACTTGGTTCGAAATTCGGTTGACCATGGGATTGAAATGCCAGATGTGCGCGAGCAGTCGGGCAAATCACGCACAGGTACCGTTACCTTGTCTGCGTCACAAGAAGGTGACCATATTGAACTGGCTATCGTCGATGATGGCGGTGGCATGGATCCGGATAAGCTGCGAGCAATTGCGGTTAAACGTGGCATGATGGATGAAGATGCGGCTTCGCGTCTGACCAACAAAGAGTGTTTTAATCTGATATTCATGCCGGGCTTTTCCAGTAAGGAAAAAATCTCCGATATTTCTGGACGCGGCGTAGGGATGGATGTGGTAAAAACCGCGATTAATACCCTAAACGGTTCTATTGATATTGATTCAGAGCTCGGTACGGGGACTAAAATCACCATCAAAGTTCCGCTGACTCTAGCGATTCTACCCACCTTGATGGTAGGCGTTGGCGGCAATCCATTTGCACTGCCGCTTGCGAGCGTTAATGAGATCTTCCACCTTGATTTAAGTCGCACTAACGTCGTTGATGGGCAATTGACGATTATCGTTCGCGACAAATCGATTCCGCTATTCTATTTACAAAACTGGCTAGCTTCCCATGCGGGTCGTGCGGAACAACGCACAGGCCATGGTCATGTGGTGATTGTTCAAATCGGTAGTCAACGTGTCGGTTTTGTTGTTGATACCCTCATTGGCCAAGAAGAAGTGGTGATTAAACCGCTTGATAAGTTATTGCAGGGTACGCCTGGTATGGCGGGCGCAACGATTACCAGTGATGGCCATATTGCTTTAATTTTGGACGTGCCTGATTTACTTAAACAGTACGCCGCAGCATCGCGTATCTGATAAGGAAATCTATGTCGATCAAAGTGTTAGTAGTAGACGATTCAAGTTTTTTTCGTCGTCGAGTCAGTGATATCATTAATGCCGCCCCCCGATTAGAAGTAATCGATGTGGCGGTCAATGGCAAAGAAGCGCTTGAAAAAGCGCTTTCTCTCAAGCCAGACGTTATTACTATGGACATTGAAATGCCGGTGATGGATGGCATTTCAGCAGTGCGTGAAATCATGGCGAAACAGCCGACGCCCATACTAATGTTTTCATCGCTGACGCATGATGGTGCGAAAGCGACGTTAGATGCATTAGAGGCGGGAGCGTTAGACTTTCTCCCTAAGAAATTCGAAGACATCGCACGAAATAAAGATGAGGCGGTCGCGTTGTTGCAACAACGCGTGCAGCAGATTGCTAGCCGTCGGACTATGATGCGCCGCACACCACTGGTTTCGCGTTCACCAAGAATGTTACCAAGCTCTGCATCTACATCTACATCTACATCTACATCTACATCTACGGCTTCTAGCACGTTAGGTGCGTCATCGCTGAATACTTCCGCTCGTATGGCATCAAATAAGCCTGCTGACTCTGCAATAGCGAGAACAAGCAGCGCTGCTGCTCAAACGCCATTGCAAGCACGCTTTCGCGCGTCGGGTAAGACGTATCAGTTGACGGCTATTGGTACTTCCACTGGCGGGCCTGTTGCATTGCAACGGATTTTAACGCAGTTTCCTAGAAACTATCCGCATCCTATTTTGTTGGTTCAACATATGCCTGCAACGTTTACCGCAGCATTCGCAGCGCGGCTCAATTCGCTGTGCCAAATCACGGTAAAAGAAGCAGCCGATGGTGATGTATTGCAACCGGGTGTTGCATACCTTGCGCCTGGTGGCATGCAAATGATGCTAGAAGGACGTCCGTCAAGTGCCAAATTACGCATCATTGATGGTGGAGAACGGATGAACTATAAGCCGTGTGTAGACGTGACATTCGGTTCTGCCGCTAAGATTTATCACGATAAAGTGCTGTCGGTCATTTTAACCGGAATGGGCGCTGATGGTCGTGAGGGAGCGCGTATGTTAAAAAATGCCGGCTCTACGGTGTGGGCACAAGATGAAGAAAGTTGCGTGGTTTATGGTATGCCTCAAGCCGTTGCTAAAGCGGGAATTTCGACAGAAAACCTGCCTTTGGAGCGAGTAGCTGAGCGTATTCTTGTTGAGCTAAAGAGGCAGTAACATGATTGTATGGAGTGTTGCTAACCAAAAAGGTGGCGTTGGAAAAACAACCAGCACGGTGACGTTGGCGGGTTTACTCGCGCAAAAAGGTCACCGAGTGCTGTTGATTGATACCGATCCACATGCTTCGCTTACCACGTACTTAGGGATGGACTCCGATACGCTACCGCGAAGTCTATTCGACTTGTTCCAGTTGAAAGAGTTTACCGAGACGCGAGTAAAAGCTCTGGTTCATGAAACGAATATCGACAATATTGATGTGATTCCTGCGCACATGTCGCTCGCAACCCTTGACAGAGTCATGGGAAATCGTAGTGGCATGGGGTTAATTCTTAAGCGAGCCCTGTTGACGCTGCGCGATCACTACGACTACGTATTAATCGATTGTCCACCAATACTTGGTGTCATGATGGTGAATGCGTTGGCGGCGAGCGATAGAATATTGATCCCGGTTCAAACGGAATTTTTAGCCATGAAAGGGTTAGAAAGGATGGTCAGAACCTTGGCCATTATGCAAAAGTCTCGCCAGCGCCCGTTTAAAGTGACCATTGTGCCAACCATGTACGATAAGCGAACACGCGCCTCACTGCAGACGTTGACACAATTAAAGCAAGACTACCCGGACCAAGTCTGGAGCTCGGCGGTCCCTATTGATACCAAATTTCGAGATGCCAGCCTTAAGCATTTACCAGCATCGCACTTTGCTGCTGGTAGTCGCGGTGTGTTTGCGTATAAACAACTACTCATCTATTTAGAGAGGCTAGCGATTGATGGCAATGGATGAAGCACCGCTATCCAGCGAACAAGCGCTTGATGATTACTTTAACTCGTTACTTGGCATGGGTGACTTTTCTGAAGACGAGAGTGAATGCCATACCCAAAGTGGCACGAGTTCAAGCGAGAACGCTTCCGTTGAAATAGCGTGTACTGACAACGCGGCCGATTCAGAGTCGAGTGCCGATTTGACGGAGTGCCATGCTGATACAAATTCAGCTGAGTGTCAGGCACCAGTGCTTGATACCGTACATTATGATAGTGCCAAAGAAGAAACCTGTGTTGAAGCAGCAGCAATAGACAAAATGGAGTTTCAGGCTCAACCTAGCATGCATATTGAACCTTCCGTGCATTATGGACGTGATGTTGATTATGATGAACCGCCTAATTTGCAACAGCTTGAAAAGTTGTTTGATGGTATGCGTTCACAGGCAGAAGTTGATACACCTGAAGTGCTTCAGCCTTTATTGCAGTCAGAGCTAGAGCAGCCGGATCTAGAGCAACCGCAGCTAGAGCAGTCTGAACTTGTGCAACCTGAGTTAATACAGCCGGAGTCAGAAATCCAACACTGGGTATTACCAGAAACAGATCATGTGCCTGAGGCGACAAGTGATGTTGATGATGTCACTAGTGAAACCGATAGCGATCTCGCGGTTTCTGAACCAGAGCAAACAATCACAACAGAGAATGTGCTTGATCCTCACCAAGCCAGTTTTGGTGGCGGAGATGCCACGGTGTGGCAAAGCACCGAGCGCAGTGAAAATTTCCAAGTATTGTACTTTGCCGTTAATGGCATGACGTTTGCGGTGCCGCTAGATGAGCTAGGTGGTATTCATAAAATGGGCGAGTTAAGCCACTTAATTGGTCGTCCAGCTTGGTATCTCGGCTTACAGTCGAGTAGAGATAGTCAGCTCGATGTGGTGGATACCGCGAAGTGGGTGATGCCCGATGTCTTGACCGACGATGAGTACAAATCGCAATATGAGTACATTGTCATGTTAGGCGAAAGTAATTGGGGCTTGGCATCGACAGAGCTTAAAGGCACCGAACAACTGCGGCCAGAAGCCGTAAGGTGGCGAGAACAATCAGGCAAGCGTCCTTGGTTAGCGGGCATGGTGAAAGAGCAAATGTGTGCGCTAGTTCATGTGTCGGAGCTAATTGGAATGCTAAATGCTGGATTAGATGTTAATTCAGTACAATAACAAGAATTGATGCAATTGCGGTTAATGCCGCAGTTTACATATTGAGAGGAAAATTATGTCTCAGACGATGGATGTAGAACTAAGAAAAGACCAAGCTAATGATGAAGTGTTGCAGTGGGTAACCTTCCAGTTAGAAGAAGAAACGTATGGCATCAATGTAATGCAAGTACGTGAAGTACTTCGTTATACTGAGATTGCGCCGGTTCCGGGTGCGCCAGATTACGTATTGGGTATTATTAACCTGCGTGGCAACGTTGTCACCGTCATTGATACGCGTGCAAGATTTGGTCTAATGCAAGGTGAAATCACTGACAATACTCGTATTATTGTGATCGAATCTGAGCGCCAAGTTATTGGTATTCTTGTCGACAGCGTAGCGGAAGTGGTGTACTTGCGTTCTTCAGAAATTGATACCACACCAAGTGTTGGCACCGATGAAAGTGCTAAGTTTATCCAAGGTGTCAGTAATCGTGAGGGTAAACTGTTGATCCTAGTTGACTTGAATAAGCTGCTCTCTGAAGATGAGTGGGATGACATGGCTTACCTATAATGCTTGAGTCTTTCCCATTTCAATCACCTCTACTTTGGGTAGGGGTGGTGGCTTTTGTTGTAATCCTTATCTGGCTAGTGAAACTTCATCGTCAGTTGAGTGTGCATAAGAATACCAGTCGTCAGCAGATCCGTCATGCTGACAAAGAGCTGGATAAATGCAATAAGCAACTGTTAGAAGTTCGTTCTGTGCTGGTAGGTTTGGGACAAAAGATTTCCGAGCAAGAAGATATTATTCGTCATTTGACCGAACGCGTTGTTGAGTTAGAAAACATTGATAGCGACGGGCGCTTGTATACGCGCGCCAATAAAATGGTCAAGCTTGGCGCTGATATTAACGAGTTGATTGAAGAGTGCGAACTTCCAAAAGCGGAAGCTGAGTTGATGATGTCACTGCAAAATAAGATTGCAGGAAAAGAAAAAGTGCCGCCACTTAACAAGTCTAGAGCCCAGTCGACTCGATCTCAAATGATGGGTTACCAACCTGCTAAACGCTCACGCTAATTGTTAACAAGTGTATTGATATTAAAGAGATACACTTGTTCATTTCTTTTTATATTCTTAATAAATTCTTACGTTTTCACATTCGTAGTTAAGATGCGGTCTGCTATTCTATTCGTCAGTTTAATGTAAGGGTTGGATTCTAATACTACTTTGGTGGTAGTTAAGGGTAGAAATAACAGAGGTTTAGTGTTTGAGCTTAAGTTTCGTGAAGCGAGTTTGATCATTATCCTATTGTCATAATACAGCTATGGTAAGATGAACGCCTTGTCGTCCCAGCCTAAAAACGAATGTTAGAAGTCATAAATTTAACCGCGATTCGAGATGAACGCGTATTGTTCGAAAATTTATCATTTTCGTTACAAACCGGAGACCTAGTGCAAATTGAAGGTCGAAATGGAACCGGAAAAACGACCTTACTGCGTATAGTGGCGGGATTAGGTGATCGAGAAGACGGTGAAATTCGCTGGAATGGTGAAACCATCGAATCAAACCGAGAAGAGTATCACCAAGACCTATTGTTTCTTGGGCATCAAACCGGTGTTAAACGAGAGTTAACCGCCTTTGAAAACCTGAAGTTTTATCAGTCAATTCACGCTCCTACTACGACACCGGATCAAATATTCCATGCGTTAATGCAGGTGGGGCTTGCTGGTAGGGAAGATGTCCCTGTTGCGCAGCTCTCTGCTGGACAACAGCGTCGAGTGGCGCTAGCGCGTTTGTGGTTGAGTGAACAACCACTATGGATCTTGGATGAACCATTAACCGCGATTGATAAGCAAGGTGTTAAGGTATTGGAAGATTTGTTTTTAGCGCATGCGAATAAGGGCGGAATTGTCATGCTAACGACTCACCAAGACATGTTTAATGACAACCCTAAACTTAAGAAAATTAAGCTTGGAGAGTAGTATGCTGGCTTCTACGATGAAAATTGTCCGTCGAGAGCTGCTGATTGCTTTCCGACGTCAGGCCGATATTTTCAACCCGTTATGGTTTTTTATTATCGTTATTACCTTGTTTCCGCTGAGTATTGGACCTGAACCGAATCTCTTAGCGCGCATTGCCGCAGGGATTGTGTGGGTGGCCGCATTACTTGCCGCGTTGCTATCATTAGAGCGCCTGTTTAAAGACGACTTTCAAGATGGGGCATTAGAGCAGATGATGCTGATGCCCATCCCACTACCTTTGGTGGTGATGGCAAAAATAGTTGCGCACTGGTTACTTACGGGCTTGCCGCTTATATTAATAAGTCCGCTGTTGTCTATTTTATTGTCGTTGGACTTTGACACGTGGTTAGCGGTGGTATTGACCTTGTTAGTGGGTACGCCCACATTGAGCTTTATTGGCGCCATTGGTGTTGCTCTCACCGTTGGACTGCAAAAAGGTGGTGTACTGTTAAGTTTACTCGTGTTACCACTTTATATCCCTATTCTAATATTTGCTACCTCGGCGATTGATGCGGCATCACTAGGTGTTGCGTATAATGGTCAACTTGCGCTACTTGCTGCGATGCTAGCGGGTGCGATGACGTTAACACCATTCGCCATAAGCGCGGCATTGAGAGTGAGCGTTAACTAGAGCACCACTGGAATATAATAACTATCACACAGGCGTCGCCACGTAGAAGTGATGTCGGTAATGTCGTTTTAAAGAGTGAGAAACAATATGTGGAAATGGCTTCATCCTTATGCCAAATCTGAAACCACCTATCAATTATGTGGTCGTTTATTACCGTGGTTTGCCACACTCGCGTTGGTGTGCTTATCAGTTGGTACGGTTTGGGGGCTCGCGTTTGCACCTTCGGACTACCAACAAGGCGACAGTTTTAGGATTATCTATATCCATGTGCCGTCGGCAATTTGGTCGATGGGTGTCTACATGTCAATGGCAATTGCCGCCTTTATTGGTTTGGTTTGGCAAGTGAAACTGTCCAGCATGGCAGCACTCGCGATGGCTCCGATTGGTGCGGTATTTACCTTTATTGCACTTCTGACAGGAGCCGTATGGGGTAAACCCATGTGGGGTGCATGGTGGGTATGGGATGCGCGTCTTACGTCAGAGCTTATTCTACTTTTCCTTTACCTTGGTGTTATCGCGCTTTATCACGCTTTCGATGATCAGAAAACAGCGGCGAAAGCGGCGGGTATCTTAGCGATTGTTGGCGTGGTGAACTTGCCAATTATTCACTTCTCTGTTGAATGGTGGAACACCCTTCATCAAGGGGCGTCCATTACTAAATTTGCCAAACCGTCGATTTCAAGTGACATGCTATGGCCATTATTATTGAACATTTTGGGCTTTGCGTTCTTTTTTGGCACCTTGACGCTAATTCGACTTCGAAATGAAATTATCAGCAAAGAAGGTCACCGCCCGTGGGTGATCGCACTTGCCAACCATCAGCTTAAATCAAGAGGTTAACACCATGCATTTTGATTCAATCGGCGACTTTTTCGCGATGGGCGGATATGCAGGCTACGTTTGGAGCGCATTCGGCATTACTTTTCTATCACTTATTATTTTGCTTTTAACCAGTTTGTCTCGTGGCAAGACGCTTCTTAAAGAGGTGCAAGCCAAAGTAGATCGACAATCGCGTATTGACGCGGCGAAGAATATGGAGAATACACTATGACCCCTAGGCGCAAGAAAAGGCTTGGCATCATCTTGGCTATTTTTATTGGTATCAGTGCTACCGTGGGACTCATTCTTTATGCGTTAAACCAGAATATGGATCTGTTCTATACCCCAACAGAGCTTGTTAATGGCAAACCAGACGGCTCCAAGCCAGAAGTGGGTCAGCGACTACGCATTGGTGGAATGGTCGTGGAAGGATCGGTTAGGCGTGATAATGAATCACTCCGCGTGAGTTTTGATCTTGCTGATGTGGGTCCGAAAGTGACGGTCGTCTATGATGGTATTTTGCCTGATCTGTTCCGAGAGGGTCAGGGCATTGTCGCGCAAGGTGTTCTTGTGGATGCGACGACCATCGAAGCGTTTGAGGTACTGGCAAAGCATGATGAAGAATACATGCCACCTGAAGTTGCAGAAGCGATGAAAAAGACCCACGCGCCACTGGAATACTCTTCTGAACAAAAACAAGGAAGCGGTCAATGATTGCTGAAATTGGGCATTTTGCCCTGATACTGTCGCTGAGCCTTTCGGTTCTGCTCAGTATCTTGCCGCTAATCGGCGCCTCAAGAAACAGCACTATGCTGATGAACACCGCAAGACCGCTGTCTTGGGGGATGTTCTTAATGCTACTCATGTCTTTCGCCATTTTATTATGGGCGTTTTACAGTAACGACTTTACGCTCACCTATGTGGCCAGTAACTCTAATACCATGTTGCCTTGGTATTACCGGTTAACGGCGGTATGGGGTGCTCATGAGGGCTCACTGCTGCTTTGGGTATTGATCCAAGCTGGTTGGACAGTGGCGGTTGCGACGTTTAGCCGTGGTATGCCGCAAGAGTCGGTTGCTCGCGTGTTAGCCGTGATGGGTATGATTACTGTCGGTTTCTTGCTGTTTATTATCGTTACCTCGAATCCTTTCTTGCGTACTTTACCTTTCTTCCCAGTGGATGGTCGTGACTTAAACCCATTACTGCAAGATCCCGGTTTGATTATCCATCCGCCAATGCTCTATATGGGTTATGTGGGTTTCTCGGTTGCGTTTTCATTCGCGATTGCGTCGTTAATGACTGGTCGTTTGGATACGGCATGGGCAAGATGGTCTCGCCCTTGGACAACCGCCGCGTGGGTATTTCTAACATTGGGTATCGCTCTAGGTTCATGGTGGGCTTACTATGAACTTGGCTGGGGTGGCTGGTGGTTCTGGGATCCAGTAGAGAATGCGTCATTCATGCCTTGGTTGGCGGGTACCGCGTTAATGCACTCATTAGCGGTAACAGAAAAACGCGGCACATTTAAAGCTTGGACAGTATTACTCGCGATTTCAGCATTCTCATTGAGTCTGCTCGGAACCTTCTTAGTGCGTTCTGGTATTTTGGTTTCGGTGCATGCCTTTGCTTCCGATCCATCACGAGGCATGTTCATTTTAGGCTTCCTAGTCTTTGTTATCGGCGGCTCCTTATTGCTGTTCGCGTTGAAAGGCGCATCGGTGCGTGTTCGTGGTAACTTTGATCTTGTCTCTCGTGAAAACGCTTTACTCGGTAATAATATCTTATTGATTGCTGCGTTAGTGGTCGTTCTTATTGGTACACTGCTACCACTGGTTCATAAACAAATCGGTTTGGGTTCCGTGTCGATTGGCGCGCCATTCTTCAACATGTTGTTCACTTGGTTGATGGTACCGTTTGCGTTCTTGCTCGGTATTGGCCCTTTGGTTCGCTGGAAGCGTGACAACTTGTCTAAGCTGGTTAAACCTATGATCATCTCGGGTGTGATCTCCTTGGCGTTCTCGGCCTTGATGGTGGTATTACTGGCTGAGTTCTTCACCGGTCTTGCGTTCTTAGGTTGGGTCATGGCGATGTGGATCATTACCATGCATGGCTTTGAGCTTCACCAGCGTGCGACGCACCGTCACAGCTTTGTTGAAGGGGTGAAGAAACTGCCTCGCAGCCACTGGGCGATGATCATGGGTCACTTAGGTCTTGCGGTGACGGTGATCGGTATTGCTATGGTGCAAAACTACAGTGTTGAGCGTGATGTACGTCTGGCGCCGGGTGAGCATTACCAAATCAATGATTACGATTTCTACTTCAAAGGCTTACGTGACCACGACGGCCCTAACTACGATGGCTATATTGCTGATTTTGAAATTACCAAAGATGGTAACTACGTCAATACACTGCATGCTGAAAAGCGCTTCTATCGTACGGCTAAATCGATGATGACGGAAGCCGCCATTGATCGCGGCGTTACTCGTGACCTCTATATTGCCATGGGTGAGCAGCTAGATGATGGTCGTTCTTGGGCGATCCGTATTTACCATAAACCGTTTGTTCGTTGGATTTGGCTGGGTGCGATATTCATGTCGATTGGTGGCATCTTAGCCATCAGTGACAAGCGTTACCGCTTCCGTAAGCCAGGTTCGCAAGAGGAGGCGGCGTAATGAATAAGAAGATTCTGTTTATTCCTTTAGTGTTCTTCTTGATTCTAGTGACGGTTTTTGCGGTTCAATTGGGCCGCAACTCGGCAGGTGATGATCCAACGAAGCTTGAGTCGGTATTACTAGGTAAACAAGTACCAGAGTTTCGTTTGGAAGACCTAGTTGAGCCAGGCAAACTCTACGATCAGTCCATCTTTAAAGGCGAGCCACTGCTTCTTAACGTGTGGGCGACATGGTGTCCAACTTGTTATGCAGAGCATCAATATCTCAATGAACTTGCGGCTGATGGCGTTAAGATTATTGGTCTGAACTATAAAGATCAGCGCAATAAAGCGGTGCAATGGCTAGACGAGCTGGGTAACCCATACTTAATTAGCTTGTTTGATGGAGACGGAATGCTCGGTTTAGACCTAGGGGTTTACGGCGCTCCGGAAACCTTCCTTATTGATGCTGATGGCGTGATTCGTTATCGTCATGTCGGTGATGTGAACGCGCGTAACTGGAGTGAAAAACTTCAACCGATGTATCAAGAGATGCTTGAGGAGGCGAAACAATGAAAAAGTGGTTAATCGCTGGCATGTCTGCGTTGATCTTAGCTTTTTCGGTTCACGCAACGATTGAAATTCATGAATTTGATTCAATGGAGCAAGAGCTACAGTTCAAAGAGCTGAGCAATACGCTGCGTTGTCCAAAGTGTCAGAACAACACGATTGGCGACTCCAACGCCGAATTGGCGCAGGACTTGCGCCAAAAAGTGTATGAGATGACAAAAGAAGGCAAGTCAAAGTCAGAGATAGTGGATTACATGATTGCTCGTTACGGTAATTTCGTTACTTACAACCCGCCATTTACACTAGGTACGGCTATTTTATGGGCAGGACCTTTGTCTGTGGTGTTAATTGGTTTTGGTATGATTTTTCTAAGAAGTAGAAAAACCAAAGCGAAGGTTGAGCAACCTGCAGCGCAGTGGAGCGAAGAAAAGGAAGCGGAACTCAACGCTTTGCTGGACGAAAAAAAGACTGAGGATAAGCAATAATGACATTATTTTGGATATCGACTGTCGCATTGGTCGTTGTTGCTTGCTTAATGTTGGCAATTCCCTTGCGAAGCAAGAAGGCCAATATTGACGCGCAGTTGCGTGACGACTTGAACAAAGCCTTATATAAAGACCGTTTGTCCGAATTGGCGATCGAGGATGATGAAGGCTTGGTTGAGAACCAACAAGATTTGGTTTCTGACCTAAAGCAGTCGTTGCTTGATGACATTCCAAAGCAGGAGAAACAGGCGCAAAGTCATGTGTCTCCTATGGCCGTGTTCATTCCGTCAGCAATTTTGATTGTGGGTTTGAGCTATGGTATGTACGTTACTTTTGGTGCGACGGACAAAGTGAAAAATTGGCAGGAAGTCTCTGCTAATTTGCCTGAACTATCGAAAAAGCTCATGGCGGGTTCGGCTGAACCAATGACAGAAGACGAAATGCAGGATCTGACTCTTGCCCTTCGTACTCGTCTTCATTATCAGCCGGACGATTCGACAGGTTGGTTGTTACTCGGTCGTATCGCATTGGCCAATCGTGATGTCACGACGGCGACTGATGCGATGGAAAATGCCTATCGATTAGAGCCAAGCAACACCGACGTACAACTTGGTTTTGCGCAAGCATTGATGATGTCTCCAGACGAGATGGATCAAAACCGAGCTCGCGGTTTACTTACCGGCCTGATTAAAGAAGATTATGTTGATTTGCGCGTGTTTTCTTTGTTAGCGTTTGATGCGTTTGAACGTGAAGACTTTGCTGGCGCAGCGAGATACTGGGGCATTATGCAGCGCCTAATTGGCCCAGATGACAGTCGCTACGAAATGTTAACGCGAAGCATCGAGAGTGCAGAAGCTCGCCTCGGTGAAACGAGTAAAAAAATGGGTCAGATTAGTGATAATGCTGTTGCCGTGAGTATTACGGTTTCACCAGAAATGGCGGCAAATCCGACCTCATTTTTGATTGTTTCTGCTCATACGGCTGACGGCGCACCAATGCCAGTGGCTGCGGCGAGATACCCTGTTGGCACCTTCCCTCGAACCGTTGTATTAGATGATAAAGACAGCATGATGGAAGGGCGTAAGTTATCTGACCTTGATGGCTTGATGATACGCGCTCGTATTGATAGTGACGGTAATGTGTCGACCCGTGAAGGCGATTGGTATGGTGAAAGCCAACCCGGTAAGCTGGGTGACACGATTGAAGTGAATATTAACCAGCAGTACTGATAAGTTGCAGCAGCAATAAACAATGGCGGTCTTGTTTCATTACTACGGAATAAGCGTCGAAATTTGTGCCGTGATTGTTATGAAATTGCATCTTGGTTGTCACTAAACCTAGAATGCTCGTATACTAGGATGTATACTCATTCAAAGTGGTAACAGTGGCAATCTAGAGCAGTTCTTCTATAAATCATATGGTTATAGAATAAAAAAACAAAATAGCTCAGGTTGCAACGTCTTATGGAAGAGGTTATGCAATCAGCATTAACCGGCAAAAAGGTGACACTTTTTGCCGTTTTTGTTTCTAGCGTATTTCTAGCGGGATGCAGTTCAGCACCCAGTGAAGCGGAGCAATCCGTCAACGCTGAAGAAACGTCAATACAGAACACCCCACCATCAGAGAGCAGTGTTACTGCTCAGCCTGAAACTATCGACTCGCCTGAAGTAATAGCGGTAGCCGACCAAGATTCGGACTCCGGTGAAGTACTCAGTGAACCCGAGGCGGATTCCGACGTCTATGACCCTATAGAAGGGTTTAACCGTATTATGTGGGATATCAACTACGATTATCTCGACCCTTACTTTGTACGCCCCGTATCGCTAGCCTATGTGAACTACACCCCCGATCCCGTTCGTCTTGGCGTACGAAATTTTCTCGCCAATTTAGATGAACCTTTCAGCGCCGTTAACAATGCGGTAATGGGGAATGGGGGCAAAGCGCTTGATCACTTTAATCGTTTTTGGATTAACAGTACCTTAGGTTTACTGGGCTTTATTGATATCGCGTCCGCGGCTGGAATTGAAAAGCGCAACAAAAAAGAGTTTGGCGATGCCATTGGTCACTATGGTGTGGGCCATGGTCCTTACATTATGGTGCCAGGTTATGGACCAACGACAGTACGCTCGTTTGCAGATACGGTTGATGGTTTTTATCCGCCTATCTCGTATCTAAATTTCTGGGCGAGCTTTGGTAAGTGGGCATTGGAAGGGATGGAGAAGCGTGCGCTGTTGGTATCACAAGAAGCCACGCTGGAGCAATCGCCAGATCCTTATGCTTTGACGCGTGATATTTATATTCAGCGTCAGGACTATAATGCTGAAGTGGCCGACGAAGAGGTTGATGAAGAGCAAGAAGCGTATATCGATGACTACTTAGATGATTTCGAGTAGCGCAGCGCACGATCCTCAACATCGATCTATCGGTTGATGCATTAAAAAACGCCACTCGTAGAGTGGCGTTTTATGATTGAGATGGAGACTAGAAGCGGTAGTTTGCTTGGATACCTGCGATCCAAACATCTCCGGAGATTTCGCCTGTGAAGTTCCCAAACTGAGCTGCTTGATCATCTGAATGGTCACGAGGCTCTGTTATTGAAGCTGTTCGAGCCATGATATAGGTAAGACCTCCATCAAGTGTGAATTGTTTGCTGAAAGCGTAGCTCGCACCGGCACTTAGCCATGTACGGTCGGTTTCTGGGATGGTGGTGGTACGGTATTTATCACCAACAGCCGACATATCGTAAGCGATGCCACCACGAAGTGTTAGTTTTTGATTTAACGCATACGTTGTACCAACGGCGAAACGATAACTATCTTTCCAGTTCTCTTGTTTTATATGGCTATTAGTTCCGTCATTAAATTTAACTTTAAGTTCTTCAAAGCTACTCCATTGAGTCCAGTTTATACTCGAATGTAATGCCCATTGTGAAGTGATTTGGTGATAAGTTGAAACTTCTGCAGTCGCTGGTAATGCAACACTTAACTTTCCGTCTTTCTTACCAGCAAACCCAAACCCAATACCTTCACCATGTCCTTCAAAATCCATCATTACTTCAGATTTGTATGCAAAACCAAGACGGTTGTGATCGTTTATTTGCCATGCTGCACCAAGTACATAGCCCCATGACGAATCAGTGCCTTCTACATACTTTAGGTAATCCCCTTTCGAAACAGGGATATTGACGTTAGGAGCGACTGGAATAGTGGTATCGAAAGGTACAGTTGCGCCAATCTTACCTTCACCAGTCACGAACCGGACCCCACCACCGAAGCTAAATTGATCATTGAGCTTGTAAGCTAAGCTTGCTACGGCTTCGACGGTCATTATTTTAGCTTCGTTACCATATTGGGAAGCTTTAAAATCACGCCCTAGATCGGTTTCCATACCATAATTCGATCCTAGGGCAAGACCTAAGGTGTATTTATCGTTTAGCTGGTGCGATATATATAAGTTAGGAACTGGAGCGCTGTTAGCAATATCATTGGATTCAGTATAGCCAGCGATTGAAGATGTTCCTTTTACATCAATATTCGGCTCAACATACAACACGCCACCTGAAATCTGAGTGCCTTCTAGGTACGTCAACATGGCTGGGTTACGCCATTGTGCACTGGCGTTGTCGGCCATAGCCGCTTCGCCAGCGTATGCGCGGCCTAAGCCTGTGCCCGAGTATTCTGCAAGCTGGAAGCCAGCAGCGGAAACTTGAGTTGAAGAAAGTAAACCTAGAACCACTGCCATGGAAAGGGGAGTACGTGCTGATATTGTCATTATTGTTCGCTCAATGTTTTCTATTTTGAGCGGCGATTGTATTTTTAGAGTAAATGCTTTAAAACACATTTATCGTAAAAATACGCTTTTTGAAGTTATATGTCGTAAATATTACATAGTCATGGTGAATATTCTGGTTGTTAAGGGCTTGTTTCAAAATCTCAGCGTACACTTGTAAGATAATGTGAACCTAAGGTAGGACCAGTTGTGATGAGAATTAGGGCTGGAAGGGTTGTTAATACAGGCGAGGACGCAGTATATAGATGTAAAAAAGGGTCGGAATGACCGACCCTCTCTGTTACTAGCTTGTTAACGTTGAATGGTTAACTTAGGTAGCTAATTAGAAGCTGTAGCTGTATTGGATACCGGCTAACCAGGCATTCGCATGAGTTGTTGCTGTCAAGTCAGGCGCTAGAGGGTTTGATTCAGTAACTGAGACGTCTTTACCCATTAAATAAGTTACACCCAGGTCGACAGTGTGATGTTTCTTGAAGTGATAACCAGCACCAAACGAGAACCACTGACGATCCGAATCAGGAACTGAAATTGACGTTAACTTGTCTTGAGCCGCCGTATCGTACATGTAGCCTGCGCGCAGAGTCCACTCGTTACTAAGGTAGTAAGTGCCACCAAGAGCTGCGTGATATCCATCTTTCCACTCATAATCTTTGATGGTTTGACCAGTATTCGTCGCTACCTTGTCAAATACACTCCAACCAATCCATTGCAAGCTATAGTGGACTGCAAACTTACTTTGAGCGATTTTGTGATAGCCACTAAACTCAAGCATACTAGGGAGATTTAAGTCAATGCTATCATAAGAATTTTGACTAACTGCTGGCGTGCCGCCAATTGAAATATTTGGACCAAACTTAACGTCACCTTTTGCTTCGACGGTTGGACTATAGTGGTATGCAAGGCCAAAGCGGTTGTTTTCATCTAGCTCGAACACAGTACCTAAGTTAAAGCCTACCCCAACACCAGAAGCATCGATATCAACGACAGCTTGCTGACCAATTGGGTCAGACGGTACGAGACCAACACCCGGAACAGGAATATCAGTTCCAGGTGTATTTGGCGATGTTTCTCGCTTTAATTTTCCTGAGCCTTGAACAATATCAAGACCGCCACCAATGCTCCATTGTTCATTGATTCGATATGCTGCATTTAGGGTGTAATTAATACTAGTGATTTCAGTGGTACCACCATAGACTTTGGCAAAATTATTGTTACCAAATGAATCATCAAAGTTGTTAGTTGTACCAAAGTTAGAGTAAATACCAGCACCAACAGCCCATTTATCATTTAGGCGATGGATGTAATAAATATTAGGGACTATTGAAGTTGCGCTGTTGTTTGCATTTTGCTCTTGTATACCAGCAGATCCTGCACCACCTATATCCTTAATATCAATACTAGAAGCAATAACATTCACACCACCAGAAAATTGATGCGAATCAAATAGAGTCATTGCTGCCGCATTACGAGCCATAACTGATGCGTTATCCGCGATAACCGCATCACCAGCAAAAGCACGGCCTAGACCGGTTGCAGATTGAGCGTTTAGTTGGAAGCCAGCAGCTGCCACTTGGTGTGAAGCAAGCGTGAGCGATGACACGGCCACTGCTAAGAGCGTTTTTTATACAGACGCGAAGTTGTCATTTATATACATCCTTTATGTAATCGCCTCTATGGGCGTTATTGAATTGAGTTAATACTCAATTTTGGGGCTGATCCTAATCGCTAGTATAGGTAATAGAAATCAGACCAGTAAGGAAAAATGGCTAAAAAGTATATAAATGATGTGTATCTGACATGAAATGCATCGAAAATGCTTATATTTAGAGTTTGTACTCTAGAAAATTACATGATTTCGTGGGAATTCACTCGCAAAACAAGCCTTACTGTTAAATAAGGCTTGTTATGTGAGGGTAGAGGTTTATTTTCTGAATTATGCTGCAGGGTTCAGTATATTTTTCAGGTTTTCACCGATTTTAGTGAAGTCTTCCCCTTTTTCGCCGACTAAAATGAAGCTCGCGTCACCCATTGGCTCGACCAGCCCCGACATGCCATCTTTTTGGAAGAGCTTTGCCTGCTCTGTGGGGATCTTGGTAACGAAAAGCGTCACTTTGCCTTTCTCGCCCTGAAACACCATGTGCATCGCATTGGCATCACCAAAGCCACAGTGGTTTAGGTAGTAGACGTGATAAGGGAATTGTTGGCCAATTTGGTAGGCAAAAGGCAGTAATTTTGCATTGATCTGCGCTTCTGATACTTTTTCATCCAAAGGGTCGATAAAGCCCATTTCATCATGCACATGCTGAACAGCGGTTTCAGAGAGTGACGCATGCGCTGTGGACACCGCGACGCTTCCCCAATTAACTTGACCCACCAATAACCCAAACGCAAAGGCAATGGATGCCGCTAGAGATAGTGCTCGCTTACCAAAGTTCACCTTCACAACGTTGCTGCTGGACTGATTGAACAATATCTTGTCTGCTAGGTCATCGGGGACATCGACTTTCATCGCCTGTTCAATACGCGCATCCATCGAAAAAATATCGTCCATAAACTTGGCGTTGGCGTCATTGTCCTGCATCGCTTTTAACAACTCAGGATCTCTTGCCTTCGGTTCGGACATAATGCGACGACGGAATTCTAATTCATCCATTTTGTTGCCCCCTTGGTGATGCGCTAGACTCCATCATATCTTTGAGCTGATTGCGGGCTCTAAACAGTCGGGTCATGACGGTATTTTTGTTTAAGTCGAGTATATCGCCAATCTCTTCGCCACTAAAGCCACCAACGACCTGCAGAAAGAGAGGCTCTCGGTACTCAACATCGAGTTTCATAATCTGTGCCTGAAGCCATTCTTGCTGGTGATGCGGATCGTCGCTGACCTTTGCTTCATTACCGAAATCATCAATATCAACTAAATCAAATTGCTTACGCTCAAAGCGCCTGGCGTTTTCTCGTCTCAATATGGTGATAAGCCACGATTTAGCGGCTTTTTCGTCCTGAAGACTATCTAATGACTTCCAAGCTCGAAGACAGGTTTCTTGAACCAAATCTTCAGCAATGCTTTTGTCTTTGCAAAGCCAATAAGCATAGCGGAATAGATCACGATGATAGGCACGTACAAGTGCTTCGTATTTTCTTTGTTTGTCCATATTCAAGTTGACCGGACTATTCGAAAATTTATTTCGAATTTTTTTTATCACTGACACAGGAGCCCCCGTTTTTGCTCTGTGATTGGAATTTTTTGTTACATAAAGCCAGTAAATCCACTCAAAATTGATCTACTGCAAACTTTCGAATGGTGAAGCCGTTATATTAGCTCTTGTCATCTCGTTGGTTTTTCGAAACCGACATGTTGAGCAAGATGACACTTCCTTTTGAAGGCTGACTTTACTTTCTCCTAATCAGGAAACTGATTATTTTCAATTGGCGTAAGTTAATTGCTTTATACATTCCGACCACACAACTATTGTGTGGTTTTTTTTTGCTTGTTTTTTACCACGCGATGTTTACTTACTGTTATCCACTTCTTTAACCGTTTTCAACCGTTACTTTTGTCATCCTATGTCTTGTTGCTCGAACACGTCGTTATTTTTACTCAAGTGTTTGAATTTTCATATTCAATTTTGGTCGACCATATCACGTAATACAATAAAGACTTGAAGTTTTATTAAACGAATGTTTTAAATTCTTAACATCTTCGTTACAATGGTGTGGTCAGACCTCTTATTGAAAGGATAAACTATGAGCAATCAGGATGTGAGGAAGCTCGACCTTACGACTCGCAATGGCGAAAGAATCGCGATTGTTGCAGGGCTTCGTACTCCCTTCGCAAAACAAAGCACAGAATTTGGTCAGGTTCCAGCTGTCGATCTCGGCAAGATGGTGGTCGCTGAAATGATGGCGAGAACGGATATCGACCCCAAATTGGTGCAGCAAGTGGTGTTTGGTCAAGTGGTGCAGATGCCAGAAGCACCGAATATCGCTCGTGAGATCGTATTAGGTACCGGGATGGATATCCACACCGACGCTTATAGTGTCACTCGCGCTTGTGCGACCAGCTTCCAAGCAGCGGCCAATGTATGTGAAAGCATTATGTCTGGCACCATCGATGTGGGGATTGCTGGAGGTGCAGACTCATCTTCCGTTTTGCCTATTGGAGTGTCGAAAACCCTGGCGGCAAACTTACTTGCACTTAGTAAAACCAAGACGGTGGGGCAAAAGCTCAGTATTCTCAAAAAGTTGTCTTTCAAGGATCTAATGCCAGTTCCGCCAGCGGTCGCCGAGTATTCAACCGGGATCTCGATGGGGCAAACCGCTGAACAAATGGCGAAATCTCATGGTATCTCTCGCCTAGAGCAAGATGAATTAGCGCATCGCTCGCATTCTTTAGCGTCTCAAGCATGGAAAGAAGGCAAGGTGCGTGACGAAGTCATGACGGCGTTTCCTGAGCCGTATAGAAAATATTTAGATGAAGACAATAACATTCGCCATGATTCGACGCTTGAGGGCTACGCCAAACTGCGTCCGGCTTTTGACCGACAATACGGCACGGTGACGGCGGCAAACAGCACTCCGTTAACGGATGGTGCAGCGGCGATCATGATGATGCGCGAAGGGCGTGCCAAAGAGCTCGGCCTCGAAATTAAAGGTTACATTCGCTCTTACGCGTTTTCTGCGATAGGAGTGCAACAAGACATGTTGATGGGGCCGTCTTATGCCACACCGATGGCGCTAGATAGAGCCGGAATCAAGTTGTCTGACTTAACACTAATAGACATGCATGAGGCGTTTGCTGCGCAAGCGCTATCAAATGTGAAGATGTTTGCCAGTGAGAAGTTTGCCAAGGAAAAGTTAGGCCGTGGTCAAGCGATTGGTGACATTGACATGGATAAGTTTAATGTATTAGGCGGTTCGATCGCCTATGGTCACCCGTTTGCAGCAACGGGGGCAAGAATGATTACTCAGACCTTAAATGAGCTACAGCGAAGAGGCGGCGGATTGGCGTTGAATACGGCATGTGCAGCGGGTGGTCTTGGTGCAGCGATGATTTTGGAGGTGGAATAATGAGTGATCAAAAAGCATTTCAACTAACGATAGACGAACAAAATGTAGCCTGGCTGAGCATTGATGTTCCTAACGAAAAAATGAACACACTGCAAGCGGCATTTGCTGATGAGATGGCCGATGTGTTTGTGCAGTTAGAAGAGAAAAAATCCACGCTAAAAGGACTCATTCTGCATTCATTAAAGCCGGATAATTTTGTCGCCGGCGCGGATGTTCGTATGCTGGCCGCCTGCACTTCAGCGGAAGAAGCTCAGAGCTTGGCTGCGAAAGGGCAAGAGATGTTTGGGCAATTAGCGGCAATGCCATTTCCTGTGGTTGCGGCGATTCACGGGCCTTGTTTAGGCGGAGGATTGGAGCTGGCATTAGCGTGTGACTATCGCGTGTGTACGGATGCGCCAATCACTAAGCTTGGTTTACCAGAAGTGCAGTTAGGCTTATTGCCCGGCTCGGGTGGTACGCAACGCTTACCAAGGTTAATTGGATTACTTCCTTCGCTCGACCTTATTTTGACCGGAAAGCAGTTACGAGCCAAAAAAGCCAAGAAACTGGGCGTCGTCGACGCCATGGTGCCAGAAACCATTTTATTGGACGTGGCAAAACAGTTATTAGAGAAAGGCAAAAAGCGTAAAGCGAAAAAGCTGTCGAACAAAGAAGTGGTAATGGCGGGTACCGGACTTGGTCGCAAGGTCATCTTTGATCAAGCCACAAAGAAAACGCACGCCAAAACACGCGGCAATTACCCTGCCGCCGACGCCATTTTAGACGTGATTAAATTTGGCTTAGAAAAAGGCATGGAGAAAGGGCTAGAGTACGAAGCGAAACGCTTTGGTGAACTTGTCATGACCTCAGAATCGAATGCGTTACGGTCTATTTTCTTTGCTACGACAGAAATGAAAAAAGAACGTGGTCGTGATGCAATACCAAAATCGGTAACGCGAGCGGTGGTACTTGGTGGTGGTTTGATGGGCGCGGGCATTACCCATGTTTCGGTTAGTAAGGCAAAAGCGTCCGTACGAATTAAGGATGTGGCCAATGAAGGGATACTCAATGCCCTGAATTACAACTACAAGTTGTTGGAGAAAAAACGTAAGCGCCGCATTATTTCTAAGGCTGAATTACAGTCGCAAATGCTACAAATGGCAGGCGGAACGGACTTCACTGGTTTTGATAAAGCCGACATTGTGGTGGAAGCGGTATTTGAAGATTTAGCGCTGAAACAGCAGATGGTCAAAGATGTTGAAACGCATGCACGACCAGACACCATTTTCGCTACGAATACGTCTTCGTTACCTATCAGACAAATCGCAGAACAAGCGGCTAGACCAGAAAATGTGGTGGGCTTACATTATTTTAGTCCAGCTGACAAAATGCCACTAGTGGAAGTGATCCCTCATGAGACGACCTCTGATGAGGCGGTAGCCACCGCAGTGAGCTTCGCTAAGAAGCAAGGTAAAACACCGATTGTGGTGAAAGACCAAGCGGGCTTCTATGTGAACCGTATCTTGGCACCTTATATGAATGAGTCTGCCAATGTCTTGCTTGCGAACGAACCAATTGAAGTTTTAGATAACGCCCTACTTAACTTTGGTTTCCCGGTCGGGCCGATTACGTTACTGGATGAGGTGGGTGTCGATATCGGCGCTAAGATTATGCCGATCTTGGTGGCAGAACTGGGTCAAAGATTCCAAGGTCCAGATGTGTTTGACCAACTCTTAAACGATGGTCGTAAAGGCAGAAAATCAGGTAAAGGCTTTTATACTTACAAGGGCAAGAAAAAGTCAGTGGATACGTCGGTTTACAGTGTCTTAGGATTAAAACCAGAGGCGAAATTGTCAGAGAATGAAATTGCCATGCGCTGTGTGCTACCGATGCTGAATGAAGCGGTGCGGTGCTTGGATGAAGGCATTATTGAAAGCCCGAGAGACGGTGACATTGGTGCGATTTTCGGTATCGGTTTCCCACCTTTCCTTGGTGGTCCGTTCCGCTATATGGATGCACTGGGTATCACTAAGGTGGTTGAGATGATGAATGACCATGCTCAGAAGCATGGCGATCGATTTGCGCCTTGTGATGGCTTGTTAACTCGTGCGGGTTTGAACGAAACTTTCTATTAAGAGCATCTGTTGCTGCCACTAAACAAAGCCATCAATAATGATGGCTTTGTTATTGTTAACGTGTAGCTTGTTATTTTAGAGCTTGGGTTATTTTAGTGCTTGGACAGTTATCCTAAATCGGTATCTTTTGGTCTGAGTTGGAATTCGTCAATAGAACCAATTTCTAAGCCGACATTGAGGCGTGGTGCGTCCATGTGGGCTTTACCTAAGCTGTGCATGATTAAGCGATTGGCGGTTCTCGGTTTGAGTTCATTGACAACAAAGCGAATCATGTCGGCTCGTGTCAGCGTCTTTAACTCCTCCAATACCTTTTCTCGTTGATTAAATTCGGTATCTTTATTGCCTATGGCGACCCAAAGACGTTGAGCCCGCCCGCGAAGCGTCGTGTCTGGCGTGGAAATTTGATTCCAAAGCCCTTTCTTACTGCTGTGCCATTGGTAGTCATCGAGTTCGAATAACACCATGTAAAAGGCATTTAGAAATTCATCAATAGAGCGAATAAGCTCGCTCGGCGCGGCTTTGGGTGATTGCACATACAACACAATACCTGGATGACGATTGAGCGGCATGTTACCAGTGCCCACCATATAGCCAAGTTGCTGCTTGGTTCTGATCTCGTGGAAAAACGTCGCAGACATCAAGTGATTCGCCAGCGTGTACAAGGCGATGCTGCGAGGGGAAACATCATCACATTGGTGATAAACCACAATCGCAGAGTCTTCTTGATCACAGAACATTTCACGTTGGAAGCTGCCATTTTTGCCAAGCATGACCAATGGACGCAGACTTTCTTCGTATTTTTGGTTAGCAAGACGAAGCGCATCTTTGAGTGTCGTGGCGATATCAATGGCACCTTGTCGCTGCCAATCGCCGTAAACAAACATATCGATGTGAAGCTCTGACAAAATAGATTGCACGAAGGCGGGAAGTTCATCGACATCAATGGTTTCTAGTGCTTCTATTAACACTGGGTAGGGTGGATTATTCGGTTGCAGTATGCCACTCATTTGATTGAACAGTTGCGAGATAGGGCGATCTTTGGATGCGTTGTTCCAGCTGCGCAATAACTGAGCTTTGATGCTTTCATAGCGGGCTTGGTTAAATTCACGGCTGGCAAAGCGCTGCAAAATCATATTCAACAGCTGTGGCTGTTTCTTACTGAAGCCAGAAATGGATAATGTGACGCCCCCTTGGTGTGCGTACATATCGTAATTCAAACCTGCGACTTCCGCTTCATAGGTTTCTTCAGACAGCGAATCTAAGAACATTTCCACACATAAGCGAGTCTTAACAATGTTTCTAGGCGTGCTGACAGAATGCGGACTATCTATGGCAATAAATACTACGCCCTTTGGTACGTTGAACTCATGATCTTGTAGGTGCCATAACCTAAAGCCATCGAGATCTTCTAGTAACACCGGAAATTCGTGATTAGATTCCGCTGGGTAACTGGTTAGATCATAAATAATAAAAGGGTTTTTCTTTGGTAAAGAAAACGGCAGGTTGGGTAAGTCTTCGGCAGGCGTTGCGCGTTCAGCGCCAGCAAACATGACTTGCTGCTTATCGGTAAAAGGTGCCACTGAGTAGGGCGTAAAGTACCACTTTGCCGACTTATCAAAGGTCTGCTCTTTCGCAACGACGGTGACTTTGAGGTTACTAGCCGTCAGGTAGTCGCCACACTCACGAAGAAGGGACTCATCATAATCCGCCATTTTGTAGTCACCATACATGATGTCATCGACCTGATAGTTTTGCATGTTCATGACGAGGTGACTGACAAGATCTAATGGCCTAGCGGGTTCTTGAAACTGGAACGCAGACTCCATCACGGCGCGCTTTTCAAGGTGACGCCACTCCTGCATGCCTTGCGTCTTAATTAGCGCAATAAACTGGAAGACGGACGCTATGATGTCATCGGAATGCTCAAGGCCTTGCGGCGTTAAGGTCATGCTGACAGAAAACTCTCGAAAGTTACTCCCTGAAGCGCCCCCTCCCGCAGATAGGGACGTGATCCAGCCTTTGTTTTTTAGATACAACATTAAGCTGCCCTCCCCTTCATGGCCAAGCAAGTTGGCAAAGTAGGAGAGGGGTTTGTTGTGATAATATTGGTTGGTTGCTGGCATTGGGAATGCCAATATGAGTCGACGGATTTCTTTTATCGGTTCAACACGAATGATCTTTTGCGTTTCTTCCGCCGTCATAAACGGGATATCTACTCGCTTATCTTGACGGTGTTGGTTTTTTATCGTGTTGAATTTACTTTCGACCCATTGCTGTAATTCATCCAGCGGGTGGGGACCAATAAGGGCTAATGTCATGAGATCGGCGGAGTATTGCTGCTGGTGGAAATGCAGAATTTCATCGCGTATTGACTGTCCGTTGCGGTCGCTCAGGGTATCGAGATTACCCACGGAAAACTTCGCAAATGGATGCGCAGGATTAATGGTTTCTTTTTGGACTTGATACAGGCGTCGCCCATCATCATGTAATTTCAGTTTATATTCGGAATCAACGGCTTGGCGTTCTTTATCTAGTGCTTCTTCATTGAACAGCGGAGCAGAAAAAAATTGACTAAAACGGTCAAGCCCACGCTCGAAGGCATTGGGATAGATATCGAAGAAAAAACAGGAGTGCTCAGTGCCTGTCCACGCATTGTTCGTGCCCCCATGCTGGTTAACAAAGGATTGAAACTCACCAACTTTTGGGTATTTTTCTGTTCCTAGAAATAACATATGCTCCAAATAATGGGCGAGACCCTCGCGATCATTAGGATCATCGAAGTGACCCACATTCACGGCAAGCGCTACCGCCGACTTTTGAGCCTGCTTATCTTCAATAAGCAGAACTTGCATCGCATTACCCAAGGTGAGGGTGCGATAGGATCGGTTATCGTTTGGACTTAGGTGCACTTATCTTCTCCAGATATACGCGTTTCACTTGGACGACCTTACCAAGTGCTGGCAACGAAAGCGTTGTCTCATTGATCATAATAGCCTGAATTACGTGATTTTTATCTTTTAGTGACTAAGTTATGACCCGGCTCATTTTTGTTACTCACTATATTAATTATCGAGCTGGTAATATAATGAGTAAGTAAAATAATTATGACGTCTAATTTGAGACAAGCAAAAATAAAGTTACAAATATTTTTATTTTACTTATTAAATTGTTAAGAAAGTCGACGCCTTTAGCAAGCCAATTGATATAATTAATTTTTTTATTTTAGAGTAACCGTCTTGTAGAGTCCTGAATACCCACAGGGGCTTACTGATTTGAACAGGTATACGTATGAAAGTTTTTATAATGCGTCACGGAGAAGCAGTTCATTATGCTGCTACCGATGAAGAGAGAGCCTTAACGCCTCATGGCGAACTGTGTTCTCTTTCTGTTGCACGAGCATGTAAGCAGCAAGGTTTTTCATCTTTTGATCATGTGTTGGTGAGCCCTTATCTAAGGGCTCAGCAGACTTGGAATAGGATCAGTGAGGTGTTTACTGCTAAAAAGGTGACAGTGTGTGACGACATCACACCTTATGGTCAAGCTGAGGATGTGGCGGAATACATTGGTGCGTTGAGCAATGTTGAATCCCTGGAGTCAATCTTGCTGGTGTCACATTTGCCTTTAGTGGGATACTTAACCGCGGAGTTAGTGGGTGACATGAACGCGCCTATGTTTCCAACATCAGGATTGGTGTGCGTCGAGTATGATGTAGAAAGAAGACAGGGCGAGTTGCTGTGGCACCTTCACCCTTAAGAACAGTGCCTACTTTTCAGGGATAGAAAGCAGCACGAGCAACGCACCATCGCCACCAAATTCAAGTGGCGCTTGGTGAAATGCCATGACATCAGGGTGTTGTGCGAGCCAAAGTGGCGCTTTTTTCTTGAGTATATGTTTGCCAATGCCGTGCATGACACAGGCACAATGTATGCTTTCTTTGACGCAATGTGCGATCATAGCACCGAGTTCACGCTTAGCTTCTTGCTGCGTCATACCGTGCATATCTAAAAACACATCAGGCACGTACACACCGCGGCGTAATCGCTTCACTTCATAGGTCGATACATCATCCCGAGCGTAACGTGTTGGTCCCTCTTCACTTAGGTGGGGAACAAACTCGTCTGAGAAATAAAATTCAGCGTCAGAAGCTTCTCTGATGGTTCTTTTCGCTTCTTTCTGTTTCTTATTTCGGTTTGGTTGCTGGACTATGGTATCCTGTTGCAACTTTTTTACGCCCTGTACTTCACCCCTAAAAAGGGCGAAATCGTCATCCGCGTCGGTGTCTTTTTGGCTCATTTTTTAGAAACACTCATTGAACTTCGTTATTGGGAAGTATTGTAGCGCTTTTTGGAGGCAATTTTGGATAAGATTTTTGTGGAAGAAGCCGTTTCTGAGCTTCACTCACTTCAAGACTTGATACGCTGGACCGTTAGCCGTTTTAATGCCGCGGGTCTTTTTTACGGACACGGCACAGACAATGCTTGGGATGAAGCCGTTCAGCTTATCTTACCAACGCTTTATTTGCCGATTGATGTCCCGCCGCATGTGTTGAACTCTAGGCTCACTAGTAGCGAGCGCTTGCGCGTGGTTGAAAGAGTAATTCGACGCATCAACGATAGAACGCCAACGGCTTACCTGACTAACAAAGCTTGGTTCTGTGGGCTCGAGTTCTTTGTGGATGAGCGCGTACTCGTGCCACGCTCACCGATTGGTGAGTTAATTGAATCTCAGTTCCAGCCTTGGTTAACAGAAGAGCCAGCGCGTATTATGGATATGTGTACGGGCAGTGGCTGCATTGCTATTGCTTGTGCGCATGCGTTCCCAAATGCCGAAGTGGATGCGATTGATATTTCATCTGACGCACTTGAAGTGGCTGAGCAGAACGTTCAAGACCACGGTCTTGAGCAACAAGTCTTCCCTATTCGTTCGGATTTGTTCCGTGATTTGCCTAAAGATAAGTACAACCTTATCGTGACCAATCCACCTTACGTGGACGAAGAAGACATGAACTCCTTACCAGAAGAGTTTACGCATGAGCCTGAGTTAGGGCTTGCGGCAGGCAGCGATGGTCTAAAACTTGTGCGACGCATCTTGTGTAATGCACCAGATTATCTGACAGATGACGGTATTTTGGTGTGTGAAGTGGGCAACTCAATGGTCCACATGATGGAGCAGTATCCTGAAATTCCGTTTACGTGGATTGAGTTTGCCAACGGTGGTCATGGCGTGTTCATGATAACTCGTGAGCAATTAGTTGCTTGTGCTGATGAGTTTGCTATTTACAAAGACTAAACGAGTCTGAATGGTAACCAAGCCTTATTAGAAAACGCCGCGATGAATATTGCGGCGTTTTTTTGTTTGGGGGTTTACAACGTCTGGCTTTGTCGTCACTATGAAATCACGAAGAACAGACAGGCAGAAGAACAAGCTATTGTATTGAGGCGGGCTTGTTCTAGAAAACAGAGGAAGTAATGGCAGGAAATAGTATCGGACAACACTTTCGAGTGACAACATTCGGAGAGAGCCATGGTATCGCGCTAGGTTGTATCGTTGATGGATGCCCTCCAGGGTTGGAAATTTCAGAAGCTGACCTTCAGGTTGATTTAGATCGCCGTCGTCCAGGCACATCACGTTATACCACTCAACGACGTGAAGCGGATGAAGTTAAGATTCTGTCTGGTGTGTTTGAAGGCCAAACTACAGGGACGTCAATTGGGTTACTGATTGAAAATACCGACCAACGCTCTAAAGATTACTCAGAAATTAAAGATAAATTTCGTCCAGGTCATGCCGATTATACTTACCATCAGAAATACGGCGTACGTGATTATCGTGGTGGCGGTCGTTCTTCTGCACGTGAAACGGCGATGCGTGTTGCCGCAGGTGCGATTGCCAAGCAATATCTAAAGAAAGAATTTGGTGTTGAAGTGCGTGCGTATTTGTCACAAATGGGCGACATCAGCATTGATAAAGTGGACTGGAACGAAATTGAGAACAATGCGTTCTTTTGTCCAGACGCCGATAAGGTGGATGATTTTGACCAACTGATCCGTGCGCTGTTAAAGCAAGGTGACTCAATTGGTGCGAAGCTGCAAGTCGTAGCAACCAACATTCCTGTTGGTTTAGGTGAGCCTATTTTCGACCGATTAGATGCCGATATTGCTCACGCTCTCATGAGTATTAATGCGGTGAAAGGCGTTGAGATTGGCGATGGTTTTGATGTTGTCGGCCAAAAAGGCAGTGAACACCGTGACCCACTCACGCCGCAAGGCTTTAGCAGTAATCATGCTGGTGGTATTTTAGGTGGTATTTCAACGGGTCAAGATATTGTTGCTAGTATTGCCTTGAAACCGACGTCGAGCATTACTGTGCCGGGCGACACGATTACTCGTAGTGGCGAAGCGACGCAGTTGATTACCAAAGGCCGCCATGATCCGTGTGTGGGAATCCGAGCGGTGCCTATCGCCGAAGCAATGTTGGCTATTGTGTTAATGGATCACCTATTGCGCCATCGTGGACAAAACCACGGAGTGACGACGGAAACACCGATTATTTAACGTTATCTCAATTTAAATTCGTTTAATTGTGTACAGAACGCCCTTGGAGATGATCTAAGGGCGTTTTTTTGTGCCTAATCACGAAACGGTGAATAAAATGGCTCAATGTCTGTCGACATGAAATTAGTCACATAAAAAGTAAGGCTATAGGTTCACACTGTTTACTCCGGTGACAAGGAGGTACTTTTTGAATAGAGGAATCCAAAAAATGACTTGGAAGACGAGCAGGCGGGAAACCGCCGACTCGGAGCTTGACCACGCTTTCAATCATTTAAGGAGTCACTAATGTCAAAATACGAAGTCAGAAATATCGCCGTTGTTGGACAAACAGGAACGGGTAAAACCAGCTTAATTGAACGCTTACTTTTTGAGTCACACTCTAGCAATCACCTTGGTCATGTTGAGGACGGTGATACCATCACCGATTTTGACGATCAGTCAATTCACTATCAGCATAGTGTTGAAGCCACTCCTATCTCATTAAACTGGGATGGTCACCACATCAACCTTATCGATACTCCGGGGCAAGTCGAGCTCTTGGGACGCACACTGAGTGTTTTTCCAGCAGTAGAAGCGACCGCATTGGTGCTCGATGCCAGTACTTCTATTAATCAGGTATCAGAACAGTTGTTTGCTTTTGCCAAGGCGCAAAAGAAATGCCAAATGATAGTGATTAATAAAATTGACGCACATCCAGAGCGTTTGTTGCCATTTCTCGAAGAAATAGAGCAACGCTTTGGTGCTCAATGCTTGCCGATAAACCTTCCTTCACAAAAGCCTGCCGAGGTCGTTGACTGCTACTTTGCCGCCAATATTGAGCAGAAAACCTTGTTTAGCAGTGTGGATGAATCCCATGAGCTTTTAGTGGATCAGGTAGTTGAAGTCGATGAGTCATTGATGGAGCTGTACCTTGAGCAAGGCTCAGAATTAAGCGCTGAACAATTACATGATGCGTTTGAAGAGGCGCTGCGAACCGGGCACGTGATTCCGGTGTGTTTTGTGTCATCCGACACGGGGGCTGGCTGTGAATTATTGTTAAAAACTTTAGCAGAAATTATGCCTATGCCTGATGAAGGCAATCCTCCGTTACTTGAAAAACACGGTAAGCAGGTCGCCATTAACTGTGACCAACGCGATCATACCGTTGCGCATGTTTATAAAATTAGTGTTGACCCTTACCTCGGTAAAATTGCTTACGTCCGGGTATTCCAAGGTGAAATAACCACGGGTAGTCAATTGTATGTTGGGGAAAGCAGCAAAGCGTTTAAAGTCGGGCACCTGTATAATTTACAAGGCAAAAAGCGCCATGAAATTGCTTCTTGTAAAGCCGGGGACCTTTGTGTGTTGGTGAAGGTGGATGAGCTGGCTTTTGATTCACTCATCCATGACTCTCATGACGAAGATGGCATCACATTTAAAACGCTACAGTTTCCAGAATCCATGTATAGCTTAGCGTTGACTCCGAAAAAGCGTGGTGATGAACAAAAACTGTCGGACGTACTGACCAAAATTTTGGCAGAAGACCCATCTTTGAAGCTCGAGCACCGAGCGGCAACCAACGAAACAGTACTCAGTGGTCAAGGTGAGTTTCATTTGACAATCGCCCTTGAAAAAATGGCGACGGTTTATAAGCTAAAAGTCGATACGCATCAACCAAGTGTCGAGTATTTTGAAACCATTACCCGTGAGGCGCAGGCGCAATATCGACATAAAAAACAAAGTGGTGGCGCAGGGCAGTTTGGTGAAGTGCACTTATCGGTGAGACCACTCGAGAGAGGCACAGGGTTCTCATTTGTGAATAAAGTGGTGGGTGGATCAATACCGACTTCGTTAATTCCGGCTGTTGAAAAAGGCGTTCGCCAAGCTTTAGAGGAAGGCGCGATTTCTGGTAATCCGATCAAAGATATTGAAGTGACCGTACTTGAAGGTAAGCACCATTCGGTGGATTCAAAAGAAATAGCCTTTGTTATTGCCGGAAAAAAAGCATTCTTGGAAGCGGTGCGAGCGGCAGGGCCGATTGTCTTAGAGCCGATTGTTGACTTAGCACTTGAAATACCGATGTCTACAGTAGGGGATGTGACTGGGGATCTTTCTGGGAATCGAGGGCTCATCGTAGGCAGTGAACAAGGAGGATTTACCACGACAAGGTTACAAGCAAAGTCTCCTATTAATGAACTTCAGGATTACTCGCGTCGTTTGAAAGCGCTGACGGGGGGGGAAGGGCGATTTAGCATGACATTGAGCCACTATGAACCGGCGCCGAGTGCGGTTCAAAATGAGGTGTGCTCTCAGGCTGACTAGCTATTGGTATAGAAATGATAAACGTAACACGTTGATCATCATTAATACGTAAAGCTTACAACGAAAAAGCCCTAGTCACGAAT
>NZ_JAKRRY010000023.1 GCF_026191675.1 Vibrio qingdaonensis | reverse complement strand
ATTGTTTTCAAACAAAATGTTTGCCCAGTTTTGCAGTAACTCGGCCTCAGTTTTGTTTTTGAGTATTTCAGGCTCCCATCCTTTTTGGATAAGAACCTCAATAAAAGCCTGCTCAAATTTTGCTTCGGTTTTAAAAATGGTCATGGTCATCCCTTAAACAAACATTTTGCTCAAGCAAGCCTGCTTGATGTTAGTGAGTTTAGTGATCTGTTGTTGGTGTTGATTGATTAAGCTATCGAGTTTTTGAAAGTAGTTGCCGATAGCAGCTTGTTCTTCAACGTGATTTGGAAATACTACATGAGTGTTCTGTATTGTGGTCTTTGATATTGATAGTACTTTTGTTCCTTGCATCAATGATGAAAGCTGGTCATGGTATGAGGCTGAGTTTAAGTAGTAGCCAAGATATTTAGAAGCAAAAGGCAGGGTTGGCCTAACTGCAATAGTGTGCAATCCAGAAAAAACCAACAGCTCACCTACGTTGAATAATTCTACACACTTACCAACAGTATTATCTTCAGCAGCATCAGCAATCACTATGTCACCATTCTTCAAAGCGGTATGCTTCAGCTTATTAGCAACACCATTATTTGTAATAAACGGTATCAGTTCACTATCTGCATCTAAAGTTTCACCAAATTTAATTAATACGTCTCCATAGTGAATGTTTTTTGCCAATCCAACTTGGTAGTTTAGCTCGGCTCTAGAAAGAGTATTGTTTCCTACGTTAACAAAGCATGCTCCAAAGGATTTTTCCTCCCACTCCCCAGTAAACCTTTTAAAGCGGATTTCTGGAACGGTTTCGCCTTTCTTGGGAAACATTTTTACCAGCATGGCATTTTTCAAGCTACTGAGCTTGTCATGCTTGTGATGGTGTTGCTTGATTAGGTTATCGAGCTTTTGGAAGTAGTTACCGATGATGGCTTGTTCTGACCTGTCACTTGGGATTGAAACCGAAAACTTTGAAATACTCGCTTTTGTTAACTGAGGCTGTGCACTTCCAAAACTAATCACCTCTATTTTCTTTTTTCCTTTAGGAGATTTTAAGTATTGAGAGATAACACTTGGTGCTAAACTATTTTTAACCCTCAAGATCAACATACCTGAATTTATTCTCGCAAAAGGGATTTCCTTAGTAATATCTTCGTTGTACCAAGCGATATGACCTATTGAACCTCTAGAAGTCAAAATAATATCGTCAACAATTAACTTACCATTGCCCAAGCTTTCTGATTTTTCCTGAGTTATATACTGCCTTACATCAAATTTGAATCCATTCTTAGTTACATTAGATGCACTTAAAAATAATGTATGCCCTTGTTCTTTAAGGTCTTCTCCATTTGGATAGTTATGACCACGATCGCCATCAAGTACATCAGAAATTTCATCCAAAGAAAAAGATTTCCACGCCTCACTAAACCCTATAAACCGAATATCAGGCACCTTCTTATCTAAATTCATCTTATTCACCCTTCAACAAGTTAGTGAATTCAGCCAAGCCTTGCATATCGAACTCGTTACCTGTGAGCCCGTCCATCATTTCCGCCAACTCATCTTCGGTGGTTTTGATGTCACTCGCGACTTGCGAATAGGTTACAGCGTATTTATCCGCAAGGACTTGTACCTTGTTGGTAAGCTGGGCAATCAAGCTGCTTGGCATCGCAGATAGTTCGCTACTTAATGGATCGATCCATTTTAGGTTCAGCAGGTTGTTTACTTGCTCGTCGCTTAAGCCTTCAATGGTGGTTTTGGTTTTAAGGTGCAGTTTAGTTGTCGCCTCTTTCACTGCTTTTTTCAGCGCTTTTTCTTCATTGATAAGTTTGTTAGCGCGGATAATTTTGGCCTTATAGCTTTCTTCAGGCACAAGGCTATCTTCATTGAACTTAACATTACTGTCTTTCTGTTCTTTCAAGAATACCTTAGCTGCTTTTGCTACTTCAGCATTGACAAAAGCATCTTTGCTTTCTTTGACCGTAGCTAGCTCTTTATCGTCTTCACTAAGCGATTCTAAAATGTCTTCAAGTGAACTTGAGATTTCAACCAAACGATTCTCTTGTTTAGCTAGTGCTGCTAAGTCATCACTTAAGTGAGTTTTTTGCACTAAACCAAAAGGCAGAATGTGACCTTTCCAGCCATCTTGCACCTCAGTATCTTTACCATTTTTCTTTTTGATAACGATATTCGGTTCAACTTGCTTAGTCGCATCAAAACCTTCAGTTTGCATCATTTCTAAATTGGCGCTAATGATTTGCCATTGGTTGTTTAGAAGCTGATAGGCTTGATATTTGTCGATTAAAGCAATAGGACTTAGGCGGTTAAATAGCTCAACACTTAATGAAGCCTCTTGTTGATTACGGTTAACCCCTTCCCAACCTTTAATGAGTTTGGTATTTAAGTCGTCATCAAACCCAGCAAAAGCTCCTTTGTAACCTGCTATAAACTCTATCACCTGTGGATGACTGCTAATGCTTGTATTGACTGTGTCTTTAGCAATAGTCAGCTCACTGTACGCAGAAGATTTAGCCGCAAACAAGGTGCTGCGTAGTTCAGGGAAAGCAAGCCAATATGAATTGAGTTCATTAATCTCACTGTTAGGGATACCGCCTAACATGGTGGCGTGTAAGTCCCAGCTTTCAGCCGCCGCTGAAGAGTCCACATAGCGTGGTATATTTAAGTTGTAACCATTATCACGTAAAGTTTCTTTACTCACGACTTTCGAGAATTTATCGATACTTTCACGATTGATAACAACATCAACAATGCGCTTAATATCACTCGCTTGTAGCTTGTTGTTTTTGCCTTCTTTAATAAAGTGCTTAGACGCATCAACAACCAATACATCAGTATTCTGGCGCTTTTGCTTGAGCACTAAAATCACGGTTGGAATACCCGTACCAAAGAAGATATTCCCCGGCAAACCAATAATGGCATCAATGTGGTTCTGCTCAATAAGTTGCTTACGGATCTCCCCCTCTTCACCACCACGGAACAACACCCCATGAGGTAATACAATGGTCATAATACCATCGGGCTTTAGGTGATAGAGGTCGTGCAATAGAAAGGCAAAATCGGCTTTAGTTTTTGGGGCTAGACCAAAACGCGAATAACGAGGATCGCTATCTTTATAGCTAGGGTCCCATTGTTGTGAATACGGTGGGTTAGAGACAACAGCGTCCACGTATAAGGCATCGTAAGTACCTTGTGGATCGTTCTCATCGAAGTATGGCCAATCGTCTTCTAGAGTATCGCCATTACGGGTTTTAATGTTGCTGGCTTTAATACCACGCATGATGAGATTCATACGGGTAAGGTTATAGGTGTTCGCTTTTAACTCTTGTGCATAATAAGTAATGCTGTCTTTGTTTTTAGCGTATTTTTCGACGGCTTCACCAATATTGATAAGGAGTGAGCCAGAGCCGGACGTTGGATCGTAAATCTCAATGGTGTCTTTATTTTTTAGTTCATGAGCGATGATGTGCGACATGAGAACCGAGACCTCATGAGGCGTATAAAACTCTCCAGCTTTTTTACCTGCATTAGCCGCAAACTTTTCAATCAGGTACTCGTAGATGTAACCCAGAACGTCATAGCCTTGCTGACCGTTCATAGGGATACTTTTGATTAAGTGCAGTAAGTCGCTAATAGCTTTAGTTCGCTTAACCGCGCTTTCTCCGAGTTTGCTTAACCCTGTTTCTAGAGTAGTAAAGATGCCTTCAAACAACTTTTTGTAAGTAGGAGAAATCAAACGGCTAAAAGCAGAAAGTGCATCACGTACGTTAGATTCATCAAAGTCGGACGTTGGATCAACCCACGTTGAAAACAGATTTTCGTAAGCAATAAAATAGCCAAGGTTATCTTGAATGTATTTGACTGTTTCAGCGTCTTCTTCTGTTAGCACTTTGATTTCATCAGACGTCATCCCTTCTTTGGTGACAAACTGAACCTGTTGATCGCTGAGGTACTTATAAAAGATGAAACCTAAGATGTAGTCTTTGTATTCGTTTGCTTCGATCTTTGAACGCATCTGGTTCGCTGATTCCCAGATTTTTGCCGCTAATTGTTGCTTATTCATATTCTGCTCAATTCATTTCAACTATTGACCGACATCGTGAAAACAGTCGGCACATGTTCGTCATATTGCGTTTGGGGACTCAGTTCACCTGAGCCTCTTGTTCTGGTATCTAGGCTTCAAGAGCTTCACTCTTAAACGCCAAAAACCACCGACTTTGAAACCGATGGGAGCCTGTCTTCGCTCGCCAATTTTATTGATGGTTTTAGTGGTGAGAGAATATGAGAAAATTGGATAATAGACAATGATGAAGGTTGCACCTACCAGTAATAATCTTATTAAATTGATAACCCCGAAACTGAGGATGCGCACTATTATCAACACTGTGTGGCTAAACAGATATTCGGGATATGTCGAAGCAAGACCGTAATTCATGGTTCAAATCAGCTCCGAATGCTCTAACTGTATAGTTCCCAATGCCTACTAAATCATGCTCAGTAGCATAAGAGTCATTCATCCTTGAGTTCGCAGCCTGTAATTGCAGAAACAGAGGTAACAAAAGCAATGAGGATCTGTTCATCAGAAAGAGAGCTAAAAATAGGAAAATCCGTAGCATTGCCTGCTGGGCCTGCACCTAATTCAGCAATACGAACCACATTTAAGTAACGCCCTTCTGGCGTGTTGGCCCAATCTCTATCCGGCTCTCTGTGCTGAACCCAAGCACGCTTATAGCCACCAGCCGCTTGTTGCCACTCGATATACAATTGACCTTTGCCATCTTTTTTGATTTGCATGAAATGCCTCTATCGTTTGTTACGGCTAATTAGTTTTTTTAAAGCAGGGCAGGCCGTTGGATTGTCTCCACTCTTTCACAACTCTGACTATATTTTCTGGAGTTCCATCTTCTGGTTTTTCTGGATAATAAATCAGATCTGAACCATCTGGATGCTCTGTAATCTCTTCGAAATGTATAACTGCATCAATATGCTCTTGCTCAGTATCGTAGTCGTCAACGCAGATTCTTTTAACTAATCGAAAAAAATCTGATTCTGAGTATTCTGAAATGTTATTTTTCATTTTTCGCCTTATGAATATCTATATGTCTTCTTGGAGTGAGGATTCTTAGGTTATCTACTTTATAGACATCTCCCCCATGTTGTATCTCAACAACATGATGTATTTCATACTTAACCCTACCGCCAACTCGCTCTCCTTTTCGGCAAAACGGCGCTCTACCATTTTTCATTGTATTAAGGTTGGTTGGGATAAATTGCTCCTTCAACTCTGAGGAGTTATGTATTTCAGTCCAAAGTGCTTTCCTAAATGCATCAAAACTACTGAACTCTCGTCCTCTTAGTTTATCGGCAACCTGAGATGGAATCGGTGAGCCTAGCCCTTCGCTCGCTTTTTCCAGCCATATCCCGTCAATATCTTCACCATGTCCTGTGACTATTCCCGGTTTGTCTCTCGGACTCTCTTTATAAACCACATAAAGTGGTGCAATCCCAGAACTCTCTGGAAACACTAAAATCGCATCTCGCCAATCTTTCTCTTCTGGCATTGGAGTGACGGAGACAGTCGTTTCATCAGAATGAATCGGCGTGACTCGTATATCTTCCAGTTCAAAGTCATCATCTTGACTTGGTGTGCTTTGCCAGCTAGGGTCGCCGCTGTCTGCTGGCGTCCAATAAATGATGGGGCCTTCGTCTTCTAGCTGAACGGAGAGCTGGTTATTATCACCTTGCGCGACGTACTTCACTGGAATGCGCGTATCATCAACATGGTAGGCTTTCACATGCGGATAGTATTCATCTTCATTCGGCTCTGTAATGTGAACACGAAGTCGACTTTGTACCGTGCTGAGCTGCCTTAATTCTTTATCACTATACTGCGTACTATCCCCCAATAAAGACTGCTGCATAGCAAATAACGCACTGATCCCATCGACTTTCCAGCGGTAGCTCTCCACCAGCTTATCTTTCAAAGTGCCCGCCAGCTTTTCGAGTTCAGTGGCAGTAGAGCCTGATGCACTCGTTTTAGGTTGTCCTGCCATAGAGGCGGTCGCCCCCATCGCCATTTGAGCCTGTGTGGCCTGAATAGCAGGGATAACCAATGGATGAGCTTGCGCTTGTCCAAAAAAGAATGACCAAGGCCCAAAGTTTTGAATGGGCTCTTCTATAACGCCTGCGTCAATACAACCTTGCGGTTGTTGGCAAGATTTCGCAAACACCTTACTCGGTGTTACTTCTTTCAAGTTGACGATTGGGATGTCTTTTTCAATCAAGTATTCATGGTTAATCGCTTTAACGTGCGTGTCAGCAAGGTAAGACTCCGTGAATTCATAATACGTATTTGATGGCTGATTCACTTTTTCTGGTTTTGCTGGTGGACTAGCGAAAAACGAGGGTTTTGCTTTCGGGCCTTCCGTATTGTGAGTGACGTTGAGTGAATGACCAACGGCCAATGACATGGGGTCGGCATCATACTGAGGATTGAGTGTCAGTAGCGTCTTAGGGGTTAATGCATACTTTTGTGCAATGCTCATCCACGTTTCACGTTGACCTGTTTCTGGGTCTGTTTGAACAATGTGGTGAGGGAGAGGCTGGGTCTCTTCTTTCGTTGCCATAAAGTCATTGCGTGTCTGGATGGCTTTTTTCGTTGCAGTAAGTAGCTCTGGTACATTAAGCGAAACACCGTGCTCATCTAGCCATTCATCATTTAAACTATCAAGCTCATCCCGAGTGATTTGTCTGTCGAGATAAATCAGGTGTTGATTCTCAACCACTTTTCCCTTGAGCTTCCAAAAGACCAAGATAGCGGTTTGGTCAATGTTATAGCCTCTCACGGAGTCAAGACGATGGTGCATAGAGCGAGTGGCATAAAAGCTCCACTTTTTATCCCCAAGGATTCGGTACTCTTGAATCAGTTTGCAGTCATGAATGTGATAATAAAAACCTTCTGTTGGGTAACCTAAACGCTCGCCCAATTGCACGGCGGGTGTGACAGGAATAAAGCCCTCTAAGGCGACACTGCTTCCTATCTTTCTCATTTTTACGGGTTGATTAGGAGAGATACCCATTGAGATTGAAGCGACTTGTCCCACCAGCTTTTTAGGCTCATCAAACGCCGTTAGCAAGGTATAACGAGTCCCTTCCTCTATTTTGCTTTCATTCCAGCGCCCAAGCATGGCCTCTTTTTTTGTTTTAGCCAGAGCAAAGGAGCAGCCAACATTGCGATGAAAGGTATCGTGAGAGCAAGCGATATCAAGATTGTATTCGTATTTTAGCGAAGGCGGCTCGTCTGAATCATCAGGGCGAGGCCGCTCAGGGATATAAGTGGGCATCGGCAAAGGGGGATGAAGACTTTTGCTTTGAGTACCACTTGACGTTCCACCACTCATTTGTGTACGTGCCAGTAACGCTTTTTGAGCGGTTGGTTCAATGTTATTACTGACATGACTATTCAAACCCCAAGCCGCGCTGCCTAATGCGTTATTATCCTTCATTAGCAGCGGAGCCTGTGGAGAGTCATTAAGAAGTAGCAGATGACCTTGCTTTAATTGCTCAATGAATTGGCGATAGCCCATCCCAGAGGGTATGACACCTTTTAACTCACGCTCAGATAAGGATTCAAAGTCACCTTCGACTTGTTGAAATTCGTGTGTCATCAAATGAATGAGTTCAACCGTTTTGTAGCCCAAAGTGAATCCTTGCTGAGTAATAAGGTAATGTGAGTAATATTATCCCATATCTTGTCGGCTCATCCATGGTTGATATATTAAATTGATTGAATAGATATCACATTTACCCTTGCTCACTCCCATTAGCTAACGGTTTAAGATGAACAAAGTGACAGAGCTATCACAGCCAGTCGCTCCCTCACTTTAATCAATGCAACATGGAGCCATGGTGCTATTCTATCTAAAGCAAGTTGATTTTTATGGGAATTTTTCAGGAGTGAAAGGGGAAGATGATTGAGTATCTAAAAGTATTAAGACACAGTTTTCGGCTCAATGGGCGATTAACTCGTCGAAGCTTCTGGTGCTTTTTCATCATTCATGTGATCATCACTTTATTCTTGGCGTATGGCGTGGTTTCCTATTGGTTCACCGAAGCGGCTCTTTTAGGTTATGTCGTAATGACTTGCCCAGCTCTCATCACCTCTTCCTGTCGACGCCTTCATGATTCTGGGTATTCTTTTAGGTGGCTATTCATGGGGCTGGTTCCGGTACTTGGAACGTTATTCTTGCTTTATGGTCTTTTAAAGAAAGGGGAGCCTTATCACAACCGCTTTGGGCCGAACCCTAGAGTGTGGAAACATTAATGTCGCTTGTTGACGAGGGAAATGTCATGACAAAGAAAACTAAGATTAAGAAATACGTAGAGAGCGTACCAAAGCTAAAGCGTGTAAAGAGTGATGTCACAGTCCATGAGACACGTAAGAAAATTGAACAGTGGCAAGAGCAACAAGAATTAGATAAACAGTTCGAGCTTTAAACGATTAAAACAACCATAGGACATTCAAATGAATAAAACCCAACTTATCGATGTTATCTCAGAGCAAGCAGACATCACCAAAAAGCAAGCACACGATGCACTGGATGTTATTACACGAGGGATTGAACAATCTCTAGCGCAAGGTGAAGAAGTGGCGCTTCTTGGTTTCGGTACGTTTAAAATCACAGAGCGTGCAGCGCGAACTGGGCGCAATCCAAGAACGGGTGAGCCAATTCAGATTTCAGCCAGCAAGTCTCCCACCTTTAAAGCGGGTAAAGCACTGAAAGATGCACTGAATCCATGATCTCAAATTTGTCATGTGGAAGGTGTTTGCTTTCTACATGATTCACTTTTACTGAGCATAACACTATGAATAATATTGAACTGTATGATTTTGCCATCGGCTTGCTCGCAAAGCGGGATTACCCTTCGGGTGAGTTAAGACGACGTTTAAAACGTGAGGCGAGCAATGAGGAAAGTGTGGAGGGCGTGATGGAGCGATTGTTATCACATCATTACGTAGATGACCATCGCCTGATTGAACGAGAGCTCAATAAGCAAATCAATAAAGGTTATGGTCCTAACCGGATAAAGCAAGAGCTCAGACAAAAGGGACTCGACTCCCTTTTGGTTGAACAAGTCATCGAAGACTTAGATGTTGATTGGTTTGAGTTGTGTTTGAAAGTAAAAGAAAAAAAGTTTGCCGATGATGCTCCGCAAGATGCAAAAGAAAAGGCCAAGGTTGTGCGTTATTTACAGTACCGAGGCCATTCCATGAACGTGATTATGGATGTGTTAAATGGATAGCGTCGTAATCAAAACAGAGGTGTGACGCTTTCTTTTTCTCTGGTTACGAGGCTATCAGCCGTGACTTGGTCTGCTTCACGTAAGAATAATTGTTGATAGCGTCGTAAGTTTCCTTCTGTGTAACGTCGCCACTGTCGTTGATATTCTTGGCTATATTGAGCGTAAAACTCCGGTGCTGTTGGTGACCATTGCATCACATCCAACCGCTCTTTTAAACTAACCCATCGACTGCCGAGCTTGAACGTGAGGTTCGGGTTGAGCACGTAATGCCCACGCTTCATGCGGTAGAACAGTTTTTTGTTTCGTACGCCCTCTTTTGAACATTCATTACTGGATAAGTAGCGGCTGATGTACGCTTGTTTTTTCTTCATTGGAGGTAAAACATTATCAGGTAATGTCCCTAACATGACCGCTAGATTCGCGGCCGTCAATCCACTTGAATGATTCACTAACTGGTCGGGAAGGTAGTCGTACCATAAGCTAAGGAAGACGTTGAGTAGGAAGTCATACATGGTATGGCTGTCTAATTTTTCGAGCTTGCCGTCTACCTGAATGGATGTCGCCGGAGGGGTAAGCAAAGAATGCAATTGACTCATTTCCTTACTTAGTGCCTTTTCGGATTGCAAATATCTGCCTAAGTACATTTGCCAAGCATTCAATCCATTATTAGCGACTAAGGTTTTATTTGCCCCCATGTCGATAAGTGCTTCGACTTGAGGCTCATTGTTGTTCATCGTTGCTGTCATCAGTGGCGTAAGATTAAAGCGAGTACGATGATTGACACCGTATTTGCTGACTTCTCGCTCCAACCCTTTAACGTGTTTGAAGTCATAAATGACATGATGCTTCTTATAGAGATTTTTCAACGCTTTCAAAGGGTGACTTTGTGCTTGTGATGCCGCTTTAACACCCAGTTCAATCAGTTGTTGTGTGGTTTTATGTGATTGATTGAGTAAGCAGTATTCAAGGAGTAGCAGTTGAGCTTTCTTATTTTTCTCCGTAAACGCTTCATGATGCAGTGCGGCTAGGGCTTCTCCTTCAAGTGACACCCAAGGCACGGCTTGTTCGCTTAAAATGGATTGGCGAATATTTTCAGCTTGCTCTAACTTACCTTGTTGCTCCAGCCTGATGGCCTCTTTTTGCCACTCTTCAGTCGATGAGGTTTGTTTTTCAATGTGAAGCTCACCGCTAAATCGCTCTATATCCAACAGGGTCAACAGTGGGTGAGTGTGCTTGGTCTCTACGATGTAGAGATTGGTGATGGCACGGGTGACTGCTACGTATAGGGCATTAATATAAAACTTGTACGTTTCCAGTGATTTGTCTGCTTTATCTTTTGCTCTCGCATACGCTAAAGACTCTACTTCTAAATCTTGTAAGCTGACGCCCTGACTGATTTGTTGAAAAATTTGACTTTCATCATGAATAAAGTTGAAAAGGACAATGTTTTCATACTCCAACCCTTTGGCCTCTTCGATAGAGAATACCAAAGGGGTATCAAACACTTTTGAAGCCTGCGCTTTTTGCTCTGAGTGCATGACAAGTACAGCAAACTTCGTGGAGCGAGCAGTGTTGGCGTTGAGCGTCCCTTTAACACTGTCACTGTCATCAAGCAGTTGGATATTACCCACATTGTTTCCGACACAATTGACTAGAAAGTTGCTCTCTTTATCGACACTACCAAATCGAGCGTGTTTGAGCTTCAGTATGCGGTTGGCAACGTCGGTAACCAGTGAGGAGTTGCGGTAATTAGCCTGAAGAATATTCAGGGCTTGGTGACTGTTTTTGAACGTGGCATCAGTGAAAAAGAGAGATTTGAGCTTTGACCATGAGAAAAAATTAGGATGGACAATCTGGTTTGCATCTCCGCAAAGCAGAAAGTCATTCGGTTGGTGTAAGGCGTTTAAAATCAGCATGAGTTGAGTGTTGGTTAAATCCTGCACCTCATCAATGACGATAAAATCATACCTTGCTACCACTTTATCGAGATACTGTTGGCTGATGATGTTGACGTCAAATAAAGCGTGTTCTTTTAAAAAACGTAAGTACTTTTCAAAGAGCGTATAGACCTGCTCACGCTCTTGTTGATCAAATAAGGACTGCTTTATCCCAAGCGCTAGATAAGCGGCCTTATCCAACCAAGGTGAATCAGTGGATGGTCCTGTTAGCACGCCTTTAAATTCTTCATACACTTTTTGAGCAATGAGTTTTTTGCTGCCCGCTCTTAAGTACCAAGTGTGAAAGTCATAACGGGTGACTTCTCGCCCATGTGGCACCTCGATGGTTTCTAAGTATTCGGTAAATGATAAAAAGTCGACCTGCTCTTGAAGGTCATTGTCATAGTTGTTGCTGTAATACTGCTCACGAGCATTCTGTACTAAATAAGGTGAGTGACTGACGTACAGAATATCCCCAACCGCTTGTTTCATTTTTTCAAGGAGTAAGGCGGTCTTTCCGCTTCCGGCAGAGCCTACGATAACTAAAGGGGGCGGCGTGTCGTAGATGAGTTGCTGCTCCTCATCAAAAGAGATGGCTTTGTTAAGGTAATAAAAGTGTGGGCTCTGAGTGTTTAGGTAAACGGCATCAATCGGTTCAAGTGCCTGCTCTTGAGTGACCGTTGGGATTTTACTCTCATCAATGCTAGCACCCGCTAAAAATCGAGATTTTTCATACTCGTGATTAGGGAGGTATTCCAAGACCAAGCAATACGTTTTACCTTGATAACGATAAAGAGAAAAGATGAGCCGAGCAGCTTGGCCTAATTTAGCTCGATAAAGGTTAGGTCGTAGTTTCTTTGCTTCTACCTGAGCAAGATGGCCCTGCTCCATGGATTGTATGAATTTAGCGAGGTGCGGGATTTTCTTGTGTTTTAAATCATTATAAATCAGTACATTCATGAGAGTGGACGCTTTGTCTAAGATAATAGACTCAGTATTATACCAATCAGTTGGTGGATGACCAGATAGCTAGATAGCTAGATAAAGCTGAGAAAGCTCATGGTTAAAACAGAGTAAAGCCCCAGTCTGTGCCTTCTATGAGCTGGTACTCAATGCAACCGTTATCTAATTCAAAATCATATTTCTTTGCGTATTTCATTACAGTATTACGCACTTCGACTTGGCTCGAACTGGGGTGGATACCTAAGCACCACATACTTCGAAGGTCATCTTCAGAAGATTTCATGTGCCATACCTTCTCAACATCTTTGAACAGGTTATGAATACACTGAGTTGTACTTAGGCTTTGTTTTACTTCTAAAGCAATGTACTTGTCTTTGTTGGTATGTTTACGGCGAAAGGCAAAGTCTATCGCCATGGATTTACGAGTATTTGATCGGCGCTTATCGATATCATATTGACATTCCCGATACCAATTACCAATTTCAGGATAAGTATCAATAAAGCAAGCAAATTCTACTTGAAGCCAAATTTCCCACCCCGTAATGCGATGTTGAGTGATAAGCTGTAAGCGGCTTTGTATTGCAGGTTGCTGGAAAAAATCTTCAACGAGAGCTAGGGTAAATTGGAAGTCTGTTTTCATAGAGATAATGATGACATTATGTGTTTATCGGCTATAAAAGCATACTATGCGCTCAATGTCACTTGATCTTGTCAGAGCTTGAATGATTTTGCTTGGCTTGGAGGCTCCCTCTATCTTTGATAGATTCTTAGTCTCTGCAATTACAGCCAAGGTGCTATCTTCAATGTATAAACGAATTTCTGATATCTTCTCTAAATTTAATCGTAAGCCTGATATCAAAGGTCTGTCACAGACGGAATTCCAACTTCAAATCATCGCGAGGGATGTTACAACGATTAAGTTTATGGTGACAGGTTTGTATCTGTGGTTACTGGCGGATCATCTGCTCTTTCCTTTGATGGAAGCATTTGGTACTAACCCGTATTAATCATTCAGTGAGGGCAATGAGGTGCGTTCTCCTTGCTTGCTTTCTGGTTTTTGGTTTGATACGGGAACGATAAATAAGTGGCTCTGAAGTCAGCAGAGCAAGCGCGGTAAGCTCTGCTATTCAACAGAATGATAAAGCGAGTCGCCACGGTTTGGTTCAAAACGTCGTATGCTCGACGCGAATGTCGATTATCAAATCACACTCTTTGACGCTCAACAGAAGGGATTCGATTCTGTTCATGCCAGTGAGGAGCGGTGTAATTAATAGGGCTACATGGATTCCCCCGGTTGTCAAACATCCGCTAAACTTATGTTGATGGGTTTTGGACTGCCGCTCTACATTCGGCCTACTTATCGACGATTCGCATACGTCGTGGCCCTGATGACTTTGCGCGACTGCGGTGCCTTATTCGTTAGATGACATCTAGTGTGTCCGCCGCATTAACAGGCTCTCCGCAAGTGGTCTTAACCTATCTCCATCATTAGCGTTTGCAATGACCCGGTGGGTTTAACTCTTTATGCTGCTTAAGTTTTTACTTAAGCAGCATAGTTTTCATATTCTGTTTGATTGTGTAAAAGCGACCATATAATTCGTGCGTTCTTTGCGGCAAGTGCCACTATTGCTCGGTTCATTCCTCTTCGTTCCAGAACGCCTCTGCACCACTGACTTAACTTATCTTGCTTGTCGCCAAGGTTGGCAATCACGGTCCTTGCGCCGTGAACTAATAGTGTTCGTAAGTATTTGTCGCCGTGTTTGGTTATCCGACCTAATCGAGGTTTTCCTCCTGTGGAATATTGCTTTGGTACGAGTCCTAGCCAAGCAGAGAAATCACGGCTTTTATCAAATTGAGAGCCATTACCTATCGAAGCGAGTATCGCTGTTGCAGTTTGCGGCCCGATACCTCGAACCGTCATCACTCGTTGAACATTAGTGCTGACCTTAGCAAAAGAGTCGAAGACTTGTTCAGTATCGGCGATACGTTGGTTCAATTCTCCAAGGTGGTGATAAGCATCGGCTATCACCGTTCTTGCGAGGTGTGGCAGTTCATTTTCTGCATCTTCGAGCATTAAGGGAACCTGTTTCATCAATGAAGAGCGACCAACAGGAATGATTAATCCGAATTCAGAAAGCATGGCACGCATGCGATTCATAAGCGCGGTGCGTTCACGAACCCAATGTTCTCTCATTCTATGAACAGATAAGATGGCTTGTTGTTCGGGGGACTTAACGGGCACAAAGCGAGTGGATGGACGCTGAACAGCTTCGCAGATAGCGACTGCATCATTAAGGTCGTTCTTCCCCTTAGTTCTATAAGGAACCACGTATTTAACGGCCATGATACGGGCGTCGTGACCGAGTTTATTGAGTGTTCTTGCCCAATAATGTGCACCACCACACGCTTCAACGCCTATACGCATGAGTGGCATATTTGCTATTGTAGTCAGCAGTTTAGAGCGGGTTACTGACTTATGAAGTAAGACTTTACCATTTTGGTCTACGGCATGAAGACTAAAGTGGTTTTTAGCTAGGTCGATACCGCAGAAATAAGAATAATCAGACATGGTGCCTCCGGTGCAATTAAGTACCACATAAGTGTGGCAGATCCTCGGAAAGGGGGAATCCATGTCATTCGTTTGACTTCAGGCTTAAATACGCCACAACCGAGAGAATGTCCGGTGACAACGGGTTTGTCTAGCATCAAATGGTTGATTATCTGTTTATAAACATGGTTTAGCTGTTTCTGCACCAAGAGAAAATCTTGTCGTTGATTAATCGATACCGCTTCGGCTTTGAGTGTGGAAACAAGGCTGGAGGCAGGATAGCTATCGAGAGAAGATGACAGGCCTAATGTCGACCGCCAACTTTCTTGAATGCGTGTTGTGAAACAAGAATAGCTGTCTGGGTGAGATTGCATCCAGGTCTGATTGATAAGTAAACATAACTCGTATCTGACGGGGCTGGAGGTGATATTTGACTCCCACACGGCAACGATTTGTCCTTTTTCATGATGTCCATCAGCCGAATCGTTAATACGTTGTTGTAGTGAGGTCATCAAGTGATGCAGGTGAGACTCTCCGGTGTTTTCATTGCAGTAGATGTTAATCCCTACAGGTACGATTAACGAAACGGGTAGGATAACCAGTTGTTGGTAACGTCCCATTGCATCGGTGAGAGCCGATTGAATATTCAACAAGGTGAGCTTGGTGTCCGGTGTTTGATGAAGATTGGATAGTGTAGGGTAGAGATATCGGCTCATGTTCAATTGGCTCCATGTTGCGTGTAAAACATAAACGTGGGCTTGTTTGTTCGATAATGGTGTCGGTTGATAGACAAGGACGTGGGGGCTCTCCTTGTCTAATTTTTAAGGTTCTGTTAGCTGGATGAATGTCAGCGTATTGCAGCTTGTGTCGCCAGCTTGTCGGCCTTTTCATTCCCTTCAATGCCCGCATGAGCTTTGACTTTAACGACATGCACAAACTTCCTTGAGCGCAGTGTGTCCACTAATTGCCAGAGCTCCCGATTGGCAATGGGTTTGTTATTGGCTTTACGCCAGCCTTTAGCTTTCCAACCGTCCAACCATTCATTGTAACCCTTTACGCAATACTCATTGTCTGAATAGACCGTGTCGCCATCATTAGCGAATTCTAATCCTTCCACCAGCGCGATAAGCTCTAATTCAGCGTTGTCAGTAGGGCGATTGATGGTCGTCGAGTCGGTATGAATCAATTGCTGCTCTGAATTGTAAATCGCTATGCCAATCCCACCTTTTAGACAACCGTGTTGATTGTTGGGTGCTGCGCCGTCAACGTAGATGGCGCATGGGGTGATAGTGTTTGTATAAGACATGATAATAATTTCCTTCGAGTTTGAATTAAGATGAGTCACACATGGAACGCACTGAAAGCTCCCTGCATGTGTATTGAAAATGATGTCAATGGTTTGATTGGCTATCGCTATAAGGCGCTTTTACCCCAGCAACGTTGTCCGGGGATCTTTCCGTCTCTCTTGGCTAAGTAACTGAGCATACTTACTGCTTCGTCCCATTGCGGTTGATAGTCTTTGCCAGCATACGTACAGATGTTTACTGTATCGCCGTATTGCAGGACACGAGGCGCATACTCCGAAGGTAATCCCATTGCGCTTAAGCACGCTTGTTCAATGCATATTCTTAAACAGGGCCCTTGGTAATCATAACGGCCCCAGCTTTGAAATTGATTACCATTAAGAATCAATGCAAAGTGGTAGTGTGGCAGAGGGGTGCCTTTCTCAATGTTGTGCTCTTTGCACCAAAGGTAATAGAACGCCGCCTTTTGACCGGTCATGTGCTCTAATTTAGACGTGAGTGAACCTAGGAATTTTTTAGTAAATTCCTGTGTACGATAAGAGGTCGGGTCATCAGGGTGGAAATTAGGGTAATGCACATCAAACCGAAACACGCTCACCCGTTTAAATAGGTTTAAAGCTTGGTTGAGTACGCTTTCGATGTCTTGAATGTGATTGAGATTATAGCGATGGCTTGAATAGTGTTGGGGCATGATTGAATCTCGTTATGAATGGATTTCATAACAAACTCAATCGTTGTATTTGGTCAGTATTTAACGCTTACGGCAAAGGTGAAAAGCCTTGATGTTGTTGATATCTCAGTGCAAAAGGCCGTGAATCAAAGCACGGATGTTATTATTTTCGAGACAGACTAATACTACTGTTTTGAAAATTATTCGCATACGAACCCCTGAGTCTGTCTAGCTATAACCCTCCCTCTCAATGTACTTAACGGTCCATAGAGCTCATGTAATTGTCAATTCATTAAGTTGTATGCAAGCATCGTGCTATGGATCCACAAGGCACAAGTCAGCCCTAATTATCCATCATAGAGGCAACAGAGCTTCTACTTGCATTGCACCAGCCTAAACGGCTAATGCATTATCAAATCTACTTCATGCTCTCGCTACCAGCTCATGCTAGGGAGCCGTTATTTATTTAATCTCAGAATCAATCAGCCTATGGCATGTTACTCACGGCATTTGGGTATTTGAAATAGAGGTATTACAACTACGGCCCTAATCATTCGAAGCGTTACCATAAGGCGACGAGTTAACCAAGCCCCATCACCTCAATGAATCATCGCTGATAACAAACGTAACGGTAACTAAGCCTGCGCAACCTGCTTCTGATTAATCATATGAGATTTCAATGATACTGTTGATAGAGTGTCACTGTTATGACTCGGGTAGATAGATATCTACGACGTATGACCAGACAGGGTGCTACCACTAGGACTAGTGTTTAAATGTACTCTATAGATATTGATTAGATTAAAGGTTATTGATATCGATGACATGACTCATGTTCAGTGACAGCATACTGGTTACGACTAGAGTAGTACGATTAGATCATTGATTGTTGATTAGTGGTATTAATATATCCGAACACATTCAGAAAATGAGCAGAGTGATAATTGAGGTCAAAACTCTTATCAGATAGGGCGATTGGCCGCCTTTTTTCTTGTGCGTATGAAGTCAGAGTTACTCGGAAGTTAGCCTTTTTTAAGGTGTTCAACTTTTGAGGTACGCCTACCCCCAAAAGCAGCCATATTGGTCTTTCCTTACCGCTTCTAGCGCTTGCTCTAAATGGTAAAATGCGTCGTACTTCTCCCATTTACCACTGGCTCGCATCCAATAGAGGCGCCAGCACTGCTGTGTACGAACGTAGGTTATTTTCGCGACGGACCTATACTGTTTCTCTGTCGGCCTGTCCCATCTTGCGATGCTCTCTCTGATTTCGATAGTTTGATTGGTGAGTTCGCCTTCTATATCTAATTCATGTCGAATATTGGCTGGTGGACGGAGCTCTTCAATAAATGTATTCAACATTTTGTTGTATCGGGCGTGTTCAAATTTTGAAAAGGGCATAAAGACTCAGGTTATCTGTGACGGTTGTTGCTTGATTGTATCGTTGCTTTGTCTGGAAGTGCTAGCTTATTTAATACGTCAATGGCGTTTATGGAGCGAGTTCTCTATACGTCTGGTGAGTTGATAATGAACATGACCATCTGTTTTGTTTGGGTCGTCGTTCCCATCAATGTATGAAGGGTGAATCGTTTGAAAAGGGCGTTACCGCCCTGTCGTGGGGTTAGATTGCTAAGGCAATAATCGTAACTGAGCGTCGATGATCTTAGTTTGAAGGAAAGTTGATTGCCATAGCTCGAAGCTGGCTTTTAATGTTGGCTCATGTTGCATGAGATTCATTGAATACCTTGGTGTGTCTAGACTCTGAAAGAGGCGTTTCTTAAAGTCGAACAGATGCAGTATTGCAGGTTGGTTTGTATTGAGTTTGTGCCAATGGTCAATGCGTTCAATTCTCCAATTATCATTTCCTTGCTGACATAAAGTGATATCAACGGCTTGCGTTTGAGAAAGAGTAAACCTTAGGCATAGATTTTTGCTGTGGCGACGGAAAGGGGCGGTAGTGAGTTTGTCTAGCGAACTACAAAGCCGGTGTAACCATTGAGCGTCAAATGATAGAGGGCTGTTTGGCGAAATAATAGAAAGTGTGATCATGGGGATATTCTTAATGTAAGCCACTCACTCCATGTTTTCTCTGTGTATTAAAAACGATGACCCACAGAAAATTCTCCGCGTATGACAGGCAGAGTCTGAATAAATAATTTCAGTGAATTTAATCAGAGGAAAAAAGAATGGAGTAAGCGAAGGTGATTGGTTTAATGATGTTGCTGGTGGTTTTTTTTAGCTTGGCGATAATGCCCATAATTTAATCTTGTCGTTCATCCCTTTCTTGGATTTTACCTGCTAGCCATCCCATGATGTCGTTGTATTCCCATCGTCGCTCTCGATGACTGAGTTTTTTCCCTTCGGGAAATTCATTTCTTTTTATTAATCGATACAGTGTGTCTCGCTTAACACCTAATAGGTCGAGTACGTCTTTCATTCTCAACAAACGAGGCTCATTTAATAAGGGGGGGCTGAATGAATCGCCTAATTGCCAGCTTTGGTTTATCCAAGATTTAATTTCAGGGAGAAGCCAGCCACTGGCGCTAGGGCCTATTTTTAGTCGTTGAGGAAATCGGCCTTCAGACACCATGTGATTAATAGAGCTTCGATGATAACCAATCATGTTAGCAAGGTCGTTAATACGGATAAGTCTAAGGTCAGATTGAGTGAGTGTATTCATGTGTATTGCTCCGTAGTGTTAATTACAAAACAATCAGTGAGGTTGTATTGGTTTAATGTTTACCTGTATTTCATCAAGGATAGTTGCTTCAAGGAGTCATTACGGACGACGTTGAGTTCACTTTCTCTTATTGCTGTTTGATAAAATTTTGTTACATGTTGAATTTGAGCAACGTGTCGGATAAACGGATAGCTGCTCATTTCCTTGTATTCTCTGCTATCCATTCCCCAGCAGTTATGGACCGCTTGCATCGCAGGTATGACTGCTTGTTTTACTAGATTTCCATTAATGGGCATTCCAGAAATACAAGCCCAAAAAATTGGTGTCAGAGTGAGTGTTTTTGTCGGTGTTTTGGGTGCCTTGTACTTTGTATCGTATCTTTGAACTGACGTGTATTGGGTAGCAAGCCAATCATAACTTTCTAAAGTCATGATCATTCGGTGAAGAGTTGGTTGACTGATGCACAGCGCTGATTGGATTTGAGGGATGGTTTTATAGCATTGACCTGAAAATTTATTTGAATGATGACAAAGATAATGAATAAGCGTCAGGTAGCGTCGCTGCATATCGACTTTGCAAGAGAAATCAGGCAGGAACAACACCAAGTGCTTCATGTTAATTGGAAAATGTTTGTGTTGACGTTTATATAGATCTTTTAAGGAAAATCTTGGAGAGTTTGGCTCTGATGCATGGTGCTTTTGAATAACGTTGTATTGCTCTGCATAATCATAATGTAGGCAGTAAGGACCTTCTATCAATATAGTGATTTCACTAAACCAAGCGTCGATTTTAGTTGTATGGTCAAAGATAGGTAAGCGATAGTGTCGGTCTCTTGTTGGTTGAGCTAGCATTTCGATCGTTTGCTTTAAATATTGAGTAGATAGTTGCTTAAGAGCCTTATCTCTAAACAATGTAAAGAAGTCGATGCTGGAGTAAATCTGTATTGGCGTTAAAGTGGGTTCAATAAGAGGTGCCCACCGCGTCATGTGTTCGGTGGTTAGTTTGAACTTACAGCAAAGCTTTTTGAGCTTGGTGTTGGGGCGACACACAAACTGAAAAGTGAAGTTTTTCGAATCTGAATATTTGGTACTTTTATAAATCAAAAAGGTTTTCATTGATGTACTCGTGGTTGAATTGAAGTGTTTGGCTAAGGAATGTAGATAAATCATACCTCGTCGTAGTGAGAAGAGGATCGTCACCTAACTCTTGAAGAAGTTGGATTGCAAGATCTTGTGCTTGTAGTAATTGTCGGTGAGCGTGCTGGTTGAAAAAAGTGGTTTTTTCTTTGTTGTCCTCCATTGCTAAGAATGTAGTTTTGTTTCGAAGATAAGTTGAATTGGCAAATTCCTTGATGCCTCGAACCCAGAATAGAGGCTTGATGTTTATATAGGCACCGTTGGTTTTAATCAGTTTTAGCTTTTTTAAAAGGTTTACTCCCTCTAGGGTCTCAGCTTCGCTTTCTTTCATATATAGAGCGAGATGTTTCATTGATATTGGCGATTTTGTTGTGATTGGTGCCGGATAAGAATGTTTTGCTAGCAAGCAACAAATAGCCCAAACCAAAGGAAGCTTTGCTTTACTTACCTCTTTTTGTTCTGCGATGAAATCTAGTATCACTTCGATGTTAAAAGCATTTTTTAATAGTTGTCTGAGATTGTGGATCGCTAACCAATCTGGATGGCTTATATGGTCTTCACTTATTCCCCAATTCTGTTTCATGTTGAAGAATCTGGCGAAGTGAAAAGTGGGACGATCAATTCCCCAATTAAGAAGTGAATAACTTTGAAAATGTTCTTTCTCTTTTGTCTGGATGGCATTGTTTATTTTCTTTAGACATAGCTCCCGATGTTCTTTGATGAGAAGAATGCTGCATGCCTGTAAGGATGCTTCAATGACGGATGAATATTGAACTATAAGCTCATTAACGACGATGTCTTCTAATTTAATTCGCCTACATGGGGTGGCTGAATCATTGGTTATGGATGTAATTTCTGCCCATAATGTTATGGGGTGCTTGTGTTTTTCTTGCATTTTAATATCTAAGGTTTGTGGAGGGTAAGTGCTTATTATACCTTGCCTGTGGTTTTTAATGAATAAAGCTTAATGCTAGGTATAATACAGGTTGATTGTTATTTTGCCTGTAATTATATTCTTGGTATTAACAGGTAAAACTAAGGCTCAAGGAAAAGGTATGATTAAGGATGAATATCAATTATTGCAGACGACATTCGATGGTCTGGACTGTAATAATGAACAACATTTGGCGTGGGTTGGAGGAATGCGAGACCGATTTGGTGGTTTCAATTCAATGTATAAAGGTCAGAGTCATCTGAAATGGCTCTTTGATTACTACACGAATTTATCACCCAAAGAACAGGCTGAATTTGTAAAGAAATGGACACGTTCTAAAAATGGTAGTAAGAAAGAGGAATTGAAAAAATTAACCGTCGATTTGTCATTGAGTGTACATAGAAAGCTCGAACGACAAGCCCAAAAGGAAGGTTTTTCTAAGCAAAACTTGGTCAAGCATTTGGTTAATGTTTATGTCAAGCATCCTGAGGTATTGCGTTATGGTGAGAGAGTTCGAGTGGGTGATGAAATACTCTCTGCTATTTCCAGTCAAAATGAACAACTTTTTTCTGCTACTTTGAGAGCGGAATTTGATACGATGAAAAGCTGGATGAGCGAAAAAGGCTTTTTATTTAATCAGAGTATTTCAACCGAGCACGATATAGAAACACTTTGTAAGATGCTGGATACTCAGTTGTTATATGTCATGAGAGGTGAAGGACGGTTAGATGAAGCAGCTCAAGACCAAGTAGCAAACCTTGGAGCTAAGATTCGACATTTTCAAGCTGGCGTTGATGATGTTTAAAGTGTGGTCAGTTGAATTTTTGCTGTTTCTAGCGTTTGACTTTAGGTACACGTATGGGTACACTGCCCGCAACTCGAAAGGGGACTAACCCTTCACGAAGTCAAGCAAGACAAGGTATTCAAGGTGATGGGTTCGGATGACGTCCACTCCGCCACTTATTTAGACAAAGTTAAGTCTTAAAAACAACTACAGGGGTGTAGCTCCAATTGGCAGAGCAGCGGATTCCAAATCCGCGTGTTGGGAGTTCGAATCTCTCCACCCCTGCCATATTCAAAGGCTCTGACTTAGGTCGGAGCCTTTTTCGTTTTCACTTTTTTAAAGCGATGTGTTGGGAGCTGGGTCGCCAGCGCGGTCAAATCTCTCCACCCCTGCCATATTCAAAGGCTCTGACTTAGGTCGGAGCCTTTTTCGTTTGCACTTTTTCAAAGCGATGTGTTGGGAGCTGGGTCGCCAGCGCGGTCAAATCTCGCCACCCCTGCAATATTCAAAGGCTCTGACTTAGGTCGGAGCCTTTTTCGTTTTCACTTTTTCAAAGCGATGTGCTGGGATCTGAGTCACCAACCCGGTCGAGTCTCTCCACCTCTGCCATATTCAAAGGCTCTGACTTAGATCCGAACCCCTTCTGTTTTTCCGTCTTTAAACGTTAGTCCTAGCATGCTATTTACGGTTTGATAGTATATAGCCCTTGTATCACATTGGTATTGTGCTATTTGGTAAGTCTGTATCTCATTGATAAATAGTCATATTTATCAATGTATGCCATTAATTGTAAATGCAAACTTGACCCTGACGAACTCCTTCCTAGTTTATCTTTATAGATAGTTGTCACAAATAAATGAATGTCAGTCCTCTCATTTTTGGGACTGGAGAAGTGACTTTTGCTTGACTATATTTATCAGTAATTCAGTGGATTAGTTGTTTGTTATTGACCTTTCTGTCACGGTTTAGGCTACTCTACTGCTTTTCTTTGGCGCAAGCCTTTTAGAGTTTAGGTAAGGAATACCGTTATGACTATGATTTCAGCACGGCAATTTTCCCGTTGGCTGAGGGAGAGGTTTTCTTCAGAAAAAGAGGGAGTGATCTTGACGAGAGAAGACATTAATCAGCTTTCAGGCCGTCAAGGGTTCACTTTGGGATTTATCAATGATATTCACTACGAATTGATGCAGCATGGTATCGCCTTTGTTACTGATACCAGTAGAGAGAAGTTTTATTTAATCCCTGTTAACTCTGCCGAAAACTGGCGTAAAAAACTTGAAATACAATACGAAAAAGAGCTGTATTGTAATGTGTTTCCCATTGAAAAATCAGGATAAAAAGAAGCCTCCAAACAGGAGGCTTCTTTCTTTAGGCCATGCCTTGAATAATGACAAACTTCTCTAAAAGTTCATCTTCTGTTTCCACGTTATTGGGATCAGTGATGATGCAGTTAGTTATAGGACAGACCGATTGGCATGTAGGCTTATCGTAATGGCCTTTACATTCGGTACATAGGGCTGGATCGATTTCATAGATCTCTGCTCCCATCGCGATTGCTTCATTCGGACACTCTGGGTCACACATGTCGCAGTTAATGCATTTTCCTGTAATTAACAGAGCCATATTATTTGCCTGTGGGGTTACGAGTATCCTGACCGGCATTTAGATTACGCATAAGTAACGCGAAATCTAGTTCCATATCCTCAGGAACTGGAATGAAGACAAAGTGACCATTACCTTTGGCATCCTCGATAACTTCTGACTTACGGTTTTCCATGACTTCTAGACTAAACACTACGTTCCCTTGGGGAGTCATGATTTCTAAGCTATCACCGACGATAAATTTGTTCTTCACTTCTACTTCCGCTAAAGCGCCACGACGCTTACCGGTAAACTCACCAACAAACTGCTGAGCGTCCGAAACGGAATAACCGTAGTCGTAATTTTGATAACTATCGTGAGTGTGGCGACGCAAGAAACCTTCGGTATAACCACGATGTGCAAGGCTCTCAAGTGTACCCATTAATGTTTCATCGAATGGTTTACCAGCAACGGCATCATCAATCGCTTTGCGGTAAACTTGAGCGGTTCTTGCGCAGTAATAAAATGATTTAGTACGACCTTCAATTTTAAGGGAGTGCACACCCATCTTGGTCAATCGCTCGACATGTTGAATAGCACGAAGATCTTTGGAGTTCATGATATAAGTACCATGCTCATCTTCAAAGGCCGCCATTTTCTCTTCTGGGCGGTGACTTTCAGAAAGAAGAACCACTTCGTCAGTTGGTTTACCTAAACCTAAAGTGTTATCAGGACGCTCATCTTGAACTTCGATAGCACTCGGAGTATTAGGATCGAATTCTTCGACAATTTGACCTGCGTCGTTTTCTTTGCCTTTTTCGACGTTGTACTCCCAACGACAAGCATTGGTGCAAGTCCCTTGGTTAGGGTCGCGCTTGTTGATATAGCCAGATAATAGACAGCGACCAGAGTACGCCATACAAAGTGCACCGTGAACAAAGACTTCAAGCTCAGTTTCAGGGCAATGCTCGCGAATTTCTTCAATCTCTTCAAGCGATAGCTCACGAGACACGATGACACGCTCGACGCCGTTTGCTGCCCAAAACTTAACGGTTGCCCAGTTTACGGCGTTTGCTTGCACGGATAAATGAATCGCCATATCCGGGAATGCTTCACGTACCATCATGATAAGACCAGGGTCTGACATGATAAGTGCATCTGGACCCATCTCAACAACGGGTTTAAGGTCTCGAATGAAGGTTTTTAGCTTAGAGTTATGTGGCTGAATATTACATACCACATAAAATTGTTTACCCAGTTCATGAGCTTCGTTAATACCGATTTGAAGGTTTTCATGGTTAAATTCATTGTTACGGACGCGAAGGCTATAACGAGGCTGACCCGCATAAACGGCATCTGCACCATAGGCGAATGCATAACGCATATTCTTAAGGCTGCCAGCGGGGGATAAGAGTTCTGGAGTAAACATTGATAAAATCTCTATTCTGATTATAAGTCAGGGAAGTACCACCTGGTGGCACTAAGGGGCGCAAATTCTACGCTAAAATTGTGGGTATTCCAAGCGCAGAAATAGGCCCGGAAGTACCGGGCATTGATTTGAAAGGGTTATTGCTGTGGCAAGCCACCAAATGCGTCGTATAAATTGGGTAAGAACGTACTCAATTCGCCACATAGTAAAGAAAAATCGGCGTCAATTCGTGCAGCCGCATCTTCTCTAGGGATATCCTCGTTTTGATCTTTGAGTTCATCACTAAACTTCAGGCGCTTAATGCTGCCATCATCCGCAAAGATAAACTCAATTCGTTCTTGCCAGTTAAGGGCCAGTTTGGTGACAAATTTATTGGCTTCGATGTGGCCAAGAATTTCATCACTGGACAGTTCTTGTTTTTTACAGCGAATGATACCGCCGTCTTCAAGTACAGATTTAAGCTCGGCCTCGTCTAGCATATTAAAGCCCGCTGGGGTGCTGCCCGTTTTTACCCATTCCGTTAGCGTATTTTCTATTGGCTGTTCTGGGAATGCAGGGATAACAGGGAGGCTGCCCATCGTTTTACGAAGTAGCGCGATCACATCTTCTGCTTTTTTAAAGCTGCTAGAGTCCACAATAATGAAGCCATCTTTTGGCATGATAACCATATAGGTGAGATTGCTTCGGCTAAATGCACGTGGCAGTAAATCAATAATAATGTCTTCTTTGAGGTCGTCTTTTTCTTTTTTCTTCAGTGGACGACCTTCTTGTGTTTCAAGCAGGTCTACCTTGTTGTTCAATGATTCTTTAATCACTGAAGCGGGCAACATTTTTTCTTCTTTCTTAGCGCAAAGCAAAATACGGTCTTCAGATACATGAGTCATCATGTCGCCATGTTTGCCCAGAGCGGTCACCCAGCCAAACTTTTGTTTGTCTTGACTGCCACATGGCGTGAAACGAAACTCTTCAAGCTGCTGTTCTAGCTTATCAGCGTTAAACTCAAGTTCCTTATTGAAACGATAGACCAAACAGTTTTTAAACCACATATTACTCTCACATTAATAATTGAACGCTGCACATCATAGGCAATTTTGGCCAGAATGTCTTAGCCTAAATATGGATTCTGACAATTGGATTTGTGCGAAACTTATATGAAAAATTGTTTTCAATGGTCACAAAAGTGTCATAATAATTATTGATAATGCATGCAGTTGATTAGATTCCATAAGGTTACGCCGTTATGTCTAGAAGGATCCTGGTTGTTGAGGATGAAGCACCTATTCGCGAGATGTTGTGCTTTGTATTGGAGCAAAAAGGCTATCAAGCCGTAGAAGCTGAAGATTACGATACAGCAGTCAATAAATTGGCTGAACCATTCCCCGATTTAGTACTTCTGGATTGGATGTTACCTGGCGGTTCTGGCATTAATTTTATCAAGCATATGAAGCGAGAAGAGTTGACTCGTAATATTCCAGTTGTGATGCTGACTGCTCGCGGCGAGGAAGAAGATAAAGTTCGTGGACTTGAGGTTGGGGCCGATGACTACATCACCAAGCCGTTTTCACCTAAAGAATTGGTCGCACGCTTAAAAGCGGTGATTCGTCGTGTTACGCCTACCGCGCTAGAGGATGTGATTGATGTTCAGGGATTGAAACTAGATCCAGTTTCTCACCGAGTAACGGCGAACGATCAACCATTAGATATGGGGCCGACCGAGTTTAAGATGCTGCACTTCTTTATGACCCATCAAGAGCGTGTCTATAGTCGTGAGCAACTACTTAATAACGTGTGGGGTACCAACGTCTATGTGGAAGACCGCACAGTAGACGTACATATTCGTCGGTTGCGTAAAGCACTAGAATCAGCAGGACATGATAAGCTGATTCAAACAGTACGAGGTGCTGGCTATCGATTCTCAACCAAAGGCTAGTATTGAACCGGAGAGGTAGATGGTTGAACGTTTAACATGGAAAAAGCTAGCTTGGGAGCTGGCTTTTTTTTACACCCCTTGGATTGTAGTTGGATGGATATTTGGCTATATGCCCTGGCTACTGCTTGCTGCGACGGTTATGCAGTTGATTTGGCATCTGCATAACCAATTGCGTTTATCGGCATGGCTTTGGGACGAGAAGCGACTAACACCGCCATCAGGAACGGGTAATTGGGAGCTGCTCTTTAATGGTATTTATCGTTTGCAGCAGCGGCAAAGACGAAAGCGTAAAGAGCTGACAAATCTGATTCGCCGATTTAAAAACGGAGCGGAATCGTTGCCAGATGCTGTTGTTGTTTTCCGCAGTGAAGGCAACATCGTATGGTGTAACAAATTAGCCCAACACTTACTTGGCTTTCGGTGGCAAGGGGATTCTGGGCAGCCTATTTCGAATCTTATTCGCACCCCTGATTTTATCAAATATCTCAATAAGAACGATTTTTCTGAGCCGTTAGAAATGCCTTCGCCCTTAAATGTGGAGCGAATGTTGGAATTGCGTATTGTGCCTTATACCGAAGGTGAACACTTGATGGTTGTGCGTGATGTCAGTCAGCTAAAGCAGCTAGAAGGAATGCGCCGAAACTTCTTTGCGAATGTCTCTCATGAGCTGCGTACGCCAATGACGGTATTGCAAGGTTACCTTGAGATGACAGAGGACCCTGACATGATCGTTGGACCTATGTGGACAAAAGCCCACGGGGTGATGACAGAACAACTTAACCGTATGAACAGCTTGGTCAATCAGTTGCTCACGCTTTCTAAGATAGAAGCGGCTCCGATGCACGAATTGGATGAAGTAGTGAATGTGCCTGCGATGCTAGAAATTCTTGAAAAAGAAGCCGTCAGCTTAAGTGGTGATGAAGGGCATGTTATCGAGTTTGATATTGATAATCGCTTGCGGGTATTTGGTGATGAGGATCAATTGCGCAGCGCTATCTCTAACCTTGTTTACAATGCGGTTAAGTATACGCCGCCAGGAGCAGGCGTAAAAGTCCGTTGGTATCAATCCTCCCAAGGTGCATGTTTAGATGTAGAGGATACTGGGGACGGTATAGAAGCTCAGCATTTACATCGTTTGACCGAGCGATTTTATCGAGTTGATAAAGCCCGTTCACGGGATACTGGTGGCAGTGGTTTAGGTTTGGCAATAGTAAAGCATGCCTTGTCTCACCATGACTCTCATTTGGAAATCCATTCTGAAGTGAATATTGGCAGTAAGTTCTCCTTCATTTTACCTGAACGATTGGTTGTCAATTAATGTTAAACACTCCACGTATCGCAGTATGGGTTGGCTTAGTGTTGGCTTCTTTCAGCGTTGTTGCTGCTGAGTTGCCGCGCTATCAAAAAATCCCCGGAGTCTCAGGAAATCTATCTTCGGTGGGTTCCGACACGCTGTCAGGGATGACGACATTATGGTTAGAAGAATTTAAGACGATTTACCCGAATGTAAACGCTCAAATTCAAGCGTCGGGTTCCTCTACTGCTCCTCCTGCTCTTGCTGAAGGCACCGCGCAGTTTGGCCCAATGAGTCGCGCAATGAGGTTACAGGAGGTGAATGCTTTTGAAAGAGAGTATGGCTACAAGCCCACGGCACTTAGCGTTGCAATTGATGCGATCGGGATCTTTGTTCATAAGGATAACCCTATTCAAGGGCTTAACTTTGAGCAGCTTGATAGTGTTTTTTCAGCTACGTTAAGGTGTGGCGCATTAGCGAGTGTGCAGACATGGTCTGAGTTAGGCGTTGAAAGCAATTGGAATCAACGAGCGATTCAAATGTTTGGCCGCAACTCTGTGTCAGGAACTTACGGCTTCTTTAAAGAGAATGCGTTATGCGGTGGCGACTTCAAGCGAAATGTCAATGAACAACCGGGCTCAGCTTCTGTGGTGCAATCAGTCGCATCATCGGTAAATACAATCGGTTACTCGGGTATTGGTTACCAAGTTTCAGGAGCAAGACTTGTCCCTATTGCCAAGCAAGGGAATGAGTATGTTTTTCCTTTGCAAGAGCATGTGTTGTCAGGTGATTACCCGCTGTCACGTTATCTTTATGTCTATGTAAATAAAAATCCGAACAAACCCCTAGAGCCTATAGAAGAAGCGTATATTCGCTATATTTACTCTCTTGAGGGGCAGCGCATTGTAGAGAAAAATGGTTATGTGCCTTTAACTCGGGAGTTTGTTGAGCATGAACTGGATAAGGTGGGTTTAAGGCTCAAGACAGAGAAATAGATCGTAGCTGTAGATCGTAACTATGGCTCGTAATGATGGCTCGGAATTATAGGTCAGTCGTTATTGTTTATCCCCTATGCGTAAACGTATTGTATGGATAGGGGGGCTCAATTTGTGGTGTCACGATAGAGTGAGTGTCCAACCAGCCATTCGCCAATAGGTTTGTTCAGTCTGCAGATCAGCGTGAAGTAATTTATTATTTATTAACCAATGCTCCTCTGTGCTTGAGAGCAACCAGTTATCCTTCTCTTCTACAATTAACCTCATAGTCGGTCTAGGCTCTTCACTTCTCTGGCCATGAAGAATAATGGACAGCCTTAGTACTCGGATTAGCACTTCTAAATGTTTTTTTTTGTACAGTGAGAACTCAGGTAATTCTTGTCGTTTCAACTGCTTTCGTTGGAAGCGTGCTAATGTCGCAAGCACGAGTTGCTCTTCGCTGTTAAAACCAGGCATCGTTGTGTATCTAAGTAAATAGCTAGAGTGACGATGAAAGCCTTGATAACTGATACTGAGGCCCACTTCATGAAGTAATGCACCCCACTCGATTAAACTGTATAGCTTGCTTTTCTTTTTCAGGTTGAAAGTATCGTGCAGTTGATACAAAAAGTCACGAGCTTGTAATCGAACATTGTTGGCGTGCACCATATCAACAAAATGTTTTTTTGCGAGGTTTTCTGCCGTACGCATTCGAATGTCTGTGCGTTGCAGTTGGTCATCCATTTCATAGAGCAACCCTTCACGTAATGCTGCCGTTGAAAAATGCATATCATCTAAAGAGAGGCTATCAAAAATAGCGGTTAGTATCGCGACACCAGCGGCAAAGACGGGTTGCCGTTCAGCGGTTAGACCGGAGAGCGACACCTGAGCAATAGAATTAAAATCGCAGAGTGTATCAATCAACTTGTGTAGACGCTTAAGGGTGATGACCCCATCATCGTAACCCATACCAACTAAGACCGCCTTAATGGCCTTAATGGTGCCTGATGAGCCGAAAGCCACCTCCCAACCTAATCTTCTATAGCGTGGTGCGAGTGCTTCTAGACGTTGTTGAGCTGACAATATGGCTTTCGAGAAGTTTTTTGAAGAGAGTTTTCCGTTGTCAAAGTACTTTTTCGTGTAACTGACACACCCCATTTGAGTACTATTGAGCAAGGTAGGCCGAAAGGCTTCACCAATAATGAGTTCGGTACTTCCACCGCCAATGTCTACGACAAGCTTTGAACTCGATTCTGTCTGAGTATGCGCCACACCAGTATAAATAAGCCGGGCTTCTTCTTCTCCTGGAATGATTTCAATCGAGAAAGGGAGAATCTCTTTGGCGCGTTGAAGAAAACTGGCACTGTTGTTGGCAATGCGTAAGGTGTGTGTGGCGGCAATCCGTACGTTACCAGCATCAAAGCCGTGGAGCCTTTCTACAAACATAGCTAGGCACTCTAGCCCACGTTCAATTGCACCATTGTCTAGATTATTTTCGCTGTCTAGGCCCAATGCCAGGCGAACCCGTTGTTTGTGTCGGCTGACAATCTGTAAATCTTGGTCGACAATTTTTGCAACGACCATATGGAAGCTATTGGAACCTAAATCAATCGCAGCGACTTGCTTATTGGTGTCTATGTTGTTCAGGCTCATCTTATAACCGTCGCTTATTCGCTTTTTTTGTTTGTTTCTCTACGTGTTTAAGATAGTCGTAAATAGCAACTTGCGAACGAATTTTCTTTTTATTGCCACGCAAAACATAACGATTACTCATCTCTTTGTCGATACGACGAGCTTTGACGGTGTCAGTGAAGTGGATATTGATAATGTCGATGATGCGCTGTTTCAGGCGCTCATCTTTTACTGGAGTCGCGACCTCAATGCGATGGTCAATGTTTCGTGTCATCCAATCTGCGGAGGAAATAAACACTTTTGTATCACCATTGTTATGTGCGATGAGCACTCGAGGATGCTCAAGGAAGCGATCAACGATACTAATGATGGTGATATTGTCGCTTATCCCTTCAAGCCCGGGCACTAAAGAACACATTCCGCGAACGATCATGTTTATTTTTACGCCTGCTTGGCTAGCCAAGTAGAGTTTGTTGATTAACCCTTTATCCGCTAGGTTGTTGAGCTTTAGGGTTAGGCGTGCTTTTTTTCCTGCTTGTGCATTGGCGATCTCATTGTCGATGAGTCGGTACAGTTTGTTGCGTGAGTTACGTGGAGACACAATGAGTTGTTCAAATTTGACCGGACGATAAGGGTTTTCAATATAACCAAAGACATGTCTGACCTCATCAGCGATATCTTGGTCGGCGGTAAGTAGGGAGAAATCGGTGTAGAAACGTGCGTTATTTTCATGGAAGTTACCGGTGCCAATATGGGCATAACGTACCATGTTACCGTCTTCTACTCGGCTAATAAGCAGTAATTTTGAGTGTATTTTTAGCCCTGGAGCACCAAAGATCACGTGGACACCGTTATCGGTGAGGACTTTTGACCATTCAATGTTTGCTTCTTCGTCAAAGCGAGCTTGTAGTTCTACGACAACGGTGACGTTTTTTCCATTGTGAATCGCATCGATGAGGGAGTTCATTAAGCGTGAATCTTTAGCTACGCGATAAATGTTGATTTTGATACTTCGTACTTTCGGGTCAAAAGATGCCTGACGAACTAACTCGGTGACATGTCCAAATGAGTGGTATGGAAAGTGAAGTAAGATATCTTGTGCTCGTATGGCATCAAATTGATTGTCATAGCCATCGAAATCGGCGCAGCGCATCGGTGGTAGCGGTTTATTTTCTAAGTAGTCACGCCCTACGTTAGGGAAGCGGATGAAGTCTTTAAAATTATGATATCGGCTGCCCTCAATTAAACTGTCGTAATTAGAAATACCTAGCTTTTTACAAAGAAAGGTTAGCATTGTATTGGGCATGCCTTTTTCATAGACAAAGCGGACCGGCATTGCGCTTAGGCGCTGATTCACCCCCTCTGACATCTGTTCTAGTAGGTTGTGTTCTATTTCATGGCTAAGATCATATTCGGCATCGCGCGTCATTTTGATCGAGTAACCATTTAGCTCGTCATAATCAAAAAAGCCCCGAAAGATATCGTTTAGACAATAACGGATAATATTGTCGAGTAAGATAATGGTCTTCCGACGCTCTCCTTTTTGTTCTGGCACCATAATAAATCGAGGGAGGTGATCGGTTGGGATCTCGAGTAGTGCGTACTGCGAACTCTGCCCTTGTTTTATATCAACCCCAATGTAGGCGTACTCATCTTTTAAAAACTGCAATACATCAATTTCATCTTTAAGTAATAATGGAGTGAGGTGAGGGAGCACTTTCTTTTGAAAGTACTTTTGAATCCATTTTATTTGGGTTTCAGTCAGTTGGGTTTCATTGACAAGAAAGATGCGCCGACGTGCCATCTCTAAAATGAGTTCATTGTAGAGTTCATCAAATTTGAGGTTCAGCTTACGCACTTTACTTTGCATCTTAGAAAGGAGGCGTTTGGACTTATCACTATTGCCACTTTCTTGATTGATCAAAATACGACGCTTGACATCGGAGAAGCGAACTTTATAGAACTCGTCAAGGTTATTGGAGAAAATGCCTAGAAAACGGATCCTTTCTATCAGCGGAACGGTTTTATCAGCCGCCTCTTGTAGGACTCGCTCGTTAAATGATAACCAGCTAAGCTCCTTTTCAACATAGAATTTTTCTGCACTCATAGGATCAACCATTGTTAGTACCCTTGTAGGGCGAGATAATAAAACCTAAACCGTGCACCTTGGTTGGCTTCTGTGACACTTTTATAGAAGCTCTAAGGCAACCAACGACAGTTTATGATTTTCAGTACCTTAGAGGCCGTGTAATATAATTGTCACGTAAACGACATATTATGTTGAGGCATTTCATGCAAGCTTGTATTTTATCCCATAATCTAATGTGGGACGGATTCCTCTTAGAGCCTCAAACATCATCAAGAGATAGAATGTAAATTATGGCAAATGCCAGCTTTTCATTGCATACCAAAGATCGTAAACGTCAGATTCAAGATCGGCTTGCTCGAGGGATCGTCTCGTTTGGTGGACTTAGTGTACTTGCTGGATTGATCTTTATTTTTGTTTACTTAGCTTTTGTCACACTCCCTATCTTTTCCGGGGCGACCACGACTTGGTTGCAACCCGTACCGATGATCACCAGTACCCCTATTATAGCGTCGGTTGTCGATGATAATGCTGAGAATGTGCGTTTCTATACTCAAGATGGCTTAGTTACTCAGAGATCGTTGGCGACAGGAGAGAGCACGACAGAGCGATATGCCGAAGATAATGATGTCGTCACCGCCTCATCTAAACTGTTAATTTTGACTCGAAATAGCAATGAAATTACCGCCATTGAGCCCTCGATTATTCAAAGTGAAAATGACGATGCGCTAGCATCACATAAGAGAAATGAGAGGAAGTGGATTACGGCTAGCACGGATGACCGACCGATTGAATTAGCGTCAGCGGTGCGAAATAACAATATCATCTCTTTCGTTACTCTTGATAATTTAGGGCGAGTTCACCTAATACAAGATGCCTTATCGATGGGGCACGCCACAACGGAACAGACAACAGTGGCGACGCCTCTAACTCGATTTGAGAGCCAACCAGAAATACAAAATAACATCATTACCACGTCTTTTGTTCTTCCTGAGGTTGAGCAAATTCTGTTAACGCCTAGCGCAGATGTCGTGTATGCGCGAGCGGCGAATGAATTGTATGTCTTAGTGTTGCAGGATAAGGCGTTAGTATTGAGAGAAGTGGTGGATTTATCAGCTGTTTCTCAATCTCCAGTGATGAGTATGGAACTGCTTTCTGGCGCATATTCTTTGCTGATTCAGTATCAAAACCAACAGATCTGGCAATGGTTTGATGTGTTGGCGAATAGAGAGCGAACGCTGACACCCATACGTTCGTTTGACTTCTCAGCACCTGTCGAGCGTGTGCTTCCAGAAACGTTAAGTAAAGGCTTCTATGTTCAATTGGCGAATGGCGAATTGGACGGGCGCTATACAACAAGTGAAAGGGCGCTCTTGAATATACCGCTCCCAGCTGGGGACGTGCATAGTATCGCCTTATCAAATAATAATCGTTATGCGGCGTTAGTAATTGGTGATGCACTTCATGTGGTAAAAATAGACAACGATCATCCGGAAATTTCTTGGAGCGCTTTGTGGGGAAAAGTATGGTATGAAAGCTACCCAGAACCAGAGTTTGTGTGGCAGACCACTGCAGCCAATGATGACTTTGAACCCAAGTTCAGTCTCGTTCCTATCGCGTTTGGTACCCTTAAAGCCGCTGGGTTTGCTATGTTATTTGCCGTGCCTATTGCGATATTTGGTGCGATTTATACCGCTTACTTCATGTCGTCAAGCATGCGTAAAGTCGTCAAACCAACCATTGAGCTGATGGAGGCGCTACCAACCGTCATCATCGGTTTTCTCGCCGGATTGTGGTTTGCTCCCATTGTTGAAAGTCATTTACCAGCCGTCATGATGCTACTTATTTCTTTGCCATTGTTATCATTGGCGACGGGCGTAGTCTGGTATTTAATCCCAAGAAAGTTAACGACAAAGTTACCGAGTGGTTTACACCCTTTTACCCTAATTCCAGTCATCTTAGTCGCCATTTATCTAATGATGACGTACTCCTATGACATGGAGGTATGGCTATTTGGAGGGGATGTTAGAGTGTATTTAGCTCAGCATGGCATCGATTATGATCAACGTAATGCCTTAGTTGTCGGGTTTGCAATGGGTTTTGCCGTAATACCGACGATCTTTACTATCGCCGAAGACGCCATTTTTTCCGTTCCGAAGCACTTATGTGACGGCTCACTGGCATTAGGGGCGACACAGTGGCAGACCCTATTGTATGTTGTGCTGCTAACCGCCAGCCCAGGGATCTTTTCCGCTGTGATGATGGGGCTGGGCCGAGCGGTTGGAGAAACCATGATTGTACTGATGGCAACGGGCAATACTCCTATTTTAGATTGGAATATTTTTGAAGGAATGAGAACCCTCTCTGCCACGATGGCGGTAGAGTTACCCGAATCTGATGTAGGCAGTACCCATTATAGGTTGCTGTTTTTAATAGCATTGATTTTGTTTAGTTTTACATTTGTGGTGAACTCCATGGCCGAATGGGTGCGACAGCGATTGAGAGATAAATACAGTGCACTGTGAGCAGAGTAAGGAAACGCGCTATGTTTAAGTGGTTTAAATCTGGCGCTCCATGGGTCTGGCTTACTGGCGGCGCGGTGAGTATCAGTTTAATTTCCGTGTTGGGTCTATTGCTGCTGATTGGCTGGAAAGGCTTGGCGTATTTTTGGCCAGCCCCTTTATATCAATGGCAAGACATCAATGGCGAGCGCTTAATCGGCCAAGTGTATTCTGAAACATGGGTCTCGACGCATACCATTCCGAACGCGAGTGACATTTTGCCAACGTCGGTAGTTGAATCCGGTAAAGTGAAGCGTTTGAGCATTAAAATTGCCAATCGCGATTTGTATGGAATGGACTTTCTGTCAGTACTTAAGCCAGAGCTCTATCAACAACAGACGCCAGCAGATCTTGTTGTTATTGAGCGAACAAGAGGCGGCAACTTTTTTGGTGAGATTACCGCGTTTAGTACTTTTGATGGTGTCGTGGTGTCTAACATCCGGCAGCGGCTTGATGACGCTTTGATAGACGCTCAGCAGACTCGCCAAGATATCGATACGATCATAGAGCGAAGAATTCGAGGTTTAGGACACCAGTTGGAATCTATGCGCTTAAAGCAGCGTAGGGAGGCGTTGAATGGTACATTAACGGAAGAGGCTTCTGCGAAGTACGAGCAACAAAAAGCGATAATTCAACAGCAACTGGCACAGCATGAATTGGAACTGGATGAGTTAAGAAAGATCTTAAATAGCCAACTATTAGTTGTGTCGGATATGAAAGGGGATCGAGTTGAGATCCCGTTAAGTCGCATTGTCGATTTTTGGTACCCTAATCAGATGTCAATGTCTGAAAAGCTGACTCATTGGGGTGGGCAGGTGTGGAAGTTTTTATCGGATGAACCGCGAGAATCTAACTCTGAAGGCGGAGTGTTCCCCGCGATTTTTGGTACGGTTTTACTGGTATTGATTATGTCCGTATTAGTGATGCCGCTCGGGGTAATCGTCGCGTTGTATTTGCATGAGTACGCCGAAAATAACTGGCTCACTCGATTGATCCGCGTCGGGGTGATTAATCTGGCGGGTGTGCCGTCAATTGTATACGGCGTTTTTGGCCTTGGCTTTTTTGTTTATACGATCGGCGGGTCAATTGACTCACTGTTTTATGCTGAGCGTCTACCAGCACCGACATTTGGTACACCCGGTCTGTTATGGTCCGCCTTAACTCTGGCGATACTCACTCTACCTGTGGTTATTGTGACCACGGAAGAAGGGTTAAATCGAATCCCAATATCAGCTCGACATGGTTCGTTGGCATTGGGCGCGACACAGTTTGAAACGGTGTGGCGAATTGTGTTACCCATGGCTAGCCCTGCTATTATTACAGGGCTGATATTGGCCGTCGCTCGCGCAGCAGGTGAAGTTGCTCCCTTGATGCTAGTCGGCGTGGTGAAATTGGCATCGAGTTTACCTGTTGATGCTCAATTTCCATTTCTGCATTTAGAGCGAAAGTTCATGCATTTGGGCTTTCATATTTATGATATTGGTTTTCAAACGTCCAATATTGAGGCGGCACGTCCGCTGGTTTACGCCACCTCTTTTTTATTGGTGACAGTGGTTGTTGGGTTGAACTTAACGGCGATCGCTATTCGTAATAATTTAAGAGAAAAATACCGAACGCTAGGGCAAGATTAACGATGTTTTCTATCAACCAAACTTTAGGTTATCCCACACCACTTGACGTCAATGATCTCACCGATGATCAGACGGCCATTGAAATAGAGAATTTAAACTTGTTCTATCGCAGTACGCAGGCCCTGCATAATGTATCGATGCGAATTCCTAAAGGGCAAGTTACGGCGTTTATCGGTCCGTCTGGGTGTGGTAAATCGACGCTACTACGCTGTATGAATCGTATGAATGATTTAGTTGAAGGTTGCAGTGTGCAAGGGGATGTACGACTGCATGGTAATAATATTTATCACCCTAAAGTGGATGTGGCGACGTTACGACGACGAGTAGGGATGGTATTTCAACGGCCCAATCCTTTTCCTAAATCGATTTATGAAAATGTTGTCTACGGCTTGCGTTTGCAGGGCGTGCGCAACAGTCGCAATCTCGATGATGCCGTTGAGCGTTCGTTACGTGCTGCTGCGTTATGGGATGAAGTGAAAGATCGCCTACATGAGAATGCATTTGGTTTATCGGGAGGCCAGCAGCAACGGTTAGTGATCGCTCGGGCCATCGCGATTGAACCCGAAGTATTATTACTCGACGAGCCGACTTCAGCGCTTGATCCCATTTCAACTCTGACGATTGAAGAGCTGATTAACGATTTAAAGAGAAAGTATACGGTTGTAATGGTGACTCATAACATGCAACAAGCGGCAAGAGTTAGCGATCATACTGCGTTTATTCACTTAGGAAAGCTGGTAGAGTACTCAGATACAGATTCCATCTTTACATCTCCGCTGCAAAAGCAAACAGAAGACTACATTACTGGTCGTTACGGATAGAGGAACACAATACTCATGCACTTTGGTCGTCATATTTCAGGTCAGTTTAACGCGGAACTCGAGTCAATCCGTACCCACGTCCTCACTATGGGAGGGCTGGTGGAGCAACAACTCTCGTTCGCACTACAGGCGTTGCATAACGATGATATTGATCTGGCTAAAAAAGTGGTTCGTGACGATCATAAAGTGAATGCCATGGAAGTGTCTATTGATGAAGCGTGTACCCGTATTATCGCTAAACGCCAACCGACAGCCAAAGATCTGCGCTTAGTGATGGCAATAATTAAAACCATTACCGATTTAGAGCGTATTGGTGATGTTGCTGCGCGTATTGCGAGAGTGGCGATTGAGACCCCTTCCACGAAAGAGCAAAGTTTTCATGTATCTCTCGAACCATTATGCCGCCAAGCGATTAGCATGTTACATCAAGTTCTTGATGCGTTTGCTCGCATGGATGTCGATGCGGCAGCTGAGGCGTATAAGCTGGATGATAAGCTCGATGCTGAATATGAGGCCGTGATTCGTCAGTTAATGACTTACATGATGGAAAATCCGAAGAATATTCCGAGCGTATTACAGGTGATGTGGTCGGCGAGAGCAATTGAAAGAGTCGGTGACCGTTGTCAGAATATTTGTGAGTACATTATTTATTTCGTGAAAGGAAAAGATGTTCGCCATCTTGGTGAGCAGAGCATTGACGACTTACTTAACTCTTAATAACTTAACGCTTAATAACTTAACTTTAAATAGTGATTGTTAACCTCTAGACCGAATTACGATCTAGAGGTCGCGATAACTCTGGCGCTAGAAGCGTAGGATGAAACCTAAATTCCAGTTTGATAAGATGTCTGCTGGTATATAGGTTTGTTGATTATCGAACACATTGATATCAAGTCCGGTTCTTACCGCTAAATTATCGGTCATCTGATAGACGTAGTTGGCACCAATGCTAACACCAGTCGCACTGCGACTTTCTTCTCTTTTGCTTCCATCGTACTGCACACCACCGATACTTACCTGAAAACCATGAGTCGCAGCTTGACCAAACATTTGCTGCAGTCCGACACGGTAGCTATGTAACGTCTCGTCATAGGCATTGCTGGAGTAGCGAGTGTGCCCATAGTCAAAGAAGACAGCGTCAAAACCTAACGTATTTGGTAGACCAACCTGAAGACCAGCACCACGGTATGCGCCGATCTTTAGTTCTGGGGACACTTGAATTGTATGCGCGTGAGTGAGAAACGGAGCTGCGAGCAGGCTAGCCATTAATAAAGCTTTTTTCATCATAATCTTAACCATATAAGTAAATAGGATTTAACTTCTCGTCGTTCCGTTGACTTAGATAGAAGATGCGGCTTAGTGTAAATTTTTGAGTCATTAGAGACTAAGTAGTATTGCTTATGACTGTAATAAGAGGGAGGAAAGGGGATGTCGGAGGGAAGGTTACAAGGCTGCCCGGTGAATTGAGTGGGGTTAGTCAGTATTTATTGTTATCTGCTGCTTGATGGCGTTAATCAGCACGGAATCAATCCACTTTCTAGTGGGTGAATTTCTGTCTTTATTGTGGGTGTAACTATAGAGACTGTAGTGTGGGATGGTGTTATCAAGCAGAATGATAATAGAGCGGAGTTCTGGAAAATTTTTGATTGGAAATAGGTTGGAATGGGGAAGGACGAGGTCAGTGTTACGCACTACATCAATAAGTGCGAGTAAAACTTCAGAACGAAATCCCACCCGAGTCTTACAGCCGAGTGAGTTGAGAATGTTGGCGGCTAGGCAGACGTTATCATTAAAACCAGGTAGCAACTGAGAGGCTATCTCGAAGCCATCAAAAGACTGCGGTGTTGTTATGTTGTCAGTGATAGGGTGCCCCTGTCTAACGATGGCTCGACCTTCTATATCAATTAGTCTATTTCGGGAAATTTCTTTCGAAATACCATCTAAATCGTAATGGGCACCGTAAAAAACATCCCCCCTTAGGATATCCTCATTGGTGTTGCCCCCCCAGTTCACTAACTCAATATTGAGATTGGGTGCGTCACGGCGCAATGCAGTGAACAGCGTCCCTGTAATGGTAGGAAGAATATGAGGAGAGAGAGCAATCTTCATTGTTCCTGATAACTCTTCAGGTGAGAACTCATTGAGCTTTCCTAATGCCAACTCTAAATTATTGAGATGGGGGCTGACTGCACGTTCCAAGTTGAGAGCAAAGGGGGTAGGCTCTAACCCCTGTCTTACCTTTACAAACAGTTCGTCGTTAAAATGGTGCCTAAGCTTTTGCAGAGTCTGACTTATCGCGGGTTGCGAAACTAACAAACGTTCAGAGGCTTTACGCATGTTTTTTTCTTGCATGAGAACAATAAATGTACGAAGTAAGTTGAGATCAATGTTATAAAAATGATTGTTTAGCATCGTAATGTTTTCTCATGGTCATCAGTATTGAGCGACTGACCGAACCATCGCTGACGCTTTTAGCGTTTAGCAATGGTGGCTCTAATCATGTCGGCGGTCTGCTTAATAGTGCTCTTATCTGTAATCGGCACGGCGTAGTCGTCGGTGTCTTCTGTACCCATTTTAGCTTGTGGTGCGCGAAATGACATGGTGCTTTGTCGAGTAGTTTTTCCTGATAAATGGAGTTCAGTAATGCCTGTTTGACGGATGATGTGAGCAACGTTTTCTGGTGATACCCCAGCCCCTGCCATGATACTGATACGCCCTTTTGCTTGCTGGTGTAATCTCTCCAAGCATTCAATACCTGCGAGTGCAGAGCTTGCCAGTCCGGAAGTGAGTACTCTCTCGCATCCAAGCGCAATAATTTGCTCAAGGGCCTCTGGCGCATTGTTACATTGATCAAACGCTCGATGAAAAGTGACGCCTAAGCCGAGTTGCTGCGCCTGCGAAACCAAAGCGGTTAAGTTTTTGATATCTAGGTAGCCATCGTGTGTCAAGAGGCCTAATACCACGCCATCCATCCCCATATTGGCTGCAATGCTGATGTCTTGCGCCATCATTTCAACGTCTAGTGGGCTGTAGAGAAAGTCACCTTGTCGAGGCCGAATCATGGCATAGACAGGGACTTGGCTATATTTCGCGGCTTGCATCATAAACCCCGCACTCGGAGTGAGACCGCCTAAAGCTAAAGAGGAACAAAGTTCTATGCGAGTAGCACCGCCTTCGATGGCGTATCGCAGTGACTCAATATTATCGATACAAACTTCAAGTTGGTAGGTTACTAGTTGACGGGTCATAGCATGGTCCACGAATTCGATAGACAATTAATATAGCCTTCTCGCAGTGGAGATACTAGCAGAGGATAGTGAACACTGGGCAACAAATGAGAAAAGCCCGAGTAAAAACTCGGGCTTGGATTCGGCTAACTGAAAATCTCTTCAATGATTGGCTGCGGTGTCCGCTTTATTATTTCCAACCATCAACCCCGTGAGCATGGGGCGGAAGGTTTCAATTATTTAGATAGGTCTTCTGCGTGCTCAGATAGGAAAGCTGCAACACCTTTTGGAGATGCGTCCATACCTGCTTTGCCTTCTTCCCATTGTGCAGGACAAACTTCACCATTCTTCTCGTGGAAGTTTAGTGCGTCTACCATGCGAAGCATTTCATCGATGTTACGACCAAGTGGCAGATCGTTCACTACTTGGTGACGAACAAGGCCGTCAGCATCAATTAGGAAAGAACCACGGAACGCAACGCCAGCTTCTGGGTGCTCTACGTCGTATGCTTTGCAGATTTCGTGCTTAACATCAGCAACGAGAGGGTATTTAACTTGACCGATACCGCCATCTTCGATAGCAGTGTTACGCCATGCGTTGTGAGAGAACTGAGAATCGATAGAAATACCGATAACTTCTGCGCCTTTAGCTTGGAAGTCAGCTAGACGGTTATCAAACGCGATAAGCTCTGATGGGCAAACGAACGTGAAATCTAGTGGGTAGAAGAAAACAACTGCTTTTTTACCTTTAGTGAATTCAGCGAAGTTGAAGTTATCAACGATTTCGCCGTTACCAAGAACAGCTGCTGCAGTAAAGTCTGGGGCTTGACGACCAACTAGTACCATTTTTTTGCTCCTAAAATAGGTTAATTCAAACCGTGTTCGGTTTGGTCCGTGTTTGTACGAGACAAACTATAGTACACATTGTAGTATTGAAAAAAGCGAAATTAATAGATTGATTTAATCGAAAAAAACGATGAGTCGTTCTTGCTCATTCCTTTTTTGAATGCAGCGAAAAAAGTAGGCAGTAAATATGAATAAATGGCCCAGTTTAAAACAAATCCACTACCTCGTGACGCTCAGCGAAACTCGGCATTTTAGTGAGGCGGCAGAGCGTTGTTTTGTGAGTCAATCTACCTTGAGTAAAGGCATTCAAAACCTTGAGGAGCTTATTGGCTGTCCTCTCTATGAAAAAAAGGATAAGAAAAGCCCGTTAGTCTTCACTCAAGCCGGAGAGATGGTCGTTAAGCAAGGAAGAGAATTGCTAGCGAAAGGGCAAGATTTGATAGAGCTAGGTGATTTTTGCCAAGGTGATGCGATGCAAGGGCAGATTAAGTTAGGTTGTATTCCCACCATCGCTCCTTTTCTGCTGTGCGACTTAGTACAAGAAGTGAATGCACGCTATCCGCAACTCAATTTGTTACTTAGAGAGGATACGACATCGAATTTGTTGGCGGCACTAAAGCATGGTGAGTTAGATGTTTTGATTCTGGCACTGCCGATGGAAATTGGCAATATGGAGAGCTGTATCGTTGGCCAAGACCCTTTTAAAATGGTCATCAGCAGAACGCAGGCCGATCGTATTCAAGTGCCGATTAAATATGACGATCTTCCCGATGAATCGGTCTTCCTACTTGAAAATGAGCATTGCTTAACTGAGCATGCCGTGTCGGCTTGTAAATTGACAAAAAAAGAAAAAATTAACCCATTTAGCGCCACCAGTTTACATACTCTAGTACAAATGGTTGCTAATGGTTTAGGTACGACGTTTATCCCGCAAATGGCGATTGAACATGGCTTACTAGACAACCAGAATTTAATTGTCATAGAACCACCCGGTCAGCAAGCCCATCGAGAGATTGGTTTGGTGTGGAGACCGAGTTCCTCGAGGCGTGAGTCGTTTATGCATCTTGCGGACGTGGTATCCGAACTGCTTTAAATGTGCTGGGGAATGCTTACATCGAGGCGTCTATAGGTATGGTTGGTATAAAGTATACCTATAGACTAATTGACTTCAATTTACTGAATTGCTCGCCCACCAGATATAACGCGTACACTATCTTTATTCTGTGACGCTTTGTACTGGCTCAATATCACTTTCTTCAGGCTCTGCCTCTTCTTGTAATTCTAATAAATTAATGGCGATAGCGACAAAATCGCTGTCAGTGATAATTCCGACTAACTCTCCTTTTTTAACGACAGGTAAGCAGCCTACTTTGTGCTTTTGCATGTACATGGCACTTTCACGAAGACCGGCTCTAGGTTCGATGGTCATAATGTTAACGTGCATAAAATCGCTTATAGGTGTCGCCAGCGTGTAAGATTGGTCACTAGGAAGGCGTTGTAAGATGGATTCTTGAACTGCGAGTAAATCGCGCTGAGATACAATACCTAATAGTTGTTTATGGGCATCAATTATAGGGATATGCCGGATATCGAGCGCTTCCATCATGTGCTTGGCATCGGCAAGGGAGTGAGACCGCAAAAGGGTGTGAGGGTTGCGGGTCATCATATCTTCGACCTTAATCATAGAGGGCCTCCAACTCATTTTGATTGTCTGCTTTAACTATAGAATCATCGCGGCAATAAAGTTGAGAACTCGGTCATTTTTTGATGCGAATCATTAAAAATGGATCGCAAAATTGCAGTGATTGTCACGTGGCGATAATTTGCTTAAAAATACAACACGATTAATCTTGTTCAACTTGCTATTCCATGCTGTAAGCCTATACTTAGCGGCTGCGAAATTTTTCGTTCTTTATGTCATAGATCAACAAAGATGGGTGTTATGCAAGTTTCAGATTTTCACTTTGACCTACCTGATGAGCTTATTGCTCGTTATCCCACCGCTGAACGTAGTGCGAGCCGATTATTACAGCTCACTGGTAATACAGGTGAAGTGGCTGATAAAACCTTTACTGATATTGCCAGCCTTGTTCAACCCGGTGATTTACTTGTGTTTAATAACACTCGGGTTATCCCAGCGAGAATGTTTGGACGCAAAGCATCTGGCGGCAAATTGGAAGTGTTGGTTGAGCGTATGCTTGATGATAAGCGTCTGTTGGCCCATGTTCGTTGTTCGAAATCACCAAAAGTAGGCACAGAGCTGCTTCTTGGTGAAAATGATGACTACCAAGCTATTATGGTCGCTAGGCACGACGCCCTGTTTGAAATTGAAATTCAATCAGAGAAAACGGTGTTGGAAGTGTTAAACGACATCGGTCACATGCCATTACCGCCTTATATTGATCGTCCTGATGAGGATGCAGATAAAGAGCGTTACCAAACCGTTTACAATGAGAAACCGGGGGCTGTAGCAGCCCCAACTGCGGGACTTCATTTTGATGACAAAGTCTTGGCCGACATAAAGGCGAAAGGCGTGAACTTCGCCTACGTGACTTTGCATGTTGGAGCTGGAACCTTTCAACCCGTTCGTGTCGATAATATTCACGATCACCACATGCATTCCGAATATGTTGAAGTGAGCGATGAAGTGGTGAAAGCTATTGCTGAAACCAAAGCGAGTGGTGGCAGAGTGATTGCTGTTGGCACAACATCGGTGCGCTCTTTAGAAAGTGCAGCCCAAGATGCGAAATCGAAGGGAACAGAATTCGCGCCATTTTTCGGCGATACTGAAATTTTCATCTTTCCAGGCTATGAGTATAAAGTTGTCGACTGTTTAGTGACTAATTTCCACTTGCCAGAGTCAACGCTGATTATGTTAGTAAGTGCATTTGCCGGTTATGACCATGTGATGAACGCTTATCAGCATGCCGTGGATAACAAGTACCGCTTCTTTAGTTATGGTGATGCGATGTTTATTACCAAGAAAGTAAACTAACGACCGGCATCAAAGGTTTAATTTCACTCAAGGAGCCAGTGAGAGTTTAGGTAAGGAATACCAGTAAGCGCTTGGCAGAAATGTCGGTGCAATCGAGTGCGACAAGCTACGCTTGTTAGTGCGTTTTGATATTGAGTCAGACTGTGTCTCTGGCGAATTGGAGGCTTCGTGAAATTACAATACGAACTTAAAAAGAAAAATGGTCACGCGCGTCGTGGTCAATTAACGTTTGAACGCGGGACAGTGCAGACACCTGCATTCATGCCTGTAGGTACTTACGGAACGGTGAAAGGTATGACGCCGGAAGAAGTGAAAGATACCGGAGCAGAGATTCTGCTTGGTAACACTTTCCACCTTTGGCTTCGTCCTGGTCAAGAAATCATGAAGCTGCACGGTGACTTGCATGACTTTATGAACTGGCACGGTCCAATCTTGACAGATTCAGGCGGTTTCCAAGTATTTAGCTTAGGTGCAACGCGTAAGATCACTGAAGAAGGTGTCCATTTCCGTAGCCCGGTAAATGGTGACAAAGTCTTCATGGACGCTGAGAAGTCAATGGAGATTCAAAAAGACCTTGGCTCTGATGTTGTGATGATCTTTGATGAGTGTACGCCATACCCTGCGACGCATGATGAAGCGAAGAAATCCATGGAAATGTCACTGCGTTGGGCACAACGCTCTCGTGATCACTTCGATAAGCTAGAAAACACCAATTCGTTGTTTGGTATCGTTCAAGGTGGTGTTTACGAAGATTTACGTGATGTTTCTGTTGAAGGCTTAACGAATATTGGCTTCGACGGGTATGCGGTTGGTGGTTTGGCGGTAGGTGAACCTAAAGAAGACATGCACCGCGTTCTTGAGCACACAACGCCAAAACTTCCAGAAGATAAACCTCGCTACCTAATGGGTGTAGGTAAACCGGAAGATCTCGTTGAAGGTGTTCGCCGAGGTATTGATATGTTCGATTGCGTTATGCCAACGCGTAATGCACGTAATGGTCACTTATTTGTCACTGGTGGCGTTATCAAGATCCGTAATGCAAAGCATAAGACGGATACGACGCCATTGGACCCTGAATGTGATTGTTACACCTGTAAAAATTACTCAAAAGCGTACTTGCATCATCTTGATCGCTGTAACGAAATTTTGGGTGCACGTCTGAACACTATTCACAACCTTCGTTACTATCAGCGTCTGATGGAAAGTATCCGTAAGTCGATTGACGAAGACCGTTTTGATGAATTTGTTGAAGAGTTTTACGCACGTCGCGACCGCGAAGTAATACCAATTGATATGAAATAGTTGGTTAATTTTAAGGCTATCCTTGCAACTGGTGACAAATCCTAGCGCTGGGTCACACTTTTTGTGCTCCGAACAGGCGAAGAAACATTGAGTTACGGTTTGCTTCTTGAAAAGATAAGGGGATAGCCCAATTTTGGATATGTATTTACATTTAACGAGGATGTTTTCCAATGAGTTTGATTAGTTCAGCTTACGCTGCTGAAGCCGCTCCACAAGGCGGTGGTTTTGAAATGTTAATTATGCTTGGTATGTTTGCGGTAATTTTTTACTTCATGATTTACCGCCCACAAGCAAAACGCGCAAAAGAGCATAAAAACCTAATGTCTTCTATGGGCAAAGGCGATGAAGTTCTGACTAACGGTGGTCTAATCGGTAAAATTACCAAGATCGCTGAAGACAACGACTACATTGCTATCGCACTAAACGATAACAACGAAGTGGTTATCAAGAAAGATTTCATCACTGCAGTGCTACCAAAAGGTACACTGAAGTCTCTATAAAAACAGCTAAAGGATCCTCGCTGTGCTAAACCGTTATCCTCTGTGGAAGTACTTAATGGTGATTTTCGCCATTGCTATCGCAGCATTATATGCGCTTCCCAACCTATACGGTGAAGATCCGGCTATTCAAATTACAGGGGCGCGTGGCGCCTCTGTTGATATGTCGACGCTGGATACTGTCACTCAAGCTCTTGATAAAGAGCAGCTCTCTCATAAGTCTATCGCCTTAGAAAACGGCTCTATCTTAGTTCGTTTTACCAGTACTGATACTCAAATTAGTGCGCGTGACGTGATCAGCGAAGCGTTAGGCAAAGATTCCATTGTTGCTCTCAACTTAGCGCCAGCGACACCTCATTGGTTAGAAGCTATTGGTGCCGCACCCATGAAACTGGGTTTGGACCTTCGTGGTGGTGTTCACTTCTTAATGGAAGTTGACATGGACGCTGCGATGGAAAAGTTAGTTGGACAACAAGAAGAAGCATTTCGAAGTGAATTGCGCGAAGACCGCATTCGTTATCGATCTATTCGTCCTTCAGGAAAGGACGGGGTAGAAGTCTTACTTCGTGATGCAGAACAACTGGCACAAGCTAAAGCCGTACTTGAATCTCAACACCCTGATATGGACTTTTTTGATTCAGACTCCAACGGTCGCTTTGCTATTGTGGCTCGCTTTAAAGAAACACGCCTACAAGAAATACGTAACTACGCCGTTGAACAAAACATCACTATTCTACGAAATCGTGTAAATGAACTCGGTGTTGCTGAACCTTTGGTACAGCGTCAGGGCGCAAGTCGTATTGTGGTTGAGCTACCTGGTGTTCAGGATACTGCTCGAGCAAAAGAAATTCTTGGTGCAACCGCGACGCTTGAATTCCGTGAAGTTGACAGTAGTGCAGATTTAGCTGCTGCAGCTAGTGGTCGAGCGCCTGCTGGCAGTGAAATCAAGTTTGACCGCGATGGTCGTCCGGCCGTTCTGAAAAAACGTATTATCCTTGGCGGAGCCAGTATTACTGATGCGAGCTCCAGTGCGGATGAATATGGTCGCCCACAGGTTAACATCTCACTTGATAGTGAAGGTGGTAACAAAATGGCGGCGTTCTCTCGCCAAAATATCGGCAAGCTAATGGCGACGGTATTTGCAGAGTACAAGGATAGCGGTAAACGTACACCTGAAGGCAAAGTCATTCTGGATAAACATGAAGAAGTCATCAACCAAGCAACGATTCAGTCAGCGCTAGGTCGTAACTTCCGCATTACTGGCATCGACTCCGCTGCTGAAGCGCATAACCTAGCACTATTACTTCGTGCTGGTGCGTTGATTGCGCCTATCTCGATTGTTGAGGAAAGAACCATTGGTCCATCAATGGGTCAGCAGAATATCGATATGGGTATCATGGCGTGTATCACTGGTATGATTGCCGTAATGCTCTTTACATTGGTTTATTACCGTGGCTTTGGTCTATTCGCTAACTGTGCATTAATGGCTAACATCGTCCTAATTATTGGTGTGATGTCAATGATCCCAGGGGCGACAATGACGCTTCCAGGTATTGCCGGTATTGTACTGACCGTCGGTATGGCGGTAGATGCGAACGTACTGATTTTTGAGCGGATCCGGGAAGAGCTAAAAGAGGGACGCAATCCTCAGCAAGCGATTCATCAAGGTTACGCGAACGCATTTAGTACCATTGCCGATGCCAACATCACCACGCTTATTACCGCGATTATATTATTTGCTGTCGGCACCGGTGCCATCAAAGGCTTCGCTGTGACACTTTCAATCGGTATTATTACTTCAATGTTTACTGCAATTATTGGTACTCGCTGCTTAGTGAATCTGGTATATGGCGGCAAACGCGTTAAGAAACTGTCGATCTAGGAAATAGTTATGTTTGAGATAATGAAAGCAGACAAAACGATCGACTTTATGCGTTGGTCAAAAGTAGCATTCATGTTTTCCATTGCGATGATTGCTGCTGCAATATTTACCCTATCTACTAAGTGGTTGAACTGGGGCTTAGATTTCACCGGCGGTACGCTGATTGAAGTGGGTTTCGAGCAGCCTGCCAACCTTGAAGATGTGCGAAGTGCATTGGATGCGGAAGGTTTTGGTGATGCGACGGTACAAAATTTTGGTTCTTCACGTGATGTGATGGTGCGTTTACGTCCACGTGATGGTGTACAAGCCGAAGCGTTGGGCAACCAAATCTTAAGCGCAATTCAGCAAGGAACAGGTGAAAGTGTTGAGATGCGTCGTATCGAGTTTGTCGGTCCGAACGTGGGAGATGAGCTTACGGAAGCGGGGGGGCTAGCGATTTTAGTCTCTCTTATCTGTATTTTGATCTACGTATCAATACGATTTGAGTGGCGTCTAGCTGCTGGTGCGGTAATGGCCTTGGCTCACGATGTTATTATTACCTTAGGTATTTTCTCTTTATTGCAAATTGAAGTGGACTTAACCATTGTCGCGGCCTTGCTGACGGTTGTGGGGTACTCCCTCAATGATACCATTGTTGTATTTGACCGGATTCGTGAGAACTTCCGTAAAATGCGTAAAGGTGACCCGTCTGAGGTGATGAATAACTCCATTACACAAACACTGAGCCGTACATTAATTACCTCGGGTACGACATTGTTCGTAGTCATCGCATTGTTTACGCAAGGCGGTGCAATGATCCATGGTTTTGCACTTGCACTACTGCTTGGTATCACGGTTGGTACTTACTCTTCTATCTATGTTGCTTCGGCGCTGGCTCTGAAACTGGGTATTCAACGTGAACACCTAATGCCAACGCAAATAGAGAAAGAAGGCGAAGAGCTCGACGAAATGCCATAAGCATTTTCTATTGCTATATAAAAGCCGCTCAAAATGAGCGGCTTTTTTGTATCGAGTTTTTAGGCGATGCTTTTCTCAAAGCTAGATAAAAAAATCCCAGCCTAAAAGCTGGGATTTGAGAAACTCAGTGAACGCTAAGTAATGATAAATTACTTAAGCATACCTTCATTGGAGTTTTCGCGAATGTGCTTAAGCATTGATTTAACGCCACGTGCACTAGACGCTACGATGTTGCCAGATTTCATGTGGTCAGTGCCACCAGCAAAGTCAGTAACAATCGCGCCAGCTTCACGAGCAATCAGATCGCCTGCTGCCATGTTCCAAGGCTTAAGTCCAAGCTCGAAGTAACCATCGACACGACCTGCAGCTAAGTAGCAAAGGTCAAGTGCTGGAGAACCAGTACGACGGAAATCAGAACATTCAACAAACATTGAAGACATGATTTTGAAATAGCTTTCAGAATGCTGCTTTTGTTTGTAAGGGAAGCCAGTACCGATGATGGTACCTTTAAGGTCTTTTAGAGGTGTTACACGAATACGAGCGTTATTAAGTTGAGCGCCAGAACCGCGTTGTGCAGTAAATAGCTCGTTACGCATTGGGTCGTAAACACACGCAACTTCTGTTCTGCCCTTCATGCGAACAGCAATAGAAACACAGAAGTGTGGTAGACCATTGATAAGGTTAGTGGTGCCATCCAGTGGGTCGATGATCCATTGAACATCACTATCTTTACCTTCAATCATACCGCTTTCCTCAGCAACAATGCTGTGTTCAGGATAAGAGGTTTGAATAGTATGGATAATGAGTGCTTCAGCTTCTTTGTCTACGTTAGTAACAAAGTCATTAGTGCCTTTCTGTACTGACTCAATGTTGTCAGTGTTTTCAAGTGATTTAGCAATATGGTTGCCAGCTTTACGCGCAGCGCGTATAGCGATATTTAGCATTGGATGCATACGAATTTTCCCAACGGATGTTAAAGAACAAAAAGCGGCGGCGAGTATATCAAAGATTCGGGAAAAGGGAAGTGGTTATTTTTTGTTCTGTCATTCGGGTGAATAAAAAGACCCTGACTATTTTAGTCAGGTTTATGTTATTATTCGGCGGTTTTGTAATCTTGGTGCTATTTGACAATGCTAGACAACGTTAAGATCATTCTCGTCGGAACTTCTCATTCTGGAAATATAGGCTCTGCTGCTCGTGCGATGAAAGTCATGGGATTAAGCCAGATGGTATTAGTTGATCCTCAATGTGAAGTAGATGCGCAAGCTGTCGCGTTAGCCGCAGGTGCAAGTGATATTGCTTTGGGTGCCACCATTGTGTCTTCGTTAGAAGAAGCGGTCGAAGACTGTGGTTTGGTCGTGGGCTCAAGCGCGCGCTCTCGTACCTTAGATTGGCCTATGATTGAGCCACGTGAATGTGGACAACGCTTTGCTATTGAAGGGGAGAAGCATCCCGTCGCGTTAGTTTTTGGACGCGAACGTACCGGTCTTACCAATGATGAGCTGCAACTGTGCCATTTCCATACTTGCATTCCAGCGAACCCAGAGTATAGCTCACTGAATTTGGCGATGGCGGTTCAAACGTTAAGTTACGAAGTTCGTGTGGCTCATTTAGAGCGTGAGAGTCAACAGTTTCCTGCTCAAGACGAACCAGATTACCCTCGCCATAAAGAGTTGGAATTATTTTACCAGCACCTTGAAAATGTGATAACCAATACCCAGTTTATCTCTAAGGATAAGCCTAATCTTGTCATGAATAAGTTGCGTCGACTGTTCAGTCGTGCTCGTCCTGAGTCTCAAGAAATCAACACATTACGTGGTATTTTGACGTCTATTGATAAAATACTGGCGGACAAAAAGTAACCGCATTAAGTGTGTGGATGAATACCTGACTATTTTAGTCAAATAAATACTTGATTAAAATAGTCAGGTATGGAAAAATTGAATCCACAAAGACAATGTGGAAACGTGTGATATGAGATTAACATCAAAAGGAAGATACGCAGTAACAGCGATGCTCGATGTCGCGCTGCACTCACAGCAAAGCCCAGTCCCACTGGCCGATATTTCTGAGCGTCAAGGGATTTCCCTTTCTTACTTAGAACAGCTGTTTTCTAAACTGCGTAAAGCCGGATTGGTCTCAAGTGTACGTGGTCCTGGTGGTGGTTATCGCCTAGGTACTGACGGCGCCGACATTTCCATTGGTACGGTTATCGCTGCTGTGGATGAATCGGTCGATGCAACCAAATGCGCTGGCAAAGGCGATTGTCAAGGCGGTACGCGTTGTCTGACTCACACGTTGTGGCGAGATTTAAGCTCTCGCATTAGCGATTTCCTGAACAACATCACACTCGGTGAGTTGATGGTTGATAATGAAGTCCTTGAAATTTCTGATCGTCAAGACATAGATCTTACGGTCAATAATGGGTTTTCCAGAAAAAATAATAACGCTGCCCCCATCGGCATTAATGTTCGCTCGTAAGTAGTGTTGCTTTTACATTGGAGTAAAGAATGAAACTGCCTATATATTTAGACTACTCTGCCACTTGTCCAGTAGACCCTCGTGTTGCTGATAAGATGGTTAAATTCATGACTATGGACGGAACGTTTGGTAACCCAGCGTCACGTTCGCACCGTTATGGATGGCAGGCAGAAGAAGCAGTAGATAACGCACGTGAGCAAATTGCAGATTTGCTGAATGCAGACCCTCGTGAAATTGTCTTCACATCGGGCGCAACAGAATCAGATAACCTTGCGATTAAAGGTGCAGCGCATTTTTATGGCAAGAAAGGCAAGCACGTTATTACGTGTAAAACTGAGCATAAAGCTGTTTTGGACCCGTGCCGCCAACTAGAGCGTGAAGGGTTCGAAGTGACTTACCTTCAGCCTGAAAGCAACGGTATTATTGATTTAACGAAGCTAGAAGCAGCGATGCGTGAAGACACGGTATTGGTGTCTATCATGCATGTGAACAATGAAATTGGTGTCGTGCAAGACATCGCGGCAATCGGCGAGTTGTGTCGTAGCAGAAAGATTATCTCTCACGTTGATGCTGCTCAGTCTGCTGGTAAATTACCGATTGATGTAAAAGAACTGAAAGTGGATCTTATCTCACTCTCAGCGCATAAAGTATATGGTCCTAAAGGTATTGGTGCTCTGTATGTCAGCCGTAAACCACGTATTCGCTTAGAAGCGCAAATGCACGGTGGTGGTCATGAGCGCGGTTTCCGCTCTGGTACTCTCGCAACTCACCAGATTGTGGGAATGGGCGAAGCATTTGCTATTGCTAAACAAGACATGCAAAAAGATTACGAACATGCGAAAGCTTTGAGCGAACGTCTTTATGCTGGTGTAAAAGGTCTTGAAGCAGTAACCGTGAATGGCGACTTAGAAATGCGTGTACCGCATAACTTGAACATCAGCTTTGCTTTTGTTGAAGGTGAGTCACTGCTCATGTCTTTGAAAGATCTTGCCGTTTCATCGGGTTCAGCCTGTACTTCGGCGAGCTTAGAGCCTTCTTATGTGCTACGTGCACTTGGCCTAAATGATGAGCTTGCGCATAGCTCAGTACGTTTTTCCTTCGGCCGTTTTACAACGGAAGAAGAGATTGATTATGCCATTGAGCAAATCAAAACCGCAGTTAATAAGTTACGCGACATGTCTCCTCTATGGGATATGTATAACGAAGGGATTGACCTAGATACGGTTGAGTGGGCACACCACTAATCTCAAGGATATAGAGGATTCGAGGAAAACATTATGGCTTACAGCGAAAAAGTAATTGATCACTATGAGAACCCACGTAACGTAGGTTCATTTGACAAGAATGATCCAAATGTTGGTAGCGGCATGGTTGGTGCTCCGGCGTGTGGTGATGTAATGAAGCTGCAAATCAAGGTAACACCAGAAGGTATTATCGAAGATGCGAAATTTAAAACCTATGGTTGTGGTTCAGCTATTGCGTCGAGTTCACTTGTAACAGAGTGGGTGAAAGGCAAGTCAGTGGATGAAGCCGCAGCAATTAAGAACTCAGAGATTGCAGATGAGTTAGAGTTGCCACCCGTCAAGGTGCACTGTTCTATCCTTGCAGAAGATGCAATTAAAGCTGCCGTTGCTGATTACAAGAAAAAGCACGACTAAATCCTAGGTTAATACCTAAAGAATTGATTCAATAGATTAAAAGATAAGGTTGTAGTATGGCCATCTCCATGACAGACGCAGCAGCAAGTCGCGTAAAAACATTTCTAGATAACCGTGGTAAAGGCCTTGGTTTACGCTTAGGTGTGAAAACCACTGGGTGTTCAGGAATGGCGTACGTACTTGAGTTCGTTGATGATCTAGACGATGGTGATGAGGTATTTGAACACGCTGGTGTAAAAGTCATCATTGATGCTAAAAGCCTTGTCTATCTAGATGGAACAGAATTGGATTACGTAAAAGAAGGTTTAAACGAAGGTTTTGAATTCAACAACCCTAACGCGAAAGGCGAGTGTGGTTGTGGTGAAAGCTTTAATGTTTAACCGATAAGGAGCTCAGTTATCTGAGCTCCAATAATACGAGTCATACGATATGAATCATTTTGAACTTTTTGGGCTACCTGTTCAGTTTCCTCTGGACGGTAGCCTTCTTTCTTCTCAGTTTCTTGAGCTTCAAAAGCGTTTTCATCCTGATAATTTTGCCTCCGCTTCTGAGCGCGATCGATTATTAGCGGTGCAAAAAGCAGCACAGATTAACGATGCATACGAAGTATTGCGACGTCCTATTTCACGAGCAGAATACTTACTTGCCGAAAATGGTATCGATATTCGCAGCGAGCATAAAACCCTTCAAGATCCTATGTTTCTTATGGAACAAATGGAACTTCGAGAAACTCTCGAAGACGTAGCAAGCTCAGCGAATGCAGAAGAAGAACTTTTTGACTTTGAACGTCAGGTAAGCAAAATGTTTAGCGAGCATCTAACCGAGTTAACTCATGAGTTGGAACAGGCTCGTTGGGATAGCGCTGCTGACAGCGTTCGAAAACTCAAATTTATCGCCAAGCTTAAAAACGAAATCGAACAGTTAGAAGAAAAATTGCTTGGCTAATGACAGCCTCCAAGGATATTTGAATGGCATTACTTCAAATCGCAGAGCCGGGACAAAGTTCTGCACCACACGAACACAAACTGGCAGCAGGAATTGATTTAGGGACAACTAACTCACTGGTTGCTAGCGTAAGAAGTGGCGAAGCGGCAACGCTCGCGGATTCTAGAGGTAAAAAAATCTTACCCTCTGCCGTCCACTATTCACAAGAACAGGTGACCATTGGTTGGGATGCAAGAAATAATGCATCCCAAGATCCTGAGAATACCATCGTGTCGGTGAAGCGATTACTTGGCCGTTCTTTAGCTGATGTTAAAGCTCGCTATCCTTCATTGCCTTATCGACTGTCTGAAAGTGCAAATGGATTGCCGGTACTGCAAACGGCTGCTGGGGACAAAAACCCAATCCAAGTGTCTGCTGATATTCTGAAAACACTCGCTGAACGTGCTCAGGCCTCGCTAGGGGGGGAGTTAGCTGGTGTGGTTATTACTGTGCCTGCGTATTTTGATGATGCGCAGCGTGTCGGGACAAAAGATGCCGCTAATCTAGCAGGATTGCATGTACTTCGTTTACTCAATGAACCTACCGCAGCAGCCATTGCGTATGGCTTAGATAGTGGTCAAGAAGGTGTGATTGCGGTTTACGACTTAGGTGGTGGCACATTTGATATCTCTATTTTACGCTTATCAAAAGGCGTATTTGAAGTATTAGCAACGGGCGGTGATTCTGCGCTTGGTGGCGATGACTTTGATCATCTTATTGCCGATCACTTCCAAGCACTAATTGGACTCACTGAGCTGACGACGGCACAGCAACGTGAGCTTCTTGACGCAGCGACTCAAGCAAAGATAGATTTAAGTGACGCAGAAAGTACCTCAGTTTCTGTACTTGGCTGGCAAGGTGAACTCACGCGTTCAACATTTAATGACATCGTTCGTCCTTTATTAAAGAAAACGCTTATGTCATGCCGTCGCGCGTTACGTGATGCAGAAGTCGATGCTGAACACGTTCTTGAAACCGTGATGGTCGGTGGATCTACCCGCACGCCACTGGTTCGTGAAATGGTAGGTGAATTCTTTGGCAAAACACCATTAACATCGATCAATCCAGATGAAGTCGTGGCAATTGGTGCTGCGATTCAAGCGGATATTCTAGCGGGTAACAAACCGGATTCAGAAATGCTGCTTCTCGACGTGATTCCATTGTCTCTTGGCATTGAAACCATGGGTGGGCTGGTTGAGAAGATCGTACCTCGTAACACCACAATTCCAGTCGCTCGTGCACAAGAGTTTACCACGTTTAAAGATGGTCAAACGGCGATGTCGGTACACATCGTTCAAGGCGAACGCGAGTTGATAGACGATTGCCGTTCCTTGGCTCGTTTTTCTTTAAAGGGCATTCCTCCAATGACGGCGGGTGCGGCGCATATTCGTGTGACTTACCAAGTTGACGCCGACGGTTTACTCTCAGTAACCGCGATGGAAAAAAGCACCGGAGTGCAATCTGAAATTCAGGTGAAACCATCTTACGGCTTAAGTGATGATGAAGTCACAAACATGCTGAAAGACTCGATGACGTTTGCGAAAGAAGACATGTTAGCGCGAGCGTTAGCAGAGCAACGTGTTGAAGCGGATCGCGTGATAGAAGGGTTAGTCGCAGCAATGCAAGCCGACGGTGATGAGTTATTGGATGATGCCGGTAAACAATCGCTAGTCAGCGCGATCGAAGCGTTGATTCAGTTACGCAATGGTGACAACGCTGACGCCATTGAACAAGGTATTAAAGACACTGATAAAGCAAGCCAAGATTTTGCCTCTCGTCGCATGGATAAGTCCATCAGAGAAGCATTAGCTGGCCAGTCAGTTGACAATATTTAAAAGTAAGGACCAAGTAGTCATGCCAAAAATTGTTGTATTACCTCACGAGGACCTCTGTCCAGACGGTGCGGTTTTAGAAGCGAACCCAGGTGAAACGGTATTAGACGTTGCACTCAAAAATGGTATCGGAATTGAGCACGCTTGTGAAAAATCATGTGCGTGTACCACTTGTCACATCGTCGTACGTGAAGGTTTTGATTCTCTAGACGAAAGTGATGAGTTAGAAGATGACATGCTTGATAAAGCATGGGGTCTTGAGCCTGAATCACGTTTAGGCTGCCAAGCAAAAGTGATGAATGAAGATTTGGTTGTAGAGATCCCTAAATATACCCTTAATCACGCATCAGAAGATCATTAAAGCGTCTGCTAAGGAGAGCTTATGAGTTTAACATGGACGGATTCACGTGATATCGCCATTGAGTTGTGTGACAAGTTTCCAGACACGGATCCTAAAACGGTGCGTTTCACCGATTTGCATCAGTGGATCCTTGATTTAGAAGAGTTTGATGATGAACCAAATCGCTCTAATGAAAAAATTTTGGAAGCGGTCATCTTATGCTGGATGGATGAGTTCGAGTAAGTCGATTATCTAACGTATTGTAATGAAAACGGGCCTATGGCCCGTTTTTTTGTATTCAGTTGTTACATTGTTATTAATTCAGATAGGCATGTCATTGGTATTGACTCTACATAATGCTAACATCTTGATAATTACAAATACGACGAAACATATAATGGACCAGACAAGGAGAAACCATGTCTAATGCACTGTCGGTATTTCTGAGCCAAGAAGTTGCACCATCACAATGGGGAGAGGGGGCGACACTCTCTTATTCAGAATCAGGCACGACAATTCATCTCGCCGAAAATCTAGATTTAGATGTTATTCAAAGAGCGGCTCGAAAATTAGACTCACAAGGCATCACATGCGCGAGTCTACAGGGTGATAACTGGGATTTAGAAGCGACGTGGGCGTTTTACCAAGGCTATCGCAACCCGAAGAAAACCACATCAGTGGCGCTTCCCACGCTAAGCGAAGCCGATACTCATGAGTTGAATGCTCGTATTAAAGCCGCTGACTGGACGCGCGATATTATTAATAAAAGTGCGGAAGAAGTGGCACCTCGCCAGCTTGCCACAATGGCGGCGGAATTCATCAAGTCCACAGCGCCAGAGCATGTTACTTATCGCATTGTTAAAGATAAAGATTTGTTGACTGAAGGCTGGACGGGCATTTTTGCTGTTGGCCGAGGCTCTGCTCGTACTTCTGCCATGTTGCAACTGGATTTTAACCCGACTGGGGATCCTGAAGCGCCAGTGTTTGCTTGTTTAGTCGGTAAAGGGATTACATTTGACTCCGGTGGTTATAGTTTGAAAGCATCAAACTTCATGACGGCAATGAAGGCCGACATGGGTGGGGCAGCGACCATTACTGGCGGGTTAGGCTTAGCGATTCTTCGTGGCCTAAACAAGCGAGTGAAGCTTATTCTTTGTTGCGCTGAAAACATGGTGTCAGGCAGAGCATTAAAGCTTGGCGACGTCATTACCTATAAGAACGGCAAAACGGTAGAGATCATGAATACCGATGCTGAAGGGCGTTTGGTCCTTGCCGATGGTCTGATTTTTGCGAGCGAGCAAAACCCAGAAATGATCATCGACTGTGCAACATTAACCGGTGCTGCGAAGAATGCGCTTGGTAATGACTACCACGCGATTATGTCGTTTGATGATGAATTGACTCATCAAGCTCTGACGAATGCTAATCAAGAGAAAGAAGGGCTTTGGCCACTGCCACTTGCCGATTTTCATCGCAATATGTTGCCATCAAACTTTGCCGATCTTTCTAATATAAGTAGTGGGGATTATTCTCCTGGTGCTAGCACGGCAGCCGCTTTCTTGTCTTACTTTGTTGAAGACTATAAAAAAGGCTGGTTGCATTTTGATTGTGCAGGCACATACCGTAAGTCTGCTTCAGACAAGTGGGCTGCAGGTGCGACAGGTATGGGAACACGTACCTTAGCTCGATTACTAGTAGAGCAAGCTAAAAAATAGTGGCATAGGCCAACAAATTGCGAATAAAAAGCAATAGATAACAAAAACTGAAAGGAAGAACGATGACCCTAGAAAGAACATTTTCAATCGTTAAACCCGATGCTGTTGAGCGTAACCTTATCGGTGAAATCTACCACAGAATAGAGAAAGCAGGTTTGCGTATCGTAGCGGCAAAAATGGTTCGCTTAACGGATGAGCAAGCGAAAGGTTTTTATGCCGAGCATGACGGTAAACCTTTTTTCCCGGCGCTACGTGAATTCATGACATCAGGACCGATTATGGTTCAAGTGTTGGAAGGGGAAGATGCGATCAGTCGTTACCGTGAGTTGATGGGTAAGACCAACCCAGAAGAAGCAGCTTGCGGTACGATACGTGCCGATTACGCTCTAAGCATGCGTTATAATTCGGTTCATGGTTCAGATAGCCCAGAGTCAGCGGCTCGAGAAATTGAATTTTTCTTTCCAGAGTCAGAAATCTGCCCTCGTTAATTAAGGGCATAATAGGAAGGAGGCAGTCGCCTCCTTTTTTATTGTCTGTGTAGTGGCTTGTATAAAAAATGTTCACTTATAAATGAAAGCCTTATTATTTTAGGGTTTTGTTGCGCTTGTTGCAGGAGCCTAAAGGCTGTACAATTCGCGCCCTTAACAGAATCTTCGTCATTTAAGAGGCAACATGACCGTACAAAAAGTCAATCTACTCGATTTTGATCGCAAGGGCTTGCGTAAGTTTTTTCAAGAAGAGCTCGGCGAAAAAGCCTTTCGTGCTGATCAGGTAATGAAGTGGATCTACCATTTCGGTTGTGATGACTTTGAGAAAATGAACAACATCAACAAAAAACTTCGTGAGAAGTTGTTGAGAGTGGCAGAAATCAAAGCTCCGACCGTTTCTGAAGCTCAACATTCATCGGATGGCACTATTAAGTGGGCGATGCGAGTGGGTGATCAAGATGTTGAAACGGTTTATATTCCGGACGAAGATCGTGCCACATTGTGTGTGTCATCCCAAGTAGGGTGCGCACTTGAGTGTAAGTTCTGTTCTACTGCCCAACAAGGTTTCAACCGTAACCTAAAAGTGTCTGAGATTATTGGACAAGTTTGGCGTGCTGCAAGAGAAATTGGCTTACAAAAAGAAACCGGTCGTCGTCCTATCACTAACGTCGTGATGATGGGAATGGGTGAGCCACTTCTTAACATGAAAAACTTGCTACCCGCACTAGAGCTAATGCTTGACGATTTGGGTTTTGGGTTATCAAAGCGACGTATTACCGTCTCGACTTCGGGCGTGGTTTCTGGACTTGATCAAATGACGGGTAACATTGATGTTGCATTGGCCATTTCACTGCATGCTCCAAATGATAAGCTACGTAGCGAAATCATGCCAATCAATGACCGTTGGGATATCCAAGACTTCTTAGCGTCAGTTCAACGTTATATCGCTTCATCAAATGCAAACCGCGGCCGAGTTACCGTTGAGTATGTGTTACTTGATCACGTCAACGATGATATGGATCATGCGCGTGAGTTAGCGGAGTTACTTAAAGACACGCCAGCTAAGATTAACTTGATTCCATTTAACCCATACCCGGGTTCGCCTTACAAGAAACCAAGTAATTCACGAATCGATCGCTTCATGAAAACCTTGATGCAATATGATTACACGGTTACGGTTCGAAAAACACGTGGTGATGATATTGACGCCGCTTGTGGTCAGCTCGTGGGTGATGTGATTGACCGTACCAAACGGACTAAACAAATGACTCAAAAAGGCGCAGAAGCGATACCTGTTAAAACGCTGTAACGCTCTATATTCTAAAGCCAAGTTTCGACTTGGCTTTTTTGTACTTAGTGTTTAGAGAATAATCTGACGAAATTATCCGATCGCTGCCACAAAGCTATACAAATATTTTTGCTATTAGGGAACAAATATTGTTTTTATTAATCAAATAGTTCAAAGCGTCGCCTGATCAAGGTAAGTATTGTTATTTTTTAATCAAAATAGCCAGTATTCGCATTGATTTACGATTGGTTATTTTAACTCATGAATAGAATCGACTATCATGGGGCATTAGAGATGGTAAATCTCAGATATTGAGAAAAATTCTTAGTGTGCGAACGCACGTTAATGTCGACGATTTAGCAACGGATGTCGTGTCGACGATGACCACCATTAGGGACTAGTCTGTATATACAGTTAGTGCATACGATTTACTAGACTGATGACAAATAAACACCGATAAATAAAATGAAATAAGCGTGTGTGAATCTCGGTCACAACCATAAGAAGTACAGAATTAATGAGTACAGATAGCAATCAAAGCACAGAGCGTGTCCTAGAAGAAAAAGACGTTGTCTTAGCTGGAACCATTTTAAAGCAAAAGCGAGAAGCATTAGGGCTGACTCAAAAGCAGATTGCTGATCGACTTCGTTTGCGAGTGGCCATCATTCAAAAAATAGAATCCAATGAGTTTGATGGTGAGCTGGTCGCAACGTTTACCCGAGGTTACCTTCGTTCATATGCCAAAGCGGTAGGTGTAGCAGAAAAAGAAGTACTGGGTGCGATTGATCATCATGGTGAAGCTCAGCACAGTGAACAAGAGATGCAAAGCTTCTCGCAGAAAACCAACAAAGAAAAACACGATAGCCGAATCATGAAACTCACGTGGGGCATTTTTGCTGTCATTATCGGAATTTCATCGGTTTGGTGGCTACAAAACCAACAAAAAGACACCTTATCTGAAATCGCGGATACCAGTGAACCCGCTGTGGAAGTAGCAGAGACAGAGCTTGATGCTCATTCTGCACAAGATACGACGTTTGATACCTTGCCCGCTGAGGCTACCGAGCAAGTCAAAACGTTGGATGTTTCCGCTGTACTAGAAAGTTCGGAGACGGAAGCGGCACAAGAGCAATCAGAAACTGTCGTGGATGCCGTTGTTACAGCCGATGATTCGGTCGCAACGGACGCCGACGTAAAAGAGTCGACCACGGCACAAGTGAAAGAAAAAAAAACAGCTGAAAACGGATTAACCAATTTAACTATGTCGTTTAAAGGTGATTGTTGGATCCAAGTTAAAGATGCCAATGGAAAAACCGTGACGACAGGAATCAAGAAGCCGGGAGAGCTGGTTGATGTGAATGGTAAAGCACCATTTAAAATCATCTTAGGTGCTCCAGAGAAGGTTTCTATGACATTTGCGAGTGAACCTGTTGACCTTTCTGGGTATACTTCAGGCAAAGTAGCTCGATTCACCTTACCTTAGAACTCAATATGCATCACGAATCTCCAATTAAACGTCGCCCATCTACGCGTATTTATGTGGGTGATGTACCTATCGGTGACGGCGCACCAATCGCCGTTCAATCCATGACAAACACGCGTACAACCGACGTGCAAGCGACGGTTGCTCAGATCCGAGCGTTGGAAAATGTCGGGGCAGATATTGTCCGCGTTTCTGTTCCAACGATGGACGCTGCAGAAGCCTTTCGAGAAATTAAGAAGCAAGTTTCGATTCCATTAGTTGCCGATATTCATTTTGATTATCGGATTGCCTTAAAGGTGGCTGAATATGGTGTAGATTGCTTGCGTATTAACCCCGGTAACATTGGTAACGAAGCACGTATTCGCTCCGTGGTCGACTGTGCTCGAGATAATAATATTCCTATTCGAATTGGTGTGAATGGCGGATCGTTAGAAAAAGACATTCAAATGAAGTATGGCGAACCAACACCTGAAGCGTTGGTGGAGTCTGCTATGCGTCACGTGGATATTTTAGATCGCCTGAACTTTGATCAATTCAAGATCAGCGTAAAAGCATCCGATGTTTTTCTTGCGGTTGATTCTTACCGATTGCTAGCAAAGAAAATTGATCAGCCTTTGCACTTAGGCATTACCGAAGCGGGTGGCGCACGAGCAGGTGCGGTGAAATCTTCTGTTGGTCTAGGCATGCTGTTAGCTGAAGGTATCGGTGACACGCTGCGAATTTCGTTAGCGGCCGATCCGGTAGAAGAAATTAAAGTTGGCTTTGATATTCTTAAATCCCTGCGAATTCGCTCTCGCGGTATTAACTTCATTGCCTGCCCAAGTTGCTCTCGCCAAGAATTCGACGTTATTGGCACCGTGAATGCACTGGAGCAGCGCCTAGAAGATATCATTACACCAATGGATGTTTCGATCATTGGGTGCGTAGTGAATGGTCCAGGCGAAGCGGAAGTATCTCACTTAGGGTTAGCAGGCAGTAATAAAAAAAGTGCTTTTTACGAAGATGGTAAACGTCAAAAAGAGCGCTTAGACAACGATGATCTTATTAGTAAGTTAGAAGCTAAAATTCGCGCGAAAGCCTCAATTTTAGATGAAAACAATCGAATCAATATTAGTCAGATAGACGACAAATAATCTCAACGATAACGGTATTTAACTGTGGCAAAAACTATACAAGCAATACGAGGCATGAATGACTGCCTTCCTACACAATCTCCTCTTTGGCAAAAAGTAGAGAATACGGTTAAACAAGTTGTCAGTGCATACGGCTATAATGAAGTCCGCATGCCAATTGTTGAGATGACAAACTTATTCCGCCGTGCGATTGGTGAAGTCACCGACGTGGTAGAAAAAGAAATGTACACCTTTGAGGACCGTAATGGCGATAGCCTGACACTGCGTCCAGAAGGGACAGCTGGCTGTGTACGTGCAGGGATTGAAAATGGCTTGCTCTATAACCAAGAGCAGCGTTTATGGTACATGGGCCCTATGTTCCGTCATGAACGCCCTCAGAAAGGTCGTTACCGTCAATTCCACCAATGTGGTGTTGAAGTGTTTGGTCTTGATGGCCCTGATGTCGATGCTGAATTGATCATGATGACAGCGCGTTTATGGCGTGAGCTAGGTATCCATGAACATGTTCGTTTAGAACTTAACTCTATCGGTTCACTGGAAGCGCGTGCCAACTATCGTACCGCGTTGATAGCCCACTTAGAGCAGCATATCGACGTGCTGGATGAAGACAGCAAGCGTCGTATGCATACTAACCCATTGCGCGTACTTGATAGTAAGAATCAAGACGTTCAAGCGATTTTAGTCGATGCACCGGAACTGGCGGATTACTTAGACGAGGAGTCTAAAGCGCATTTCTCAGGTCTGTGTGAACTATTAGATGCGGCGGGTATAGCGTATACGGTCAACCAACGTTTAGTTCGTGGTTTAGATTACTATAACCGTACCGTTTTCGAGTGGATTACAGACAGCTTGGGTGCGCAAGGCACCGTTTGTGGCGGTGGACGTTACGATGGTCTTGTAGAGCAACTTGGCGGTAAAGCAATGCCTGCAGTTGGCTTTGCTATGGGCCTAGAACGCCTTGTACTGATGATGGAAACATTAGAGCTGACTGAAGTACGCCGTAGTGTTGATGCATACGTCGTGACGTCAGGTGAAGGCACCATGATTGCAGGCGTGAAATTAGCTGAGCAGTTACGTGAAGCGATGCCTGGTATTCGAGTGATGAATCACTTTGGTGGCGGTAACTTTAAGAAACAATTTAAACGTGCAGATAAAGTGGGTGCGGTTTACGCACTAGTGCTTGGCGAAAATGAAGTGGCTGAGAACACGGTCGTGGTCAAAGATTTGCAAGGTGGCACGCAGGAAACTGTTGCGCTAAATGAGTTAACCGCTAAATTAGCAGATATTATTTAAATCCTGTCTTGGTAACGAAGAAGAGGTGGTGGGTAACGACCTCTTTATTAGACAGTGACGATATTATTTTTAAGAGGACAGGAAGTGGAACTCTACGATTCTGAAGAGCAACAAGTAGAAGCGATCAAAGATTGGTGGCAAGAAAACGGCAAGGCCGTTGTATTGGGTGTTGTCGTTGGTTTAGGTGGCTTGTTCGGTTGGCGTTTTTACCAAGATTCAGCGATTCAAGCTCAAGAAGCAGCGTCTGAACAATATACCAGCGTCGTTGAAGCGATCGCAGCACAAGGTGTTGAAGCGGGTGCTGAAGTTCAAAGCTTTATCGATACAAGCAAGGCGACGGAATATTCAGTATTAGCGGCACTGCAGTTGGCAAAAGCTCAAGTTGAAGCTGGTGAGCTTGACCAAGCACTAACACAACTTCAGTGGGCACAAGCGAATACCAAAGATGCAGCGGTTTCTCCGTTAGTGACTTACCGTATTGCACGAATTATGGCAGAGCAAGAGAATATCGACGGCGCGAGAGCGGAACTTGATAAAATCACCGATGAAGCGTGGGCGGGTCGAGTTGCTGAGCTTCGTGGTGACATTGCTATTAAAGCCGGTGAACGTGATGTGGCATATTCTGCGTATACTGAAGCGCAACAAGCGCAAGATGCCAGCCAAGCGTTGCAAATTAAGCTGGATGATCTTGCCAAGTAAGGGCTAGCCGATGAATAGATTCGTTAAGAAGGTTTTACTTTCTATTTCGGTGCTGGGCGTGCTGGCTGGTTGTTCGAGTGAAGAAGATACGGTCATCATGGCACCATTGCCAGTCGTTGACAGTGAGTTTTCACCTGCAACCGAATGGTCATCAAGTATTGGTAGCGGCATAGGGCAATTTTTTTCCAAGCTGTCGCCAGCGTATGCCTATGATAAATTGTTTGTTGCCAGTCGAGATGGTGTCGTAAAAGCGTACGATCCTGAAAGTGGTAATACACTCTGGCAAGTTGACCTAGAAGAGGATGACTCAGCTCGTTTGTCTGGCGGCATTGCAACGGCTTATCAAAAACTCTATATCGGTAGCGAAAACGGTGAAGTTATCGCTTTGGATGTCGAAACGGGTGAAGTCGTATGGCGTGCTGAGGTGAACGGTGAAGTGTTGGCGAAACCCGTTGCGGATGCCAACCTCATCATGGTGCACACAAGCCAAGGCTTATTGGTCGCGCTAGAGCAAAGTAATGGTGAAGAACGTTGGGCGATTAGCACAGACGTTCCAAACTTAACGTTACGTGGTGATAGTGCACCAGCGGCCATTTCTGGTGGCGTGTTCTGGGGAACGGCAAACGGACGTCTCGCCGCTGCTATCGTAGAGCGTGGTCAGTTGATTTGGCAGCAACCTGTGGGCACACCAAAAGGGGCGACCGAAATTGATCGTTTGGTAGATGTGGACGCATCGCCGATTATTCTTGGCGGCACGTTATATACGATTGGCTTTAATGGTCAATTGATTGCGATAGACTTACGTTCGGGTAACCCAATCTGGAAGCGTAACTACTCTTCTGCAACGGACATGGCAACGGACAGTCGTACTTTATATCTCATTACCGATAATGATCATATCGTGGCTGTCGATGCTCGAAGTGGCACAGAACTATGGGAAAACAAACTGTTAGAGAACCGTTTGTTGACCGCACCTGTGATTGTAGATGGTTTTGTGGTTGTTGGAGATAGCCTAGGTTACCTGCATTGGCTAGATAGAGAGACGGGATATTTTGTTTCTCAGCAAATGACGAATGAAAGTGGTTTGTCGGTTGGTCCAACCATGGTGCCAGGTGGTTACATCATCGTGAATCGTGACGGTGAAATAAAGAAACTGACGATCAAATAAAAAATCGTGATATAATTCACATAAGGCTCCTTGCTGATTTCAGTTAGGAGCCATTTTATTGCTGCGAAGCAAAAGGATCTTTTCGTACGCGGACAGATGGATAATGGTGTGGTTATAGGAAAGCTCGAATTTTACCTATAACCACATAACAAGATAAGTATAGAGGTTATTATGGTACCTGTTGTTGCCCTAGTGGGACGCCCAAACGTAGGTAAGTCGACCCTGTTTAACAGGCTAACTCGCACTCGTGATGCGTTGGTTGCAGATTTTCCTGGACTGACTCGAGACCGTAAATACGGTCAGGCGAAGCTAGGTGAGCATGAATTCATTGTGATCGATACTGGTGGTATTGATGGCACTGAAGAAGGTGTTGAAACAAAAATGGCAGAGCAGTCATTAGCCGCCATCGATGAGGCTGATGTCGTGCTGTTTATGGTTGATGGCCGCGCCGGTCTCACACCATCAGATGAAGCAATCGCTCAACATTTACGTAAGATTGAAAAACCAGCGATCTTAGTAGTTAACAAGGTTGATGGTATTGATGCCGATGTTGCCAGTGCTGAATTCTGGAAGCTTGGCGTTGATGACATGTATCAAATCGCAGCGGCTCACGGTCGTGGTGTATCCGTGCTGATTGACCGTGCGTTAAATCCTTTTGCGGAAGCTCTTGAAAAAGAAAATGGTGAGATTGAAGATCTGACTGATTTTGAAGATGAAGAAGAAGAGCAACTGGAATACACGGAAGAAGAAGCGGAGAAAGAGTTTCAGCGTCTGCAAGATCAGCCAATCAAGTTAGCGATTATTGGTCGCCCTAACGTTGGTAAATCAACGTTGACCAACCGTATTCTTGGTGAAGAGCGTGTGGTTGTTTACGATATGCCAGGCACGACTCGTGACTCTATCTATATCCCAATGCAACGTGATGAGCGCGAATATGTATTGATCGATACTGCGGGTGTTCGTCGTCGTCGTCGTATTAATGAGACCGTTGAAAAATTCTCTGTGGTGAAGACACTTAAAGCCGTAGAGGATGCCAACGTTGTATTATTGGTTATTGATGCGCGTGAAAATATCTCAGATCAAGATCTTAGCTTACTTGGCTTTGCATTGAATGCGGGACGCTCTATCGTTATCGCCGTCAATAAATGGGATGGCTTGGATAACGATGTTAAAGAGCATGTTAAAAAAGAACTCGATCGCCGCTTAGGTTTCGTTGACTTTGCTCGTATTCACTTCATTTCTGCATTGCATGGTACAGGTGTCGGTCACTTATTTGAATCGGTACAAGAAGCGTATAAGTCAGCGACAACACGTGTGGGTACTTCTGTACTTACTCGTATTATGAAGATGGCAACGGATGATCACCAACCACCAATGGTTCGTGGTCGACGTGTTAAGCTTAAATACGCGCATGCTGGTGGCTATAACCCACCAATCGTTATCGTTCATGGTAACCAAGTGAAAGAACTACCAGACTCTTACAAGCGCTTCTTGATGAATTACTATCGTCGTGCCTTAGAGATTATGGGGACGCCGATTAGGATTCAATTCCAAAACAGCGAGAACCCATTTGAAGGTAAGTCGAACAAGATGACGTTGTCGCAAGAGCGAAAACACAAACGCTTAATGACCATGATGAAAGGTCGTACTAAGAAATAAAGCGTAAGAAAAAATAGAGACGCCCGCTGATTATCAGTGGGCGTTTTTTTAGTTTAAGGGAAGCTAAAATATGATTACAGCAACGAAAACCTTTTTTTGCCATGACATGACTACGCTTGAAAGCGTCGTTCAATTGCGAGTAGAGGGTCAAGAGTATACGGATGTGGTGGTTGAAAGTACGCCGTTTCATCCTGTTAGTCACATATGGCCCGACCATCCAGCCGATCGTGGTTGGATGACCATCGATGGCAATCGTATGGACGTGAGTGATTGTTTGGTTGGTGCAATAGAGTTAGCGACGAGTGAGCTTTATGTCGCTGAAGCGATACCCGTAAAGCGTGATACGGAAGGTTGGGTGTTTGTTGTGGTTCATCGCCTCTCTCAAAGGTTAGCGCTGACACAAGGACAAACCGTCACGTTAGAGATTGATGCCGATTATCAAGCGAGCCTGAGTCGTGGGCATAGTGCTGGTCATATTGCTTCTTTAGCACTAAATAAAGTGTTGGCTGATAAATATTGGAGAAAAGTCGCGGATCGAATTGATGGGTTAGGGCACTATGATTTCAATAGCTACGCACAAGAACAAAGTGAGGTTCTTCCTGATAGGTGTGTGGATCTATATCGCTTGGGTAAAACATTAAAGAAGCGTGGTTTGAATACGGCAGATGTGCTTTCAGACATTGTAGAAATAGAGTCGGCCGTGAATACATTGCTAACGCACTGGTTATCTCAACCATCGCCGATCCAGATGCAACTCGAGGGCCCTTATTTGACCAGTTCTCGATTTTGGCATTGGAATAAGTGTGACGCACTTGTGGTTATGCCTTGTGGTGGCACGCATGTGACATCCACATCTTCAATTTCAAAGACACAGATTAAGCTTGAAACAATAGAATCAACTTATATACGTATGCATACCTATGTAATCCACTAATGCTAGAAATGATCTTTTTATTAAATTCTATAAAGTGGTTGAATGTGGGGTGTAATTAAGTTGATTAATCTGCTTGCAGTCCAAATGCAGGATATGTAACTTATGCTTTCGGTGTGTGGTTATATAAATGTTCTTTTTGTAGCAGATCGCTGATCAACATAGCTTTTGGGTAGGATCGAGATAAGATCGTGAAAAGCATCGCTAGGGTGTCGAGTGATAAGTGATACTTTTAATACCTATTTAGAGTAGTGTCGAGGGTAAAGAACGTCAAAGTATCGGCACATTTACCTGAGCTGATAGAGAGGCAAGTTTGGGTGATAAAGCGATAGGGCATCAAGATCAAAAAACTCTCGCACTAAAGTCATTAAGATCGTGCTGAGTGAAGCGCTCCTAAATTCACTGTAACTTTGTACTCATCATATTGATTGATTAAGGAGATGGCATGCAAGGCCAAGAAAATCCATGTCCGAGTTGTCATTCGGCTCTTACTTGGGATGGACAATATTACTGTTCATCATGTAGCAAGCATTATAGAAAAGTGGCGTTTTGCCCAGATTGTTCTGCCCTGTTGGAAAAGCTGCAGGCGTGTGGGTCAGCTAGCTACTTTTGCCATAGTTGTAACGAATTGAAGTCTAAATCAAGAGTAAAGATTGAATTTCAATTGTTAGGACTGTCTTAATAAACAGATAAACAGAGCCCAGTAATCGCGTTATTACAGGGCTCTGTCTGTGCTCTAATTGATGTGGATTTGTGCTAGCTGATCTAACCGGTAGTGATTGTTGTAACCGTGGCTTCAATCGAGCCTTTATCGAGTTTAGTCGTTATTGTCTTACCTACTTCCACTTGCGAGGCAGATGTAATGACATTGCCCTGCGAGTCTTGGGTAATTGAATAGCCGCGTTTTAATGTTGCCAGTGGACTTACTGTGTCTAGCTTTTCTACACTGAGCGTATACTGATGGCGAAGCTGAACGAGTTGACGCTGCATCGCTTGCTTTAAACGTTGCTCACTTTGTTGCAGTAAAAATTGCTGTTCACTTAGTTTTTTGACCGGAGAATTTAGTGCTAAGCGATGTTCTTTTGCTTTTAGGCGCATCGTTTCTTGTGACAAGCGCCGACGGATAGCAGCAGTTAATCGATATTCGGCTTCGTCGAGTCGCTGATGTTGTCGCTGAAGTTGATGCTTAGGGTGCAAGGCGTTTAAGGCCTGAATATTGTGTTGTAGCTGATGCTTTCGCTCAGCAAGGTACACTCTGAATACATTGTGCAGTTGCTGTACTTTTGTGGTTAGCGATTGCTTTTTATGCGAGGTGTCATTGCTGACTAACTCAGCTGCGGCACTTGGGGTCGGCGCACGAACGTCAGCAACATAGTCGGCGATGGTGACATCAATTTCGTGACCTACCGCGCTAATGATTGGGATCTGACTCGCGGCGATGGTTCGTGCGACGATTTCGTGATTAAAGCACCATAGATCCTCTAAAGAGCCGCCGCCACGACCGACGATCAGTACGTCACATTCATTTCGGCTATTCGCGCGTCCTATCGCTTGTGCGATTTCAATCGCGGCATGTTCTCCTTGAACGGTTGTCGGGTAAACGACGACGGGCAAACTAGGATCACGGCGTTTGAGAACGTCTAAGATATCGTAAAGTGCCGCACCAGTCTTAGAGGTAATGACTCCCACACGTTTAGGGTGGGCAGGAAGTGGGTGTTTTAATGACTGCGCAAAGAGCCCTTCTGCGGCCAATGACATCTTCAGTTTTTCAAACTCTTGCTGTAGACGACCATCCCCTTCTGGTTGCATCGACTCGATGATAAGTTGATAGTCACCACGTGGTTCGTATAACGATAAGCGCGCTTTAACTAATACTTGGTTACCATTGACGGGTTTAAACGAGACATGGCGATTACTGCCTTTAAACATCGCGCATTTAACTTGTGCGCGCGCGTCTTTAAGCGTGAGGTACCAATGGCCTGAAACCGGAGAGGAAAAGTTAGAAATTTCACCAACTAACCAGACAATACCCATTTCATTTTCAAGCAATAAGCGCACTTCTGCATTGAGGCGAGAAACAGTAAAAATGTTCTGATTTTTCACAGAGGAATTCGATACGGAACGTGGAGAAAGGGACACAGCTAATCTCTAAGACGTGAGTATGGAAATTAGCGACAACATAATACATATCAAGGCCTATAATGCAAATAAAAAATGGAAAAATGAGTAGCCAAGCGATTACGCGCAGCGTATAATCCCACCGCAATATCTAGCCCAAACCCCTTATTATGCGAAACGATAAGGGCGGGTTAATTCCTTAAACTCCTCTGTTGTGAGATATTGCAAATGCTAAGAATTGCCAAAGAAGCGCTGACGTTCGATGACGTTTTACTCGTTCCAGCACACTCCACCGTTCTCCCGAATACAGCCGATCTTCGCACTCGGTTGACCAAGAATATCAATCTTAATATTCCGATGATCTCTGCGTCCATGGACACAGTGACTGAAGCTCGCCTAGCGATTGCGCTAGCGCAAGAAGGTGGTATTGGTTTCGTTCATAAAAACATGTCTATCGAACAACAAGCTGAGCAAGTTCGTCTGGTTAAAATCTTTGAAGCAGGTGTGGTCACTAACCCTGTAACGGTTCGCCCTGAAGCAACCATTGCAGACGTTAAAGCACTGACTGAGAAACATGGCTTTGCTGGTTTCCCTGTGGTAACAGAAACAAACGAGCTTGTTGGTATCATCACTGGTCGTGATGTTCGTTTTGTTACTGATTTAAGCAAAAAAGTTGAAGTCGTCATGACACCTAAAGCGCGCTTAGCCGCGATTAAAGAAGGTGCATCACGTGAAGACGTACAAGAAGAAATGCATCGTGCCCGTGTTGAGAAAGTCCTTGTCGTAAATGATGAATTCCAACTAACCGGCATGATTACTGCGAAAGACTTCCATAAAGCTGAGCGTAAGCCTAACGCATGTAAAGATGCACAAGGTCGTTTACGCGTAGGTGCAGCCGTTGGCGCTGGTGCAGGCAACGAAGAGCGTGTTAAAGCGTTAGTTGAAGCTGGTGTTGACGTACTACTGATCGATTCTTCACACGGTCACTCTGAAGGTGTACTTCAACGCATCCGCGACACTCGTGCTCTTTACCCTGATCTAGAAATTATTGGCGGTAACGTGGCAACAGCAGCTGGTGCACAAGCATTGATCGATGCGGGTGTGAGCGCAGTTAAAGTCGGTATCGGCCCTGGTTCAATCTGTACGACTCGTATTGTTACTGGCGTAGGTGTACCACAAGTTACCGCGATTGCTGATGCAGCATCGGTGGCTAATGAACACGGTATTCCAGTCATTGCTGATGGCGGTATTCGTTTCTCTGGCGATATCTGTAAAGCGATTGTGGCTGGCGCATCTTGCGTGATGGTTGGTTCTATGTTCGCTGGTACTGAAGAAGCACCAGGCGAAGTGATTCTTTATCAAGGCCGTTCTTACAAAGCTTACCGTGGTATGGGTTCTTTAGGCGCGATGTCTCAAGGTTCATCTGACCGTTACTTCCAAACTGACAATGCCGCTGACAAACTTGTTCCTGAAGGTATTGAAGGTCGTATCGCTTATAAAGGTCGCCTTAAAGAGATCGTTCACCAGCAAATGGGTGGCCTTCGTTCAAGCATGGGGCTTACAGGCTCTGCAACGATCGAAGATATGCGTACTAAAGCTGAATTTGTACGTATCTCAGGTGCGGGCTTAAACGAATCTCATGTACACGATGTACAGATTACTAAAGAAGCACCGAACTACCGTTTAGGTTAATTCAACGTTGGTAAGAATAATTCTTACGTAAACGTTTGCTTTTTTCCTTGAAGCATAGATGTGAGGCGAGTAAACTCGCCTCCGTTTTCAACACTTAGCTTATAAGATTGCCTAAAATGACGAAAAATATTCATGACCAGCGAATTCTAATCCTAGATTTCGGTTCTCAATATACTCAACTTGTCGCGCGCCGTATTCGTGAAATCGGTGTCTACTGTGAACTTTGGAGCTGGGATGTCGAAGAAGCGGATATCCGCGAGTTCAACCCAGACGGTATTATTCTTTCTGGTGGCCCTGAAAGCGTGACCGAAGCTAACTCACCGCGTGCGCCTCAATATGTGTTCGATTCAGGTGTGCCTGTATTTGGTATTTGCTACGGCATGCAAACCATGGCGGAGCAGCTTGGTGGCAAAGTAGCAGGCTCTGATGAGCGCGAGTTTGGCTATGCAGCAGTACAAGTAACTGGCGAGTCTGCACTGTTTAAAGATCTTGAAAGCACTCAAGATGTTTGGATGAGTCACGGTGACAAAGTTGTTGAAATCCCATCTGACTTTGTTAAAACCGCGCAAACAGATACTTGCCCTTACGCGGCAATGGCAAACGAAGACAAAAAATACTACGGTGTTCAATTCCACCCTGAAGTGACGCACACAAAAAATGGCCTAAAAATGTTGGAGAACTTTGTTCTTAACGTTTGTGGTTGTGAAGGGCTTTGGACTTCAGAATCTATCATTGAAGACGCTGTTGCTCGAATTAAAGAGCAAGTGGGCGATGATGAAGTCATCCTTGGCCTTTCTGGTGGTGTTGATTCATCGGTAGTAGCCATGCTAGCGCACCGCGCGATTGGTGATAAGCTGACCTGTGTATTCGTTGATAATGGTCTACTTCGTTTAAACGAAGCGGATCAAGTGATGGAGATGTTTGGTGACAAGTTCGGACTGAATATTATTCATGTTGAAGCTGAGCAGCGCTTTTTAGCCGCTTTAGAAGGCGAGAGCGATCCAGAAGCCAAGCGTAAGATCATTGGTCACGTATTCGTTGATATCTTCGATGAAGAGTCTAAGAAGCTATCGAATGCGAAATGGTTGGCGCAAGGTACCATCTATCCAGATGTTATCGAATCAGCGGCCTCTAAAACAGGTAAGGCACACGTGATCAAGTCTCACCATAACGTTGGCGGTTTGCCAGACGATATGGAAATGGGGCTAGTAGAACCGTTGCGTGAACTATTTAAAGATGAAGTGCGCAAGATCGGTCTTGAGCTTGGTCTTCCTTACAACATGCTTTATCGTCACCCATTCCCAGGTCCAGGTCTAGGTGTGCGTGTTCTTGGTGAAATTAAGAAAGAATACTGTGACTTGCTACGTCGCGCCGATGCGATCTTTATCGAAGAGCTGCACGCAGCAGACCTTTATAACAAAGTGTCTCAAGCCTTTACCGTATTCCTACCAGTACGTTCTGTTGGCGTAATGGGCGATGGTCGTAAATACGATTGGGTTGTGTCTTTACGTGCTGTAGAAACCATTGATTTTATGACAGCGCATTGGGCTCATCTTCCATACGACTTCTTAGGCAAGGTTTCTAACCGAATTATTAACGAAGTAAGCGGCATTTCACGTGTTGTTTACGATATTTCGGGTAAACCACCTGCAACAATTGAATGGGAATAATCATTCAACTGTAAGAAAAAACCGGCCTAGGCCGGTTTTTTTTGCCTAGCGTTCAGAGATTCCTTAGCCATTAGATTGAGAATAAGTTGAAAATAAAAAAGTGAGCAGTGTTTAGCTTATCAGCTAGTGATATTTTGATTATTTAGGAGGGCGTGGATTGTTGTGTAAAAGCAAACCATTAAATGAAGTTACGCGAGTTAATTCACAACAATAGTGGCTGAAATGCGAGTGTGCCAAATGATAACTGCAAATTATCAATCTAAGATTGCAGATAAGAGATCTGCTGCTTATCACAGAAATAGATTAAAATTTTCCTATAACTTTTGTCACTAAATTTGAAACAGGGCTCTTTTACATGTCGAACAAACTCGCAAACCCAGCACCGTTAGGTCTAATGGGTTTTGGTATGACTACCATTCTTTTGAATATCCATAATGCTGGATTCTTTCCAATCGATTCAATGATTCTTGCGATGGGCATCTTTTATGGCGGTCTTAGCCAAGTTCTTGTGGGTATGATGTGCTTTAAGCGTGGTGATACTTTCGGTACGACAGCCTTTACTTCTTACGGGCTGTTTTGGTTAACACTGGTTGGTCTGATTGTTATGCCATATATGGGTCTACCAGCAAGTCCTGCGAGCTTTATGGGTTGGTACCTGTTGTTATGGGGTATCTTTACTGGTTTCATGTTCATTGGCTCTTTGTGCTACCCAGTGGCTAAGCAAGTTGTATTTGGTTCGCTAACTATTTTGTTCTTCTTGTTAGCGGCTCGTGATTTCACTGGTAGTGAGCTTATCGGTACTATTGCTGGTTTCGAAGGTATCTTCTGTGGTGCAAGCGCTATCTACTTTGCTATGGCGCAAGTCATCAACAATGAGTATGGCCGCACTGTAATGCCAATTGGTGAGAAAAAACCAGCTGAGTCAGTCGCGTCTGTACAAGATGCACCGACGCAAGAAATAGCAGCATAAATTCGAATTCATTCATTTCGGGAACGATGGATGATAAAAGGGGGTAGCGAATGCTACCCCCTTTTTCTTTTTAGTGTAGCGATAAGTTATCGCTATTCACGCATGTTCAAGACTGGGTTTGAGTCTTCACGTCTTTAGGGGCATCACTTTCTGACGTCGCAGCTTTGCCAGTACGTCGCTGATACTTTCCTTCCCAATAATGTGCCCCTTTAATGCCAAGAGCTACAGGATTGAACGTGTAATCTTTTACGCCCTTTTTCTGCTGAGATTCATAATCTTTGAGCGCCAGAAGCGCGGGTTTGCCCATAAAGAAAATGATCACAATGCCGACAATATTGAGCCAGGCCATTAGACCAACACCAATATCACCCATGGCCCAAGCAAGGTTGGCGGCCTTCACTGTACCGTAGAACACGGAAGCCATGATCACCATTTTCAACACAAACATCAGCCCACTTACTTTAAAGGTACGGCGAATGTAAGCAATGTTGGTTTCGGCAATGTAGTAATACGCCAAAATCGTTGTAAAGGCGAAGAAGAACAGTGCAAATGCAATGAACAACTTACCCACGCCCGGCATGGTGCTTTCAATCGCCAGTTGAGTAAACGCAGGGCCATTAGCGCCAACAGTTGCCGCTAGATTTTGCACCAGGAAGGCTTCTTCACCGCTACCGTGCACATTGTAAGCGCCGGTGATTAGGATCATAAATGCCGTGGCAGAACAGACGAGTAACGTATCAATGTAAATTGAGAACGCTTGTACTAGGCCTTGTTGAGCTGGGTGATCAACGTTAGCTGCTGCCGCAGCGTGTGGACCTGTACCTTGGCCCGCTTCGTTAGAGTAAACACCACGCTTTACACCCCAACCAATCGCGGCACCAAATCCAGCCATTGGTGTGAAGGCATCGCCAATGATCATACTGACAATGCCAGGTACTTCACCAATATTTAGAAGAATGATGACGAAGGCAATGATGATATAGGCCAGCGCCATAAATGGCACAACAATTTGAGTGAAGTTGGCAATACGCTTCACGCCACCAAAGATAATGAAACCAAGGATGATTGAAATGACCGTACCGGTGAAAATTTTGGCGAAGCTAAAGGTACCGATAGCCGTTTCAATCATGGGGCCGGTGCCAAATGCGGTCTCAACGGCATTACCAATGCTGTTAGACTGAACGCCCGGAAGTAGCACACCACAGGCAAAAATAGTCGCAATCGCAAAAATCCATGCATACCACTTTTGACCCATCGCTTTTTCAATATAGTAGGCTGGCCCACCACGGAACTGGCCTTCATCTTCCTCTTTATAGATTTGAGCAAGGGTTGATTCAATATAAGCGGTAGCGGCACCAAAGAACGCCACCACCCACATCCAAAAAACGGCACCAGGTCCACCAAAACCGATGGCTGCCGCAACACCTGCAATATTACCAGTACCCACTCGCCCAGACAGCGAAACAGCGAGTGCTTGGAATGATGAGATGCCCTTGTCAGAACTTTTTCCTGACAATAATAGTCGCCACATCTCAAAGAAATGGCGGATTTGTACGAAGCGGGTAAGCACTGAATAAAACAGGCCTGCACCAAGACATAAATAAATAAGAGCGGGACTCCAGATAATCCCGTTCAAAAGATCAACAAATGATTGCATAGTTCTTCCCTGTAAAGCTCGGGTGAATATTCTATGAAGTAAAGCCGTTAGCGTTACGATCTGAATATTCTTGTTATGAAATAGACTGTCTCAATCGTCCTTGCTTGTACGAAAAGCATGAGAAAATCTAAGTGCGAGTGTTTAATTTTATAAAGCAAGCGAGGTCATCCTAACGAATTGTGACCGCGTTGTTAACAGGAGATGTAAAATTTATGTTAACCCGTGACGGTCGGCACAAAATTTCACCAGAAGGGAGTAAAGATGCAGTTTGTTTGTATTTCTGTGTAATGGGCGAGATAAAGGTTGGCGTCATAAGAAGCCAACCTTTAGGGTTATACCGCGTCTAAACCTTGTTGCCAGAAGGCAATTTCCATCCGAGTGGCTGTTTTAAATACGTGTATTAATTCTTGTGCTCGCTGGCTATTGATGTCGATTTCTTCGAGCAGAGAATCTAGACGTTGAATCGCTGTCGTCACCCCTGATTGAAACTCTTCGTTGGCGTACATTTCGATCCAACTGCGGTATGCATTCCCCTCTAAGGTCGTCTCTGTATGTTTGATTCGTTCCGCACCAATCACAGCGTACCCAATGGAGCAAGGTGCGAGAGCGGCGTACAGGTCCACCAACTCGCCTGTCATACCTGCATCTAACACGTAGCGCGTGTAAGCCACCGTGCCAAAGTCTTCTTGTTCAGCTTCCATATCAGACTCACTGATCCCCCACTGATTACAATAAGTGACGTGATGAGCAATTTCACTGTTGAGTAGCGCCAGCACACTTGGTACGGCTTCGCGCATTTGGGCCAGAGTTTTCGCTTTATAAATCGCTAAAGCATAAGCTCGAGCGTATTGTTTTAAGAATAGGAAATCTTGTTTTAGGTAGTGTAAGTAAGCGGTTGGGTGAAGCGTACCGCTCGCAAGTTGTTGAACGAAATCATGCTGCGTGTACGCTTGCCATTCTTCTTGGCATGCGTGTACGCTTGCCATTCTTCTTGGCATGCGTGAATAAGATCTTGGTGATTCATTGAGTGTCCTACCATTATAGAGGTATTAATTGGTCGCATTGCTGTTAGATACTACACAGAACTCAACGCTTTAATTAACGCGCTGAGTTCTAGCGTGACAGGAAAATTAAAGTACGGGAACAAAAGTCTCGGCTTTAGGTTGTGTGGGGATAATCTTGTGTTGATACATAAATTCTGAAAACGCGTCGTACTTCTTGATATCAATAGCAGATGGACGAAGCGCGAATCGCGGCAGCGTATCGCGCCATGCTCGTTTATTTAGCTCATTGTTTAGCGTGTCTGGCGCATAGGCGACAAACTCATTCCAAGAGTCTTGTGGGTGATTCACAATGTAGGTCGTGGCTTTTTCTATTGCACGGTTAAACTTAGCAAGCGCAGCTTTATCGTAGTTGTTGGCATTGGCGACAAATACCAACTCTTCGTAAGTCGGCACGCCATGTTCCTCAGGAAAGAACGCTTTGGCTTTAAATCCTTCAAGTTCGAGCTGATTGGTTTCAAAGTTGCGCAGTCCACCCCAGATTGCATCGACCTGGCCTGATGCTAGAGATGAGGATAGTGCCCAGCCGACGTTAATGATTTTCACGTCTTTGAAATCAACGCCTTGTGATTGCAACATGGTACCGATGGTCGCTTCTTCATTGCCAGCAATCGCAATGCCGATCTTTTTACCTTTTAGATCTGCAAGGGTGTTAATTTTGCCATTATCAATGACCATCATGGTATTTAACGGTGTCGCGATGAGTGTGGCACTGCGGATTAACGGCAGGCCTGCCGCAACATCAATGGTAAGACTGGTCTGGTAAGAGACGGCAATATCGACTTTATTGGCAGCAACAAGCTTTGCTGGTGTGCTAGGGTCGGCGGGCTCTTGGATATTGACCTTTAGCCCTTGTTCCTTGAAGTAGCCTTTTTCATTCGCGATCACAATCGGTCCGTGATTTGGGTTAACGAACCAGTCGAGCATCAAAGTCAGCTCTTTTTCAGCGGCTTGTGATGGTAAAGCTATCGCCATAGCAAGCAGAGCTGCAGAGCCTTTTTTAAACGTAGATATCATGAATCTTCCTTTTGATTATTATTTGTTGTCCCAAGGGATAAAGCGCTTTAGTAGTGTGTCAGTGATGAAATACAAAGACACCGATAAGGCCGCTAGAATAAAGAGTGCTGCAAACATTTCATCGATGAGCATTCGAGCATTGGTCTGTAGCATGAGGTAACCCAACCCTTCACTGGACCCCACCCATTCACCAGCCACCGCGCCAATTGGAGCGATAACTACCGCGACACGAATACCAGAAGCTAAGACAGGGAGAGAAGCGGGTAGGCGAACTCGCCATAGCTGTTGCCAGCGACTCGCTCCCATGGTTTGTGACAGGTCCAGATAGCCTGTTGGGGTCGAACGCAGTCCGTCGTAACAACATGTTGTGACGGGAAAAAAAATAATGAGTGCCGCCATCACCACTTTTGATGCAATGCCATAGCCTAACCAAAGCATTAATATAGGTGCGAGCGCAAAAACAGGGATAGCTTGGCTGGCAATTAGAATCGGTAAAAGCCAGCGCTTGATGGGTTTAAAAAACAGCATTTGTAACGCAAAGAACAACCCCATACTCAGCCCTAGCAATAGACCAAGTAGAATTTCTTTTGCCGTGACCCAAGTATGTTTTAGCAAGATATCGTGTCGACTGATTAGCTTAGAGGCGACATCTTCTGGTGACGGAAGAATAAAGCTCGGCATATTGAATAACACGACAATCGCTTTCCAGATGGCCAAGATCACTAAGGCACTTATGAAGATGCGAGTTAACGAATCAACTGGCGCTGATTTAACGAATGATGACCGATTGCCAGTCGTCTCAGCATTAAATTGAGAAGAGGCGGTCAATTTATTGAGCAGTGTCATCGTCTACCTCCAATAGTTTCAAAATTTGCTGTTGGATAGAGGCAAACTGAGCATCAATGTCTCTAGGTACAGCATTGGGTGGGGGGATGATGGGATGCAATGTTGCAGGCGTGCCGTTCATCACCACAATTTGATGACCAAGCCTTAATGCTTCTTGTGGATCATGGGTGATTAATAGGATCGTTTTCTCAGCGAGAAGGGAGGCCGCTAAGTTTTGTAGCTTGTGCCGGGTAACGGCATCTAGTGCTGAAAAAGGTTCGTCCATTAAAACGACGGGTTTGTCTTGCATCAGTGTCCGAGCGAGCGCGACGCGTTGCTTCTGTCCCCCAGATAACTCGCTGACGGGTTGGTAGGCTTTATTTTTTAGGCCCACCTTATCGAGTAAATTCAGTGCTTGCTCAGTGATGGTATATGTGACTTTTTCGCCACGTAGCTTAGAGGCAAAGCAGACGTTATCGATGACATTGAGCCACGGCATCAATAGATCTTGCTGCGCCATATACGCGATTGACTGCTCTATCTCGATTTCCGGTGACGATGTGAGTTGTCCGCTAAAATGGACGTTGTCTTTTAGTAATCCAGCCACATAGCGAAGCAATGTACTCTTACCACAACCACTTGGACCTAAGATGGCGGTGCAAGTGCCGGATTTAAAATGCACGTTTAGGTTTGAGAAAATCGGTTGCTCGTCTCCGACGTAGGTAAGAGAAGCCTGACTCAATTTAATGTCTATCATGGCGGGCATCGGTATTAATTAAGCGCAAAGAAATGGTGAACAGGACCGTGACCGTGACCAATGGAAAGCTCATCGGCATGGGATATCGCTTGGGTGATGTAGTGTTTGGCGGATTGCACAGCATCAGGAAGGTCTTGACCTTGTGCAAGGAACGACGCAATGGCAGAGCTTAGTGTACAGCCTGTCCCATGCGTGTTCTTTGTGTGGATACGTGTGGTTTCAAAGCGAGATACCTCGGTACGAGTGATGAATAAATCGGTGCTAGTGGCTTCTGACTCTAAGTGTCCGCCTTTGAGCAATATCGTTGCAGTATTAAGGTTTCTAAGTGCTTCAATCATCTCGATCATGTCGGCCTCGGTTTGCGGTATCTCGCAATTTAGCAAAGCCGCGCCTTCTGGCAGGTTTGGTGTGATGATGGTTGCCAGTGGAAGTAGCTCTGTTTTCAACGCATCAATGGCGCTGGACTCAAGCAATAGATCACCACTTGTAGCGACCATGACAGGATCCAGTACGACATAAGGGGGCTGGTATTGTTTAATCTTATTTGCGACGGCTCGAATGATATCGGCGTCAGCGAGCATGCCAATTTTGACTGCCATGACATTAAGATCAGAAAAAACGGCGTCTAGCTGCGCTTCAACAAATGAAGGGGCGATACCCAAGATGCCTGAGACACCTTGTGTGTTTTGCGCGGTCAGCGCGGTAATGACTGAACAGGCGTAGCCACCAGTGGCGGAAATGGATTTAATGTCTGCTTGAATACCTGCACCACCTCCTGAGTCAGAGCCAGCGATAGTCAGAACAATAGGGGTCGTGTTCGAAGGGTTTGCCATTATAGTGCTCCTCGCCAACGTAGGAGCGAGCGCACGGCCACAGTTGCAGATTAACTGCATGGTGAGCAATGTCGATCAGTTCCCTACGTCAGTGTTAACTGAATCAGGTTCAACGGGTCTCACCTATGGTGATCTCAGCAGTAATGCTCCCCGACTAATGAGAAAGGACATTGTTATACAAGCGAGTATTTTTTTCCAGTAATAAAGCCTCACTCTCAAGCATGGATCAACATGTTGGCGTAGTTATTGGAAAAGACTCGATTTAAAAACAGGGTTGTTTTTAATTGGCTATGACTGGTTATTTTTTGTGCAGAGGATAAAGTTGCGGATGAAAAAACGTGCTGCAAGTTGCTTTTTTATGAGCTATCACTCGAGAGTTGCTTAATTTTTAATCATAAAATTATCTCTATTTCCAATACTAACCTCGATGCCGAGAAGGCCAACTTTTGGGCAGATTTTATTTTTTCAGGGAATAGAGAAGACAATAATGAATAGTATCGTATTAGGCGCTTCAGCCTTAGCGCTTGCCGTAAGCAGTGCTTCTTGGGCTGCGCCAGCGACACCTTCTATCGATCTCTGGGGGTCAAATAACCTTCAGTTTTCTAAGATTCAGTTAGCAATGGAGACCACGTCTGGTTACAACCAGATGGTGCAATATAACGAGCTTGCTGAGATTAAGATCACCTTTAATCAGTGGAGTGGCACGACGGGTGATACCTACAATGTGTACTTTGATGGTGTGAATGTTGCCACAGGCCCTATAACAGGCAGTCAAACGACAGCCACTTTCCCTTATGCCCAAGGTGGCCGATATCAAATGGCAATAGAAGCATGTGATGCTAGCGGTTGTAGTAAAAGTGCTGAGATGGAATTAGTGGTGGCAGATACGGACGGATCGCATTTAGCGCCACTTACCATGAACATCGATCCTAATAACCAATCATTTAATACTGACCCGAGTACCGTAGTTGGTACGTACTTTGTTGAGTGGGGAATTTATGGTCGAGGTTATACCGTTGACAATATTCCTGCTGATAATTTAACCCATATCTTATATGGCTTTATTCCGATTTGTGGTCCCAACGAGTCCGTAAAATCGGTAGGGGGGAGTAGCTTTAACGCTCTGAAAACCGCTTGTAGTGGTGTGCCTGATTATGAAGTTGTCATTCATGACCCATGGGCGGCTTATCAGAAAAGCTTTGGTCAAGCGGGACACGATTACAACACTCCGATCAAAGGTAACTACGCGATGATGATGGCGCTCAAACAGCGCAATCCAGAGCTAAAAATTATTCCTTCAATTGGTGGCTGGACACTTTCTGATCCCTTCTACAGCTTCACCGATAAAGTGAATCGAGATACGTTTGTCGCGTCGGTAAAACGCTTTTTGAAAACGTGGAAGTTTTATGATGGTGTTGATATCGACTGGGAATACCCCGGTGGTGATGGCGCCGCGGCTGATTTAGGCGATCCACTTAAGGATGGCCCTGCCTATGTGGCACTCATGAGAGAGCTCAGAGCCATGCTGGATGAGCTTGAAGTGGAATATGGACGTGTTTATGAGCTGACGTCGGCCATTGGTGTTGGTCACGATAAAATTGAAGACGTGAATTACGCTGATGCGATTCCGTACATGGATTATATCTTCGCTATGACGTACGACTTTTACGGTGGTTGGAACAATGTTCCTGGTCATCAAGCTGCCCTTTATTGCGGTAACTTTATGACAGCAGGACAATGTGATGGCAGCGGAGTGGATCCCGAAGGTGTGCCCTATAAAGGCCCTGCTTATACCGCTGACAATGGTATTCAGTTGCTGTTAGCACAAGGTGTGCCAGCCAGTAAGCTAGTGCTGGGAGCCGCAATGTATGGTCGTGGTTGGGAAGGGGTGACGCCAGATACGCTTACCGATCCTTCGGACCCGATGACCGGAACAGCAACAGGAAAGCTGACCGGGACTACTGCACAAGGTGTTTGGGAAGCTGGCGTGATTGATTATAAAGGTATTAAGTCTTTCATGTTAGGCGCAAACAATACTGGAATTAATGGCTATGAGTACGGGTATGATGCACAGGCGGAAGCGGCCTATGTTTGGAACCAAACGACGGGAGAGTTGATCACGTTTGATGATGATCGCTCCGTGAAAGCCAAAGGCGCATATGTTCGCAGTCTAGGTCTCGCAGGTTTATTTTCCTGGGAGATAGATGCTGATAATGGCGATATTCTTAATGCTATGCATGAAGGGTTAGCTGGTGGAACACCAAGTAATCGCGCACCTGTTGCGAATGCCGGTGTTGATCAACAAGTTGAGGGGCCGGTATCGGTTTCGCTTAGTGGTGCAAACTCAACCGACAGCGATGGGAGTATTACCAGTTATGCTTGGGTTCAGACGTCGGGTAGCCCGCTAGTCTTAGCCGGTGAAAATAGCGCGACACTCAATTTTGATGTTCCTGAAGTCACGCAGGTGACGAGTTATGGGTTTACCTTAACGGTTACGGATAACGAAGGTGCCGCTAACTCCGATACAGTGACGGTGACCGTCACACCCAAAAATACGCCACCACTAAATACCGCGCCTATTGCTCAAATATCAGGGCCGACTACTGCCGCTGTGAATGATCAGGTTGTATTGGATGCATCGGGTTCAAGTGATGCTGACAACGACCCTTTAACGTATTCTTGGCAAGCACCGGCAGATCTTAACATCACGAGTCAAGGTAGCACTCTAAGCTTTACTGCTCCAAGCATAGCCGTTGATACTAACTATCAATTCACACTTAGTGTAAGTGATGGATCATTGACATCCACAGCCACTCATGTCGTTAAGGTGATAGCGGATAATGGCGGTGGTACTGCTTGTCCAAATACATGGGACTCTGGTGCGGTGTATAACGGTGGCGATCAAGTGGTCTACAACGGACAGAATTACCAAGCGAAATGGTGGACGCAAGGTGACGACCCTGAAAAGTCAGGTGAATGGGGTGTTTGGACATCTCTAGGGCTTTGTCAATAATGATGCGTTGATCATGTTTAGTAAATGATAATGCTATAGGAGACCGATTTGGTCTCCTTTCTTTTTATCAGTAGTGTTTAATTATGAGTAGTTCTAACTATTAGTAGCAGCTTAAGAGTAGTAGCAGCTTAAGAGGTTTAATACTACGTCAAATAGGGGCTGTGATAGGAAGGGGGAGCGTGTTAAATCAAATAGAAAATTGCCTATTGGTCAATAGCATCTAGTATTTTTATAATGAATGAATAGAGATGATAACCAATGAAATTATCAATTATTGCAACTTGCTTCGCCATGCTTGTTTCTAGTTATAGCTATGCTAAAGATACTTTGATTTTTGGTATTGTTCCTCAGCAGTCGGCAAGTAAATTAGCATCACAATGGATTCCTTTGATGAATTACTTATCGGAAGAAACAGGGACGACGATTCAATTTGCTACAAAGCCCTCTATTCCTGAGTTTGAAGATCAACTTGCCAAAGGTGCATATGATATTTCATACATGAACCCGTATCACTATACGGTCTTTAGTCGGGATGACGGCTATGATGCGATAGCAAAAGCCAAAAATAAATTGATCAAAGGTATTGTTGTCGTTCGTAAAGACAGTGAGATTCAATCCATGGATGAGTTGGCTGGAAATAAACTGGCGTTTCCTGCTCCGGCCGCTTTTGCTGCCAGTGTTTTGAGCCGTGGTTATTTTAGTCAAAATGATATCGACATCACACCTGTGTATGTTCGTTCCCATGATTCTGTTTATTTGAATGTCGCGAAAGGGCTATTTCCTGCGGGGGGCGGGGTGAGACGAACATTTAAAGCCATGGATCCTCAGGTGACCGAGCAACTAAGAATTTTGTGGGAGAGTAAAGGTTACACCCCTCACGCCATTGCGGTGAGTGCAACGATGCCTAAGGCGTTAAAAGAGAAATTACAGCAGGCGTTAATTAAGCTTGAACAGACGACCCCCGAATTGTTAGATCCACTTAAGATCCAAGGCTTCGTGGCCGCTCAAGATTCTGATTGGGATGATGTTCGAGAGTTGGCCCTGAATGTTGATCTCAGTACAAAGTGATTAATTAGAGATGAAATTTCGAACCAAAATGATTGTTGGAGTCGCTATAATTGAAGCGATTTTCCTCATGGTTTTGGTTTTCTATGCCATGAGCTTTTTGGCCGAATCGAATGCTGAATTGTTCCAGAATAAAATGGCTGGGACTCTGTCGTTACTTAAGCAAAGCTCTATTGATGCGTTACTAACGTACGATATTGCCAGATTAACAAGTATTGCCCGCGATGTATTGGTCGACCCCGATGTGGTTTATGTCAAAATGTACATTGGAAATACGGAAGTGGTCGCTGTTGGAGAGGTGTTGAGTACACACTCACATCAGCCTCAGGATTACTACTTTAGAACGCTCGATATTGATTTTGAAAGTAATTATATTGGCCGTCTTGAGTTAATGTTTGATGGACGACGAATCACAGAGGTTGTAAGAAGCTCTGGTATATATCTGGGCGGAATTGCCGTCATAGAAATTGTGTTTGTTGCCGTTGCCTCGTGGCTTTTTGGTTGGACACTGACAAAAGATCTTCACAAAATTACCCGCGCGAATCGAGAGATTGAGCGCAAGGGGCCTGGTCATAGAGTTGAGCATCATAACCAAGATGAAATAGGACAAGTGATTGATGCCTTTAATAGTATGTCCACTGCAATGCATAAGCAGTATGAAGAGCTACAACGATCTCAAGATCAAGCGTTAGCGGCAAATCAAGCCAAAGATGATTTTTTGGCATTAATCAGCCATGAAATACGCACTCCGCTAAACGGTATTCTTGGTATGTCTAAGTATATGGAGTCCGAGCTTACAGGAGAGTCAAAGAAAAACTGCAAAGTTATCAATGATTCCGGTGAGCACTTGATGTCCATCCTCAATGATATCTTGGACTTTTCAAAAATCGAACAAAATCAATTAGAGCTTAATCCCTCCCCGTTTAACATGCTCGCAACCGTTCGGTTGACACAAAGCTTTTATAAACCACTTTGTACGGAAAAGAATATTCAACTATCGGTCATAAATAACATCCCGAGTAATATAGAGTGGGATGGAGACGAGTCAAGGATCAAGCAAATAGTGTTTAATTTGATGGGGAACGCCATTAAGTTCACCAACAAGGGAGGCGTGACATGCCGGGTTACATGGAGTGAGTCGTTATCTAGGTTAATGATTGAAGTACAAGATACAGGGGCGGGGATTGCTGAAGATAAGGTCGATGTGATCCTAGATCCTTTTGTTCAAGCCGATAATACGATTACTCGAGATTATGGTGGAACTGGGTTAGGGCTTTCTATCGTGAGTAAATTAGTCGAAAAGATGCATGGGACGATAGAGGTAGCCAGTCAGTTGGGGGAGGGCAGTACGTTTACAGTGGTGCTCCCTTTAGCCTTTAAAGTGAATCAGTCGTCAGCCAGTTTACTGACTGGGCAAACCAATAAACTAGAAGATGTCAGTTGGCGTCCTCCGAACGGTAGTCGCGTGCTTCTTGTTGACGATAATAAAGTCAATTTGTTAGTTGGGAAAAAGTGGTGTGAAAAAATCGGCTTTATTGTTGATGTCGCGAACAATCACCATGAGGCAATGAACTGTTTAAGAACTCGTTCTTATTATTGCATGCTCATTGATAATCATATGCCGGAGGTTTCCGGGATAGAGTTAATACAGAAAATGGTTATTGAACAAGATAACCTGATTATTTTTGGTTGGACAGCGGATCTTACAGCAGAAACCCACAAAGCGTTTATTCAAGTTGGTGCGAAAGGTGTTGTGGTTAAGCCGCTAAATGTACAAAACTTCACTCAAATTGTGATCAATACCTTAAAGACAATACCGCCACCATTAAAATAGGAGCTGGGGGATGTATGTCGTGTTTTTGGTACTGGAATGAGGCCAATGAGAATGGAAGGTGTATTCGATATGATCTGGCCGTTACCGTAAACTTGAAAAGATAAATAGCAGAGCTCCCTGTATTTAGGGAGCTCCATTTTTGATTATGCAGATTTCTCTGTGATCGCCAAACGGTATTGAACCATATCTTCAATGGTTAAGACGGGCATATTGTGTACCTTGCCAAACTCGACAATTTCAGGTGCCTTTGCCATTGTTCCATCTGGATTGGTGACTTCACACAATACGCCGAATGGTGATAGCCCTGCCATTTGCATCAGATCAATCGTGCCTTCAGTGTGACCGCGACGAGTAAGCACACCGCCTTTGCGAGCTCTTAGTGGGAACACATGTCCTGGTCTGGCAAGGTCTTCTGGTCTTGCTTGTTCAGCGCACGCCGTTTTAATGGTCATGACCCGATCTGCAGCTGAAACGCCAGTTGTTACACCCACTTTGGCTTCAATCGACACCGTGAAAGCGGTTTGGTTAGCGCTGTTATTATTGGTGACCATTGGCGGTAAGTCGAGTTGCTTTGCTTGCTCGTCATTGATGCATAGGCAAACAATGCCACTGCCTTCACGAATCATAAGTGCCATTTGTTGATTAGTTAGATGATCAACGGAACAAATGATATCGCCTTCATTTTCGCGATCTTCATCATCGAGTAGCAATACGCCACGACCTTCGCGTAACGCGGCAAGAGCAATTTCAACACGCTCTAGAGGTGTGCCAAATTCTGATAGTAGTGAGGTTTGGTTCTGATTCATGGTAATACTCCAAGTTTAAAATACCAGAATCAGGGCATTGGTATGGGGACCTTAAAGGATCCAAAAGATATCCGAGAGCGGCTGTCATGGTGGTTAAACGCCATACAGCCGCTCTCTATACCCACATGTGACGCGATGTAGCGCACACTTCTATCCGTATACACGAAAGCGTGTATAGAGAAGTGGTTGTGGGTATATTTATCCTCTCCCATCCGGACTATGACCGTCGGCTCTGGAGTTTAACCAGATCTGCTGACCCTAACTCCTAAGGGGTTAGGCGCTCGCGGGCTTATCAATTGAATGACTTACCGCCGGTGGGGAATTTCACCCCGCCCTGAGAATAAAATGAATGTCTTAACGACGACTAAATGGTAGCGATTTTTTACCAGCTTGAAAAGAAGTAAGGCGTTTATTGTTGAACTCAGCATGTTTTGCTTTTTATTTCGTGCGATCGCGACGATTTATTAATCACATGTCAAGCGAGCGTATTGGATGTTTCTCTGAAGTACGATAACCCTCAACTTTTTTGAAGGTTGAAGGTGAATTCTACAGCACTGGTGAGCTAAATTGCCCCGTCTGTCCTACACTGTTTTCCTAGCCATCTAGTCATTGCTGAATGACAAAACACATTAATAGGAAGAGATATATTTTTGGAACCTAGCATTGAATTAGCTATCTAAAAGCTAAGATAAGAGCGGCAGTATTGATGTCTTTTCACAGTATGCTGGCAGACCTGAATGTAAAGAGAATAGAATGGAATTTATGCTAGAAACCGAACGACTGATTTTAAGAGACTTTCAACTTGGTGATATTGAGGCTTGGCTTAACATAACGTCACATCCAAGATACCAAACATTTTACCCCAAAGAAGAGTGTTCGCCTGAATTTAACGCCCATTTACTCGAAATGTTTGTGGAGCAGTCACAGCAAATCCCTCGAACGAGGTTTCAGCTAGTTATTGAAGGAAAAGAAAGTCATCAGGTAATTGGTACTGCAGCCTTTCGCTTAGAAGCCAATAACCGAGCATCGATTGGTTTTGGTCTTGCGGTTGATCGACAAGGGCGAGGTATCGCCGTTGAAGCCATGTCGGCGCTAATCACGTTCGGTATTCAACATTTCCCTATCACCTCTATTTTTGCCGAAACCCGTAAGGGAAATGAAGCGGCTATAGCGGTTTGTCAGCGATTAGGACTAGAGACAGTCAACGCCCACTTGACTCAGGCTGATGAAATGGGTCTAGTACGTTTAGAGCTCACAATCAAAGAGCCAGAGTATTAACAGTCTCACGATTTCTTTTTCAGTAGCGCGATAATGAAAAGTATAAATAGACTTGCGGTTACGAGCCAAACGGACAGCCTATGTGCGCGATAGAGCTGCTCGATTTGTTGTAGATGATCGAACGCAAAATGCGTGAGTAAGCTAAATACCGCGACCCATATACTTGTCGCGATAGCGTTACCGATAAGAAATTCATGTCTAGGCATTTTGGCTATCCCACATGCGAGAGGCATAAATTGTTTCATGCCTTCCACAAAGCGACTAATAATCAAGCATGCAGGGCCATAGCGTTGAACGGTGTTTTGAAGTCGTTGCATTTTAGGGCCAGAGATATAGCCCTTTTTATCCAGCCAACCTTCAAAGTGATAACCAATTAGATAACCGCAGGTGTTACCGATAAAACAGCTTAGCCAAGATACTGCGATAATCAGCGATAGATTCATCAGGTGCTGTGATGAAAGGATAGACGCCGCAATCATAAGTGATTGACCGGGCATAGGTATCCCCATTCCTTCAAGGAATATGCTAACGATTAAAGCTAGGTAGCCATAATGCTCTAGCAGAGGCTTCATCGTTAACAAAAGATCATTAATATGCTGCAATGGATAACCTCGATGGATTGCTATGGTTATTTGATAGATACTCTGCTTAGTTTAAACAGTCAATAAATGATAGGTGTTTCTAGCGGCAAAGGTGGTGAAAAATAATCCATAATAGTCGTTGTAATGTTATAAGTTCACCAGCCATATTAATGGGTTATCTTAATAGAATGCCTTTAGTTAGGCCGATTTTAGTTAGTCAGATTCTAGTTAGGTAGAAAAACGAAGGACAGGAAATGCAGGATAAGTGTAGGGTTGTATTACCGGGTAATAGAGAGCGCTCTCCCGCTCAAATGTTTGCAGAGATGGCAACGTGGTGCGAGCAGCACGAGGTTGAACATGATAGGTACGGTGAAGGAAAGCTAATTCAAGCATTCGAGCAAAAGATTGCCACTTTATTAGGCTTTGAAGCGGGTTTATTTGTTATCACCGGAACCATGGCTCAGCCGACAGCTCTTCAAATCGCGTGTGAGGAGCGTGAATGTCGTAACGTTGCAATGCATCCCTCTAGTCATATTTATCTACATGAAAATCAAGGCTATCAGCTACAAAATAGATTTAACGTATTCCCAGTAGGAAAGCCCTACCAACCATGGACAGTATCGGCTATTGCTTCCATTCCTGATCGTCTCGGGGCGGTGCTTTACGAGTTGCCAATGAGAGAGATTGGGGGGCAGTTACCTAACTTCAGTGAACTAGAAGAGATCAAGCGTTACTGCCAATCTCAGGATATTCATCTGCATATGGACGGTGCACGGCTATGGGAAGCGGCGGCATTTTATCAGAAATCCTATAATGACATCGCAATAGGGTTTAACTCAGTGTATGTGTCGCTTTACAAGGGGGTTGCTGGGCTTGGAGGCGCAATGTTAGTTGGTGATAAGGCGTTTATTGAAAAAGCAAGGGTTTGGATGCACAGACAGGGGGGAAGTGTCTATCACCGTACTCCTTATATTGTGGCTGCAGCTATGCAGTTTGAGCAAAAAATCAGTGCCTTGCCTAAGCTATTTGAGAGGACTCAGCAGGTATATACAATGCTGGAGCAATATCCACGGCTCACCGCTAATCCAACCCAACCTCAAGCTAACATGCTACACATACACCTTCCTCTTAGTCAGCAGCAAGCCTGTGAGCTACGTGACAAACTAGCAATCGAACTTGGTGTGTGGATTGGCAACCCGCAGCAAGGAATATTACCCAATCAGAGCTTTATAGAGTGGTACGTGGGTGACCGGTTGCTTGAGATCTCCGATGATGAACTTCACCAATACCTCGCATTGATAGAGCAAGCATGTGTCGAAGTGAGTTGAAAGCCATATAGACCGCTGTCATAGGTAGGGTTGGCCTCATGTCATATACTGAAATATACGCAGTCCGTGTGGCTAATTCGCCGAATAAATTAAAGGCAATGTACTGAATTAGAGCGAGTTATAAAGATGCATGCTATTGTAAAAACTAGATTTAAAATTTCTGAAGAATAACTATGCCTTCTCACTTACCGAAATCTTTTAGCAAACCTTTTCTAAAGGTCTTTTACGTCTTAGAAGCGATACTCTTAGTCGCCATCACACTTGCTACTTTGTTCGCCATGATGGAAGAGTTTATGCACGTCTTTACGGAGAGACGGGTTCAATTGACAGATATACTGTTGATGTTCATCTATCTCGAAGTTCTAGCGATGGTTCAGCAGTTTGTAGTGAATGGAAAAATTCCAGTCCGCTACCCAATTTATATCGCGATGATGGCGATCGCGCGTTACATAACGTTAGGCATGAAGGAGCTAGACGCTGTGCTAATTGTCTGGCTATCTACTGCCGCCTTTATTTTGGCTGCCGCAACCCTATTGATTCGAGTCGGGCACCATTACTGGCCTTACGTGGACATTAGAACAAAAGAGTCTGATGAGTAGAGTGAACCGTGGCTCAAGAGCTGTAATCGTAAGTGGTTGTTAGTACCATAGGTCAGTACTAACAAAAAAATCTTTGTCGATATAAAGACAAAAAGGGCGATAACTCAAAGAGTTATCGCCCTTTCCAAACGTTTGGTGGGCTGGCGTAATTTGATTTTGACTTTTAACTTTTTGAATTATAAGGTTATTGCTCGATTTGAATTTTATTTATGGGTAACGAATTGGGTAACAAGTGCTTAGGATGTTAAAAAACACTGTTAGACGTTATATGACATTGAGCCTGTTATACTGTACTTTTCTGGTTATTTTTTGAACGACAATGGTTTGCTTACTCTAGTGCAGATTGTTCTCTGTTCAGCTCCCTCTTTCGCAATTTTAACAGGGAGTTCAGTTCCTCAATCTTAAGCGTTTACATCAAATCCTTAAACTCACTATTTAGCCTTTTAATTTCGATAATCTTTTCAACTTGGCATGCCGAAGTTAAATTCATAAATGTAGTGAGTAAGTTGTCACTCACGCACCACATGGAAGCAGGAGTCCTGTTGGAACTTAAAGATCAATAAGTTAGATAATATCAGATAAGGTAAATAACTCTACTGGGTACGGGAACAAAAATTTTCATCACTACACTGCTGAGACTAGAGCTTACCCATCTGAAAATTCTTCATCAGCTTTTCATCAATACAACTACGTAAAAACTGATTCATAGGTTGCATATTGTTCGTTGTGTAGAAGTCCAACATCAATGTGTTGAACTCTTGTTGCCTTTTAGCTGGGACGTTAATGATCGGATAGCCTTTGCTTAATAAAATTCCATTCATCATAAAGCGCCCCGTTCGCTTATTCACATCCCAAAAGAATTGGTTTCTAGCCATTTGTAAGAAAGCCGTGATAGCTCTATCGTAAACATCGAGTTGTTCGGAAACATTAGCTTCTATTTCTAACCATTTTTCATCTAACTCACTGGGAGCTGGTGGCTCATACTCTGAGCCTGTAATAGATACATACCCTGTACGAAATTTACCCCATTCCAACGCCTCCTCTTCCGCTGCAATAGAATGAAGCGACAAAGCAGTTTCTTTGGTAAACGAAAAACTGCCATTATTAACTAAATCGAAAATACACTGCCAAGTCTTGGCTTGATTTTGAGCCATGTTTTGATCGCTGATCCTATGTCCACCAACCGTTACGCCATCAAGTATGGTTTGCACTTCCGGTAACGTCATAGCAACTCCTTCGAGATTAACAGCGTTATACACCAAAGAAGGGACATCACGTTTTGCTAGCTGCTTTGCAAGAGGTATATTGGGAGTCATTCTCCACTTAGTATCAGTACACATAGCTTTTCTATTTGTTATTGAGTCAGAACCCTGATTATACATTGATTACTCCGACTTAGTTAGCAACTAGGTTTATGAGTAGAGCCGATGAACGTTTAGCTAGACGGCTAGCATACTGCCACATATAGCCAACAAGAACTTTACGAGTAATATTGACGCTTAGCGTGAGATATCAGAGCAAGAGGAATGCTCATCGTTGCTTTCTGTGCTTGATTACGAGAATAACAGAGCTTTACACCCTCTGGATCATCAAGGTTTAAGTGAATAGGCCAAATGACTTCTGTCAAAGGAGTGCTGTTCGTTTCTGTCTGATAAGTAATTTCTAACCATTGCTCGGTATATAAAGCACCAAGAATACTATCAAGCTCTGGCGTCATTGCCTGCTTGGACCAATGGTGAGCACTTTTCTGATCGACGGGTAGTTTATTTAACCAACGCTTATCTCGATTCCCATCATGCAGCTTTTCAAACTGATCAAGATAAGGAGAAATCGCTTCAAGGAAACGACTTCTTACTTTGTCTGGTAAATAATGAAGAAGCATGTTCGAGGATAGATGTGCAATAAGAGCCGCATGGGGAAAGCCTTCTAGATAATTAGCACGATATCGCACAGCATGAGAGGTTCCCACCGTCAGAACCTCAATACCCAGTAACTCTTGTAAACGCCTATTCTTTAAGATCCGCCTAACGGAGTGATAACTCGCAGATGTACCACGAGAGATGACAGTATCAGCAAGAGCTTGGTAGCCTAATGGTTGAGATGTGTGCTTGGGAATGACATCACAAAGAGTCAGTAATAGCTCCATCGTTTTGATTGGGTGTTTATCAGCCAAAGAAGTGCCATTTTCTATTTCAAAGATGGCTTCCCAGAGTAATGACTGACTTTGCACATTATGCAAAGTTGGTTTTTTACGACGGATGAGATGATTAATCGTGATGTTAATCACAACTTAAACCTTTAACGTCAGTGTTTGCAAATAGTGCAAAGCCAATATGTAGCCTGCTTACTTTTAATTTAGGTGTAAGAGGTTCCAATGAAAAGGTCAGGTTTATGGATAACTTTATCTTTATTTATCCTACCAACCGCAAACGCATCAATTAAGAGTGATATTGAGCAGCAGTGGCGAGTAGCTAATGAAGTCGTTAATGATGAAAGCATAAAAGTAACGATACAAGCGGCTGATTTTAACGATGACGGCGTCTTAGATTACGCAGCTTACAGTTCGTACTTTTGCGGTAGTCAAGGATGTATTTATGACATTTATTCAAAGATTAATGGGCAGTATTGCCAAGTAGGAAAATATGACCTTGATATTGCTCTATTTGAATATCAAGGGGAGTTTACACAATGCAGCGACAACTTTCTCTCAGTAGCGAATAAAAATCGTTCCCCTCAAGAGCCTAAAGCAACGGACAACCAACAAACTCACACTTCTGAAGCGGATACTACGTATCGCAATACAGGTTTAGTTTCAATCTCTCTAAAAACGACTTATGCAAGAGATATTACTCTTCGCCAAGTTCCAATCCCGACTCTGATTATTCAAGCTGTGACTGATTCCGTTACTTTGCAAGGAGTCACTATCAATAGAGGACACTGTCTAACAATGAGTAAAACACTGGATGGTAGGCCACTTAGCTTCTTCCCTAGCTCACTGCAATTTGGCCAAAAGAAAGCAGTGGGGTTTCGATGCTCAATTGAGGACGTATTAGAAGTAAAGGTTCATACCAATCTTGGTAATGAATATTTTTCTACTTCTAATTAACAGAGAGGGAATCAGACGATTATGAATTACTTAGCTATTATTGTTCTTGTCATATTCATGTTGCTAACCGCAGCTTTTGACTTTTTGGTATACGTTGTATTTTCGGTAGGATATTTCATACAAGATACTTGGATGTGGGGGCTGCTCTTTTTTTCGGTTCTTGGAGTCATCTATGGGAAAAGTCACGGAAGAACATTCAGTTTATGCGTGGCCTTAATTATCGCTTCTGTCACTCTATGGCATGAATTTTATGTTACTGACGAAGAAAAACAACAAACGATTTCCGTTGCTCAAGAGTTAGGTGCAATGTACAAGCAGATGGGCGCAACAGTGGATATCAACGGCTCAAAATTGACAAACGCTTTTACCTTTCCGTTACCCAAACGCATGTTACTTTCAGATATAGATCAAGTTGAAAGTAGCTTAGATGATACTATCGAACGCGTGCTTGGTCCTAAGTTTAGAAACTTCCGTGCTTATCGTGAACTTGAATTGGCATTTGAAGAATTTTTAGATCATGGGGGTGAAATCGAGACGATAATTAAAGACTCAAAGGGAGAGGGGGTTTTTAGAATTCAGGTGGATGGGTTCCAAGACTACAGCCTAACGGTTATCACTCAAAAATAAAGCACCATATCAAAAAATAACAGGTCTATATTACCTAGGTGTATCTCTATTCTTAATCGCCCGTAACGCTCTTATGCGCTGCGGGCTTTTTTGTGCCTGTAACCTAAGAGGATTGACCTATGCCTACCCAATTACCCATTGCAACCTATGAGTTTCCTGCGCCTGTTACGGCCTTGCAAGTACTCGAAAAAGCAGCTGATATCTTAGCTCAAAGTTTTGAAGTCGGTGATGCCTACACAAACCCCAATAACGTTAAACAGTTTCTCGGTTGTAAGCTGGCGCATTATGAGCGTGAAGTGTTTGCCGTGATGTTTCTGGATAACCAACATCAACTGATTGCCTTTGATGAGCTGTTTCAAGGTACGGTGGATGCCGCCTCCGTATACCCTCGTGAAGTCGTGAAAGCCGCGCTTAAGCATAATGCCTCAGCGGTTATCTTTTCACACAATCACCCATCTGGTGTCGCTGAGCCTTCACAAGCTGATCGAAAGATTACCCGCCGTCTCGTCGATGCCTTAGCGCTGATTGACGTTCGTGTACTGGACCACATTGTGATTGGCAAAGAAAGCGTTTCTTTTGCCGAGCGAGGGTGGTTGTGATGAATACTGTTGCGTCTTGCTATGACAATGAGGTGACCTTATTACCTTCATTGGTTGAGTGTTTAAGTGCGGCGCTGGACAGCGCCCCAAGACCTATCAATGTCGATAAGCTCTCCATGAACTTTCGTCATACGCCTTACTATCAAACTCGTCGTGGTACTCACCCTGTTGAAGTGCGTTTAGAGCGTCATGACCAGCAGTGGCGTGTGGTGTTTATCGCCAGCTTTGCTTATCCCGATGAAACGCACCGCAGTGTGACACCAGAGTTGTACTTTAACTTCAAACGCGGCTGGTTTTATCAGCCAGACATCAAAGGCTGTGAGCTC
>NZ_JAKRRY010000223.1 GCF_026191675.1 Vibrio qingdaonensis | reverse complement strand
TCTTGATGAGTGTTCACACAGATTGATTAGGTTTAAAAAGATTAAAGACACACCTATGTCCCGTTCGTCTAGAGGCCTAGGACACCGCCCTTTCACGGCGGTAACAGGGGTTCGACTCCCCTACGGGATACCATTTATAAGTGTTCTTATTTCGTTTGCTAGAAACGAGAGTCTTTAAAAATGGTTACTGTTTAAGTAACAC
>NZ_JAKRRY010000222.1 GCF_026191675.1 Vibrio qingdaonensis | reverse complement strand
AACAATGAATAAATCTCAACTTATCGATGCTATCTCTGAAAAAGCGGACATCAACAAAAAAGAAGCGCAAGCAGCATTGGAAGCCATAACACAAAGTATCGAAGAAGTACTTTCTCAAGGTGAGGAAGTGAGTTTGATAGGTTTTGGTACATTCAAAGTTAACGAGCGTGCTGCTCGTACTGGTCGTAATCCTAAAACGGGTGA
>NZ_JAKRRY010000221.1 GCF_026191675.1 Vibrio qingdaonensis | reverse complement strand
CTCATCACGACACTTTTTGACTTGATAGCGCAACTTCAATACCGCCAAAGGACTAGAGATATCATTTTTTGGTGAGCTTTCGTGCCCCAGCGGCGAAACGCTGGTCGATGAATTTGAATTAGAGAGAGTTGGGGTTGAGTTTTGTTGCGCCATGAGAGTTTCCTTTCTGTTTGAGTATCACTTTTCGGAGCCGCTTGGCTGTCCGCT
>NZ_JAKRRY010000220.1 GCF_026191675.1 Vibrio qingdaonensis | reverse complement strand
GGCCAATCGCTTGGTGCGTGGGGTTAAACGTCGCCCCCGTTAACGTGGGTTTGAGTCGTGACATCGACACGCTGCTGTCTGTCAGCGTGGTTGCAACCGCGGCGAGGTTGTTGGTGCCGCTCACGCTCAAAGTGATGGCGCCGTCTTGCAAGCTACTCATGTCTAAGCTCAAGCTCCAACTGCCATCCGCCGTGACCGCCACGCCCGT
>NZ_JAKRRY010000022.1 GCF_026191675.1 Vibrio qingdaonensis | reverse complement strand
TTTATTATTGGTATGGGCCTGTGGAGCAAGCTCATCCTATATTGTTTGATTCATGTATTTGATGTTGAGCATATTACTTATATTTAAGTTAAATAATGTGACCTGAGTCTTATGGTTAACTTTAGTGTACGGAGTTGGGGTTATTTTGTGTTTAAACTTGATTTTAGTCAAAAATAACAAACTTTAGGTCTGGATTGTTAACTTTTGTGTTGATGGCTATGAACGTTTGTAGTTATATAGTTACATAAAGTTGAGTTTGCTATTGCAATCACTTCTATAGGAAGGGACAATGTGTCTTGAGTTGAAGTTAACAGTAGTGGTCTAAGATGAACGCAGCAGCATATAAGTCATTCAGTGTCGAATTTACTGATTCAGATAGAGAATATTTAGCCTCCAATTTCCGCCTAGCCGATACCATGGCTGATTTTATTGGGCCTCATTGTGAAGTGGTGATTCACTCCTTTGAGAGTTTTGAAAAGTCAGTGGTTAAGATTGTCAATGGTCACCATACCGGGCGTGAAGTGGGATCGCCGATCACCGATATGGGGCTTAGAATGTTAAGCGCATTTGAGAGAACGGGTGAAGTGACCCCTAAATGCTACTTTACCAATAGTAAAGATGGCTCTCTATTAAAATCAACGACATGTGTTCTTGCTGGTGAGGGTGGGAAGCCAATCGGCTTGTTTTGTATCAACATGAATCTGTCTCACCCGTTCCCTGAAATCATGAAGACTCTGATGCCCGACAGCGCTTTGCCGCATGTTGGCGTACACGAAAACTTTAGCGCTTCAGCGACTGACGTCATTGAACAAGCTCTGGAACATGCGATCCAAGAAGTCGAAAGTGATGCATCCGTCAACTTGAAAAGCCGCAATAAGACGATTACCAAACTCTTATTTGAGAACGGCATTTTTGAATTGAAAGAGGCAACAGGACTCGTATCCGACCGCCTTGGAATTACTCGCCATGCTATTTACAAATACATTCGTGAGTTCAAAGCTTAAGCACAATAAAGGTCAATAAGATGAAAACAACCATACACACAGAGTCAGCACCTGCCGCTATCGGTCCTTATTCACAAGGAACGGCATTTAAAGAGCTGGTTTTTACGTCCGGTCAGTTACCGCTAGATCCAACGACGATGGCTTTTGTTGAAGGGGGCATTACCGAGCAAGCTCGCCAATCGCTGTCTAACTTACAAGCCGTATTGGAGGCGGCTGGCGCGTCTATTGATAGCGTAGTGAAAACCACGTGTTTCCTATCGGATATGGAAAACTTTGTCGCATTCAACGAGGTCTATACGGAAGTGTTTGGTACTGAAAATGCACCATCACGCTCTTGTGTAGAAGCCGCAAGATTGCCGAAAGACGCGTTGGTTGAAGTTGAAGCGATCGCGTATATCAAATAAATAGTCGCTCTTTGTTATCACAAGCCACCGGTAGTTATCGTCCACCACTTCATACTCTGATCATTCATTGCGTGGCTTGTTCTTTTCACTCTGTTCTCTTTAGGTATTCACCATGCTCAAGCTAGCCAATAATGCATTTTATTCTGGAAAAGCCAGCCCACTATTTTCAACCGACCAAGCGCGTCAAGCGCGTCAGTTTCACCAAAAAATTGAAGGTTACAAACCCACACCGTTAGTGTCTTTACCCGCCCTTGCGCAGCAGCTAGGTGTGAAAGCGGTATTGGTGAAAGATGAGTCCAAGCGTTTTGGTCTTAACGCGTTTAAAGTGTTGGGTGGCTCCTACGCATTAGGTCGTCAATTAGCGAAACATTTGAATGTGGATATTGCTGACATCGACTTAAAAACCGTGTCATCAAAGCTTGAGGCACCATTAACGTTTGCGACGGCGACCGCAGGAAACCACGGCACTGGCGTGGCGTGGGCAGCGCGTGAAATGGGTCAAAATGCAGTGGTGTACATGCCAAAAGGCTCGGCACAAGCCAGTGTTGATCGCATTAAAGGTTTAGGGGCGGAGTGCATTGTAACCGACGTCAATTATGATGATACCGTGCGCCTTGCCAATGAAACTGCGCAAGCAAATGATTGGATGCTGGTACAAGATACGGCGTGGGAAGGGTATGAAGAAATCCCAACGTGGATTTCTCAAGGCTACATGACCATGGCGGATGAAGCGATTGAGCAAACGGCGGCACTTGAATTTGGTATGCCGACGCATGTGGTATTACAAGCGGGTGTTGGCGCAATGGCAGGTGGCGTTTTGGGCTATTTAGCGGATAAGTTAGGCGCCGATACCTTTGATACTATTATTGCAGAGCCTGCGGCTGCGGATTGTATTTATCGCTCCGGCACCAGCGCAGAAGGCGATATGGTGAACGTGAGCGGTGATTTGAACTCCATTATGGCAGGGCTTGCGTGTGGTGAGCCGAACCCGGTGACGTGGCCTATCCTGCGTGATTGCAGCCGTTATTTTGTCTCGGTAGAGGACAGTGTGTCCGCGAATGGTATGCGCATTTTGGGTAACCCACTGAGTGATGATCCGAAGATCATCAGTGGCGAGTCAGGGGCGATCACGTTAGGTGCATTACGTGAACTGCATACGCAGGGTTTGGATGAGCAAGTGGGTCTAAATGCAGAGTCAGTGGTTTTGCTGTTTAGTACCGAAGGGGACACCAATCCAGATCGTTACCGTCGTATCGTATGGGACGGTGAGTACGCCGCATCGTAGGTTATGGCGGGCTATCTTAGCAATGAAAAAGCGCATCGATGATGCGCTTTTTCATTATTTGATACTTAGCGATTACTAACGCTAAGTGTCAGTAATCTTAGAAATAATGGGTTATTTTAATGGTGATCGTGGTTCATTTTACTCATGCCTGACATGACTTTTTTCACTGGCACGGTAACCACTTGTACTTCACCATTGGCAAACGTTAGTTCGACATCAATCGTTTGGGTTTCTTTTAACGGCTCATTGATATCCAGTAGCATGATGTGCAGGCTGCCAGGCTTTAACATGACATGACCGTTCGCTGGGATCTCAATGTTCTGGACTTGGCGCATTTGCATCACCTCACCATCCATTACTACATCATGAAGCTCGACCACAGCAGCGGCTTGCGAGTGTGCTTTGACTAGGGTTCTAACATTATCACTGGTGTTTTCAATGGTGGCAAATACCGCACTGGTCGTTGCATTCGGCGCAGTCGCGCGCGCGTAGGCATCGTGAACATCAATGGCCGCATTGGCAAATGATAATGGTGCAAGTGCAAGAAGAGATAAGAGTGTTTTGTTGAGCTTCATGTGGATTCCGATTCTTGTTGTCGTGGTATCTATCCCTGATTATTCAGTCGCTTGATCGCCTCAATAATAGGAGCTGGAGTTAGGGTGTGAGGCACCTTCTCAATCAATGTGCCATCGGGTTTAAGAAAATAGAAGTAAGAGCTATGGTCGAGGGTATAACCAAGTTTGGATCCCTCTAGTTCGGTTTTACGAAATATCACGCCATAGCGATGGGCCAGTGGGGTAGTTACATCAAGCGGTGCGGACAAACCTTCGATCATTGGGTGAAAATAGTGGGCATATTCCGCTGATGCTGCGGCAGCGTCGCGTTCAGGATCGAGAGAGATAAATAGAGGACGAATGGTTGTTTTACTTGATTCATCAATCTGATTGAGCGCACCAGCCAGCATCGCCAGTGACGTTGGACAAACATCAGGGCAACGTGTAAAGCCGAAATAGACGATACGGGTTCGGGAATCTTGTTGGTCAAAGATAGCGATAGGGTTATCATTTTCGCCAAACAACACCGCACTTGATGTTTCCTCTATCTGACGTTTAGCGTCGGCTTGCTGGTCGGAGTCTTTTTTATGTTGTAGGGTGATATTCGTTGCGATACCGACAGCAAAAGCACCAATCAGTAGCAGTAACCATTTTTTTTTCATCGTGTCATCCTTACTGCCGCTTGTACTGAATTCTCACCTTCGGCGATAGTGCCATACCATGTCATGCTATCTTCAGTACAGACTGGGAGAATGATTTCACCTTGATAAACATTCGGTTTGATCATATCGAGTTGGTATTTTACCACACCCATATCCATCTCTTTACCTTGTAAAGACACCAGTAGCTGCTCGGCTTCAGCATTGGGCCAGAACACTTGTATCTCCACGGGCATTAATGGATGAGCACGGTCTTTATTGAGTTGAATTTTGACGCCATCCTGCTCACAAAGCTTGGTTGATAGCATGCAGTATTCACTTAAATCGACGTGCATGGTCTTAGCTTTATTGAGTAAATTAGGCAGAAGAAAACCCGCACCGAGTGCAAGCGCGATAAATAAAAACTTTACTTTGTTGTTCAAGTTGTTATCAACCCAGAAGAAATTCGTAGGCGCATCGTAACATAATCTGAAATGACCGCCGTGCGGTCACTCCAAAAATACGAAATAATTGATGGATTTTTATAAAGCTAATTGCGTTGTAGGAGAAAGTTAGATCTTTATAAGCCCGTGCAGTTTATAGCATGGCAAGGCGCATTCTTTCGTGATACAGCTTTTCAATATCAAAAGATTTTTGGGTGTTTTTACCTTCCATAAGATGGCTGGTTTTCAATTTTTTACTCACACGAATAACGGTTTCTGTCGAGCAACCACAGTGAGACGCAATTTCTCGGTATGTCCAATTGTACGTAGCGTCGACTTTGACCAGATCGATCATACTGTCGATGACCCTGAGTTCTACGCTGTGACTCGGCATTTTTGACAAACGAATTTCGGCATGGCGCAGCTCGGTTGCCATTTCGCTCATTAGAAAACGGATGAAGTTGATATTGTTTTGAAAAAAGGCATCAAGATTGACGATGTGAATTTTCGTCAGGGTGACATCCGTTAATGCTTTCGCACCGACGTGGTAGGTTTGACCGGAAAGAAGCGTACGGTAACCAAAATACTGTTCACATGAGTAGACTCGGCTGAGGACTTCTTTGCCGTTAAGCAATAGTCGATTTAGCGCGATCAAGCCGTTGTCGATGAAATAGAAGCAGTCGGCGTTGTCATGTTGAAGATAAATGTCTTCACCCTTAGAAAATGTGACTTTTCGAAACTCGCAAGAAACCAAATCAAAATCCATTTACGTGCTCCTATTATTCCTTATGGTTTACAGGGTTGATGTTTACATATTATTGGTGTGCTGTCTGTGTCGGTTCCCATCTTTTCCCTTAGTATACTGATAGGTTGATCCTAGGGTTAACGAGATTACGAATACGTTGCTAACTGGAAGGAACCAGTGATTGAAAGAGGGTTCGATGTTACACAGAAGGCGTTAAAGAATGGTGATGTGCGAAAGGCAGCATTGTGTAATCAAAGTGTCACCATCGTAATCAAAAAATGGCGTGTAGAAAAAAGCCTCCTAGAGGAGGCTTTGGTGCAGCTATCTACTTTGAGCTGACACTTAAGTGGCCGCTTTGTTCAAGCTCTCTGCCTCTTTTTCCGCTTCTTGAAGATGTTTTGCTCTCATATCTTCCGCGATCATTTCTGCTGATGTGCCAACAATGATTTGTACAGTGGTTGGCGTAGGGCGAATGACACCCGCAGCCCCAAGGCGTTTGCACGCGGCGTCATCCACAAGGTCACTATTTTCTAGCGTAAGACGCAAGCGTGTCATACAGCAGTTGATGTTTTGAATGTTGGTGTAGCCTCCAGCAGCGGCGTAGTATGCGCCTGCCAGTTCGTCATTGTTGGTGGTCGTTTTTGCCGATTCAACGGCTTCTTCTTCATCTTCACGTCCTGGCGTTTTTAAGTTGAAGTACTTGATTGCAGCCGTAAAGGTGACGAAGTAAATGGCGAAGTATGCTAATCCTAATGGGATGATACGAATAGGGTTCGTAGCAAGGTTCCAGTTGAGCACATAGTCTATGAAGCCTCCGGAGAAACCGAATCCATGTTTGATGTTCAATAGGTCTGAAATGACATAGGACATGCCCATTAAGATAGCGTGCAGCGCAAACAAAATCGGTGCGGTGAACATGAATAGGAATTCAATGGGTTCCGTAATACCAGTTAGGAAACTGGTCAGTGAAATAGAGACCAGCATGCCGACAAGTGCTTTGCGACGCTCTTTTTTCGCTGTAGTGTAAAAGGCTAAACAAACCGCAGGTAGACCAAACATCATCACGACGTAGCAACCTGTCATGAATGCGCCAGCTTCTGGGTCACCAGCAAAGAAGCGCAATTGATCGCCAATGATTTCAGTCCCTGATGGATCGGTATACGAACCAAACATAAAGCGAACAATACTATTGAGGATATGATGCAAGCCAAACGGGATAAGAAGACGGTTCATTGCACCGTAAACAAACAGTCCAGGTTCGCCACTTTCAATCATCCACATACCAAAGTTGTTGATCATTGCGCCAATAGCAGGGAAACCGTGACCGACAATGAACGCCATGACGATTGAGCATAATGCCGTTACGATCGGTACAAATCGCTTACCACCAAAGAAGCCAAGCCAATCAGGCAGTTTGGTGTCTTTAAAGTTGTTATAAAGATAACCCGCCATGAGGCCTGCGATAATCCCTGACAACACACCCATTTTTAGATCGGGTGTGATGGTTTTCGCACCTTCTAAAATAATAAGGTGTGCGATAACGCCAGCGACCCCAGCGGTACCGTTATGATCTTTTGCTAAACCAACCGCAATTCCAACCGCAAACAGCATAGGTAGTCCGCCAAAGATGGCGCCCCCCGAAGCTTTCACAAAAGGAAGATCGAGTAAATCCGGCGATCCAAATCGCAGTAGTAATGCGGCAACGGGCAGTACGGCTATTGGCAGCATCAATGATGCCCCAACTCGCTGTAGCTGATTGAGTATGCCGGAGAGTATTTGTTTCATAAGAACCTCCAGTTCCATTCATTATTCGATAAAGTCCTGACATTAAAATAATGTCTTTCTACGCAATATTTTCTAGTTATAGGTCTTGGTTGTTACGTAGTATTTCAAAGTGAAAAATTACCGATATGACAGCCGTCATAAGTGAGGGGCTAACCAATCAAAGATGTGACTTTGCGCGCTTTATTGAGTTTCTTGTAATCAGAATTAGCCGACAATATCGCACTTATTGCTAGCAATGTTTAGCTTATGATCGCAGTCATACCCACTCTAAAATGGACCAAATATAATCGTGTGGTCGTAATTATAGGGAAAGCGCTATGTACAACTATCAGTCTGTTGTGTTCGACCTAGATGGAACACTACTTAATAGCCGCCATCAGATTCTGACCGAAAATAAAGCCGTTATCCAAAATTTACAATCAACGAAGGTTGATATTTATCTTGCAAGTGGTCGACCCCATCAACTGATGTTGCCTTATGCTAATGAACTCGGGTTAGAGACGCCATTAATTTGCTGTAATGGGGCGTATTGCTTTGACGCAAAGTCCAAGGACATTATTCATGGCCGCCCATTAGATAGAAATAGCCTTAGTGCGTTACTTACGTTCTGTAAACCGCTGGATGTTGCCGTGAGGATCATCAGCCCTAAGCACATTTACTTATATCAAGCGGCGCCCAGCTTTCAACAAATGTCTGAGTGGGAGAGAACGCGCGAACCAAATGGTGTACCTACCTATCAGCAGGTGCACGAAGAGCAGTTCGTCTCATTCGCGCAATCATTGACCATCTATAAAGCCGTGGTTGAAACAAAAGACCTTGCGGTACTTAAAGCATTACAAACGTATTGCGATGACCATGAATTGAATTTCACTCAATCGAGCCAAACGATGGCGGACATTACAACCCTTGGCACGAATAAAGCGCAGGCCTTGAGCCAGTTATTACAAGCTAAGTCCTATGATGTAGTTGATACGGTTGCCTTTGGGAATTACAGCAATGACATAGAGTTATTGGTCAGTGCTGGATTGGGAATTGCAATGGGAAATAGCCCGTTAGAAGTCAAAGAAATCGCCAATATTGTGACAACCCACCATGATGAGTCAGGAATTTACGATTCGCTTTGTCTTTATTTTTAACCGCTAATACTGAGCAAGGATAACCATTGAAATACACTAAATCATCGAACTGGAGAAGCGAAGGGCAGGCACCTGATTATCGGTTTTCTTTGGCCAATGAACGCACGTACTTATCATGGATTCGTACTTCTTTGGCGTTGCTTGCTGGCGCGGTTGGAATTGAACATCTAGTACCCGAGTTTGCGGCTTCGAACATGAGGTTGTTGTTGTCGGCGATACTTTGCGTGATGGCGGCAGCACTACCGTTGTTGGCTTATATACGCTGGGCATCCAATGAGCGCGCCATGCGCAACGGTCGGGAACTGTCGTATTCGGTCGCGATTAAGGTCATCAGTATTATCATCTTTCTGGTCGCGATGTTGGTTATTGCCATGATGTGGTTGCCGTGAGGCAGAGGTAGCGATGAGGATAAAAGATCCTGGACTACAGCTAGAGAGAACAGTATTAGCATGGTTTCGAACGATGTGGTTGAGCCTGTTACTAGCGATGGTAATGATGAAATATGCAATCACTAATCAGCAACTTTCTTTAATGATTGGCAGCGTTGCTTTAGCGGTGTTGAGTCTGTTGTTATTTGGATGTGGTCATTGGCGTGCTAGAAGGTTTCACTATGAGCAGCATCAAACATCGAATAGTGAGGCTGGAATTAAGAAGTTTATCGCATTATCGATTTTGCTGGTCGCGGTGGTGAATTTGTTGCAATTGGTCATTTAAATAGTGTGAGTGCCTTGTGCTGTGTGCTGTGTGCGTGTAGTGACTTGGGAACCTGCTTCGCTACATAAAAAGAAAGCCACCCATGTTTAGCTAAAATCCGTGACTGGCAGCTAAACTAAGTGGCTTTGTTTGATGGTTATTTACCTTGCAACATACTGTTCGAGCCTAGGTGGATTACGCTACTCCTTCCTGTTCTACGTTGTCCTCACCGCAAATAAACCCACCAGTCTGATGCGCCCAAAGCTGCGCGTAAACGCCTTTTTGTTCAATCAACTCTTGGTGTGTGCCTTCTTCAAGAACTTGCCCTTGGTCTAACACGATCAAGCGGTCCATGGCCGCAATGGTTGATAAGCGGTGTGCAATGGCAATCACGGTTTTACCTTCCATTAACTCATTGAGACTTTCTTGAATAGCGGCTTCAACTTCAGAATCGAGCGCGGATGTTGCTTCATCGAGTATTAAGATCGGCGCATTTTTAAGCAGGACTCGTGAGATAGCAATACGTTGTCTTTGTCCCCCAGAAAGTTTCACGCCTCGCTCACCGACTTGCGCATCGTAGCCCACGTTACCAAACGGGTCGGTAAGGGTTTCGACAAACTCATTGGCATGGGCTTGTTTAGTGGCCGAGAGGAGATCGTCTTCAGTGGCATCCGGACGACCATACATGATGTTTTCTCGGATAGAGCGGTGCAGCAGCGAGGTATCTTGTGTGACCATGCCAATTTTGCTGCGTAGAGAATCTTGTGTGACCTCTGAAATTGTTTGACCATCGATTCGGATCTGACCGCCCTCGACGTCATGGAAACGAAGCAGCAGGTTCACAAGTGTTGACTTTCCTGCACCAGAGCGACCAACTAGGCCAACTTTCTCTCCCGGTTTAATGTTGAGGTTGAGGTTACTAATCACGCCTTTATTCTCACCATAGTGGAAGCTGACGTTATCAAACTCAATACCGCCTTGGTCGACCACAATCGGCTTAGCATCAGGTTTATCTTGGATAGCGATAGGCTTAGACATCGTTTTGATGCCATCGACCACGGTACCCATGTTTTCAAATAACGCCCCCACTTCCCACATGATCCACATCGACATGCCATTGATTCGCAGCGCCAAACTAATCGCGATGGCGATGGCACCAATTGTGATGGCGCTCTGCATCCATAAATAGATGGAAATGCCAGCGATAGAGAACAATAAAATGTAGTTAGCAAGCTGTACACAGACATCAAACCCTGTCACTAGGCGCATTTGCCTGTGAACGGTATCGAGAAATCCGTCCATGCCTTCTTTGGCATATTCTGTCTCTCTTTTACTGTGTGAAAAGAGTTTGACGGTAGAGATGTTGGTGTAGCTGTCTACTATTCGTCCTGTCATCAAAGAGCGAGAATCCGCTTGCTCTGCTGCTACTTTTTTCAGCTTTGGGACAAAATAAAGCTGGATACCAATATAAGCGAATAGCCATAAAAGCATTGGCAGCATTAACCAAAGATCGGCCTGTGCCAAGATAAACAGCATGGAGGTAAAATACACCATGACATAGACAAAAACGTCAGCGGTTTTCATCACCGTTTCGCGAACCGCTAATGCCGTTTGCATCACTTTAGTCGCAACTCTTCCCGCAAAATCATCTTGGTAAAAGGACAAACTTTGCTTTAACAAGTAGCGATGCATTTGCCATCGGATAGACATGGGGTAGTTGCCAAGCAAGGTTTGGTGCGTCAATAAAGAGTACACCAAAATAAGGGCTGGCATGACGAGCAGAATAACGAGCCCGATCCAAAAGAGTGTGCTTCCGTTTTCTGCCATAAAGGTTTCGGGTGTGCTGGCGGTTAGTAAATCGACCAGTTCACCCATAAAGCTAAATAGCGCCACTTCTATAATCGCGACAGTGGTACTGAGTAGTGCCATTAGAATTAATGGCTTTTCGAATCCACGAGTAAAGTGTCGACAAAAAGCAAAGATGCCCTCTGGCGGTTGCTCGGGCTCCTGCTTTGGAAAAGCTTTTGTGAAAGATTCAAAGCGTTTAAACATGATTCACCTAGGTGCTATGAATGCTCGACTGCATTCAGAATAAAATGACGAACTCTCGCCACAATAGGCAGAGAGAAGCCTTTAGTAAGAATTTGTTTTTAAGCCGTTTTTATTTTACATGGCGAAGGTTCCATTTCGCTGAAGAGCACAGTGGAGTGCATTAAATTTATGACGAAATTGCAACGCCAACGAAACGGATAGTATGACAAGATTCAAAGGGCTACGAAATTAAGTGTATAACTTTCAATCAACTGGCTCAAGTTGTGTCATTAGATTAGTTTGAATATGAAACAATATTGTTACTTTGTTGTAGGCATATCAAAGAAAAATGGCGGAATCGGTGCAAAATAGTTGACGATTTTACTGACTTGCTTGGATATTCAGTAAATACGTCTGAATAAAGTGAATAATGCAGTTAATGAGTGGAGTCTTTGATGTCAAATAGGGTTGAATTCAGTTAATTGGCAATTAACATTTTGCTTACAATTCAAAAATCGTTGATGAAGTTTGTAGGATGAGTGGACTCAATATGAATCAAGGAACAGCTTTACATCTAAAATGGCCCCGTCAATCAAAGTTACAATGCTCGGTTCAAAATGCGAATTGTGTGGTGATGGTGCCCCCTAAAGAGTTCGGTTTTAATGCTGAAACAGCAAAAGATAATGAATTTCAACAGCCAGTGACGATGGACTCGGTTGCTGTACGTGCTGCTGCCATGGGCGAGTTCAATACTATGGTAGCGGCGCTGCGCAAGGTTGGCGTGCAAGTCGTCGAGTTTGATTACCCGAAATCAGAGCAAGAAACCCCCGATGCTGTCTTTCCAAATAATTGGTTTAGTACTACGCAAGATGGGGCGTTTTATACGTTTCCAATGGCATGTAATAACCGCCAGCATGAAGTGCGCCCTGAAGCGCTAATGAAATCCTTACGCGCTGCTGGGCGAGTGATTATCGCAACTGATTCCATGGAAAGCTACGCTAAGCGAGGTGCTTATTTAGAAAGCACTGGTGTGATGGTTAAAGACCATGTTAACCGAACTATCTATGCGGCTTTGTCTCAGCGTTGTGAAAGAGAGGCGCTGGAGGATTATGCCAAGCGTATTGGTTATCATCGCGTGGTCTCTTTTCAAACGGCACTTCCATCGGGACTACCGATTTATCACACCAATGTGATGATGGCGATTGGAGAAAATTTTGCGGTGATTTGTGCAGACCTTATTCCGGAATATGAGCGCCGATTTGTGATTAAATCTTTGGCTAAGTCCAAGCAAGTGATCACCATCAGTGAGCCTCAGATGAATCATTTTTGTGGCAATATTCTTCAGCTGGAAACGGTGAATGGCGACAAAGTCATTGCCATGTCACAATCGGCGTATGATGCCTTTACGCCTTCACAACGGCAGCAATTGAGCACGCATGGAAAGCTACTCCCTTTCGACGTCTCTACCATTGAGACCGTTGGTGGTGGAAGCGTTCGTTGTATGCTGAGTGAAATCTTTCTGCCATCGCGAGTGAAATCGTTGTAAGGGCGACTTTGAATGAGCATGTATTTGAATTTGCCGCGCAAATAACGTTTGGTGGTTCGATAGCTATTACTTATCGAATTGATAGTTAGATCCCGTTGTCTATTTTGATTATCCGCGTTTATAGTAAGTGTATTCAATCGGCGATGATTTGATCACTAAGGATCTACTATGACTAAGAAATTAACGACAGCGGCAGGTTGTCCTGTTGCACATAACCAAAACGTGGCGACTGCTGGTAAGCGTGGCCCGATGTTGCTGCAAGATGTCTGGTTTTTAGAAAAGATGGCGCATTTTGACCGCGAAGTGATCCCTGAGCGTCGTATGCATGCCAAAGGCTCTGGGGCTTACGGCAAGTTTACCGTCACCAATGACATTACTCAGTACACCAAAGCGGCAATTTTTTCAGAGGTGGGTAAAACGACCGAGTTGTTTGCTCGCTTTACCACGGTGGCAGGTGAGCGCGGCGCGGCGGATGCTGAGCGCGATATTCGTGGCTTTGCGTTAAAATTTTATACGGAAGAAGGAAACTGGGATCTAGTCGGTAATAATACGCCGGTATTCTTTTTGCGCGACCCACTCAAATTTCCAGACCTAAATCATGCGGTTAAACGCGATCCTCGCACCAATATGCGTAGCGCAGAAAATAACTGGGATTTTTGGACGTCATTACCTGAAGCATTTCATCAAGTCACCATTGTCATGAGTGACCGTGGTATTCCTGCCACCTACCGTCATATGAACGGTTTTGGTAGCCATACCTTTAGTTTAATTAATGCTGACAACGAACGTGTTTGGGTGAAATTTCATTTCCAAACACAGCAAGGGATCAAGAACTTAACGGACCAAGAAGCAGAAGCGTTAGTAGGACGTGACCGCGAAAGTCACCACCGTGATCTATACGAAAGTATTGAAAATGGTGAGTTTCCAAAATGGACGATGCAGATTCAAGTTATGACGGAAGCACAGGCTAATGCGAGTGAGTTTAATCCGTTTGATCTTACTAAAGTATGGCCTCATGGTGATTTCCCACTGATCGAAGTCGGTGAGTTTGAATTAAACCGCAACCCTGAAAACTTCTTTGCTGAAGTAGAGCAATCGGCATTTAATCCAGCTGCTATTGTCCCAGGAGTAGGGTTTTCTCCAGATAGAATGCTGCAAGGTCGTTTGTTTGCTTATGGTGATGCCCAACGCTATCGTTTAGGCGTAAACCATCATCAGATCCCAGTCAATGCACCACGTTGTCCAGTACACAGTTATCACCGAGATGGGGCAATGCGTATTGATGGTAACTATGGCTCAACAAAAGGCTATGAACCTAATCAGTATGGGGAGTGGGCAGAGCAATCTGAATATGCTGAGCCAGCGTTAGCCATCGAGGGAGATGCGGGGCATTGGGATCACCGTGAAGATAGTGATTACTTCACACAAGCAGGTGATCTCTTCCGCCTAATGACTAAAGAAGAGCAACAACGCTTGTTTGAAAATACGGCTCGTTCGGTAGGCGCGGCGTCTAAACCTATCCAGCTCAAGCATATTTGGCACGCATTGCAAGCTGATCGTGATTACGCGGAAGGTCTGGCTGCTGCTTTGAATATCGATATGGCTGAAGTGGAGGGTTAGCAATGACATGGTTGGAGAGAGTATTTCAGCTGGATCATGTCTTTTTTTCCATTGACAATCGAGTGGTGAAAACGTCTATGCAGCGTCAGTACTGCTCTTGTTAACGTAGTTACTGCCTTGTAAATCTGACTTCGATAGAAATGCCCGGGTACTATCCCGGGCATTTTTTATATCGGGTAGTAAATTAGAGTCGGAGTTGGTGGTGAATACTCGCTACTAAAGAGCGGCTCCGTTCTAGCACATCAATCATTCACATTATTGCTATACGCGCCTCATCCATTCTTTACTTTTGATTTAGATCAATTCTTTATTTTCTAGTGATGAAGTTTATACTGAAACAAGATTGGTAAGGAAACCATTCAAAAGGAATTGTATGCTGAAAGTAATAGCGGTGGTATCTGTGCTTACGGGGCTGGTGGTTGGCGCAAAATACAACAAAGAAGTGAATGATGTCCTCGACATAGAGCGTTATGAGTATGTCGTCGACAAAGTGCTTGAAAGTCATCTTGTTTTTGAAGAGCTGAGTGAAGATCTCACCCAGCTGTTTGAACCTTAGCGAAGTTGGGCTACCGTTCTCCCTGAACTTCGAAGTCATCGCTAATAAGTCGCGCTTTACCGTCATCTTCTACTGCCCACAATTCACGATGAACGACGCCAAAGGCTTTATTCATCGTCCAGCTTGATGTCAATATATAGCCCTTTTCGCCATGAGCTTGCCACTGAGTATCGGTGTATTCAACTTCTTTGAAACCTTGGTCCATTATATTTTGCCAAAACGCTTGTATGGCGTCTCGACCTTCGAACGTCCCAAAGGGGCGAGCATGCATGGTACAGTTTTCGTTATATTGCGCAGCACAACCTTGAGCATCTTGGTTGTTAAATGCGTCTTGCCATGCAGCGATACCTTGTTTGCAGGCGTTGAGTGTTTGATGGTTTGACATAAGGAGCCCTTACTTAAATAACTGAATACGGGTCCAGCATAGCGCTATGATTAGCATTGAAAAATAGTTATATTAAAAAGGAATGTTTAATAAAACAGAACAATAAAATGAATCGTCTAAGACAAATGTCAATCTTCGCGCATATTGTTGAAGCGGGCTCTATTTCAGCGGCTGCAGATACATTAGAGCTATCAAAGTCGGTCGTGAGTCAGCACCTAAAAGCGCTTGAAACAGAATTAGGTCTAACGCTACTTAAGCGAACGACCCGACGACAGGCACTCACAGAGGCAGGTCGAAGCTTTTATTCTCGTTGCAAGGATCTTAACTGCATTATCGATTCGGCTTGGGCTGAGGCTCAAGAGTTGGTAGCAGAGCCAACAGGAAGAGTCAGGATAACAGCGCCAAATGCCCTCATGGAGACTCTCATAACGCCGATTATTGGTGATTTAATGCAGCAATACCCACGTTTGGAACCGGAGCTGATAAGTAGTGATCAACATATTGATTTTTATGAGCATGACATCGATCTGGCGATTCGGGTAGGACCGTCGAAAAGCAGCAATTTAAAACAGCGACGTTTGGGCCAGTTTCGAGATGTGTTATGTGGGGAAGCATCGTTGGTGTCCAGCACGGCGTTGGATGACCTTAATTATATCTCTAATCATTGGCAAGGTAGGCAAATTCATCATGTTTTTACCAGTAAGAAAGAGGCAAATCAGGAATACCGTAAAGAGGCTCGCTGCATGACAAATTCATTTCATAGTAGCTTATCATTAGTCACTCAGGGGGCAGGGATCGGTCTCGTACCTGATTTTTATTTACCATTGGTAAGTCCCAAGCTCGTGCCTGTATTACCGAATCATCATCTGCCGCCAAATTCAATTTACGCACTTAATCCATTTAGTCAGAGCGTACCAATGTCAGTAAATGTGTGTATCAAAGCGATTGAAGAGCAATTAGTCATGTTGGTTTAATTAAACTTAAATTCCAGAAATATAGAAATAAAAGGCGAAATTAAAAAAGAAAGCGAACGTTCTTGGTTTGTCTGGTTTTAAGTAATGAGTTAACTGCTGGAGGTCTTAGAGATAACAGAAGGGGTGGTGCTAGGGGGGAGGATAAAAAAGTGGCGCAAACAGTAGACTGTTTGCGCCGCTCTTAAATTAGATAGCTACTACGTTTGCAGCTTGTGGGCCTTTTTGGCCTTGCTCTACTTCAAAAGACACTTTTTGGCCTTCAGCAAGAGTTTTGAAACCTTCAGAAGCGATAGCACGGAAGTGAACGAATACGTCAGCACCGCCGTTGTCTTGAGTAATGAAACCGAAACCTTTCTCTTCGTTAAACCATTTTACGATGCCAGTAGTTTTGTTAGACATGAGAGCCCCTTAATATATTTAATTTCATAAAGTTATCGCGAAATTGCGATGCGCTGATAGCTCGGAATTATTTAATGTTACGATGAAGCAAGGGAAACACTGAGGATAACAACACTAACGTGGGCATTCTAAGGCTTTACTTTTACTTGATGTTTCATTAATAACTCTGTTCAACAGAGCGAGACAAATCATACCCGACCCCTGTGGTAAGTAAAGCGTTATTTTGGTTTTTTCGAAATATATTTCACTATATTTTCTGGCGTTAATGCAGGATCTCATGTTTTTTGTTGGTTATTTGAATTTATGTGTTTGATTTAAATAAACGTTTTATGTTTGGGCAGTGCTCAATGACGCTTAGGTAGGCTGCGAAAAGATAGTCAATGTATTGTATTAACGAGCGATTAATTTTGATGTTCGTTGGAGTATACACTCTATATCTTGGAGGACATGTGGAACACACCAAGCAAAAAAATTGTGAGCGATTATGAGCGATAGTGGGCTAGTCTTACGTAATAATTGATATGTAGACCCTTGAGTGAAACATGGTGTTGTTGCCAAATTTAATGTCTTTGATATCGATAAAGCGCTGCGCGTTGCTTATTGTGAGTACGGTCAGTGTCGCTGGGTGCTTTCAATCGAATGCTCAAGGAGACCTCTTTAGTGATTATCAACATCGTATTGCCTCGGTGCAGCAGCAACCTGTTGCCATTGTCCCTGACGTTAGCTTGGTAAGCCTGCCCGATAAACGGGACATCTTTCTGACTATCCCTGTTACCACATTAGGCATCGTACAAACTTATCAGCTTCGCAAATGTGGACTGTTTGGGTTGGTTGCAGAAAAGAACTCGTCGCTTGGTAAGGTGCAAGATGAATTTCGGTATTTCGACTATCAACTACAGCTTATTGTAGGATTAGAGGCATGCCTAGCGTCAGACAGTATTGACAGTGATTTGAAGTCGGAACTACAAGCGATACTTGATAGTAAATATCACTACCTGCCGTACTATTTCTCTAACCTTGTGTTGTCCAGTGACGCAATGAGGTCTCAATTGAATAGCGATGGGTGGGTGGTGTTAAACGCTAGCCGAACAGCGGTTTATGTTCAACCAGCATTAGAAAAACTGAATCAAGTGTCGGATTACATACTTGGCGTCCAAGCGGGAACCTCATCAGCACTAGAGATGCCAGAGCCATTGATGGCGTATCAAGAAGTTCTAGAGAAGCAGCGCGTGGTTGGCAATCTGTTGTTTTCATTGAAAGCCAGCACGGCGTGGCTAAATGCAATCACCTTACAGCTGAAAGAACATGACTCAGGAATTGTTTGTGGACCCGGTAGAGATATGACTCGATTTCGTTATTTGGTTAATGTTTTTAACCAACAGTTCATCGCGAGAGTTCAGCCCTATTTGGCGTTCATAAGCTCCGAGTATCAAGTGATTGCACGGGATATTAGTGTTATTGATTCAGCGTTGCTCGCGGGTAATCATGACATGAGCCATTATCCGACGCATGCCATCTACCAACAATTTACCATCGCCACTCAGTCACACGTTAGGTACTGGAAAGCGCTGTTTCAGCGTTGTGGGAAAACACTGAATGAAGTTCGTGGGCACTGACTCCGTTAAATTTGACTATTTACCAAATAATTGGAGGGGAATCCGCTGATAGGTTTTGCTGAACAGTCAAATTATAGCGTAGCCGTTCTTCATGATGCCCGGTCGACGATCAGAGAAATTATATCGTCATGACTTTGGCTGTTTGTTGTGTGTGCAATGGTAGCGAGATCGATGATAGGGCTAAATAGCAGGCAGCTCAGTGTTTCTGTTGTTGTTTTTGAAGCTTTAGCGGCGATGGATAGCATACCAACAAGGCGTATTTTGGCTGTTGTAATTTCGCCGTTGATTAAGCTATAGGCGTTGATATTGTTTCTTTGCTTCAGGTACATAAAGTGGTCAGGATAGTCTAAAAGGTAGTGAAACAGATTAGTACAAGCTGAGTGTATGCTATTATCAAGATCCTTATGTGGGCGCAGTATTGCAACGATAAGTCTATTTTCAATATCGCTTTGCGCATAGTTAAGCATATCCTTTTTACTGTTAAAATAGACATATAAGTTACTTGGAGTCATTCCTGATTTTTCTGCGATTCTAGGTACCGTAAGGTTATTGTAGCCAACCTCACGAGAGGCGCATGCTATAGCATCACTTATTATACGAAGCTTCTTTCTTCTATTCATATTAATGTCCGGTGTGTTACGCGAGAACTATTCTTAAAAGTTTGTTGCTAGTAATAAATTGGTCTATTCATTATTGCCATAATTCCTGGAAAATTATGCATTCTGAACTTAAATTAAATCGATTACCGAAATATAGAGGCGTGTATGAAAAGAATTTCTTTGTTATTGGCTGTATTCCTGATGACCGTGTCATTTAATTCTATTGCTAAAAGAGGTGAGAGTAGCGATCAATTACCTTGTATTAAAGATGGCTACTTTCTAGGTTCTATGTCTGAAGTTAACTGTAAGGCTGTTAAAGGCCTTACAGTTAAAAATTGGACAGACTATTAGAAAAATGACCGCAGCAATGCACCTCGGATCTGTGTTGTTTAGAAGAACATTTTAGCACCGAGGCCAAACTGTGTTTGGTCGTCGGTTGCCATTCGGGTTACAGCAAACAACCTCAATCCTTTACTATAGTTGTAAGCAAGGTCAACTATCGCGAAGGTACCAGTAATATCATTACCCACAGAAACTAGTGGCTCAAATCCGTTTTTGAAAGTATAGCGAGCCATAGCGGTTGCGCTGAGTCCAACACCATCCTCATACACCATACCTGCGCGTTGGAAACCAGAATTTTCTAATGTGTCATCTAAGCTTTTTCCGTCATCCATATTTGAATAGGTCAAGTTACCAGCGAGATACCACGGACCTGTTCTGATGTAACTACTTACAGAGTGAACTAGGTTTTCGTGGTTGGCGTTGTGGTATTGATAGCCGCCTGCAGCTGCTCCACCAGTACCAAAGCTATCGCTTGGCGCATCGCCATACTGCGTAGCGAAATGTTCATTTGTGACATCGTAATAGACGCCCCAGCCATCAAAACCACGCGCATATGGTGAGAATGTATCGTACGCAAGCGTCATTCCCCATGTTCCTTCTGTCCGAGCGGGAGAAGCAGCGTGAATTTCATACACCGGTGATTCGGGCCTATAAACACCACGAACTAGCCACTTGTTATTCCATTTATTGTGATAGAAAATCTTTGTACCATCATTTTTTGCATTGAGTTGTAGTTCTGTTAAACCAAACATGTTGTATTGGTCAAAGATTGTACCTGCTCCCCACTGCGTGACTTGTTTACCGACAGTGAGCGCACCGAGTGTTTTGTGTTCAAAACCAATTTGAAGTTGTTCGAAATAAATAGGGTCTTGGTTTAGAACTGGTGTATTGTAGTCTCGTTCCCAATGCATTTTGTTTTGTTCGAAGTCACCCGTCACCCATGCTTCAGTAATAAAACGGAAATTTTCTGTAAATTCATAGTTACCATTTACTTGTACTTTTGCTTTTATCGCCGCGCCCTTATCTGAGCCATCAACGGCATTGCTAATAAATGTAGGCTTAATCAGTCCTTTTACTTCCCAGTTGCCAGCCGCCTTAGGTAGAGGTGTCGCGAAACCATGTGGCGTATTTACGTGTGAGAACCATGTTCCTTGGAATCCATCATTCAATCCCGATGTTTCAGCCAGTACGGAATTAGAGCAGAGTGCGATAGCCGTAATTGTGGCTAAGGTTGTATATTTCATAGTAACCCCAAAATTATGCTTGATATATTGAATTAAGTTAATTGTTGCTAATTGTTTTTTTTATATCTTCCGCATTTAGTCCAAGTTCAAATGCGTTTTTAAAAGTAGGTATGTATTTTTCTATATGTAAAAATATCTTTTTATATCCATTACAGAAGTAGTTTTTATTGGGAATGCCAGAGGAAGACAGTTCAAATCTATGCTTAGGGCATCCTCCATTGCAAATAGATAAGAAAGGGCATGTGTTACACTCTGTTGCCATATTAGTTTTCTTATCTGACCCGAATTTAGTTGCTTTGGGTGAGTTTGCTATATTTTCTAGTTGTTCGGTATGTATATTTCCTAGTTTATATTCTGGATAAACGAAATGATCACATGAGTAGGTGTCACCATTTAATTCCAGTGCGAGTGCATTGCCGCATTCTTTTTCGAAAACACATAGATTTCCAGGCTCACCTAGCATTTTACCTAGCGTATTTTCAAATGTTTGAATAAAAACCTCACCCAGGTCATGCTTAATCCAGTGATCAAACATCGTTGTGATAAACTCGCCATATGCCGACGCGTCAACGCTCCATGGTGCAACAGTGGCTTGACTCATATCCGTTGGAGAAATAAGTGTAAGTCCGTCCTTTGTAGGGGTGTTCGCAATTCGTTCAACAAGTGGTGTGAATTGAAAGTGTCTAGCGCCAATAGACTTGAAAAACTCATAAACCTCAATGGGTTTTTCGACGTTTGCTTTACTTACTACGGCTAAAATATTGTAGTCAATGTTGAATTTATTAAAAAGCTCTACCGTATTGATTACTTTACTAAAAGTGGACTTTTGAGAGCGACTTTTACGATAGCTATCATTAATCTCTTTCGGACCATCTAATGATAGACCTATCAAAAACTCATGTTGTCTAAAGAAATGACACCATTCTTCATTAATTAATATGCCATTAGTTTGTAAGGTATTGGAAATTAGCTTTCCGTTAGCGTACTTATTTTGAAGTGCAATGACCTTGTTGAAAAATGCAAGGCCCAATAATGTCGGCTCTCCACCTTGCCAAGAAAAAAGAACGTTATTCCCTTTCTGTGCTTGAATGTATTGCTTGATATAGATATCAAGCGTTTTATCATCCATACCTACCGTTTTGTTCCTTTCTGGGTATAACTTTTCCTTTTCCAGATAGAAGCAGTAATCACAATCAATGTTGCAAAGTGAACCTGAAGGTTTTGCGGTAACGTGAAAGTCGGACATATCGGGCCTGCTAGCGTTTATCTAAGATCAAATAGTGGGGTGACTTTTTCACCTAAAGAAGCATCGTATTCTTGAGCTTCTTTCACCATCATGGCGAGCACTTCTGGATTTTTCTCTGCGACATCGAGCTTTTCTTCTTCATCATTGATCATGTTGTACAGCTCTGGCTTTTCCAGCTTGTAACCAGAGTAATTTTTCGGGTCACTTCCGTAAAAGACCACTTTCCATTCTTGATTTCTATATGCTTGCATGTTGCCTTTGTAGTAGTAAGGCATAACCGTGCGTGCACTTGGCTTCCCTTCCAAAAGCGTGGCACTTAAATCAACACCATCTAGGTCTGCGTTTGGAAGTGTTGAACCAGTTAGCGCCGCAACCGTTGGTAAGATATCCATTGCGGAACCAATATCGTTGACGACTTTAGGTTCAATTTTCCCTGGCCAGTAGAAGATACCAGGTACACGAGCCCCTCCTTCAAAGGTACTGTTTTTGCCGTTTCTTAGTGGAAGGGCAGAGCCCGCATGATCGCCCATTTGTAGCCAAGGACCATTGTCTGATGAGAATACAATGAGTGTATTTTCATCGATATTGTACTTCTCTAGCGTTGCAACAATTTCACCGACAGACCAGTCAATTTCCATCATGACATCCGCATAGAGTCCATGACCACTTTTTCCTTCAAACTCAGGAGAGACAAACAGCGGCGCGTGGTTTTGCGTATAAGGTACATACGCAAAAAATGGGTCATCTTTATTGTCTTTAATATAATCTTTTAGACGAGCGGTGATATTTTGTGTATGCATTGCTTGGTTTAATGGACGCTCAACAACTTTATCGCTATAGACTCCGTTATTATTATTGGACTCCATAACAGAAATATCCCAATATTCGTCTTTAGGGTTTTTTAAAGCCTCATATTTTAACGCCATATCTTTTTGTAATGCCGCACCTACTTTTTTGACTGTTTCCCAGTCTTTCTTTTCTTTCGCTTTGGCAATTTGAACAAATGCACCTAATTGTTGTAGGCGAGGTAAACCGACGGTGAAGTTCATGTCATTAGAAGCAATGGTTCCATACCACTGCTCGAATCCATGTCTCGTAGGGTACGAAGCCTCAGTATTGCCTAAATGCCATTTACCAAACATTGCGGTTTTATATCCATTGTCTTTCAACATGGTAGCTATGGTGGTTTCTGTCGCCGGAAAGTCGTTTTGATTTGGCTCCATCACCACCGGAATTTCTTTGCCGTATAAACCGGTTTTAGTACCAAGTCGTCCAGTAAGTAAGCTGCCTCGCGATGGAGAGGAAACTGGCGAAGTGACATAGAATTGGCTCCAACGTTGACCGCTGTTAGCAATCTTATCCAGATTTTCAGTCTTATATGGTGCGCCTTGCGTGCTCATGTCTGCCCATCCCATATCGTCAGTAAAGAAGACAATGACATTGGGTTTTTCCACGGCTTTAGGTTGGGCAAATGCACTCGGTACTGCTGACATAAGTGCTAATGCGATTCCTGTACTGATTGCCTTTCGGCGAAATGAAGGGGTGTTCATAAATCGTCTTCCTTTACCTACAACTTTACGGATGAGTCATAACACGCTGTGCTGTGCTACATGTGTAACAGGAACAATAGCACACGTGTAACAGAGTAAAATGTGACATGGATCTTTGCGTGCAATGATGACCAGTAAGTTGTTTTGTATTTGTGAACTGAATCATCTATTGATTAATTTGCCAATTAATCCTGTTTATTTAAAATCAATTAAATCAACTGTTTGCGCTGTGATTTGGTGTGCCATATGAGCCGGGTTGATGTTAATGAATGGTGATTTTTCATGCTCTGGATCTCAATTTGGTGTGGTAAGTATGCTTGGATCACATTAATTGCGAATGCCGCTATTCAAAATGATGGTACACGTGTAACACTGTCGATAGTTTGATTGCTGAGGCAAAAATATGACATACACAGTAGAAGAGACCAGACGTAGAATTTTAGCGATTTCTCAAGAATTGTTTACTCAAAATGGGTTCTATGACACACAAATGACGGACATTGCTAAAACCGTGGGAATCAGCCGTACGAGTTTGTATCGCTACTATAAGGACAAGTTCTCATTAGGATTGGCTATTTTAGAAACCGTGATTTCATCGGAAATGTCGATGGAAAACTTGAACACGTTGTCAGACAGAATTTCCGGCAGCCCAACGGGACTAAAGAAACTGGAAGAGTTTAGCTTGTTTTTTTGGGCTGAAGATCGGTTTGACAAAGTAGAACGGTTTCTGGCTGAGTTTGATGGTTACTTTACGAGCCAAAGATTAGATAGTGAAGATATTGATAAACTAAAAGCACAAACAGAAAAGAACGCAACAGGATTACTTATTAAGTCTTATATTAATGAGGGAATCGTAGATGGATCAATTCAAAGTAAAGTCGATTCTCATTTAGCGAGTGTCACCATTATTAATACTATCCGAAGTTTAAAGCATCGATTGATTTTACGTGGGGATACATTAGTAGAAGTCTCACCAGAATCGCACAATGAGGTGATGAAAACTGCGATTGAATTTGTACTTCATGGTTTAAAAAATAATAAATAACAGGAAATTATCATGACCAGTCAAACAGCGACAATTTCGGATCATAAAGAAGATCTAGATGTTATTCCAAGAAAGCAAAGTTTTTCATTTACTGCCGCACTGGGTGGGCAAAATATAATATTTGGTATACAACTTAGTTTTTTAATGTATGCGTTTACGGATATTCTAGGTTTATTGCCAGCGGCTGTCGGTACATTGGTTCTCGTCGCGAGGTTATGGGATGGATTTAATGATCCTCTTATGGGCATTCTTGCAGATCGAACGAATACGCGATGGGGAAAATTTCGTCCTTGGTTACTTTTTGTGCCAGTCCCGCTCGCCATTGTCACGACGCTCTGCTTTTACAACCCAGGCTTTTCTTATACCGGTACTTTGATCTATGCCTATGTCATTTATATCTTGTGGGGCATGCTATATACACTGACTGATATTCCTATCTGGGCGTTGTCTACCGTGATGACAAGAAGCTCATCGGCGCGTACCAAGATGGTGAGTATTGCTCGTTCTTTTTCGACCATGGGGATACTTGTTCCGACCATTCTTATTCCTGTTTTGGCTGAAAAGTTTTCTCCCGAGGATCCCAGTCAAGGTTACTTCTATTCAGTTGCTATATTCGCTGTACTCAGTGTGCCGCTGATAACGTTAGCATTCTTTGGAGTAAAAGAGCGCTTAGTCGTTAAACGCCCAAAGATTCGCCTATCTGATACGGTAAACGTATTTAGATCCAATCGCCCATTGCAGTTAGTATTTTTGACCATGCTTTGTTCATCGCTAACCGCTGCCCCTGTTTCCGCAGTGATCTATTTCGCTACTTACAACTTAGGTGATGCAAAACAGATGGGGATTATTAGTTTAATCTCGATGCTTGGCATGATTATAGGTATGGCGTTTACTCCTATGATGATCAAGCGTATTCAAAAGAAAGGCGTCATCATTGCGACCTCTATTTTACGTGTCGCTCTGCTCAGCCTGTATTTCTATCTCGGTTATGATGACTTGATTACGGTTTATGTCATGACATTCGTGCTTGCAACATTGAACTCTCCTTTCCTTGTCCTTCAGCCCATTATGGTGGGTGATTCTGTTGATTATGCCGAATGGAAAACGGGCATTCGTTCTGAAGGGGTGGCATTTAGTTGCATGACATTTGCAAACAAGGTTATTACTGCTCTAGGTGCGTTTGCCGTTGGTCTTATTTTGTCTATGACTCACTACGTTGCTGGCACTAGCCAAACGCAAGAAGCCATGGATGGAATCTTTTTGGCGATGACAGTTCTGCCAGCGATCAGCTGCGTATTAATGCTTATTCCTATCAAATTCTATTCATTAACCGACGAAAAATTGGCTGAAATATCAAAAGAATTGGAAGTAAGAAATGAAAAATAGACAATCAATTCAAAAAGAAGTGAACGAGTTGCTTACTCAACTCACTCTAGAAGAGAAAGCCAGTCTGTGTTCAGGCAAAGACTTTTGGCATTTACAAGATATAGAGCGTTTAGGTATTCCATCAGTCATGGTTACGGATGGCCCTCACGGTCTTCGTAAGCAACAAGGAAATACGGATCACCTAGGCTTGAGTGCTAGTGTAAAAAGTACCTGTTTTCCAACAGCAGTGACGTTGGCAAGTTCTTGGGACGTTGATCTTATTGCTACTGTCGGAGAATACTTGGCGACAGAAGCATTAAAGGAAGATGTGAGTACTTTACTTGGTCCAGGTATGAACATTAAACGCCACCCATTGTGCGGACGTAACTTTGAGTATTTTTCTGAAGACCCTTACTTGACAGGTCGACTGGCTACTTCATTTGTTAATGGGGTTCAAAAGCACAACGTTGGCACGAGTGTGAAGCACTATGCTGTTAACAATCAAGAAACCAATCGAATGGTCATTGATACGCTAGTTGATGAGCGGACGTTGCGTGAAATTTATCTTCCGGGCTTTGAAGATGTGGTTAAAAATGCCCAGCCATGGACCGTGATGTGTGCGTACAACCAAGTCAATGGGGAGTTTTGTAGTGAGCACAACCGACTCTTGAATGACATTTTACGTGAGGAGTGGGGCTTCGAAGGCTTAGTCGTGACCGATTGGGGTGCAATGAACAATCGTGTCGAGGGAATAAAAGCGGGCTTGGATTTGGAAATGCCTGGCTGCGCAGGGCTCAATGATATTCGAATTGTTGAGGCTGTGAAAGATGGTTCACTGGATGAGAAGGCACTAGATCGAGTTGTTGAAAGAATATTGGCGCTGATTGTGAAGTCTAAGCGAGCGATTACTTCTCATGAACAATTCGATATCGACGCTCATCACCAAATGGCTCGTAAAGCCGCTGGTGAGTCCATGGTGTTATTGAAGAATGATGCGAAGGCCTTGCCATTATCGAGCTCAGAAACGGTGGCGGTTATTGGTCAGTTTGCCAAAACGCCACGCTATCAAGGTTCAGGTAGCTCACAAGTCACGCCGACGAAAGTATATTCTTTGTGTGACGCATTAAATGAAAAACTCAGTGCAGAGGTTTGCTTTGCAGCAGGATATCGAGAGTCCGGTGAGTTAGATGCCGGTTTGATTTCTGAAGCGGTGGAGCTAGCTCGAAGTGTCGACAAGGCAATTGTGATGGTTGGCCTTCCAAATAGCTATGAAGCAGAGGCTTTTGATCGTATTCATATGAATTTACCTGAATCTCATAATGCATTGATTGAGGCGGTTAATCAGGTCAATCCGAATGTCATCGTAGTGTTGAGTAATGGTTCTCCCGTGACGATGCCTTGGATTGATAAAGTACCCGCAATTTTAGAAAGTTACTTAGGGGGACAGGCAAGTGGAGGTGCAATTTGTGACATTCTGTATGGTGATGTATGCCCTAGTGGTAAGCTGGCAGAAACGTTCCCTCTGACATTAGAAGATTGTGCTTCAAACGCCAATTTCCCAGGTCTTCCTAAGCAGGTTGTTTATAAAGAAGGGTTGAATGTTGGCTACCGACATTTTGACTCCCATTGCGTACGCGTACTGTTTCCGTTTGGACATGGCTTAAGCTATACCGATTTTTCTTATCATAATGCCACGGTAGTTAGCCAAACAGACGAGCAGATTGTGTTTTCGGTTGAGGTGACGAATAGTGGCTCCGTAGCTGGCAAAGAAGTGCTTCAGCTGTATATTGAGAAACTGAATAGCCAAATTGAACGAAGTAAACAAGAGTTGAAAGCCTTTGAGAAGGTAGACTTGCAACCGGGAGAAAGCAAAACCGTAGAGTTCACTTTGGATCGACGAGCGTTCTCATTCTTTAGCTCGGCGTCAAAACAGTGGGAAGTCGAAGCTGGGGAATATCATATTCATATTGGTGCCTCGTCACGTGATATACGAGATAGTGTTCTAGTGACATTGGTTAGTGACTATATCGTTAAGCCACTTGATGCGAGTAAACGCCAAACAGTGATGACAGATCAGCAGTTTGAAGCGCTACTAGGCAGAACGATTCCGGCTCTACAAACCATGACACCATTTACCGAAAACTCGACACTCAAAGATATTCAAAGTACCTGGATAGGTCGTAAAGTAAATCAAAAAGTGGTGGAAAACATGGCAGGGTCGTTTGGTCCAAATAAGCCTAGTGAAGCGGTACTGTTAATGGTTGAAAAAGCGATTCAAGGTATGCCGCTGCGCTCTTTAGTATTACTAGGTGGTGGGAAGTTGAAGTTTGAGCAAATAGATTTTCTAGTGAAGTTATTGAACGGGCATTACATCCGAGCGCTGGGTATGTTCCTAAAGCGTAAGAAATAATGACTTAGCGTTTAGTTTTAAAGGGATGTAATGGTAAAAACCTTATCATTGCACAAGCAATACAAAGGCGAGCATTTGGCTCGCCTTTATTCGTTAAACGATGCAAACTATTTTCGCGCACGGGATATCAATGCTCAAACACAACCTCAGTCATTGACACGCGGTGGCGCTCACCATAGACACCGTCATCAGCACGTACACCGCAGCTGATGATCATAGTGATTTCATGGCGTGGATCCATCCCAAGTAATTGCTTGGCACGATGTGAATCAAAGCCTTCCATTGGGCAGGTGTCATAGCCTTGCTCACGCATAGAGAGCATAAAAGTCATGGCCGCCAATGCGGCACTTTTGTGTAAGCACACACGAACATCTTCCTTACTCACCTCTCTTACCATAGGCTTGTTGCGCCCAATCCAAAAACTAAACAGCTTACGAGCAACGCCCCTAAGACCGAGTTTATCGTTGTTGTACAACGTAGGTATGAGCGAGTCGTAATATTTCAGCGCACGTTTGGTAGTGCTGTCTTCGCGACCAGCAAAAGCGGCGCGGACTGTTTCCGCGTTCATCTTTGCACGTTGCTGCCAAATATTAGGCGTTACTGTCACCACAATAAGTTCATTTGCCGTTTTCGCCGCATTTTGTCCCATGCAGATGTCAGCCAATTGGCGTCGTTTGTCTTCACTGATAACACGATGAAATGCCCACATTTGCATGTTGCTACTGTTTGGGCTGAGTGTCGCAAGTTCTAGCGATTTCTTTACCGCGTCGTGGTCAAACTGGGCTTGGGTGTCGTACTTACGCACTGAACGTCGAGCGTTAAGGATGTCTTCTAGAGATGCGGGCTGAATCATAATAAAGTGACCATACGGGAAGTTTGGTCACTTTCTATCAGTTATTGATGGTCTATACAAGTTGCTTAGAGGAAGGTGGTTTAAGCTTTCTAAACGATGCTGTTGACAAAGGGGTCTTTTCTAAGAGGATGACGATCACTGGAGTGATAAGTAGCGTACCAATGAACACCAATGCATCTCGAGCCATAAACTCAACACCTAGTAACCCTGCTACGTTATTTAACCCAATGATGACGAGTAAGTGCACCACATACATAGGAAGCACCAGTTTCGCCAACGTATGGACAATAGGGTAATTTCCAAGCTGTGGTTGACTTTGTAGCCATAAAAACAGGCCTGTCGCCCAAAAAACAGTCCCAATCAAGAAGTCGTTACTATTAAATTCGTGACCTAACTGATGCAAATAAAAGGCTTCGGAATAGTGTAGAGCGATACCGAAAACCGCTAAAAGTATCGACTTTGAGGCTGATAACTTCCAATGATGACGTCGGATCTCAAATCCTATGGAGACCATCAAGAAACTAATAAACGGACCATTTCGCGTGAAAATCGCGGTTTCGTCGTGAGTAATGACCTGATAGCTACCAGCGATGAGGCCGTAGGTGTAAATGATGGCAGCAAAAGGAATAAGCAAGGTTCGGCAATGGTTATCCACAAACCATGCGATCATTAATACGGCTAAACATAACGAAGGCAAAAACCATAAGTGCACTAATCCACCCTCAAAAAGGGAGTTGAGTGGGTTCTGCATCAGGTAGTCCCAATATTGCTGGCGTTCAGCAAGGTAGCCAAATTCACTGACAGTGGCAAGGTTAAAAGGGATAACCAGATAGGTGACGCTCCATATTGCCCAAATGACCATAATCGGGTAGCTGTAGGCCCGTACCGTTCGGTAGGGACTCTCGTTAAGTTTTGGCTGTATCAAATAACCAGCAATGATAAAAAATAAAGGGACAGCGAAACGAGCAGCCTGGTTAGTGAGATAGTTGAACCAAGGTTCGTCATTCACCAAGCTGTGGGTTAAAAACAGCTGACAATGAATAGAGATCACCGCTATCAATGCAACAATTCTCGCCAACTCAAAACTACTCACGATTTTATTATTCGACACATAAGCCCCTTGTAAATAATGACAACGAAACGGTAACGCGTCTCGACTCGATTATCTCATGCGTTATATCAATCGTTATCGAGTTAGCTTGCAACTAAGTGTAACAATTAGGTGTAGACCGCATATTTACGTAATTTCAACGAGGCACAAACGGCGATTTTTTTTGGGTTAGCTCGATAATAGGCAGCCAAACAGCATAATCGTTTAGTTAATTTGAACGTTTATTATAAAAAGCTTGATATTATGAACGTTAAGGCTGGGTTAGCATTCAATGAACCATAACGCGAGGAGATGCATATGTGTAAGTTGGATGAAGGCTATGAAGATTTGATGTTTGAAATCGATGATTCAGATATAGAGATGCTGGGTTGGGATGACAAAGAATGGTGGTTCGAATTGATTGTATTTCTGCTTATTTTAGCGAGTGCGACGGTCATTGCACTGTTCCGTGTTATCAGCGAATAAAGTGGTGGGTTTAGTCGTCGAACAAATAAGCGGAATTAAAAAAACGACACTATGTCTGTTGACTGATTTAGCTAGTGAGCCACTCATTGCTAAAATGGTCAACAGACACATTTACTTCCTGTAATTTAATCGTTATGCCAACGGCCACGATAGGCATGACTATAGTCTGGCTCATCAATCTGTGGATCTAATGCTTCACACGCTTTAAGTGGGCCAATTACGGTTCGATACGGTAAAACGCCCGCCCATGCTTTGATATTCATATCTGAAGCATCATCGTTTACGCCGTGACGACCGATTTTTACTGAAGCTTCATTCAATTCAATCGCTAATAAATCTGTGGCGGCGAGTTCTTTTTCGCTACTCAATCTCACTTCTTGTGTTCGACCAGGGGCAATATGTTCAATGAAGTGGTTTAAGATTCTATCTTTCTCATTGTTGTTTTCAATCGCCGTGAAGTTGCCAAAAACCATGGCGCTACGGTAGTGAGCGCTATGGTGAAAAGCAGAGCGAGCTAATACCCAACCGTCAAAAAGTGTAAAGGTTAAACAGGTTGCTTGGCCGGATTTTAATGTTCGCAGTAGCCGGCTGTTTTTCGCGCCGTGAATGTACACATGGTTGTTCAGCCGCCAGGCTAACATGGGAATGATCACGGGGCCGAGCTCATTCGTGATGGCGACATGGGCAATCAATGATTCATCAATGATATCGTACAGTGCTTGTTGCTCTAGCACGGCTTTATGACTGCCTTTTTTTATCTCAGTACGCTTAGTTTGTGACAACATCTAATTTCGCTCCCTAATCAATGTGATACCGTAAAAGTAATGAATATCTGGTACTGTTAAGAGTGCCAATTGATAAATAACTGTGGATCCAAAATGGCTGACATCGATACGGCGAACTTAGTTTTAGTGAATGAAGGGCATACACTTCAACAAGCACTATTTGAGCAGATTAGAGAAAAAATTTTGTGTGGTTCATGGCTGGCGGGAGCACGGTTACCTTCAACGCGAGCGTTAGCTTCGGAATTAAAAGTGAGCCGGAATACCGTCATATACACTTATGAACAGCTTCTGGCTGAAGGTTATTTGGTATCGAAAGCTAAATCTGGCTTTTTTGTTGCGGTGACGCCACCGGATCAGTTTTTGACGACGGTCTCGCCTATCTCACCAACGCCTCAAGGGACGAATAACTCACCAAGTAACCGTTTGTTTTCACCGGGTATCGCGGATCTTGCGCAGTTTCCAATTAAGCAATGGAACCGATATTTGCAGCGTCATGTCGGACGGTCTTCGTTATTGGGGAATCAGGATTTACAAGGGCTATTAGCGCTAAGAGAAGCTCTGGCGACTTACTTAACCAGTAGTCGCTCTGTTGAGTGTTGTGCCGACCAAATCATTGTCACGTCGGGTGCCCAGCAATCCATCGCCATTGCGTTGCTGGTGACACAATCTTCAAATGCTACCGCGCCTTTTTTAGTTGAGTACCCTGGATACCGACAAGTGGTCAAAGTGCTGGAGTTGTTCAATATTAAGCATGACTATGTGAAGGTGTCTGGTGGTTCGGGGCTTGATGTAGACTCCGTTGTATCTCGTTCGGCAACTGGGGTTTATTTGACGCCGAGTAATCAATACCCGATGGGGTGTTCACTCAATACCGACCAGAGACTGCAGCTTATAGAGTGGGCGAAACGTGGTAAGCGGTGGATCATTGAAGATGACTATGACAGTGAGTTCCAGTTTGACAGTCGCCCTTTTCGAAGTATGCAAGGGCTGGCGGCTCAAGCAAACGCGGCTGACCAAGTCATCTATATTGGTTCGACAAGCAAAGTCATGTTCAATGCGTTGCGAATTGGCTATATGGTGGTACCAAAACATTTGGCGGCGAGATGCTTAGAAGTTAAAGATGCACTGTCGGGTGATACGCCATCTCACGTTCAAGCAGCGTTGGCTGATTTCATTACCGAGGGCGGATTAGTTCGGCATATTCGTAAAATGCGTCGTGTGTATGAAGCTAAGTTTCAGGTAATGACAGCATCGATTCAACAATATTTCGGTAGGGATTGGGTAGTGATATCTCAAGGCGCTGGGCTGCATATTACTGTCGAATGGCGTTCAAATGTAGATGAGGTGTTACTGTCAACCCAAGCGGAGCAGGTAGGAATCGTGGTTCGGCCAATGCGTTTTTATCAGCCCGCACAAAACAAGATCATGCTGTCACGAGAGCCGCGTAACAGTGCGATTGTGCTTGGATTTGGCAATGCTTCGATGGATGACATTGCCCCAAGCGTGGAACGGCTATCAAAATTGTATTATGACTTACTTGATGAGCTTGAGTAAGGCTCTAAATTGTTCACCTTCTGCCGACTTTTGAAGTTCAAAAAGTGCCATTTCGGTGGAGGTCAATATCGCGCCAGCTTGCGCTAACCGCTGAATAGCGAGGGCTTTGTTTTCTGGCGTGCGTGAGGAGATGGCATCCGTGACAAGGTGGACGTTAAACCCTTGAGACATTAGATCCATTGCGCTTTGATACACACAAATGTGTGCTTCAATGCCTACAAGTAGAATGTGTTTTTTCGTTGGGTCGATTGCACGGCGAACAGCGGTACTTCCCCAAGCGCTGAAGCTGGTTTTGGCGATGGGCTTTCTGTCGGGGAGTTCTTGGCTTATCTCGTTGATTGTTCCTCCTAATTTATCCGGAATCTGCTCTATCCACACAATTGGCAGATCCATAAGCAGAGCGGCTTTGGTCATGGTATTTAAATGGCTAAAGAGGGCGTCCTTATCGTGCATGATTTGAGCAAGTTTGCCTTGTACATCGATAATCATTAATTGTGTGTGGTTTTGCTCTAACATGCTTACCTCTATTCTTTGTTGTCTCGATCCAATATGGCTTCAATTAGCCAATGTCCAGCTTGACCTAGTCCACTTCGCCAAGACATCTCGACCGGCCAAACCATCGCATTATCATAACGCCCGACATCCAGTTTTTTAACTAGACCAAGGTCTAGGTAAGGTTTAGCTAACTGTTCTGGGTATAACGTAAAACCGACCCCAAGCATGAGTAGATCATGCAGCTGGTAACTGCTTTGGTAGCGAATTATTTTAGGGCTGAATCGTAATGATTCAACCAACTCGGTTGTGGCGATTTCCCCTTCATTGGTGAGGATCTGTGGATATTGTTCTAAATCTTGTGGTGTCACCTCTCCTTTTAGCGCAGCAAGAGGGTGGTTCGGCGAGACTAAAAAGCACCATTCGATAGCATCGACAACGGCGTTATCGGTGCCTCTTATTGGATGAAGTTGAGCTGGTGCGATCATGATATCTGCGCCGGGTGTTTCTGAGCCCTCGGCTAACCCTTGGGTTTCAGCATCGATAAGGTTTAAGTCAACATCGGGAAACCGTTTTAGCATTTGCGAGATGATCTCCACAAAGCTTGGATAAAGCGTCATACTGTGAGTAGCGATGGTCAGCTGAGTTTCTTCACCTCGCTGTAGTGAGCGCGCTTTTTGTTCAATTGCAGTGAGTCGGGGAATAATATCGAGTGCTTGGAAGTACAGGGAGCGCCCCGCGGTCGTCAAAGATGGGCTTTTCCCTGCAACTCGTTCAAAAAGTATAACGCCTAGGTCCAGCTCCATAGATTGGACGGCTTGATTGACAGCGGACGCACTAACGCCCAGCTCTCGTGCGGCGGCGGAGAAGGAGCCGAGCTCCGCAATTGTTACCAAATAGTGTAGCCGTTCAGTCGTTAATAGCATGATAATCCTAGGCGAGAGAATGCGCGTAAAGTTTATACTGTAAACTTATTTGTTTAATTTTGCTCTAGGGTGCGCGCCCAAAATGACTTCTTTTGGTTGTTCATTATTGAACATATCAAAGTTATAGCGTTCTATTTGCCAAGTATCATAGCGGTCAAGAACGATCTCTTTAGCATTTTGATCCGTGTAGATAGTCCAAAGTGTTGGAAAAACATCGTTAGCATAGGGGTCTAGCTGACTGTAGCCAGCAAAAACGGAGGCGCCTGCCGCCTTCATGCTATTTAAGGCTTGTGTGTTATCTGAGACATCTCGAGCGTACATGTCGTCTAATATCGCTTTTGCTCTAAGGCGACGATCGTAGGCGCGAATGGTTGATCCTGCTTCGGTTTGTTCTTTGTCTAAATTCATATGAAATGAGAACTCTGGATCATTTGAAAGGTACTGTGCGCTAGGTGCGGTGTTTACGTCACCGTGGTAAATCTTAATTTCACCGTCAATGAACTCAATGACAGCACTATCACCATGCGCATCAGTTAAGTGGTAATGAACTGGAGCGGGGATACATTCACCTTCGTGGTTAGGTAAATCACACACTAAATCCTGAATGACATCGATACCTGACAGGTCGTCGATAACGTCTTTTACGGACGCGAAGTTATCGACGGCATAGCTTGGAAACTTAGATGCTGCAACATCAGGAATGCCTTCTCGCTCCGGCGCCATTTTTGTGTAATCTAACCCAAGATAAAGAATTCGAGCAACGAGACCTTGATCGTTCATGGCTTCAGCAACAATTTGTGGGCCAAAGGACTTAATTTTTAATGCGGCATATTTTGAGTGAGCAGTTAACCCCTCCTTCGTATCGGCATAGCGAGTTTCAATACCGCTTCCTACACCTACAACGACGGCATCATCATGCCCAAACCAGTCCATGGTGCGCACTGAAAGGCTTGCTGAGCCGTGATTGTATATTGCCGACGTACAAGCCTGGCTGGTGGCAACCATGCCTGAAGATAATGTTGCGGTAAGTGCGAATGTTAATGCTATTTTTTTCATGAGAACCTCATAAGTGTTTGCTTAGGTTGCGTACTTTGTGAGGTCATAATAGGCCGTCGTTGTCATTAGGTTAAATTATCACCTGTAAGTTACGTTAACAGGTAGCCAGTTGGCGTAGAGTGAAATTATGATCTAGAGTAATAAGTCAATAAAAGTGACGAGACCAAGGAAGAGTATGAGATCGCTACAGCAATGGTTGGATGCTTATGGAGAAAGCCACCAAAACAACACAAATCGAAAGATTCATAAGGTGGCAGTGCCTGGGATCTATTTATCAATCGTTGGGATTATTTGGTCCTTACCTGTGTTGTCTTTAGGTGTGGTGCAAATTAACTGGATATGGTTCGTGATGATACCTGTGATGATGTTTTATGCCAGTTTGTCTAAACAAGTGTTGGTGCAGATGCTGCTTTTCACTCTCGCATGTTTAGCCGTTATATCGTTTTTGGCTTTGTATCAAGCGCCGATTTTTTCTCTATCGATTATCCTCTTTATTGCATTATGGATTCTGCAGTTTTTAGGTCACCATATTGAAGGTAAAAAGCCCTCGTTTTTTGATGATATTCAGTTTTTGCTTATTGGGCCGATTTGGGTATTTCGCCAAAAATAAGGTTTGGCATCAGATTCGACAGGAATGTTTAATCAGAATCGTCAATGAACGAAGTTGGCCTCGCTGATATCGAGGCCAACACGTTAACGATTACTGAACCAAAGTGTCATGGTAATCCAGCAACGAATTCCCGCTAGTTTGTACCGAAAGATAGCTAGGTTGGTTAAAACCTGAATTATCGCCTTGCCAAGTAAGGTGCCCTAGCACCGACGTTAACTGCTCGCCAGAATCGATGGGGTCAAGGTAGGACAGCAAAGGTTCGGCTGATAGGTTCTGGCATTGAATCTTACTATTGTTGTTTCCTAAGTCGTTGAGGGTACAGTCAATGCCGTCAATGGGTTGCCATTGCCACAAGCGAGCGGGCGTTGCGAGTTGTACTGTGATTGAAAATGGTTCAAGAGAGGCAGCATAATAGGGGGAAACGACGCCTTCTAGCTGAACGTTACCTTGCATGGAGTCCCACCAAGTTAATGTCACGTGAGCGGTCGGTATATCGTCAACATTACTAGGGTCTGAAAAACCGAGAAATTCACTAAGGTTTGAGAATTGGTCGTTATCTAAATCCTCAGCACTGTCATCAATCAGAGGGTTGAGACCGAAAAACGCTTCGTAGCCATCCCACAGCTTGTCACCATCTTGATCACTAAAGTTAATCAATTTCGGATTGCTGAGTAGCCAAGATGGCATTATTTTGTCAAAAGAGAGTGTATTATCGTTATTATTTTTGATAACAATATGACTGGTCATTTCAAATTGATCTGGCATATCAGCGTTGGACTCTGTCTCATGATATTGCGCGGTGAGCAGCATAATATTATCGATAGCTGTAAATTGTAGCGTTCCTCCCGCAAGCACGAGTGGGGTCCCTAACACGTTGGGTAAATTTGAGTCTTGTTGAAAATACTTTATATCTTTCGATGAAATATCAATGTATCCAGTGTCAGACAAAAAGATCTTACCAGAGTGGTTAGTATAATTGGTAAAGAAAATATTACTTGAATCAGGACAATATGCCGAACTCTTAACATCAACCAATATGGATTCTTCGCCGGTATTCGTATTAACGCTGATATTACTTTCTTTGGTATGCTGACAAGAACCTAAATTGTTCTCCTTGATGGTGCCATCAATTTGAGTATAACGACCATCAGGTTGGGTGATTTTAAAGTTGGCGTATGAGGTGCTCATGGTGACTGGTTGCATGAGCTGTATATTGGATTCATACACATTGATTTGTAATGTGCCATCGAAGATAACACCGCTCCCATCAAGGTCACATTGCTGATAGTGTTGAATGTGATAACCCGTTTGAGTGAGAGAGTTAATATGCGTCGTAGTTGTACCTGTGCCAGTGGCACAGTTAAGTGCTTGGTCTACTTGATTTAAAGGGGCGATAGCACGTTGCGAAGCATAGGTGGTGACATTAGGTGTCCATGATGAATTGTTGAAAAGTAATGTATTACTGAGCGTAGCAGACAGTTTTTCCGGTGTAATTTTTTTGGCCTGATCCATATTACCTTGGTAGATTGGCGCTGTGTTTAAGGATGGAAAACTTTGGCTGTGACTTGTGCTTGCATCATTGCTTCCTCCGCCACCACAGGCGGTAAGTACGCTCACTGCGATTGATGCGAAAATATAAGCGTTAATATTCATTCTTGTATCCAATATTGATATATAAGTTTTTAAATTTGAAAGGACTAATAAAATTAATGCTATTAATAGCCGTTTCAGATCGCGAAGGGGGAGTTACACCTACTCTATATTGGTAGGTTTATATTTTTATAGGAAAGAAATGTTATATTAAGGAAGGGTATACAGAACGTGATTATATTCGCGTTTATAAAATAGTGTGTAAATTAATATTCTGATGATTAATAAATAAAAGCGAGAACGATTTTCATCGTTCTCGCCCTGTTCTGTTAGAATAAATGGCCATTTAAACTAAGGTGGAGCAAGATACTTGCCGCATAACCAAGAGCAATAACTGGCGCCCATTTTAAATGGCCAAAGAAGGTATATTTTCCATGAGCTGCGCCCATTAAGGCAACCCCAGCCGCCGATCCAATAGAGAGTAAGCTGCCGCCTACCCCGGCTGTTAAGGTGACTAATAACCAGTTGCCCATTGAAAGCTCTGGGCTCATTGTCAGTACGGCAAACATCACAGGAATGTTGTCGACAATGGCAGAGAGTATACCTACCATGACGTTAGCCCAGATAGGATCCCATTGGGTGTACATGATTTCAGACACCACACCTAGGTAACCAAGTAGGCTCAATCCTCCAACACACATCACCACGCCATAGAAAAATAGCAAGGTATCCCACTCGGCATGGGATACTCGGCGAAATACATCAAAAGGCACAATTGAACCTAAGCGCTTAAGTGCCATTTCATCATTATTGGCTATGGCCATTGCTTTCTTTTTAGCAATCGAGCGGGGCAGAGTTCGGCGTAGGAAAAACCCAAAAAACTGTAAATAGGCAAGTCCCATCATCATTCCCATCACTGGTGGGAAATGCAGTACTGCGTGGAACGCGACAGCGGTCGCGATGGTGAGTACAAACAGACCGACAATCCTTAGTGCACCACGTTTTAGCTCGATACGTTCGTGCACCGCGTCGGGTTGAGTCTTGGGAACAAAGAAAGACATAATGATAGCGGGGATAAGATAGTTAACAACAGAAGGTAGAAAGAGTGGCATAAACTCAGAAAAGGAGACATGCCCTGCTTGCCACACCATTAACGTGGTTATATCGCCAAATGGGCTAAACGCTCCGCCAGCGTTGGCGGCGATAACAATGTTGATACAAGCAATGTTGACAAATTTTAGATTACTTCCGCCCACTTTAAGCACGACGGCGCACATCAATAGAGCGGTAGTTAAGTTATCGGCAATAGGGGAGATAAAAAAAGATAGGATGCCGGTTAACCAAAACAACGTTCGAAAATTGAATCCTTTTCCCACCATCCAAGACTGAAGGGCATCGAACAATCGCCTTTCTTCCATTGCCGATATGTAAGTCATGGCGACCAATAGGAATAATAGCAGCTCTGCGTATTCAAGCAGGTTGTGCTCTAAAGCCGCTTTCGCGATTTCGACTTGATCGAATTCTTTGTAAACAAATCCGATGATGATCCAAATAAGACCTGCGGCGAGCAAGACGGGTTTGGATTTTCGTAGTTGCAGGTATTCCTCCATCATCACCAAGGTATAGGCGAGCCCAAAAATAATAAGTGCGGCGTAGCCGGCGGTCGATTGGGTCAGGTTTAGTGGCGCAGTGGAGGTGGTAGCGGAAGCAAGGGCGGAGGTAGAAAAAAGAGTGCTGGCAACTAAAAAGAGTAGAAAACAAAAGGGTCGTTGACGCGTCTTAATCATGTTTTGATCCTTCAAAAGCAAATAAAATCAGTCATTAACATTAATTACACGATATTTTAAAATGAAATCAACAAAATCGTTGTGAGCTAACTCTTATCTAAAGAAAACGCTGCTCATTTTTTGACAACCTTCTCTTCTCATCTAGTCTCTTAAAGAATAAGGAGAGAATATGTCACCTAAAGGATTGATACTGCTTCTATTATTGTTTGTTACCAACACAGCTAGCGCGGACGCTAAGGACTGCTATGTTGTCACTAATGCGGACGAATCCGGCCAATCTGCTGTTCCTACGCTAAATGCTGAGTGCCCGATTGGGAAAGGGATTTGGGGAGGTGCAAAAATACAACCTGAACTGCAGACATATTGGATTCAGTGTGGTTTCTTTCGCTCTTCTATTAGCGTAGACGACTGGAAGCCGCTGCAGCAACGACTTGATAAACCTGTATGGGTTAAGCCAGAAAAAGAAGGCTTGCGCTGTTTAATTGGACCATACGATGGTTATAGCCAAGCTAAAGTGGGGCAATCTGCAGTACAGGCTCTACCTGGCTACAAAGATGCATTTCTGCGAGCTTTACCTCAAGGTATTAGTGTTAAAACGGTGCACTCCAGTAAACCACTATCGCCTGATAGAAAATACGAGACTCCGCCAGCGAATGCAAAGTGGCAAGTGACCACACCTTATATGATCGCTGGTGAGCATGCTCGGCAAGATTGCTTGTGCTTTTTTTAAAAAATAGCGATGCAATGTAGTGTTGGGATGGACACCATTACACTAGTAAGCACGGATCCCAAACGGTCTAAGCTTTAGCGGTAGTATTGTATCGAGCTGCTCTAACTCTTCAGGGAAAATTTCAATAAGATCAAACTCATGGTCGTGATAGAGCTGGCGAGTTTTTTCAATCGTCTTAGTATCGACAGGGCCGTTATCGGTGCCCCAAAACTGAATGTAAACTTTGCCCTGTGGTAGGTAGAAGTCGCTAATTACATCGGTGTCGATCGGAAGTTGGCGCTGATAGGCGTGTAGAACGCTGCCCATATAAAGCCAGTTATCAATGATGAGTTCGCCTTTGGATTGAACATAATGGCCATCTAAAGTGCGGTGTTTGGCTGAGAACTTTTGTTTAAACCGAGAAAAAGAACGGTCGGTTGATTGATTATCTGCGTCACTGCCTTTGAATTCCCCCACCGATTGCTTCAGCCGCTTATTGCGAAGCAGGCTAGGGTGCCAAAGGACAAATGTGGCATCTTTCACCGAGTCGATACGCTGAAATGCGCCCGCTCTTAATCCGCTCTGTGTTACCAGCCATTGCTGCCCTTCTCGCTTAATCCAACCTAATTCGCTTAGCAGCAAGTTGATTTTTTTGGCTGGCATTGAAAAGTACTCGCCAATTTGAGTCGCGCTTAAGTGGGCGTCTGAAATGAGAGTGTCATCAATAATGAGGTTTGTTGGCCAGACAATAAAACGACCGTATTTTTCACTCTCTCTGTACTCTCCACCAAAGCGAAAGCCAATGTCAGTAAGTAGCCACTTCGACTCATGCCAAGAGAGGTAGCCCGCTTGCTTTAAGGTTGTGAATAGATCTTTGGCAACCATGTCTCGGTGTTTCGCTAATGCGGATGTGGAGAGTTTATCGTTCATTGTGATCCTAGAGTTGTGGTGGATGAGCCAATAACCGTGTTAACTCACGGGCAGCTTGTTGCGGAGAGCTCGCATGGCTAATGGCAGACACCAGAGCAATACCATGAACGCCAGTTTGGGCGATGGCAGAGATGTTTGTCTTGTTAATACCACCAATGGCGACAATCGGTAGTGTCGTTTGGTTGAGGGCATTTTCGAGGCCAACTAGTCCCCATTGTTTTTTAATATTACTTTTGGTCGCGGTCGCAAAGATTGCGCTTAACCCAATATAATCAATCGGTAGGTTGTTAGCGTGTTTAAGCTGCTGCTCATTTTCAATAGATAGCCCGAGTAGTTTGTTTGGTCCGAGTAACTGACGTGCGAGTTCGACAGGCATATCGGACTGCCCCAAGTGAACCCCATCGGCGTTAATCGCTAACGCGACATCAACGCGGTCGTTAATGATTAAAGGCACGTTCGAGCCTTCTAACACTTGCTTTATCGCCGCCGCCTTGTTGATAAAGGCGCGTATATCATGATGCTTTTCTCGTACTTGCACCATGGTTACGCCACCTTGAACCGCTTGTTCAACAACCTTGAGCTGAGTTTGAAGATCCTGCTGCTCATCAGTGACGAGGTAGAGACGATAAGGATTTAGCGGCATGTTTATTCCTAGATTTCGTTGATACTTAATCGTTCAGAGAGTGTCTTGGCATCAAGTTGATACAAGGCATCGAGTAAATTGAGTTGCAGCGAACCTGGACCATTTGATTGCTCGGCTGCGATCTCGCCTGCCACACCAAATACGGCGGCAGCAGCACCACCAGTGTGATCACCAACCGCAGCAAAAGCGCCTGTTACAGCAGAGAGTGAACAACCCATAGCAGTCACGTAAGGCATCATTTCATGGCCATTGTTCAAAGCGATGGTGGAATTAGGGCTAACGATGTAATCCGTTTTGCCTGAAATCACTACACTGCATTGGTAGGCATCAACTAGGGATTTAGCGGCATTAAGTGCAGCCTCACTACTATCCAATGCGTCAACACCCTTGTTGTGACCTTGCTCACCCGCCATGGCAATGATTTCTGACGCATTGCCGCGAATGATGAGATATTTTGCCGCTTCTGCAAGTTGACGAGCTGTGGACGTTCTTAACTGGCTTGCCCCGCAGCCAACCGGATCGAGGACAACCGTTTTGTCGTGTAAATTGGCCTGTTCGACAGCAAAAAACATACCCGGTCGCCATACACTGTCAATGGTGCCAATATTGATGACCAGTGCGCCAGCAAACGCCATCATCTCAGCCATCTCTTGCTTAGAATGCGCCATGATAGGAGAAGCACCGACAGCAAGAAGTGCATTGGCAGTGTTGTTCATAGCAACGAAATTAGTAATGTTAACCACAAGCGGTTTATTTTCACGCACTTGTTGTAGGTACTCGACAATTTTGCTTTTGTTCATTATTCGTCATTTTTTATGGTATGAGGTGGCAAGTATTCTAGCAGAGTGCGGTTGGTTTGCTATGCAATTTAGTTGAATCCGGTATGGTTGCTGGAGAGCTGTTTTGTTGTATTGATGGTTGGTATTAAAGCAGACCGAACGACGATAAAATTACAATACCTAACGTACATGTGATGGCCGATAACACCGTTGTGAAGGCAATGATATTAGCGGCGAGTGCAGAATTACTCCCCATTGCTCGTGCCATGACATAGCTAGCGGCAGCAACAGGAGACGCGTTCATGAAGAAGATAATCCCCATTTCGATGCCCTTAAAGCCCATTAGATAGGCGGCAAGGGTAATGCTGATTGGCGCCAATAGAAGCTTATAACCGGTCGCAAACCATGACGCAGCTTGTTCATTTTTCATTGAGTTAAGGTTTAGCGATCCCCCTGTACACAGTAGAGCCAATGGTAACGTCATACGGGCGAAGTAGTTTCCGGCATCCACCGCTATCTCAGGCACTGGTATGGAGAGGCTATAGAATACGATGCCAAATACAATGGCGATGATGAGCGGGTTTTTGGTGAGTGTTCTAAGCATGACTTTTCCCGCTTTTGTTCCAGATGCTTCTGAGCGAGGTGTCAGGCATATAACGGCTTGGACGTTATATAGAAATGTAGTGGCGGCAACATATAGCGCAGCGAGAGCAACCCCTTGGTCACCGTAGGCATTTGCCACGTAGGCTAGCCCAATAATAGCGGTGTTAGAGCGAAATCCACCTTGAATAATTACGCCTTTGTCAGGTGAGTTTCGAAACCAATAATTAACAGAGAGTGTCGTAAAAACAAAAAACAAGATGCTGGCAATGAGCCCAAAGCCAACAAATTGACTAGCGGCAGAAAAGTCATGCTTAGCGGTCACTATGCTGAGAAATAACATGGCAGGCAGTGTGACTTGAAAAACCAGCTTTGAAGCAACATCGATAAAATTTTCGTTGATCAAACCAATGCGCTTGAAGATGACACCAAGAATAAGCATCAAACAAATTGGTCCGGTTATTGATAAGGAAAAATGCAGCTGCTCCATAAGAACATTCATAACTCAATCCATGTTAGGTAAGGGACGTTGGTGCGGCTATTCTAAGCGGCTATTTAAGAGGTAATAGTGTCCCATAGGTAGACCGACAATTAAACGTGTGTTGAGAAATATAATAACGGTCTGTTGATAAATAGCACGACCGTGCTAAATTAAAGGCAATGATTCGACATGAGGTAAAAATGAGTAAGGGCAAACTAACCAAAGAACATATTCTTTGTCAGGCTTTTGAATTGGCAAGCCGAGAGGGATTAGAGAGCCTAACTATTGGCGAGCTTGCCAAGCAGTGTGGCCTGTCAAAAAGTGGTTTGTTTTCGCATTTTAACTCGAAGACGAATCTACAAGTTGCCGTAGTAGAATACGCTGAAGTTACGTTTCAGTCGCGTGTGATTGGTCCGGTTAGAGCCTGCGAATACCAACACATTCGGCTGAAAATCAATCACTTAATTGATAATTGGATAAGCTGGAACCAGTCGTTTCAAGGAAGCTGCATGTTTATTGATGCATGGCGTGATAGCCAGCAGGATGATTTGCAATCGGCATTGCGTAGTACGATTCATCGCTGGATAAACTACTTAACGATTCAAATTGAAAAAGGAATGGTAAGCGGTGAATTTAAAGCGGATTTGGATCCAAAGCAGGCAACGTTTGAACTCTACGGGCAGTACCTGAGTGCTCATGTGTTTTATTCACTTGTCGGTGAGCAGGAGAGTAGCCAGCGTTTTAGTAAAAGCGTTGAACGTCTGATGGATTCTTGGATGGATGATTCGAGAAATTAAATGGTTCTGAGGTTAATCATTCACGGAAAAACATTTACCACAAAAAAGCACGATCGTACGAATCGAGAGAAAGGAAGTGAGTCATGAGCGACAAAATCTATTTCAACACATCAAAAAAATTTAGTTTTAAGAAGCGACTGGTGAATCTTACCACTCGCACGCATCATAAATTGGCACCAAACCATGCGAAAAATATCGCGAAAAAGTTGTTGTTAACGCCAGTGCGATCTAAGCCAAAAAATGCTCAACCTGATGGGTTGGTTGTCGCGGATGTTGTCACGCCTGAAGGGGTTCTAAAAACGTATCGTTTGGGTCAGGGACCTGTGTGGATTTTGACGCATGGCTGGTCTGGTACGGCCAGCCAGTTTTTCCCTTTGATGGCGCATATTGCCCAGCAAGGCTTTACAGCGTTGGCGTATGATCATCCAGCCCATGGGGAAAGTGAAGGACAGTATGGGCACATTCCTGCGTTCGTTGGTGGCTTAGAAGGACTCTTGGATAGTGAAGACGACGTTGCTGGTTTAGTTGGGCATAGTATGGGGACCGCTGCGGCGCTAGAGTGCAAACATGCCAAGCTGGTGGATAAGCCTTTGTTACTCATTGCCCCTGTGCTGGATTATGTCGATAATTTATTTGGTAGTGTTGCTCGTTCGGGTTACTCAATGCGCCTTTTTGAAGCAGTTGTCGGGGATATAGAAGATCAGTATCGCTATCCAATTCAGTCCATTGACCCCTTTCAAAAGTTGTCACGCCGTCAAGCCGAGACCATCATTGTTCATGATGAGAAGGACAAGTTTACTAAGTACGACGTGTCAGAAAAGGCGTCAAAAGAAATGGAACGAGTCACTTTGGTGACGACTCAAGGGCAGGGGCATGGTCGAGTGATGCAATGCCAGGAAGCAAAAGATAGCTTCAACCGATTACTGATTAATATGCCTGCGCATATGTCGTGAACCCGAATAGACTCGTGCTCATAAAAATGCACGGGATAGTGCCTTAGGGTAAGTTGTTGCAATTATATCCATATTGTTGATGTGGTTAACAGATTGATAAATTTGTATTATGCGCTTGATTGGCTATGTGGGATCATAATTTGGTTCCGCAAGTCTTAACAATCGAGAATCAGCGCTTTGCTCCGATTTTAATTTTTATAATGGGCATGGTTAGCGTAAATGATCGCACTTAGATGCCGGTTTTTATTGAGAACTTGTGGTTTTGGGGAATTCACCCCGGGGGACTCCACCCCAGTTAACAAAAGGAAGCCATAATAATGAATAGAAACGATAGTGTCCCTTTGCCCTCTAACACCCGAGAATGGTTTTTAAACCGCAACAGTCTGATTATTCTTGCGGATATCGCGCTGTTTTTTGTCCTTTATAAAACGCTACCATTTGACCCTAATGTGGTGCTTGGAATCAGTATCCTTGCCTTCATTGCTGTGCTCTGGCTGACGGAAGCGCTGCATGTGACCGTCACTGCAATACTCGTCCCTATCATCGCGGTCTTGTTTGGCGTGTTTGATACTCAGACCGCGCTAAATAACTTTGCTAACTCCATCATATTCTTGTTCTTAGGTGGCTTTGCGTTAGCCGCGGCGATGCACCGACAGGGATTAGACAAAGTGATCGCCGATAAAGTATTGGTCCTTGCCAAAGGGCGGATGAGCGTCGCGGTCTTTATGCTATTTGGTGTGACTGCTGTGCTGTCTATGTGGATCAGTAATACGGCGACAGCGGCGATGATGTTGCCACTGGTATTAGGTGTACTCAGTAAAGTAAATGAAGAAAGTGGTCACAACACTTATGTATTTGTTTTATTAGGTATTGCTTATAGTGCCAGTATTGGTGGTATTGCAACCATGGTCGGCAGTCCGCCTAACGCGATTGCTGCAGCTGAAGTCGGGTTAACGTTTACCGATTGGATGAAGTTTGGCTTGCCTACGGCGATGATCTTATTACCAATTGCGCTGGCGGTACTCTTTGCCGTGTTGAAGCCAAAGCTAGACGGTGAATTCGAAATTAATCATCAAGCGGTAGAGTGGGATAAAGGTAAAATTGTCACCTTACTTATTTTTGCTTTAACGGTGTTCTTTTGGATCTTTAGTAAGCCAATTAATGCCATGATTGGCGGCTACGCAAAATTTGACACTATTGTAGCGCTCGGAGCGATCGTCGCGGTGAATTTTGCCCGTGTTGTCCACTGGAAAGATATCGAAAAAACGGCTGACTGGGGCGTTTTATTACTATTTGGTGGTGGTATCTGTCTCAGCAATGTACTGAAGGCGACGGGAACCAGTGTATTTCTAGCCAATGAGTTAAGTGCGCTTATTTCTCAGTTCGGCCTAGTGTTGATTATTTTTGTCATCGCAGCATTTGTGGTGTTCTTGACTGAATTCGCCAGCAATACAGCCAGTGCGGCATTGCTTATCCCTGTCTTTGCGGGTGTGGCTGAAGCCTTTGGGTTATCACCTGTTGTCCTATCTGTACTGATCGCCGTCGCAGCGTCGTGTGCATTTATGCTGCCCGTTGCCACGCCTCCTAATGCGATAGTTTTCGCTTCTGGCCACATCAAGCAACAGGAAATGATGAAGATCGGTATTTTGTTAAACATCGCTTGTATTATGGCCTTAACGGTCATTGTCATGATGTTCTGGGCGTAGGGGCTCGATCTCCCCTCTTATTGGTCAGCCAGTAAGAGGGAAAGCGACTGACTATTGGCACTATTGTTATAGATACTATTGTTACAGATAATATTGTTTCGGATATTGTGCTTGACGTTAGTCGCTTTGATATTTTTCCCAATGGTCTTGAAAATTAGCTTATTAGCTTATTAGCTTATTAGCTTATTAGCTTATTAGCTTATTAGCTTATTAGCTTATTAGCTTGGCAATAACACCTTGGAGCTGTTCGAAAATGACGTTAGCACCAATAGCAGATAAGTGAATGCCATCATTTTGATAGAGCGCCGTATGGCCATGCTCTCGTGCATAGGCTTCAAACGCTTGATAAATATCGACCACTTCCATGCCGAACGGGCCGTGCCCATACATTGTGACTAACCGTTTGCTGTGTTCTGTACTTAATGCTTCGATCGCATCTCGAATACGGGTTACCGTTGCCTGTTGATGAGCAAATAGTGGTAATGACCCAACAGGGTCAATAGGCGAGGTAATGATGACGACAGGTTGGATCTGATGGTGCTGTGCTTGTGCAATCATTGCGTTGTAATTGCAGGCAATCTCATTAATTGGCGCATCCCAGTTTAGATCGTTTAGACCACCGAAAATCACAACCACATCGGGTTGCTGGTCTATCACTTGTTGTTGAAATCGTGACATCATCCCAGTTGTTGTATCACCCGGAATTCCGAGGTTGATGAATTGGCTCCCGGCAAATGTAGACGCCAGAGCATCGGACCAGTTTTGTCCTTTTTCTAGCCCCCAACCTGCGGTTAGGCTATCGCCAAGTAAGGCTATTTGTTTCATGAATTATGTCCTATTGTTTCGTGGTTTCGATAGCGGTCTATTCGATGCTATTGGGGAGGTGCAGTGGGAAAGTCTGGATTTAAAAAGCCGCTTTATTAAGCGGCTCTTGGGCTTGACTAAGTGGTGTTGGAGTTAGTGTTGACTCACGTAGTCTTTAAAGCGTGCTTTCGTTGCATCATCGGCTTTGTTGTACCAGAAAATGAGCATCTCTTCCGCAGTGGTATCGCCAGCGGGGGCATTGACATTGGCGGGTAAAGTGACGGGGGTCGCCGTTGCTGCGACAGCTCCAATGGCCGCAATGGCCGCGACGCCACCTTTACGGTTGTAATCTTCTGCTTCACGGCTGTAATCACGACCAATTTGCATGCCATCTTTAATGAGTACGTCTTGCTCTACCGCTATCACGTTGCCTTGTTCATCTTTTAATGACCACGCAAAGGTATCGATGTCTTTTTTCGCCTGTCGCTCGTTTTGATAACTTGGAACTTCTAACGTCAGTGTGGTATTGCTTGCGTCAAATCGGGCAATTACGGCTTTACTTGGAACACTCACGCGCTCCTCGCGATTAAGATCAAAGTAGGGCTCAAAGCGAAATACGATTTGATTGGTACCATCGGGTAGTGTTGCGGTTTCGCCAGACGAGAAAAACCCGTTTGATTTTGAGTTAGCTTCACCAGCGTTGACGGATAGCAAGTCAACGGATTCAGGGATGTTAATCGTAACGTCAGCGACTGCGAATGTGCTGCTACTCGCTAAAAGAGCGCAGGTAAGAATTTTAAGTGCTTTCATTATGCTTGTCCTTCAAGGATTATTCTCAGTAGTTTAGCGCATCCTAGCTTGCCTATATTGCATAATGAATGCAACGAGTTACTGAGCGAACCCATCAAATTTGACGAAACTTCATGTGAGCGCTAGAGAGAGGCTTTATGGTTACCCAATATAGCAAACCGACAAACATTACAAACTTCATATGTTTTTTCTAGTATAGCGTGAATTACGCACCTTAATTTCGAATGGGTTGTTGTTGGGTATGATTATTGGCGGTGGCGATCTTATCTAATTGTATAGTAACAATATTTATTGTTTTTATGGTTTTCATAAAAGAGTGAGGTGTCTCGTGCAGATATGATGAGCTAGATTTTTGACGGTTTAGCGGCGTTTATCTATGTTAACTATCTTAAATTCGAATGGGTCGGCTTTATCTACGAATGGTATTTTAGTAGCATCACCATCGCCTATCGCTTGGGCACACACAAGGTACGGCTTTAGATACGAGTACCATGAAGAAAGGAATCTCAGTGTGGTACGTAACGAACACGACTAATTGAGATTTCTGTGCATACATCCCTTATCAAGACTTCACTGTTATCCCTCTCTCTCATTACTGTTGCGACTTCTGTCTTAGCAGAAGATGCCGCAAAGGTTGAAAATCATGCTGCCGAGAGTCGAGAGCCCACACCACAAAATGCAGGTGCAAGTAGCACGCCTTCGCAAGAACTTGCTAGCCATCAGCCTCAGGTAGCAGGTGAAGAAGCCCTACCAGATAGAAAGTTTGCAGCATTTCCTGTTCCGATTACTGATGATGCATTGGGGGTTGGTCTTGGAGTTAATGCGATGTATTTGCATGACCGAGCGGAAGGGGCAACAAACCCGTCTACCAGTATGTTTTATGGTCAGTATACGGATTCTGGCAGTGGCATGGCGATTGTTGGGCATGAACATGTTTTTGCGCATGATGCATGGCGTGCTGGATTTTGGGCGGGGCATTTTAGTTTGAATTTAAAATACACTGGCCGCGTTGGGATGCAATTACCAAAAGCTGCAAAATATTCAAGCTACTCGAATTTTGTCTATGGTGAGGTGCGTAAGCAGATTATCGATGACTTGTATTTTGGTGTTCAAGGGCTATGGAGTGGCGGTAATGCAGACTTAAAAGAAAAAGCGACGGCGGAAGAAAAGCGCGAATTTGAGCGTCAAATGAGCGGCAACAATAGTGCCGTTGGTTTTCTAATGACTTACGACTCTCGTGACAACATGATGGGTGCAAGTCAGGGCTTAAATGTCGACTTGAGCACATTACATTACTCTAAAGATAGCCGTACAGGTAAGCGATTTGATAGATTAGACGCAGAAATCAGTCAGTACTTTCCAGTGGGTGAAGATGTGCTCGCTTATCGTGTTATTGGTAAAGAAATGCTTGGAGACACGCCGGAATATGAATTCGTCACACCGGATTTACGAGGCGCTGATTGGAATAAATATCGTGGTAGTGCGATGTATCAGGCTGAAGTTGAATACCGCCGTAAGTTCTCAACATTATGGAGTGGTGTGGCTTTTGCTGGCGTGGCAATGGTTAAGAATGAGTATAAAGGTGCATCGTATAGTGTGAAATCAGACGTTATTCCGAGTGCAGGGGTGGGCGTTCGCTATTTGTTGAACGCAAAAGAACGATTTTCGATAGGTGCTGATGTGGCGGTCTCTAAAATGGGCAACACGAGTTTCTATATTCGATTTGGTGAAGCGTTTTAATTGATCTATCCCCCTGGTTGATTTGCCTTGGTGCTTGTATTGGTTGGGGTTATGAGTTGGTGCAATTATTGTGCTATTGTTTTACGATGACATGGTTATTAATAAGTGATTCAAAGGGTTGAATATGCTGAATATTGAGCAGCTAGTGGCATTTGTCGCAGCAGCAGAGCAAGGTTCCTTTTCTGCAGCAGCAAGGCACCTCGGAAAAAGCCAAAGCTCGGTAAGTATTGGTGTGAATAATCTCGAGGTTGATCTCGGTATTACGCTGTTCGATAGAAGTACTAAGTACCCCAAGCTCACCCCTCAGGGTGAACGGATGCTTTCACAGGCAAAGGTACTGTTGCGACAAGCCGAGCGAATCCGCAATTATTCCCGAGCAAGTGTTGAGAATGTCGAAGATACATTGAGAATTGCCATTGATCCGTTGCTACCATTTAGTTTACTGGAATCTGCGATTGAGAAAATGTCACAACGGTTTCCATTCACTCATGTGGATGTATCACGACTTGGTGCTCATTATCTCACGGCAGCCATCTCCAATGATGATATAGAACTTGGATTTAATATTGCTGCTGACGCGGTGCCGGAGGGGTTAGATTTTGTCTCTATTGCTAACATTGAATGGGTATGTATTTGTAGCCCAGACTCAATTTTTGCCGATATGGCGCAAGTGAGCAATGAAACCTTAATTGGTGAAAGACAGATTGTTTGTCGTAGCATGATGCAAAACCCAGTGCTGAACGCGCAAGGTGCATTTTCGCAAGATATTTGGCAAGCAGACGATCAAGAAGACGTGATTAAGCTGGTTGAGCAGGGAATTGGCTGGGCTATTGTGCCGAAAGACTTCATTGTTGAAAAGCAAGCATTAGGCACATTAATCGACTTTAGACCCGAATTCCAACGCTATGAAATGCTAAACTCCGCGGATGTGCTTTGGAAGTCAAATGCACGATTAGGACCTGCCGCTAAGTACTTGTGTGAAGTGTTAGGCGTGTTCTAGTACCACATTTTGCCAACTGATTATTTAAAAAAGGCTTATCCGAGCATTCGGGTAAGCCTTTTTTGTTATTGTGAATTGTACAGTCGGTAGGGTATCTTCTGCTAGAACCTAATATTCACCTCACCATTAAATCTTTTTTATAGTACAGTCAACAGCCTTGATTAGCGGTAGAAACAGACAGTATTTCGACCTTTTAACTTTGCTTGCTGGAGACTTTGCTTAGCGCGGCTAATCACCGCATCAGGCGTGTCGCCAATGCTCGTGGCTCCAATGGTCACAGATGTTGAAATCCATTTATCATGCATATTGAGGGGCTGCTTTTGGATGAGTTGTCGTAACCAGTCCAGCTGCTTTTCTGCTTCATCACTACTCGCTGCTTCAAAAAGAACGGCGAACCCCCCTGACTCGTCACGGGATATACACATTGCATTGGGCTTTTTGAAGTTTCGTTTAATGGTGTCGGCGACATATAAAATGATGGTGTCACCTAACATATCGCCATGCTGGGTGTTGATGTTACCTAATCCATTAATATCAATGAGTGCAAACACCGCGTGACGATTCCGCAGCTGCTGGCATAGTGATTCACGCATGGTTTGTTTATTATCCAACCCTGTCAACGGGTCTTTGCTGTGCAGTGCTTGAATGAGCAGTAAATTAGACAGTGCTACCTCAGAAAAATCACGAATAGCGCGCATAACCCCTTCAAAAGCGAAAAAGGAACTCTTAAGGTAAATAACGCCAATAAGCGTATCTCTTTGATACAGAGGCATTGTGTAGTGACGCCCTTTCATTTGCAGTTTTCTTGCTAAAGCATCAGATTGCGTATTGTATGAGTAGTTCAGCTCCCGGCGAGTGAGAACTGAAGGCAAAGTATCGGCATGATGAATCACTTGCGTATTGCCATGAAAATCGATGGTTCTGAAATGACCGGAGTCATTGTCATAAAGGCAAAGTTGCATCCCTTTATGAAAGGTAAATTGGTTGAATATCGACTTAAGTTCATGCTTAAAATGAGAGATGTCGGGTGATACATTGAGCTTGGCAAGCGACTTATTAAGCTGGAAGGTAATATAGTTAATAGAAAGTAATAAAACGACCAGTGATAATATGATGACCGCTGTTAATGATATTTGATAAGACGCAAAGAGAATATCTGAGCGGTTTGTGCCTGACACAAAAACCCAATTCATGGGATTATGACTATCAAAAACACTCACTTTATATTGCCCATTATAATAGTACTCGTAGGTGCCACGCTTTTCTTCTTGGTTTATTCTCTCTTTCAGTCCGCCAGCAAAACTAATTGACGGTGTTCCTATTCGTAACGGATTAGGGTGAAAGACCAGTCGCCCCGTCTCCGCGTCAATGACAAACACGTAGCCTGCTTTCAGGGTTTTTAAGTTTGCCAAGTATTGAGTGGTATGCTGAACATCAAATTCAATCCAGACTTCTTTTTCATTGGCCTGGTTAACTTGTTTTATCGCGAAAACCCAAAAGCCATTGGCTTTTTGATAGATGCTAGAAACTGCGTAAGTTTTAGATGTTGCCTGATATTGATGCCACTGAATCGCATCAATAACTTGTTTGGAAATAGGTGCGCCATTCACAGGCTGATACTCGTGAGTCGTTGGGTTAAAACGAGCCACATTCTTATATAAGTAGGTGTTGGACAACACATCTTTGGACAATGTGTCAAAATGAGTTGAATTGGAATGGTTTTGCAGTAAGTCGACTTTACCAAATGTGGCTTCAATTTGTGCCCAAACTAACGCTGACGCCATTTTTACATTAGATTGAGATTGTTCCATCGCCAGTTCTTGCGAGCGCTGATACTGTTGATATGAGATAAAAATAAGGGTTGCGATGAGCCCAAAAGTAAATGGACGAAATATACGCAATAAAAATTTTGGCAGAGACATAAACTATTCAACTGATTGAGCAAGTGTCTGATATTACTATTGCTAGTCAGTATTTTTCAAAGAATTATTACATTATCCGGTGAGATTTTTATTTTGGCGACAATCGGTAAAAAAAGAGCCTAAATAGTCGGCTCTTTTTGGTGTTATAGAAGATGTTTATTGATTTGGAGAAAAATGCAATATCGCCATAGACATTGGCGCTTGCAGAATTTCGCCCTCAGCATGACCCACTTCTGCGTCAGCGATGTGAGTATCACAAATGGTTTTCCAGCATTGTTTTCTGTCGTTAGGCAGTGAAAAGCGTGCGGGTGCTTTAGTTTGGTTAATCAAATAAAGCATTTCATCGCCATCTTCACCAATACCAAGGTGCAGTGCGACACTGCTTAGTCGATTCCAATCTTCCATACTCATTAGCTTTCCATCAACGCGGCTCCAGAAGATCCGGTTATTGTTGCGGTTTTCACCACTGAAAGCTTGAATGAATGGCACCATATATTGTTGACGAGCGGTAATCATATCGGCCAACCAAGTTTTAAAGTGCTGTTTGGCGGCGCTTTGTTCCCAATTTAACCAGCTTAACTCGTTGTCTTGACAGTAAGCGTTATTATTTCCTTTTTGAGAATGAGAGAGAACATCGGCTGTCAAAATATGCGGGATGCCAAAAGAAAATAACAGCGTTGCCATAAAGTTTCGCTTTTGCTTTTCTCTGGTTGCAAGAATTACAGGGTTATCTGTTTCACCTTCGACCCCGTAATTGTCAGAGCGGTTGTCACCGTGACCATCACGGTTGTTTTCTCCGTTGGCTTCGTTGTGTTTATGCTTATAAGACACAAGGTCTTGCATCGTAAAACCATCATGATAGGTAATATAGTTGACGGTAAGTTTATAGGGCCAGTTAGCAGCGCTGTATAAGTCGCGAGAGCCCATAATACGCGTCGCAAACTCTTTCAAATACCCTTGATCCCCACGCCAAAAGCTACGCGTGATATCACGTAGGCGGTCGTTACATTCGTTCCACCCAAATGGAAAGTTGCCCACTTGATAACCATTTGGTCCGATGTCCCACGGTTCGGCGATGAGTTTTGTTTGTTTCAGAGTTGGGTCTTGAGCGACGGCCCTAAAAAATGCCGCATCTTGGTTAAAGTTGTCACCATTTCGCCCCAATGTCGCTGCAAGATCGAAGCGGAAGCCGTCAACTTTAAATTCTTCTACCCAATATCGAAGCGTGTCCATCACCAGGTTAAGTGCTGGTTGATAGTTAAGATCAACGGTGTTGCCACAGCCAGTAAAGTTGGCGAAGTATTCACCATGTCTAAGGTAAAATTGCTGGTCCAGTGCTTTCAGGTTGAAGACTGGGCCATTATCGCCACTTTCCGCAGTGTGGTTGTAAACTACATCCAAAATAACTTCAATGCCGTGTTGGTGAAGCGTTCGAATGGCCGTTTTTAGCTCAATAACGGCATCATTGTCTGCATATCTCGGATCAGGCGCCATAAATACGTAAGGGTTGTAGCCCCAGTAATTGACCTTATCCATATCGAGCAGGTGCGGTTCATGCATGCATGCCGCAACAGGTAATAATTGCAGTGAGGTAATATTTTGCTCGCGATAAAACGCCAGCATATCGTCACTAACGAGTCCTAAATACTTACCCTGATGTTCTTTTGGTACGCGTTCATTGAGTTTGGTTAGCCCTTTTACGTGGGTTTCAAACAAAATCATCTCTTCACGAGGGATTCGCGGTGACGTTGAGCCTTGCCAATCAAAGTCATCGTCAACGATGACACATTTCGGCAATAGCGAGCTCTTGGAATCATCGAAAGGAGGAATGTAATGCAGGGGCTTATCCAATGCTTTTGCATAAGGATCGGAGATAAACTGAAGTGAGTCTGACTTCTCGATAACGAAATTGTAACGTTGACCCGCATTTATCCCCTCAACGCGAGTGTATTTAATACTTGCGTACTCTTCATCGAGCGAGACGAGTTGATAGGAATCATCGTCATTAAATATCGCCAGTTTGATTTGTTCACAATCTGGCGCATGGATAGCAAAATTACATCCCTTGCTATCTAAAGAAGCCCCTAAAGGGTAGGGACTCGGCTGAATTTTTGTCATAAGCGTTATTTTACTTTTTAGTTGTTGCTGACAGTATTTGTTTTTAATAGTTAATAGGTTTGTCAACTTTAGGTCAAGCCTAGATCACAGAAATTTAAATGTAATTTTATTTCACTAATTTTACCAATTCGTTAAGAAAAGTGACATAAAGCGTACTTTGCGCGTCAATCCATTATCAATATCCATACTACTCCCCCCTAAATCTGTGATCAGGGCAAAAGAAATGGCGTACGGTTATTTTTCTCATCCTTTCTCATCCCCCCCTTTATAAAAGCAAGGTGGAGGACGTGTTTCACCTATGACTTCGTTAATGTTCATTTCGTTCAATGAACTCGGGACCCTAAAACCGATATTTCAAGTGTTGAGGGCGTGGTACTGCCTCCATAGCGCTCAACAAGAATGAATATAACAATAAGTTAAACGGAGTTTTCTAATGAAAAAAGTAAGTGTAATAGCTGCTGCAGTGGTTGGTGTGCTAGCGTCGGGAACTGTAATGGCCGACGACAAAGTACAAGAAGGTTGGCAAGTGAATGGTTATGGTCACATGCTTTATAATGTCGGACAATCTTTGGCATTGAATGAAACATGGGAACATCGCCGTGATTATCGTGCTGCAGGTGCGCCATTTTCAGGTAATCCAAATCAAGTAGAGTTCACCGTAACCAAAGGGAATAACTACGAGAGTGGTGCATGGTCTAAGTACGTACTTAAAACCGAGTATGGTAATAACGAGGGTGGCAATGGTCGTGGATTCTATGGTTCTTCTTCAGGTAATGAAGGTCATTTGGAAACGGGACAATTAGAATTTAAAGAAGCCTACGTTGAGCTTGGTGACTTATCCTATTTTAAAGAGGGGACAAGCATCTGGACTGGTAAGCGTTATCTGAACCGTCAAGCGGGTATTATTACTAAAGAATTCTGGAAACAATCGTCAGGTGTTGGTGGCGGTATTCAATATAACGATATGGGTATTGCGGTGATGTCTGCAGACTCTGGTGAAGGCAGCTGTTTCGATACTAATACTGGTGATAACTCTAGCTGTAAGAATAATGGTTTAGATGATAAGCAACGTAGTACAACAATGACTTCAGTCGATCTTTATTTTTATGGTGTTGAAGCATTAGGTGGTCGTTTTGATTTCGATGCTAAATTAATGACACGTGCTAACGTAGAAGAAGACAACACGGCAAAAGATGGTTATGGTCTCGCTGTTACTTATTCTCGTGATTACTATGGCTTTGATGGCTGGACAACATCAGCGATTACTTATGGTAAGGGTGTTGCGGCAAACCGTGGCGTTAACTTTGGTCAGTGGAGTGGCAACTGGCAGAAAGACGACCAATCTATTTTCTTTACATCATACGGTGTTGCAAATATTACAGATAAAATCCAGTTAGGCACTGAACTGACATATTGGAATTTGACCAATTCGGAAACAGATCAAGTTTGGGGCTCTAAAGACGGTTTATCTAGATTTATTGTTGGTGCAACCCCAACTTATAAAGTGAATGAGAACTTCCGTTGGGAAGCAACGCTAACGTATGCAATAGAAGCGTTAGGTGAAGATGGTGGCGTTCCTGCTTGGGGTCGTGAAGATAAGAACACGAGTTTCTATTCTGCGACTTTAGCACCAGTGTTTACGGTTAACGCTGACTATTGGGGACGTCCTCAGATAAAGCCATACGTTGCATATATGTCATCGAGTGATAGCAACTATAAGTGGAGTAATGGTGCTTCAGATAGTTCAGAGACTCGCTTTGGTGTTGAAGCTGAAATCTGGTTCTAATCAATGAGATTTAAACTTATAGGATAAATCTAAGCGTTACTGAGGTAGTCTAAGGACTACCTCCTTTTACTCTTAATGGTGGATATTATGAATAAAAATATTTTAGCACTGCTACTTGGGTTGAGTGTCGTAGGGTGTGCGAGTAATTCTGTTATTAAACCCACCATATCCACCTCGCAAATGAGTGCTGAGGATGTATGCTGTATTAGTAAAAAAGACTTTGCTTGGGTCGAATTGGACAAAGTGGAAAATGTTGGATTTATTATTGATGATTCTGCGCCTGTTTGGAATTTTGTATCGGGGAAGAGTTTTTTCAATGCGTTTGAGTTTTCTCCTCGTTCTGGAAAAGTGAAGCTTACGTTAAGCAGTAAAATGCTAGGAAAAGAAGTGTTTGCGCCGACAGTCCAGTTGCTTGATAAAGAATATAATGTTGCTCGTACGATAAGTTTGGATGAGTTTAATATCCGATTCTCTGATATGTTCGATGCCAACCGCTATATTGCTAGCTTCGAAGTTGACGCACAAAAGATGCCTTATATGATTATTTATACACAGGCGTCAGATGTAGGTAAGATGATAACAGTGCCGCATCCAGCGAGAGTTAGAGCTGAAGAAGCGGGTGAACCTCGTCCTATTGTTACTGATCCAAAATTTGTACATAGTTATACTGGTGAGCTAACCCTAGAATTAGAAACACTAAGCCTTGGCTCAAGAAAAGTAGTGTCTGATTTAGGAGCTAACTCTGGGGTAATAACTGGCGCAGTAGTAGCTACCACTTCGGTGACGGTTCAGCCAGAAACAAAAAATTACTACCATACCGCCATCCAAAAAGCCGTTTCAGAAGACAACATCCCTAAAGCACTAAGCTTACTTGATGAAGCCAAAGCCTTAAATATCGAAGGGGCACAAGCAGTGTTTGTGAAGGCCATTAACCGTAAGAAATAATATCGCGGTACAGTTTTTAAACCCTGGATAACACATGTTGCGCCAAAGCGACTGGTGCTCCGGGGTTTTTTATTGCTTAGAATTATTTACAGGGTCTCGAATTTGTCGCCGGGAAAGGGTGAAAGTGTCGTTTTGGCTTTGGATTGAGCAATTACAGGGGAAAAGATGTAAAACCGTGTGGCGGATCGTCAAAGATGCTTCATTTAATGGTAAACCTGCCGTTACTATAACTAAGTAATTACACTTAATGAGCTTTCTATTTTATGTCGACACTTTCTATCGCTATCGGTGCAACAAGCCTTTCGCTCATTTTGGCGTTTGTTTGGATGTTTTCCTTATCTATTCGAAAAAAGCGATTGGAGCAAGAACGCATTGCACGAGAAGCAGCGTATCGGCGGACGATTGAAAAGGCTCGACAGCAAGAGCGCAAAGATCGAATTTTCAAAGCTGAAACCGGTCATACACCAACCATGCTGTTTTTAGCGAAAGAAGCCGAACGGAAAAACATCCAAGAAGCCTTGTATTGGTATCAAAAAGCCGCGCAGTTAGACAATATCACTGGCATGTATGGCATGGTTCGTTTAAGTGAGTCTAAACGCGAAGATATGGTGCTTCGTGAGCAAGCCAATTACTGGCGTTTGTGCATTGCTGGAGCAGAAGGCGATTTACACGCGAAGTTTGAGGCAGCGAAAGCCTTAGTTCATGGACGAGGTGTGGAGTGCAATATTCCTAAAGGTATTGCGGTGATTGAGGAGGTGGCGCAAGAGGGCAACCTAGAAGCGATGCTTTTCATGGGCGATTGGAGCGTATCACCTGACAACCCGCTGCCGTCACCCAAACAATCGACGCAATGGTTCGCACAAGGCGCAGAGAAACAAAATACAGAAGCCATGACCAAGCTTGGGCTTAACTACCTAAAAGGGGTGGGCGTAGAACAAAGTACCGAGCGTGGCTGTTATTGGTTAGAACGAGCGGCGGAAAAAGGCAGCGTGGAAGCGATGTTTTTTGCCGGCGAAGCGTGGCGAGATATTGCGCCTAACGGTGCGGCCATTGCTTATATATGGCTGTTTATGTCGGCACATTTAGGGTATGAACCCGCTAAAGCGGTGCGTGATAGTGTGGGTTCGACACTCGGAGTGGATTCGGTGGTTGGGTTGCAATCATTAGCAAAGCCAGTGCTAAAAAAGCTGCAGTTGAGCTCAATGGTTAAGCATTCACTCATTAAGGCGCTAAACAAATTATATAAACGTCAATTGCCGTTATTTGAACTAGAAGATAGATTAAGTAATGACGAGGATAGTTTGAAGGACTCTGAGCGGGGCCCTGTTGACGAGAGTTCAGCGCATAAGGCGCAAGATACGCAAACGCAGATGTCTACCGATCAGCACTCTTCCAGCGACTCAACAAGCTCGGCCTCGACGTTAGCGAGTGAATCCCATCGCGATTCGATAGCGTCGAGCTCCCCAGGGCACTATTCGAACTACCAACAAACCTTTGTGAAATGATAGTTTTCATAAGCTGGTTAGCGTTAATCGATTAAATGGCTCGGCTTTGAATCATAAATGAAATAAATGCTTTCATTTCCTCACTAAAATAATCATTTGTGATTCATTATTGTGATATTGTTATTTTTTTGGGGTTAATTTGTGTTTGCATAATCACCTTTCGATGCTTTTCTTGTGACGCTTATCACTTAAACTTTTCTGTTGACACTGCTATGACATTTCAGCGGAACAAAATCATATTCTGACCTCCGTTCAGTGTTGCAATTAAGGATGCTTGGCAGTGGCCTTACTTGTTAGCACGTTAAATCTGATGCCGTTGGCATTCCTGTTCTATACGGAGCTTTATCATGAAAACTTTAAAACTGACTCTAGCAGCAACACTTGTTGCCGCTGTTGCTCTTCCTGCAAGCGCAACTTATGTTGATGTTCGTGGCGCATACAAGACAGAAGCAAAAACATACGAAACTCGTGTACGTGCGGGCTTTGATTTTGCAGAAGATTGGCAGATCCACCTTGAAGGTACACAAGCTCAAGGTGATAAACTGTTCAGCAACTCTGGCAAAAACGTTGCAGCATTTGAAACAGAGCTTAACTATAACTGGGCAATCAACGACAACGTTACGTTGACTCCTGGTTTCGTATACTGGAATGGTTCAGACCACACAGAATACCGTCCTTACCTAAAAGCGACGTACGCAACAGGTAACTTCTACACGGCAGCACGTTACCGTTACCAAGCGGCGACAAACAGCGTTTCTGGTGGCACAACGAACGATACTAACCAAGTTGACGCTTGGATTGGTTACAATGTTTCTGACTTCAACCTAGAATATAACCCAGCGTACATCAACCAAAAAGATGGCGGCGCATACACGGGCAATAATGGTGACAAAGCAGATACTAAGTGGGAGCACACGTTCCAAGTTAAATACACTGGTTTCGAATCTTGGGCACCATATATTGATTACCAAATTCTTGACAAGACTTACGGCGCTCTAAACAACGGCGTATTCGAGTCTAAAACAGAAAACCGTATCCGTGCGGGTGTAACGTTTAACTTCTAAACGTTATTGAATCGCGGTTTACTTCGCGACGATAAAAATTTTAAAGGCAGTGCGATATCGCACTGCCTTTTTCGTGCGGTCAGCAAAATAGTGTGCTTGAAAATAGGGCGATATAACAAGCGGTTAATCCAAGCTTTTCTTAAATCTAGACGCTGCGACGGCCATCCCAACTAACGTAAAGCATGCTAGCCAAAGCGAGTCTCTCCAAACATCGGTCAAATCGGCGCCGCGCAAAATGATGCCACGAATCATGCGCATAAAATGGGTGGCAGGGAGCGCTTCTGCGACCCACTGAGCGGCGGCTGGCATGGCTTCATAGGGAAACATAAAACCGGATAGCAAAATGGAAGGCAGCAAGATGAATACGGTCATTTGCATCGCTTGTAGCTGAGTTTGTGCGATGGTGGAAATGACCAGCCCCAAGGTAAGGCTGGCGGCAATAAAGAGTAAACTGCCGAGCAATATTTGACTAAGTGCCCCATTGATTGGGACGTTAAAAATAACATAACCAAGTCCGAGAATAATAAAGATTTGAAGCAGCCCAATAAAGATATAGGGGACGATCTTTCCCACCATTAGTTCAAGAGAATGAATAGGCGTAGTAATCAACAGCTCTAAGTTTCCGCGTTCACGTTCTCGAACGATTGCCGCGCTGGTAAATAAAATCATTGTCATCGTTAAAATGACGCCAAGAAGTCCAGGAACAATATTTACAGCGGAGCGACGACTGGGGTTGTAGAGTAGCGTTGCCTCAAAGGTTTTGGCTTGATTTGGTTGATAGCCAGCAATAGAAAAAGCCTTAATTGGCATGGTCTGAAGTGCAAGTAATGCTGAGCTGATCATGGTATCAGAACCGTCGACCAGCCATTGGCCTAGTATGTCATGATGGGTAATGCGCTGCCCTAAATCGGAAGGGAGAATTAGCGCGGCACGAACCACACCTTTTTTAATGGCGGCTTCTGCTTCAGTAACGGTCGCGTAGTGGGTTTTAACCGTGACGACTTGAGTCACTTTAATCGCTTCGGTAATGATTCTTCCAGGAACAGAACCACTTTGGTCGACAACCGCGATGGGAATGTTTCTGACATCAGTATTCATGGCAAAGCCAAAAAGCAGTAATTGAATGAGAGGGATCATGACAACCATGCCAAAGGTGATTCGGTCGCGTGATAACTGACGAATTTCTTTCACCATGATGGCGCTTATTCGAGATAGGCTTTTCATTGTCTTCCCTCTCCTGTTACCGAGACAAAGACGTCTTCAAGGCTTGGTCTCGCGGGCGTCAGTTCGGCGTGCTGAAGTTCAGGAAACTGGCTACGTAACCAACCGATAGGATCCACAACGGATTGGTTAATCAAAATGCGCAGGCGGATCCCTAACTGAGCGGCAGAACGTACCTCGGATCTTTGTAGTACTTTATCTTTCAGGGCTCGAAGTTGGTTGGCTTTGACTTCGACAATATTGACACCCATATTGCTCATTAGAATTTCTGGTTCATCATCGGCGCGCATTTCACCCGCTTCCATGATAGCGAGCCGATGGCAGCGCTCAGCCTCGTCCATGTAGTGCGTCGTGACGAGGATAGTGGTGCCTTGATCACTAAGATCAAACAGTTGCTCCCAGAATTCTCGACGATTCTCAGGATCGACCGCTGAGGTGGGTTCATCTAAAAACAGCAATTCGGGTTTGTGCATCGTGGCAGCCGCTAAGGCGAGCCGTTGTTTTTGTCCCCCGCTCATGCCGCTGACGCGTTGTTTTTGAAGGTTCCTTAATCCATAGACCGTGAGTTGTTCGTCTAGCCGTTGCTTACGTTGCTGCGCAGTCATCCCAAAGATCTGCCCGATAAATTGCAGATTTTCGTTGACCGTGAGATCGTCGTAGAGTGAGAATTTTTGTGTCATGTAACCAATTTTTAGTCGCAGCGCTTCCGACTGTTCAGGAATACTCAAACCGAGAACCTCAATCTCTCCGGCCGTGGGTCTAAGTAGCCCGGTAAGCATGCGAATCGTTGTGGATTTTCCACAACCGTTTGGACCAAGAAAACCATAAATACTGCCTTTTGGAATGGATAGGCTAATGTTATTGATCGCGGTGAAGTGACCAAATTTTTTCACCATGTTTTGAGCTGAAACGGCAATATCAGACATCTACTGTAACCCTTCTAAATCCACTTGAGCGGGAACCCCACTTGGTAGGAGTTCAGCTTGACTGCCAAGGTCAACTTCGGCGAGATACATTAAGCGCGATCTTTCATCTTCTGTGAGTGCGTAGTATGGGGTAAAAGAAGGATCTGTCGCGACCCAGCGAACCTTTCCTGGTAAGGGAGCCTCGAGCCCGTCGACATAAACGTTAACCTCAAGACCTGGAATAAATTTAACGCGAACGGATGCGGGAACGTAGACACGCGCATAGGGGATACGATCAGCGAGCACCACCGCAACAAAGGCGCCAACGGGGACTCGTTCGCCTAGGTTATAGGGGAGGTTATCTAAAACGCCATTACGAGTGGCGACAATGGTCAGTTCATCGAGTTGTTGCGTTTGCAGTGCAACTTCCGCAGTCGCGGCGGCAAGTGCGGCTTCCGCTTGGGCAATGTCTTCAGGGCGTGTCCCGGCTGTGAGTTTAGAGTATTCCTCTTGACTGGAATTTAGCTCTGCCTGAGCGGCATCGCGGTTAGCGACGGCTTGATCTTTTTGTGATTGGCTTGCGAGCTTTTTACGTACCAACTCTGATGCCCGAGAATAGTTTTGTTGAGCTTCCGTTAAGCGCGCTTGTGCCATGTCCACTTTTGCTTGGGCGGCGGCAATGTCTTCAGGTCGTTCTCCATTGGTTAAGCGAAGTAAGTAGGCTGTGGCTTTAGCTTGCTCGGCGATAGCATGAGCAAGGATGGCTTCTTGGCGTTTCGTATCCAGTTTGACGAGCACATCCCCTGTGGTGACTAGGCTTCCTTCGCGAATAGGCAGTTCACGGATAATTTCACTGGCGGTGGCAGAAAAGGTGATCCGGTCACGCTCAAGTGTGCCCAGTGCTTTGTTTTGCTCTTCAGATTGACATCCCAACAGTGTGAAAATCAATGGAAAAATGATGAGAAATAACCGCTTCATATTGCGCCCTTTTTATGTCGTTATAGGATCAATATTAGAAGGCTTTTTGTCGTTTTCTAGCCAATTTTCATGAAGTTATGATGTGAGACTACTTTTTAATTAATCAATTATGGATGGTTATGACAGCGAGCGTCCACCATCTTGTTTCTTAGGCGGATTTTAGGCGGATTGATGTCGGGTAAAGTAAGCGAGAGTGTGGATGCTTGTCGCCATAATCAAAACGAAGAGTGTTGCGGTTCTTTTGGTGTGGATATTAAGGTTAACTTATTATTTTTATTAATTATTTGACACCAAATCACGTCCTGACATTTTCCACTTTTTTTAGACTAGTACCCAGCAAAACGATTGAGTAAGTTAATGAGCAATATCACGATTATTCGTGATGTCGCACGTCGTTAGTGCTCTTATTCTCAGTCATGGAAAAGACGGTTACATACATGAAAGACCAGCTAACCATATCGATTTCAACCATCAATGGCTCTACGCATTGGCAACTGAGCAAGCGGATGCGGCGCAGCCTTAAAAGTTTAGCCAGTGTCACCGCTGTTGGCGTAGTGTCCGCGATGCTCCTTATTTTGCATTTATACAATAGTGTTGATGATGCGCAATTAGAGCAAGCCAAACTGACGAATGAATCTCAGAGCATGGAAAATGCACTGACTAACCTACAGCATTTAAAACAGGCCTTAGAGCAAGATCTATCCGAACGTGAGGAGCGGATTACTTATGTGTCTGAGAGGCTATCTGAGTTAGAAAATGTACTCGGTGTTGCTCAAGATGGTAGCGTGCATGAGCTGGATTCTCGATTAAACACCGCGGCGATTCATTCTAATGTGCGTATGACAATGTTGACGCAAATTCCCAGTGGATCGCCAGTGGGTAAACAGCGTATGTCATCGCAGTTTGGTAAGCGTATTCATCCTGTGACCAAAAAAGCCAAGATGCATCGAGGACTGGATTTTGCGGTGAATACGGGAACAAAAATCTATGCACCTGCTGATGGTGTAGTTGAGGTTACAAGGAAAAGTAGTAAAGGTTCAGGCAACTTCTTACGCCTTCAGCACGCATTTGGCTTTTCTAGCTCTTATTCGCACCTGAAGAGTTTTAAGGTGAAAAATGGTCAGTTTGTTCATAAAGGCGAATTGATTGCACTTTCAGGAAATAGTGGTTTGTCTTCTGGTCCTCATCTTCATTATGAAGTGAGGTTTGTGGGCAGGGCGTTAAACCCAAAACCCTTTGTGGATTGGGGAGTGAACGAATTTGAAGATATTTTTGAGAAAGAACGGGGAATACGATGGGAATCTTTAGTAAAAACAGTGGAACAACGAGCCGCGCAACAACTACAACTCTCATTGCCAAAGGCTGTACTATTAGCGGAAAACTCAAACTAGAGAATGATATCCAAGTTGATGGCTATGTCGATGGACAAGTGAATGTTGAGGGCGCGATTGTTATTGCAGAGTCTGGGCGAGTGAAAGGTGAGGTCTTTGCTAAGCACGTTGTCATTAATGGGATGTTTGAAGGGGACTGCCACGCCGATCATATTCAGATATTGTCGAATGGTAGTGTCAAAGGAAAAATCTGGAGTAACAACCTAAGTATTGATCCAGGCGGTAGCTTTTTTGGCGAAACGGCAGGGCTGGCCGAGAATGAAGTGGTCGAACTTGGTGTCAAAAAGGTGATTGATAGGACGAAAACCTCAAACGGCACCAACATTAAAACCTCAAACGACAATAACATTAAAGCCTCAAACGGCAATAATACGAAAACTTCAAACAGCAATAATATGAAAACCGCCTAGTGAACCACACGACGGGTCCTGTGTCCCCGCATTAGGGCTAACTTTCGTGGCTCAGCTGAGCGATGGCTAATTCGACTGTAATTGGGTGGAGCGTAAATTGGGTGACGCGTAAGTGGGGTGACTCGTAAGTCGCGTGGTGCCGTAGTGGTGAGAAATTGCGGATAAAAGTCGGCAGTGTGATCGAAGCGGCTCGACTATTTTGATATAAATCAAGCAACCTTGCGTATTACTAAAAAGAGTAATGTTAATCGAATTAAATCACATTAGATTTATATCATGAGATGAACGCATAGCTCACGCAAATGAGTGGGCATGGTTGAGGCAAATACGATGTCACGTTCGAAAACTTCGGAAAGTCGCCGACGATTTCTAAGAGATGCCGCCCGAACGGCGGTTGGCGTTGGGGCGGCTGCCACATTGCTAGGCTTGCAGTCAAAGCAAGGCCAAGCTAAAACCAGCGGTGGCGTCCCTATACGTCCACCGGGCGCACTGGAAGGTCAACAATTTTATGAAGCCTGTTTACGTTGTGGACTGTGCGTACAAGCCTGCCCGTACGATACATTGAAATTGGCAACATTGCTCTCCCCAGTGGCCTCTGGCACCCCTTACTTTACCGCAAGAGATATTCCCTGTGAGATGTGTGATGACATTCCCTGTGTCGTGGCATGCCCAAGTGGGGCACTTGATCATGCGTTGACCAATATTGATGATTCCCGAATGGGACTTGCTGTATTGATTGATCATGAAGAGTGTCTTAATTGGCAAGGTCTTCGCTGCGATGTGTGTTACCGGGTGTGCCCCCTGATTGATGAGGCAATAACACTTGAACCAATACGGAATCAGCGTACGGGCTACCACGCCAAGTTTATCCCCACTGTACATTCAGATGCGTGTACTGGGTGTGGTAAGTGCGAGCAAGCTTGTATTACGGAAGTGCCAGTGATCAAAGTGGTACCGATTGAGCTCGCGAAAGGGCATATGGGGGACCATTATCAGCTTGGCTGGGAAGAGAACGTCGAGCTTCGTGATGGTACGTTTCCTGAAACCCCAGAGATTGCGCCAAGTGAGCATATTCGCATCAATGATGGGAGAAAATAGTCATGGCTAAAAATCTCGCTAAAGATGCCGGTAAGGACGCCATTCGCGAATTGGGCTGGTGGAAAGCTCATCGTTTCTTGCTGCTAAGACGTGTATGTCAGTTATCTATTATCGCTTTATTTATGATTGGGCCGACATGGGGCGTGTTGAAGGGGAACCTCTCCTCAAGCTTATTATTGGATACGATTCCGCTTAGTGATCCGCTATTGCTCCTGCAAACATTAGCAACCGGGCATTGGCCGGAAGTGAATGCCCTGATTGGCGTTACCATTGTTACGGTGTTCTACATGGTTATTGCGCCACGAGCCTTTTGTGCTTGGGTCTGCCCATTGAACATAGTGACGGATTTCGCCGCATGGTTGAGGAGAAAACTCAACTTAAAGGCAAGTTATAAATGGTCACCTAAGATTCGTTATTGGCTGATTCCAGTCATATTACTCGGCAGTGCGGTTTCTGGCTCCTTGCTATGGGCGTGGGTAGACCCGGTTGCGACGCTGCATCGTGGGCTAGTGTTTGGTATGGGGGCCGGTTGGATACTTATCGTATTAGTGTTCTTGCTAGACTTAGTCATGGTTGAGCATGGTTGGTGTGGGCACCTTTGTCCATTGGGTGCGACTTATGGCGTCATTGGCCGTAAGAGTGTCATTCGTATAAAAGCAACCCACCGAGAAGCGTGCACAAAATGCATGGATTGCTACAACGTTTGCCCCGAGCCGGATGTGCTCAGGCAACCGCTTAAGGAAGGCGATCGCCGTGTGATGAGTCAGGACTGCATCAGTTGTGGGCGCTGTATTGATGTTTGTGCACTCAGCGTGTTGGAGTTTAAGGTCAAACCTAAAGCTGATTGACCCGGTATTACGGTATGAGACCGCTACACGGCAAGAGCCGATGGACTCTGTTCGTGTCGGGCAGTCTTTGCTAGATCCCCTGATAGTCTTTTACCAATAATGAATTTATTGCCAATTGATGGGTTTCATATGGCAATGACTGTCTGGTGAAAAGACAATCAACCAGGCACTTTCTTCCCAGTTAACATAGGTATTATCAATCGCTTGATAATTAGTCGATTGAATATTAAGACATTGAATACTTGGCTGTCCTTCTCTTTTCAATTCTAGTGTTAAACGTCCTGCGTACTTTGGCACAGTGAGTGGTTGTGACAGTGTTTTTCCCTCAAGCCCTTGGATGATTTGAGTTCCATTCAGATAAAGATCCGATGCCGTGTTTTGACTAGGCGTAGACGCATCAATGACAAATACGGGTACCGTCTGTTCAGATTGAGTCACAACCGGTCTTTGGACGGTATACAGTGAATAGTTATTAGTGTTGCTATCGCCGAAAGCAAAGACCCAATAAGGTTGTTCTGCGTCGGCAATAATTTGCGTGCTTGCTTTCACGAGTTGTGTATTGCGGTCAAGCAGTGCAATGGTGATTTCTTGATTGTTTAACGTATCAAAATAGTAAGAAATCGTTGAGCGTGCACTGCTACTAAATAACATGTGCGGCTCGGTTAGGCGTTGCTGACTGTTTTCATTACTGTAGGCAACGACATGCGTTACTGAAAAGTCACTTCCGCCATAAACATAATCGAAGACATGCAGATCTTGTTGCACCTTGAATCCATCAATGTCAGGTGTCACGTTGACTCCGCCGTCACTGCCTCCCCCGCCACAGCCATAAAGAAAGAGACTAGTGGTAAGCAGTACAAAAATGTCGAATGAACGAAAGTTATGCATAGTGTTGTTCTCGAATTAATAAAAGGCAAAAGTAAGGTAAGGCAAAGGCGTGATCATTTAGTGAGAAAAAAATCGCGGCTTTTTATATATAAAGCCATCCTTGGGCATCGAAATGGCTTGAGAATATGTTGCCATCTTGGTGTCAAATGGTTCGCAGTAACGCAATAATGGTTGGTCATATAATCTAATGTCTCTTCAATCACTTGATCCCATTGCGAGTCAAATGCAGTGGTAAGTTGGCTAGATTTAGGGGACGTAGACCAGATCTTATTGCTGATTTGTGGACAAATATAAATATTGCCCACTTCATCAACAATGACTTCCCCTTTTAATTGGTTATCCCGAAATTTTTTATTTACGTCATCTTGTGCATCGGTCTTAATTTCGATTGAATAGATATATGGCATGTTATTTTCCTATGGTTATACGCAGCCCTCAGGTGTCATCCTGATAGGCGTCTTTAATGTCATTTAGTGATTAGAGAAAGTGGCGAGGGTCTCTAATACTTAGGTCAATACCATCCAGTTGGTTTGATAATTGCGAAACATCATTAATGATGATCTTACTTCGATTAAGCTCGACAAGGTGCTCTCGTTCAAGTTGTTTCATGACTTCATTGACCCGTTGCCTAGCAATCCCCGTCATTTCACTGAGCTGCTGTTGCGAGAGCGCTATTTCATTGCAGGTTCGATGTTTGTCTAAGTGCGCTAAAATTTCTATGAGTTGATAAACCACTCTAATATTAAGGGTTTCACTGTTGATAAGTTGGCTTTGCAGCCATTTCGCTCGTGATTCAAAGGTGAGCGAATAAAACCATTTGTATATTTCATGACTACTGTGGGCAATATTTCTTAATTGTTCATTATTAAAGTTCACCACTGTGCATGGTTCTATTTCAATAAAAACAAATGACGATAACGACGATGTACTATCAATATAGTTTCCAAACCAACCACCTTTTCCGATAATAATACAGTTTGCGGTTTTTAAGTTTGGTGTTTGAATACATACCGCCAATGTGCCTTGTTCAAGAAAGTTAACGCCTTGATTAATGAGGCGAGAGTTATCTAAATCCCGCTCTACAACCTGTTTTCGCTTAGCAAGTGTGACTAATTGTTGTTTTAAAGCCGAGGAAAGCTCCGTCGTCCACCTTAGGTTTTGACTGTCTACATTGTCGGTCATGCTTTCCTCACCACTATTCATCAACGCTGTTTTCTCTATCACAATCTACCATCGCTAGTGGCTGATTTATAACGAAGTATACTGCTCTACATTGAAGTATAGTCTCCTTGTATTCGCTTCGCTTACGTTGTCGAGGTTTTGTACTCATGCCTTGATGTTGCAAGTAGTATAAAAGCAACCTAGTACAAGAAATATCCGTTAGCGGACACTTCTCAATAACAATGAGAAAATAGCCCGAAAGGGTAGTTTCTGGCTCCTGGAGTAACCAGTTTTAGTAGTAAGTAGTAAGTAGTAAGTAGTAAGAAGTAAGCGGCTTAAGTTAGAAGCTCGCGACCAAAGAATCAAAAGCGTGGAAAGCGCAGAATATGAAAGAGTTGGCGTAAAGTTAAGCAGAGTGGACGTGAACCTACAATTAAAGCATGACTTTGTTTTGCCGTGGATTAGCCTCCAATTCGACCGCTGTGGGTAGAAGGTCGAAAAGGAGAGGAAAAATGCTAGTTCGCAATATCGAGTTGGTTATCTTTCACGCCATTCGTTCTAAACCAGCCAGCAATGCTAAAGCGTTCACGTTGAGTTGGGAGAACTTCATGTGGAAATTGCTCTGAGAAGAAAACCAGTAAACGTCCGGATTTCGGGGTAATGCGAGTGAGCTCGTTGTCATTAAGATCGTAAACCACTAAGTCACCGCCATCTTCTTTTGACCATTCATCATTCATATAAAACACGGTGGTGAGACGACGGTTTTCATTGTCGCGAAAACAGTCTAGATGTTTTTGGTAAAAGTCGCCTTTTTCATATTTTGCGAAATGCGCTTCGTATTCAAACAACCCCAGAAAGAAGTTTTGATTGGCGGCTTGGCGGATAATTTCCATCTTGCTTAAAAACTGTTGCACAGGCTCACCAAGATCCTTGGATAGCCAACAGATCTTGTCACTGCGAATCGCGCTTTCTCGCACTTCTTCATCGTTTCGGCCGATACAGGCATTCTTCCAATTTTCAGGCAAACATTCTTTTAGTGCGCCTACTTGCTCTGGAGATAAAAAGTCATCCCAGATGTAATAACCTTGGGAGTCTAAGGTGTCGATTAGCTTTTGCATGATTGGCGCCGTGGTTGTCAGAAACAGGAGGGCGCTTTATAGAGAAAACGAGTACAGCGATCAATTCAGGTTTGTTATCGTCACGGTAGAAGAGGGTGATAACCCCCTTGATAGGGGCATCAAGGGGGAGAGGGCTTTATCGTCTTATGTTCATTATAGAACCCCGAACGTTATAGGATGAAGCTCTATAATTCGATACGATAGACCGAGGTCGTGCCACTGACTTCGTTGCCAACGGCAATAAAGTGTTGACCTTGGCGAGTGAAGTATTTAATGGATTCTGGACCTAAATCGCCCGCTTTCGGATTATAGATGTCATTGTCACAGTCACCGTCGTCGACTTCGGTACAAACCGATTCCTCAAAGTGACGATTATTGACGTACTTTAGAAATTTCGCTTGAGCGGGCTCAGTGACATCGTACACCATGATGCCTCCGTGACGTTCTAAACCAATGAACGCGTATGCGCGGCCATTGATTGTCGCGACATCGATGGCTTCAGGTTCCACCCCTTTATCATCACTGCGGTCGTCGGCAGAGTGATTGTTGTCATTTGTGCTGTTGAAGTGGGCTTTCTCTTGGCTTAGGACAACGGTCGCAAACTCGTCACCGCTGTCGAATACTCGCTCTCCCGTATCACTCCAAATAGAAAATGAACGTGCGCCAAACGCTTGAACCTTGTCGCTAGCGGCTAGCTCGCCTTCAGACTTAATCACTTTTAAGCGTGCAAGCTGGGTGTTGTCCTTGAGTGCACTAGCGAGAGGATGATCAGCCGCCACATTGAGTTTCTTGCCACGCACTTCGTCACTATAAGCGATACAAAAGTCCTTGTTATTGGCATAATCACTGACGCTTTGATCGTCGTCACCATCCCATTGGTAACCTAATTGATCACATTGTTGTTGAGTCGTGTCGAATCCGTATTCACGCCCATCGCCCTCGTTGGCTGTCACAATATATGTTGAGCCGTTAATGGTGTAACTGGCGATACTGTCTGGCATGTAAAGCCCTTCGAGCATGGGGTAGTGCTGTAAGTTACCGACGATTTTATCTTTGTTGGACGCATCCAGTTTCGCGCTTTGCCATGATTTCCCCCCTAATCCGTAGATAGCGTCGACAGTGGCGGAGCCCACATCAATCGCACTAAGGGCGTTATTCTCTTGTAAGGCAACAAAGATCTTTCCATTGTCGGTAAATGTCAGGTATTCAGGCTCTAAGTCTTGTGCAACGCTGGCTTTAGGGTGCCCAATACGGGTGCGAGCGTCGAGCTCAGAATGACGGCTACCCCCCATATTGAAATCTCTAAAATTGATTTGAGTGACGACGGCGTTCATCGGGCCAGAATTAAGATCCACTAACGTCACTGAGCCGTCTGGGTCGATGGAGTAATCGGCGTTAGGCTCCCCTTCATTCGCTGCTGCGATATAGCGGCCATCTTTTGAAAAGCTGACCATATCTGGCAGTGCACCCGCGGGATAGGTTGTGATGAGTGCAAGCGTATCGGAGCGGTACAGGGCGATAATACCATTCTCTTGTTTGTTCGCATTCTCTATAGCGACAGCCACTAAGCCTTGATGTGCTGAGACACTATTTGCAGCGCCAATCGAGACACCAGATTGATTGGCGGCAGATTGAAGATCGATGACACCCGTTGATTCAGGCAGGCTTTGTTCATTAAGTGATAACACATCTATTTTTTTCGCTTGGGCGTTGACGACATAGAGTTTATCGGTACAAGAATCGTAACTGACAATTTCCGCCGCTGATGTCGCAAACGGGGCGTTTGCGATGGAGGTACCGATTAATGATAACCCGCTGAATGTCGCTTCAGTTTCGCTAGGGAGTTGCTGCTCTTGACACTGAATGTTGAAGCTGTTGATTGCGTTAAAACCTTCAGTAGACTGATGATTTTCTGAAGGCTTTGAGCAGCCTGACATAGCGGTAATCGCGACGGTAAGCGCAGTGAGTTTAAGGTAGTGACGATTCATGTTTCCTCCGTGAATAATGCAACTTTGGATAACGCTCATAAACAAAAACAGAGCGCTCGATGACCATAAACATATTTTGTTACGCTTTGGTGACTTTTACGGAAAACAATGAAGCCCCTCCCGGAGAAACGGAGTGACAGAATGCTCAATTACTTAATTTATCGAGTGATAAGCGTAAATTAGCTCGGTAGGAGTGCTCGTCAACACTCCTACTATTACGGTAAAGGTTACGCGATTAACGACGTAAATCTAGGTAGGCTGTGTGCAAATCGCTGGTGGACATCTAGGTAGGTTTGCATATAGATCTCGTCAATGGTGTCGGGGCAAGGAAAGCGGCTAGAAAAGTCCATGTGTTTGCGGTCAATAGACAACTTTGCAGCCTCGATGATATGCGCAATGAACATGCGAGGATCTTCCAGTCCAATGGAGATTCGCATGGTCGTAGGCTTTATTCCAGATTCAACCAGAGCTTCGTCACTGAGCTCAGAGTGCGTGGTGAGGGCCGGGCACAGCGCAACGGTATTGGTTTGTCCTAAGCTTACTTGCATCCCAATGGCGGGTTCAAGCATGTCGAAGAACTGTTTAAATACATCACGATTGATAGGGGCGCGATTACCGTTTCCTTCCATATCAATCGTAAACAGTGCAGCAGGCAAGCCTAGGTACATATTGTTTTGGCAGTGCTCATAATTGTCACTATCAGGAAGGGCTGGGCATGAGACGTTGATGTCGGGATGTGCGTCAAATAACTTGGCTAACGTTAGCGTGTTAATGGTCTTTTGAATGACCCTCATCTCATAGGTTTTCATGCCGTTAAGTACTTCAAAGGCTTTATCGGCATCAAGAAATGCCCCCTTAATGTAGTAGACGTTCCAGAATAAGGTTTCGTTCCAAGGAATAATCACGTCTTCGCCATTAGGTTTAGTAAACGAAATGTCCTCACCTTTCGGCGCAAACATGGTTTCATTGCGTCCTATGACGACCCCTGCCGTCGTGGTGCCTGATCCAGCCAACTCTTTCGTGTACGAATGGACAACAAAGTCAGGACGCTCCATGACATCATCGCGTTTTAATACCGGGTGCAGTAGAGGGGTTCCGACGGTTGAATCGACAATGACGTCCCATCCTCTTTGGTGGGATTCATAGCTGATGGCGGCTACATCTAAGACATACCCGTGCGGGTTACACGGCGACTCTAAATAGACGTAGATTTTTTTCCCTTTGGCTAAGCGGTCTGCGTATTTCTCCGTGATGTCATCTAGGCGAGTTGCGAAATCATCGCCCCCGTAACCATCGACCCATTCGACGGCAATATTGAGGTTTGAAGACTTGCCAAACCAATCTTCTAGTAGCTGATAAGATCCGCCATAAATATTACGAGAAGAAAGCACGATATCTTCATAACCCAACAAGTGACTAAACAAGCCATCAATGGCAGCCATACCTGAGTTGAAGTTCCAAGCTAGGTATTCGTTCGCTCGCTCGCCCGCTTCAATATCAACCATATGATTGGCTAACGCGATAGACGTTGGGTTGAGCAAACGTGAGTAAATGTCATGTAATGGCTCTTTACCATTAAAGGCATCTTCAATCCATTCAGTACACGCAAATAAGTAGGTTGCCGTACGAGTAATCACTGGGCTTGCGGAGAATATCGCCGAGACATTATCGAATATTGGGTAGGCACCTTTCGACGCAAAATGACCATTGTTGGTGGCAATAGATTGGTACGTGGAGCGCATAGGGTTTTGCAAATTATCGAGAATTTTTGCAATCTGAAAGGATAAGAAGCGTTTGGCATTAAACCAGGCGATCCTGTCGCTTTTGTCGAGCTCAGACAGTCCATCAACGGTGATAGCCCATAAGTCATGAGTTTTACTGTTTGCTTGATAGAGCGTGGTCGCGAGTTCGACCAGAGTCGTGCCATATTCACTGTTTGGGTCAATACCAAAGTGTTTGGCTTGCTCAATGGCCAGTGTTTGTGCTTTTTCATGCTTGGTGGTTTTTCGTAGTGGGCTCAGTTGGGTTGCGATGTTCATGTCTGGTTCCTTTTGACTGTTCTCCTTAAAGTCTAGAAATCCTCAGTGGCGAATGATTGCGAGTTTCCACTCTTAGTACTAATGTTAAGCAATATTATTGCGCATGAGCGGTAAAGATTGATAGATAATTGCGAGAATGGTCATGGATGATATAGATAAGAGAATTTTGAGTGAGCTGCAGAGTAATGCACGGCTGTCTAATCAAGAGCTGGCCGATAGAGTATCGTTGTCACCTTCCCCTTGTTTACGTCGCGTCAGGGCATTAGAAAAGCGCGGTATAATTAACGGTTATCATGCCAGTGTTGACCAAGAAGCGTGCGGGTTGCCAATAACGGTGTTTGTGTTGGTAAAATTAGAAAAGCCGACGCAGGAACAGATGCGGCATTTTGAGCAACATGTGGCGCAGCTCGATGAGGTGTTGGAGTGCTTTTTGATGACGGGAAACCACGATTATCTACTTCATGTCGTGAGTGGTTCTTTGAAAACCTACGAGCAATTTATTCGTAGAGAGTTAACGAGATTGCCGAACATCGCAGCCATAGAATCCAGTTTTGCATTTGGTCAGGTGAAGCGTAAAACGAAGCTGCCCATTTAGCTTAAACATCATCAAACTTAAGCACGATCAAACTTAAGTGCTATCACTATGCTTCATCGTTGGTTTTGGGTGATGGAGACCCAAAGCCAACGATGTTATTTCGTTAGTCGATGACTATTGGCTAATCACCATTTGTCCCAGTATATAGCCTGCGCAACAGGCTGAAACCACACCGATAAGCCCGACACTCATGAATGAGTGGTTAAAATACCACTTGCCAATTTTCGTTGTGCCAGACGAGTCAAAATTCACCGTAGCAATATCGGAAGGGTAGTTAGGGATAAAGAAGTATCCGTAGACAGCAGGCATTAAACCAATCAGTAGTGCGGGTTCAAGCCCGAGCCCTAAGCCGACGGGTAGCATCATACGCGCTGTTGCGGCTTGGGAGTTGACGACAACAGAAACCGTAAATAGCGCAAGCGCAAACGTCCATGGGTAGTCCGTGACCATACCGACGATACCCGATTTGAATTGTGGCATTGCGTATTGGAAATACGTATCAGACATCCAAGCAATACCAAAGATGGCAATCGCTGCGACCATTCCAGATTTAAACACAACGCCGTTAGGGACTAAGCGTGGGTCGGTATTAGTGGCAAGCAGAATAATGCCCCCAAAGCAGAGCATCATCATCTGAATGATCACAGCCATGCTTATGGGTTTGCCCCCGTCTGTAATGGTGCGAATCTCAGGTACCATCGCAATTATCACGATCACAACGATTGATAGCAAAAAGATCAATACCGAGTTTCTTGCAGAACTTGGGAGGACTTCATCAAGCGATGTTGCTGTGGTATTTAGGATACGCTCACGCCACTCCGGATCTTTTAAGCGTGATTGATACTCAGGATCATCATCAAGCTCCTTGCCGCGTTTCATGCTGTATAACGACATGAGCAAGGTACCAAATAAGGTAGCAGGAACGGTCACCATTAAGATAGACAGTAAGGTAATATTGGTTTGGATCTGTGAGAGTTGCGCGAGGTAATAGACAACGGCAGCAGAAATTGGCGACGCGGTGATGGCAATCTGAGAGGCAACGGAAGACGCCGCCATTGGTCGCTCTGGACGGATGCCATTTTTAAGTGCGACATCACCAATAATAGGCATAATGGAATAAACCGCGTGTCCAGTGCCAAGTAAAAACGTCATGCTGTAAGTCACAAATGGCGCAATGAGAGTGACGCGTTTTGGGTTTTTACGCAGTAGTCTCTCCGCGACTTGAAGCATGTATTTTAGACCGCCAGCGGCTTCTAAAATAGACGCACAGGTGACCACCGCTAAAATAATGAGCATGACGGTGACTGGCGGAGAGGTTGGTGGCATCTTGAAAATGAAAACTTCAATGGTTAAGCCGATACCCGATACAATGCCAAGACCAATCCCGCCTTTCCTCGAGCCAATATAGAGCATGAGGAGTAGGAACAGAAACTCTAGATACAACATCACTATTTCCTTATTTACAATTTGTAACAGTGAAGTAATTATCCCCTATTATTGTATGGTTATTTGAATGTAAGATCACATAACGTATTGAACTTATGCTAGAAATTTAATTCTATAAGATGAGTCACTCTATAGGTGAGATTCGTGAATGAGGTGTAAATTAACTGTGATTAATGCGCAAGGATAAGGTTGCAATAGTGAAAATCTCTACACCGATAGATATAGAAAATTGGCGTAAAGGTTAATAGCGAACGATAAATAGCGAGTGTTTCGTTATTTATCGTTATATATGCGCAGACTCTTTCGTTTCACAGCTCATTATGTGTCACTAGGAGGGAATAACCGAGCGGACGTAATGAATTCCCCAAAGGTTTCGCACCAAACAATTGCGGTAGTGTATTGGGCTAAATCGGTATTTTCGGGTAGAGAGAGTAGGAAGCGGTCAAAGGTCTTGATATCGCCTATACGAAGCATATCCGCTTTGTGAGTGTTGAAATCACTTTCTGTTTCAATATAAGTCGGCGATAAATACAGCTTGTAATCTGGGCCCGGCGCGAGTTCGCCGATAAACATCACACTGTTATGGGTGACGGTTATTTTACCTTCACCCCAATGGAAGAAGTCACTGTCTTCACGGTCTTTAGAGAACTCACCGACCATACTGATTTGCTCGGTAGGCAGAGTTTTTGTGTTGAACTCGGGGGAGTCTGGTTGTATCAAAATAGGCAAAATATAGATACCGAGCATAAAGCCGGAAAATAACGCCGCTAAATGGGTACAAAGTAATATCACTCGTTTCAAAATTGCTCTCCGACTGGCCGTCTTTTGGTCGCTCTTACGGGCTTTCCATTCTCACGAATAATGACGAATGTATCGCCAATAGCTGGCTTATCATCAGTGATTGGCTGATAGATAATAGCGCGTCTAACGCTGATAACTTAACCATAGAACATTTCAATGCAGAGCCTCAAACAAATTCGTTTCTATTGCAATGTCGGTCGCATGGAATGGGCTAGCAATGGTTTAATCCGATGTCATTGACGCCTTATTGGTATTGATGGTTCTGAATGGTATTGCGAATTAACTGACGAGTGGCTTTATGTTGCTCGTCATTGAGGAAGCGACGGTGATAAATCATTCGAAACTGAACGTCTCTTAACTGAATGGGGATATCGATAACCTTGAGGTTAAGTAGCGGTGCCATATGTTTAGCAAGAGACACGGTGGATGCACCGATTAAATTGGTCGTTGCAGCAAGCGATAACATACTCGACAGGGAGCCAGTCTGTGCTTTAACTCGTCGGGGTGGCATGGCTCTTTCTGCTAGGAATTCAAGCATGACCATGTCATTTCTGCGAATATTGAGTGCAATGTGTTCCAATTTAAAATACTGCTCAAACGTCAAACTGTCGCCAATACTCGGATGATCGTTGCGACAAACACAAACAACAGGTTCACTGAATAGGTCTTCAACGACGTGAGAACGACTTTTGCTGCTAGCAACATCGATAACCAAGTCGACTTTTTGTGAGTCAATATCGGCTAACAGTTGTGATTCGCTAAGCGGGGGCTCTTGGAAAGAAAGACCGTCGATATCACAAACTAAGTGCATCAAACTTTCGTTACAATAGACTTTGGTAACATCTTGGTTTTGTTCGATGCTTTCCAGTACGGCCAGAGGCGCGGCTATCTTATTGGCAAGTGCCACGGCTGCGCCGGTAGGAGTAATACTGCGACCGGAACGGACAAACAAGGCCTTTCCCACCACGGCTTCTAGTCTTTTTAATGCTGCACTAACGGCTGGCTGTGTGACCTCCAGAGCATCGGCTGCACGAGTAATCGAGCCGTGTTTGTATATCGCTTGAAATGTGATGAGTAGATTAAGATCCATACGGTGTTGCACTCCATGAGTTTTTCTAGGCTTATCACGAACGATGGGAGGTGAGTCGTAGTATTGACATCGCCGCTCATCCATTAATATATCAAGGTCAATACGAGGTCAAGGGGGAGAAGAAGGGGGGAGGGGGCGGTGAAGAGTACGTTTGGTTAGGTGATATTCAATCCTTCGAATATCAGTATGTTATGCAGGTAAGTGGTAGGGTGGTTTAGTCATTAACCCTAGCTCTTATGCTGATCAGAATGGAAATACCACACCAACCTTACCGTATGTGTTACGAGTATCTTTGCCAAATACACCTTCATTACCGACTTCAACATAAGGCACCATGTTTTGGATGTCGGTGAAAGTGGCACGCAACTCTAGGTTGTAGATTGTGTCTTTATTTCGGTCAGCACCAGAATCTAAAGCAATCACATCTTTATTATTCTGTTTTTGGCCCACGACTTTTGCGTTAAAATACATGCGGTCTGTGACTTGCTTACCCGCGGCGAGATCAAAACGATAGATGTCTCCTCTTGGCGCATTGTGGCCAGAGCGTAAATCGGTATCTTTACGTAATCGAAGTGATGTATCGAATAGATCGGCAATATTACCGCCAACTGTTACACCAAATTTGTTTTGGTCATTAACTGGCTTTGCCGGGTCATGTTGTACACTCTTCTTGTCTACAAATTCATACTCTCCTTTTAGCCAAAAGCCATCGAAGTCATGCTTGTAGTTAACATTGTACTCATTTTCGAAATTCGCTTTACGTTTTGCTGATGCACCAAAACCTTCATAACCGACAAATGCTTTGATACCAGAGCCGTTATTCGCTGAATATTCTTTTTCACCATTTACAAACTTCGCGTCCAGTTCTACGCCGCCAGATAGGCCTTCTGCCATAATGTTTGCAGAAAAAACCGATGTTAGCGCAAGGACGATTGCTGTTTTTTTCATTTTCGTTACCTTATTTTATGAGTCCACTGATTTGGAACGGCGCTAAGTTAACGAAAATATCGAATAGATTTAAATTGGCTTCTGACTTGTTTTCGAATGGGTGGCGGTTGACATTTTTATTGGCTGCTTTTGGTGTGATGAAAAAAATAGTAATGTCTCTGAAGCCATTAAGGAGCGTTAATGGGGGGAGGTATCCTAAAAGCAAAAGCAAAAGCTAACAAGGAATAGGCAAAAAAAACACCTCGAAAAGTGAGGTGTTTTGAGCACAATGCCTGTTCCAGAACTCCGTAGAGTCCAAGTCTTTAATGAGCTCCAATGGGTTAATCTGCTATCTGCTATCTGCTTGTGATGGTTTAAATGGCATTTAAGTAGGCTTTTAATGCCTTTAATCGGACAGTAGCGCCACCAATGATATCCATGAAACCAAGCTTAGAGGATGGTTTATCGGCTGATACCCAGCCAGAACCCGTGGCACCAAGCGGTACGTTATAGCCTTCTGGCTCTTCGAACTCGATAACAATGGTACGTCCATGTGAACCGGTATTATTGCCAACGTGTTGGCGGACTTGCTGGCTAGAACCTAATGCAGAGACGGTTGCTTCACCAGTGTTGCTTGTGATGCTATGAACGCGTCCTCTAAAAATTTCACCTGGATGAGAATTGACAAAAAATTCCGCAAACTGTCCTTCTTTGATATGACGATATGTTTGGTCGCTAACGCGCATTTCGACAAATTTTCGACCCGTGTCATATAAGAACAAGTTACCAGTACGAGATCCTTTAGCGATGTTAATCACACCAACAACGCCATCAAATGGTGCTCTAACCTGATTGCGGTCATTAAGCCATTGCTTTTGGTTTATTTGCGCTCTAATGCTGTCGGCATCAGAGTGGGCAGCCATTAAATCTGCATTGCCTTGTTGAATTCGCGTATGCAGTTCATCACGCTCTTGCTCTGAGCTGAATTCATCCAAACTGATGAGGCGTTGGTGATTCTTTTTATCAATGATGATTTGTTCTTCAATGCTGATAATTCTATGCTCACTGGCAATCAGTCGTGAACGTAGGCTTTTAATTTCTTCATCGGTATCTTCTGACTCTAACGTATAAAGCAGTTCACCTTTTTTAACAATTTGGTTATGAGTGACGTAAATGTCTTTAACTTGTTGCCCAAACAGTGGGCTAAGTACCGCGTGGGGGGCTTTCACCGTTGTACTGTCCGTCAGATCGGCAGGAGACCAGAATCGGTGCGCGGTAAACAATAGAAATGCGATAAACGCACCAAAACCTACGCTTAACACTGCGTTTCTCAGTGTCCACTTGATGACACCGAGTTTAACCAGTAACCAAATAATCAGGACGTAAGGGAGCATGATCTCTTTCATTTCATTTCTTCCTTCTTATTGCCGTAGATACCGCTGTTGATTACTCGACTTATTGCTTTACCAACGGCTTCCCAATCTGTAAACGCAATGATGATTGCCAGTACCCACCACAGCTTATCAATGAACAAACCACACAGAGACAGGGCAAACACTAAGTTAGCATGGGCACTTTGCATGTATTGGCTGCGGTGTACGGCCACTTCGTGGAGTTGCCAAAGTAAATACAGGACATAGGCAACAATCGATAAAGTAATGACAAAAATGATACCCATGAACATTTCAGAGTTAAGCAGACCAATGATGGTCGGCTGACCATTGGTAAAATGGTCGCTAGGCAACGCTTGCCCATGTATGGTTGAAAGTAACGAAAAGGCGTAGCTCAAGGTTAAAAAGCTACCAATAATGAGTACCGCCTTAAGGCTGAACCTAAAGGACTTAATGAGAAATGGTTTCATGCTAGGTTATCCGTGTATCGATAAGAGAGCGAAAGTAAACGGGAGTCAAAGTGGCAGCAAGTCGTCGTTTCACTTGAAACGTATGTACGGCTATAAGCCAATTTTCTTGAGGATGAACGCCAGTGGTGTCGGGTGTTAAAAGGCGATGTTGGTTAAATAGTCTGAGCATAGTTTTTCCTATATCAGGCTATCCTTAGCGTTAATGCGAACCGTAAACCTCTAAACGATCATTCAATGGCTATAATCTATTGAGAAGCGTAGTTGTAGTGAATCGATAGCGCGTCGATACTGGGCAAGTAAACCGCTGTTCTACGATTCTGTGTATGGAAATATCGTATTCTATTTGCCCATTGAAATACATTCGGTCAACTAGGGTTCTGACATCAATTTCATTTATGTATTGTCGTCGGTGATTGGCAAATTTGAGGATGAATCGAAAGGATTGGTTGTTGGTAAATCATTCAAACTGATTACTTGTTCACCAAACAAACGGATTTCTATGCTTTTATCTAATGAAATGCTATACAAGTAAAATATCGTCAGTTAACATTCGTTTGTTCCAGAAAATTGGAACCAAAATGATAACAAACGGACGTTTGTACTCATTGATGCCGAGATGGTGAAATTGGTAGACACGCTAGCATGAGGTGCTAGTGCCTATGGTGTGAGGGTTCGAGTCCCTCTCTCGGCACCATTCCTTTCCTTATTGTACACAGAGCACATTCGTACATAGACTACATAAGTACACAGACTACATGCAGAACAACGGAATCGGTTCAAAGCACATCAGTACGTCTAACTCAGATTCAATTCAACTATTGACTGAGGTGTCTCTTCACGCCCTTTTACACCTAGAATTCAAAAAACGCGATGCAAAGTCTATGCACCTTGATCGTGATAAATGCAATGATTTGTTGGTTCGCTGGTTAAAACCAAAACTCAAAAGCAATAAATACAAAGCCATTCGTAAGCAGCTTAAGACGATGAGTCTACAGGCCAAAAAGTCTCAAGTTGATCTAGAAGAGGTACTGTTGATTGGCATTGAGGCAAAACCTGAAGTCATGCAACCGCATTTAGACAGCTATTTGCTGCTCATTCGCGAAATTGAAAAAAAACTGGGTACCACCGCACTACTTTCTAGCCCAAGACACGTCGACCTTAAGCATGATGAAGATAGTTGCTTGTTGTGTGTGTTATCTGATGATCTTAATAGTCACTTTGGTACTAAAAATCAGTTGGTGAGCAGTATCTCTATTCTATTTCGTGGGACAGTTCGTGAAAAGCACCTATTCCTTGGTACTATCTATGCGAATGATGTTTTTGCGTATCAACTCCAATATGAAGATGAAAACTTTGTACGGATTGAGCTTGAGCTAAATCATTAACGCAAAAATATCGTCGATGAGTAATTGACTTTGTTCTGGTCGAGATTGACTGGCGCGCACGTAGCTTCGAATACCCATAATTTGTATCTGAACATATTGACCTAAGCGTTGGGCGTCGAGTGAGGGGTCTATTTCGCCACATTCCTGTGCCTCTTTTATTACCTTCTCAAATTCATTTTCAATTCTAAGCAGAGCTTGCCTGGCACTGTTAAGCAATTCTGCGTTGTCTTCGGTAAGTTCTGCAATGGTCTTTGCCAGCATGCATAAGTGACTTGGCATTGGTTGCTCATTGGGAATGACCGCAGCGCTGACAAAGCTCTTTAAACCTAGCAAAGGAGAAGAAGATGCACAGACAGTGTCAGACAGGCGTCTAATGCTTTGCTCAGCGTAATGCTCTAATGCCACTTGGAATAGCCCTTCCTTACTGCCAAATTCCGCATAGATACTGCCAGGTCGCATATCGATTGCGTCTTGTAAGCTACGCATAGAGGTGGCGTGATAGCCTTTTTCCCAATACAACAGCATAGCATTATGTATGACTTCTTCGCGTTGGAATTTAGCCGTTTTGGCCATGATGCTTTTCTCTTAATTGAACGTATGTTCAAATTTTAGCGTGAACCTAATATGAAGTAAAGTGGGGGCGCTTGTACTAGGAGGCGGGTTAGATAATGTGATTTGTCTTAGTTTGATTGGTCTTAGTGTGAATATAAAAAAGAGCCACGATATCGCGGCTCTTTGTGTGGCTGAGTAATTGATTATTTATACTTAGGCCGTCGCTTCGCTCTCGCCTTTTAGCGGAAGTACCACACCTTCTACCAGCTTATCAATCATTTCGTTCGTCACTAGCACGATACCATTTTCTGATACGGTAAAGCGGGCATTGTCTTGCTCAGCATCAAAGCCGATGATCATACCATCAGGAATTTGACAGCCCTCACCAACAATGACTTTTTGAAGTTTACAGTCCATACCTACGGTGGCATTAGGCAGAAGGATAGAGTCTGTGACTTCTGCACGGTCTTCCACTCTTACGTCAGATGAAATAAGACTGTGCTTGATCTGCGCGCCGGAAATGATCGCGCCGGCACACAGTACAGAATCAATAGCAAAACCACGTCGATCTGGTTCATTGAATAAGAACTTTACGCCAGGACGCTGTACCTGGCTGGTCATGATTGGCCAGCTGGTATCGTAGAGATCTAGCTCAGGCGTTGGGGCAAGTAGATCCATCGTTGCAGCGTAGTACTCTTCTACATGACCCACATCACGCCAATAACCGTTGGCACCAGGGTGACCTTTTTCGCTAAAAACGTAGCCTTTTAACTTACTACGGCCGATAAGGCTTGGAATGATGTTATGGCCAAAGTCATGCTTGTAATTTGGATCGTTAAGCGCCTGTTTTAATTCGTTATCAAGTACATCCAGATTGAAGATATAGATACCCATAGAGATCAGAGCTTTGCTTTCATCGTTTGGCATCGACGGTGGGTTACTTGGTTTTTCTACGAAATTAATGATGTCGCCGTCTTGGTTAAGCCCCATCACTCCGAATTCCGACGCTTCCTCGATTGGTTTTTGGATACAAGCGACAGTAACGTCTGCGCCACTTTCCACATGGAAATTGACCATGCGTGAGTAGTCCATTTTGTAGATGTGATCGCCACCCAAAATTAGAATTCGTTCTGTTTGGTCGTGTCGTTTAATGAGGTCTAAGTTTTGGTAAATCGCATCTGCCGTACCGCGGTACCAGTCTTCACCGACACGTTGCTGGGCAGGAATGATGTGTACCCCTTCATTTAGCGCCGAGTACGTTGATTGCCAACCCGTTTGGATATGAGTGATCAGGTCTTGCGCCATATATTGCGTAAGTACCCCGACTTTTCGGATACCTGAGTTGATACAGTTGGATAATGCAAAATCGATGATTTTAAACTTACCACCGAATGACACTGCTGGTTTTGCAACGCTAGAGGTGAGTTCTTTAAGCCGAGTTCCTTTTCCTCCTGCGAGGATCATAGCCGTTGTATTACGTAGTCGAGCATTACTCGAAATATGAGAATATTGGTTTTCCTTTGGCATTGTATTACTCCTTTTATTACAAGCGCAAAGACGTGCGGGGGAGTGTAAACGTGCTTTCTTCTCGTGAGAAAGTTAGTGTTTATTTGAGTTCACCCATTAACGTCATATAAATAGCCCCTCTATAAGAACAGAGAAGCGCTATGCGATCCATGTCATATTAGGCAAAGCGATTAACAAGCATTGGATCTTGGTTGTAGATCACAGAACGCCGTATCAATAGTGAAACAATTGTTGTCAACGTGTTTCAAACGTAACGGGTTTCGTACGCTTTGCTCTGTCTAGTAATCAGTATGCACCGTATATGCACTTCATTACATTCATATGACATCGATAGGGATCAGTAGCGAGACGTGTTTCAAACGTTGGAGTGTGAGGTAGGCGACGTTTATCGCTGGCAGCGAAACCGAGTTCTCACGGTAATAAAGAGTTGAGTTATCCGTAATAATACATAAACTTGTCGGTATTCAGAGCGTGACCGATCGCGAGCACGCTCTTTTTTGATTTAGATGATGAGTAATGAGGTTTTAGCATGTCTAAAAAAGATTATTACAGCGTGCTAGGGGTCTCGAAAGGTGCCTCCGAACAAGAAATTAAAAAAGCCTATAAACGGCTAGCAATGAAGTACCACCCAGATAAAAACCCGGGTGATGCGGCGGCGGAAGCGAGCTTTAAGGAAGTCAAGGAAGCGTACGAAATCTTGACGGATAAAGATAAGCGACGTCAATACGACCAATTTGGTCACGCGGCATTTGAAAATGGCGGGCATGGCGGACGTGGTGGTCACCATGGAGGATTCGATGACATCTTTGGTGATGCATTCCGACAGCGCGGACAAGGTTTTGGCGGCGGTTTCGGCGGTTTTGAAGATATGTTCTCTCAAGGACGAGGGCGTCAACCTCGACCTCAGCGTGGTCAAGATAGCGAGTTTACTCTAACCGTTGACTTTGTCGACGCGATTCAAGGCGCAGATAAGGTCGTTGAGCTACCAATTAACGGTGAGCATAAAAAGATCAACGTTAAAATACCCGCAGGTATTAAAGACGGTGAAAAGATACGTTTCTCCGGTAAAGGTGGCGCGGGGTCATACGGCGCACCAGCAGGCGATCTGTTATTGATTATCGCCACCAGAGCACACGCGTTTCTTGAACGAGATGAAAATGACCTCATCTGTAATACCCCCGTCGATATGATCACAGCGGCGTTGGGTGGTGAGATTGAAGTCAACGTGCTTGATAGTCGTTTTAAACTTCGCATCCCTGCTGGGACTCAGCACGGGCGAAAATTCAAAATGACAGGGAAAGGGGTGACCAGTCGTAAAGGAGAAACAGGTAACTTGTTGGTGAGAATTCAGATCAAAGTGCCAACGGATCTGAGCGATCAACAACGTTCCTTGTTAGAACAGTTTAAAGAGACGATGCAATAGCGTGCATTCGGCGCGTTTATTCGTTTTCGCTTAATGTGTTACGTGTGATTTGATAAAGACAGCCAACTTTCGGTGGCTGTCTTTTTGTTTTTCATGACCTGCGTTATTGGCCAATAGGCGCTATGCTTATCAATTACAGTAAAATTTAGGCTCCTATCTCGCCCATCCTTTTTTAAGTAAAGCAGATATCGACATGTCCTTTGCATTTCACAACCAGCCAAGGAGAGAGCAATGACGATGGTGTTCAAAGCCCTTATTTTGGGATTGCTGTTTGGTTTTGTCACGAAGGAAGTACTCGCCCAAACATCCATGTTTTTGGTCTGTTAGCCTACGAGGGTTCAGGCTATTGAGTCGCATCAAAAGGATAGCGATCTAACCCGTTACTTATTCCATCTTCATCACTATCGTTATAGATGCCATCTACTGGACTTTGCCCCCATTCTGCAAGTGAGCGGTTAATGGCTTTAGATACCGAAATATTGTCAAAGTAGAGTGTCTTAGGGCTTCGAATTTCGGTATACATGCCAAATTTCATATAACCGTCGTTGCCAACCAGTAATGTTTTTCCTGCTCGATCAAGTTTCAACTCACCATTTACCCACACTTTAACATGACCATCGTCACCCAGTGATTTCTTGAAATACACACGAATATCCGTCCATGTGTCTTGTGGTGCTGTACCTAGGTCGACGACGGGCTGACCACTTGAATGGTACGTCAGTGCAAATTTACCATCGTTACTTAACCGGATCGCCGCATGGGGACCTGAACTAAATGACTTCCATTGAGTAATAATCACCGAATATTTAGTGACGGTTTGCCACGACTCGTCGGGACGAATACTCGCGCTGTAATAGGACTCTTCACCGGGTGAGAATCGGTAAATGCTGCTCATAAATGCCGCTTCAGAGCGATAGGCTGGTGGTTCTCCAAACACCTTTAACACTCGCTCGCCTGTTCTTGCCCATGGCACTGCTTCCGTTTGGTAATAGTGATAACTCGTGGGCTCTTTAGTCAGCGAGTCGAGGTCACTAGAAAAAGACGGCGTGAGCTCGCCAGGAAGTTCGGAGTGTAATGTGCCATTTTCCCATCCTGCAGTGTAAATAGGGGCAGCGTTATTAATAGGGGTGGTGCGATTCACTTGGATATCAACCACCGCTGACTCTGAACGGTTAAACCCATCGTCAACTGAGTAAGTAAAGTCATCCAGTCCAACAAAGCCTACGTTGGGCGTATACAGAACATGCTCCGCAGTGATGGTTAGCGTGCCGTAACGAGGTGCTTGGTCAATGATAATCTGCAACTCATCTTGCTCTGGGTCAACGTCATTACTTAACACATCACACAGCAGTTGCTTATCTTCTAATCCATCACAAGAGTCCGGCACAACCATCGTCACTTGGTTTTCCCAGCGACTCGCGTCAAGGGGATAATCATCCATGTCGTCATTCACACCATCGCCATCATCATCAAGATCTTGATTGTTGCCAATCCCATCTTGATCGGTGTCGATCCATTCATTGGGATCATTAGGGAAGGCGTCTTCGGCATCGACGATGCCATCTCCGTCAGAGTCTTTGGATAAAGGCGAGAGATTAAATTGAAGTTTATCGACTCGTACCGAACCATCTATCGCTCTAAGAGTCAGTGTGTGCTTACCTTGGGTTAGATAGATGGTTTGGGGGTCAGTCGGTTCAAACTCGCGAGCAACTTGAGTGGAAGATAAAAAAGGCAGATGAGCGAGAACCTTACTCCCTTCGGCGAGCTCGAGGTTTTTTGTTGTGCTTGCTGTGGACCCTAACCAGGCAGAGAACTCAAAATAGGCGTCTTTCGGCACCTCGACGGTGTAGTTCATCCATTCGCTACGCGCAAACCAGCCTACATGAAAGTAGCCTGAATGGTTCGAGATATCGATGGCATCATTACGGTAGTTCTTGCCACCACGATTGTCTTCTGTGGTTTCAAAATAAGCGATGTTTTGCCCCCCTAAATCGTAGTCTTCTGCTTCAACGATAGCTGGGAGAAGGTGAGTGGGTAAGGCGTGTTTGTCGGGGTCCCATGGATAGACATCCTCACTGTCAATGATGCCGTCGCCATCAGTATCTAATGCATTCGCGCTCGCGGTGAGCGATGCCGTTAAAGGGGCAAGTATCATGGTGGTTCCAGCAGCGATGTAAAGCAGGGAAGCTAGCCGATTTGTATTTTTTAATGGTGTCATGGCATATCCTCGTTTAATTCCAGCCGCGCAATGACGCGCGGATAACGTCACGGCTATCTGTGACGATTAACGTTGTTAGGCGGCAAAAGTGTGAATTAATTGAGTGCACTCATGAGTAAGGTAGTGAATATGGAATTAATATCAAACCATGCTCATATTGATTTGGTGAATGAGTCGTGCGAGTGATGTCATGTTTTGTTGATGTAATGTGGCATTTGTCGGCAACGACGAATTAGTAGGACATTGCAATCATGGAGTCATGTTCTCAGTAAGTTATATCGCTAAGCTCAAGAAATGGCGGGATGTTATTGATAGAAAGCGTGCTGTGATCATTCATGTTTGGTGTCACAAGTGAGGTAGAGAGACCAAGAAAATGGGCAAGTGACTTATCTGAACGGTTGTCATGGTTATGTATCTGAATGTTATCTAAAAATTGAACCAAATTTTTCTATATCAGATTTCTGACTTAATTCTGATTATTTTGAATTAAGATCGCGTCTTGTTTATCTAGTCGTGGTAGTACCACTTTGATATGCTTGGATCAACGCGGAGGTACAGTATGAAGTGGAAAGTTGTTGTGATGTTAGGCGCTGCATTGACCTTATTTGGGTGCAGTAAACCCGATGCAGAGCCAACAGAAAGTGAATTATCGAACCATCAAAGCCAGCAGGTCGTCATTGTTCATGGACTCGGTCGCAGTGCGTGGTCAATGCAAACCATGTCAGACCTAATCTCGAAGCAGGGCTATCAAGTTTGCGTGGTTGATTATCCAACACTTCGCCAATCCATTGATAACACACTGGGTGAAAGTGCCAGTGCCATTTCAAACTGTCTTAGCCAGTTTGAAGAAGCGGATTTTGTTCACACTAATCAATCAAAAACACACTTTGTGGGTCACTCATTAGGTGGGCTTGTGATTCGCTCATATCTAGCTAATCACCCCGACTTTGTGTCGTCTAAAGAGATGGGAGAGGTGGTATTTTTAGGAACGCCTAATCATGGTAGCGATGTCGCCGATTATTTTGTGAACAACGGCTTATTGTCACTATTAGGAGAAACGGCCACGTCATTGACCACGGATCCAAACAGTTTTCCAAATAGCCTGCCGCAACCAAACTATGAATTTGGTGTGATTGCCGGGACACAGAGCTACCCTGTTTTTAGCGGTATGTTTGATAACTCCAACGATGGGCTAGTGTCGGTTGAGTCGACCAAATTAGAAGGCATGAAAGATTTTGTTGAAGTGGACATTAAACATGACAAGCTAAGACGAGATCCTTACGTGACTCGCCTTATCCTAAGCTTTATCTCAACCGGAACGTTTGACGCCTCATAAAGAGCGACGATATCGCTAAGCTTTAATGACACAATCATGAGGGGAGGTAAACTCCCCATTGTGTTCATGAAGATAATTCACTGTGATAGCTGAATGAAATTGATATAACTAAAGTACCCCAAGGAAGAGGGAGTACGACATGGAGTTATTGATAAAACTGGAATACATTGCCCTGCAAATCTGGGCAATATTTTTGATAAAAGCGCTACTGTTTGGTTAGCGTGGTATAAGTAGCGTTTGAGTATCCTATTTTGGGTTCTCATTCGATACGGCGCTACCTATTTCCCCCCTCGGCTCTATGTCTTATAAATGCCACTCTACTGGATAGGCTGTACTTGGTTTTGCCCCGAAATCGCTTAGATCAAATACTCTATAAAATTTCGTAACGTGCGTTTTCCCTACCAAAACTAATCCGATTTAGAGAGGCATATAATCACCTCATATACTAGACAGCATTGTGAAATAATATGTGATGAAATTTTTTCGCTTGCTTTGCGCTGACTAAAACGCTGCTCATAATTAAATTTAATTATTTTATTTCAGCGCTTTAGGTGGTAAGTTTTCGCCTTTATTTGTTTGATTTATAGGTTTATCTTGTGCGGTATTTTTCTATTTTCCCTATAATTGCAGCGCTTGCTGGTAGTCCAAGTTTAGCTGCCGATCCATTATCAGAATTTCAAAATGAATTACAACAGCCGAAGCTTAGTGCTGAGCAGCGACTTGCGCTGGCTGAATCTATCACCAAGCATACCGCTTGGAGTGCAGGGGCATTGGCACAATTCTATTACACGGGTGAGGGGCTAGAGTCGCCGAATAAAGATCGTGCGTTGGCAATGTTTGAATTGAGCGCACAATTAGGCGATGCCTATTCAGCTTACAGTGCATTTTTAGGTCATCTCCAAGGTTGGTCAAGTCAATCAGACCCAAGCAAAGCGTCACCATATTTATGGCAAGCCGCAAAAGCCGATATTAGACAATCTCGAATGTATTTAGCGGAAGGTTATCGAACGGGCAACTATGGGTTGCCTCAAGATTTAAAAGCTGCGATGCAATGGGCTAACACGACTGAAGTGCCGCCGCAAATGCATTTGGATATGTGTCTTCAAGAGGACGCTTTATATCTAAGCCAGCATTGTGTTAATGAATGGGTTAAACCAGCCGCATTGCAAGGCGATGCGATAGCAAGTTACCGCATGGGATTACAGTTTCAGCATGGCATTAGTATGTTGACTCCAGATCTAAATGAGGCTAACACTTGGTTTGAAAAGGCTGGTAACTACGGACCTGCGTTATTCGCTCGTGGTGATCTTTTATTTGCTCAACAAGGAAATTCTTTTTTCAATAAAGACGATAGCGAGCAGATGAAATCATTGTTGTTCTCTGCCGCTCAGACGGGTGAGCTACGCGCGTTTACAGAACTCGCATATGTGATGATTAATGGCGGTGAATCTGACTCTGCTTTGACGTTACTAAGTCAAGCCGACATAGTTGGATCGTGTGACGCTGAATGTAAGTATCAATTGTCAGTGCTGCTTGAAAAAAGTGAGCCCGAAAACGCTGAAGCATATTTACAAAGTGCGATGAGTGAAGGTGATGCCAACGCTTTGCTTGAAACGGCACTTAAACAAGCCCAAGATTTACCCGATACTCGCGCTAAAATCTACCAAGCAGCAATTAAAGGCAATGTAACTGCAATGCTATGGTTGATGGATAGAGCAAATGAGTCGGGTGATAAAGAGCAAGCGATTATTTGGCGTCAAGAAGCCGCAGCTTTTCAAGACAGGTATAGTCAGTTTGAGTTGGCTTTGCACGCGAGGAAAGAGCAGTGGTATGAAGCTTCTAGCTATTGGAAGAGCAGAAACGGGTTTTCTAACCGATTTAAAGATGACGTTAATGTCTTAGCTGATAGCGGACGTCCTGAAGTACGTGAGGATGCCATTCAATATACGAAACAATTTGGCGGTGATCTGAAAAAGCGTTATCAAGAGTTGAACGCTCAGCATGATGAGCCAAATTATTATTTAGAACATAACCGCTTACTTAACCAACTTAAGCGTGTTCGCTTTCGTGAATACTCATTATCACCATGGAGGATTGTCGCTGAAGCCCCTGATGTACCGCAAATAGAGGCTTATAACCGTGGTGATATGAAAGTGCCAAGGAGGCATAAAGATGGGCGTTTAGCCGTGGATGGAGCTTGGAATCCGCCCGAGAAACTACCGTTTAAATTATTGGCTAATAATCAAAGTGTGCAACAAAGCCATTGTGGATACTTATTTAATCGTGCGACAGGGGATCATCTTTTAATCCACCGCTTGAAAGGGGGATGTCGTCCTGAACCAAGCATATTGACTCGACTTGAGCAAGAAGGGGCGAAAAAGCTAGTTCATAACGACGCGGCTTCAGCTGCTCTATTTGATGATGGAAGTGTTGTCACTTGGGGCGGTGCAATGGCTGGTGGCAGTCCTATTCTTGCGGCATCTAATTTTGAAGATTCAGCCTATCAAAGCCTTGATGATGAACTCAAAGTTTATCGTCGTTTACAAGCGAATATTGTCGATATCGCGCCCGTGCAAAGCCATTTCCTCGCTTTAGATAGCTCAGGGGATATTTTGCTTTGGGGACCAATGGCTTATCATTTTGGTGGTGAAATTCAAGGCGAGTATCAAGCACTGGCGGCGAGCCCTGATAGTGACCGCTTTTGTGCGTTGAGTCGCAACGGTGATGTCGATTGTTGGGATTTAGGTGGCGGCGCTTCACCAGTAGTAATTGCTCATAACAAGGCTCGAGTGATGAAAGTTGAAGGTACTTTTGACACTTTTGCAATGCTTGATGAACAAGGGCAATTGACTTTACAATCGATCGTTATGAATCAAAATACCGATGATTTAGTACCGACGCTTGATAAAAATAAGCGCTGGAAAAAGCTAGAACAAGTGATTGTCTACGGTAGATTGCGAACACTACTGGTTGATACGGATGATAAACTCTATTACATAAAACAAAATCATCAAAAGTTAGAATTAAAATCGGTACGTAATATTGGCAAAGAAACGTTATTCATTACTTCAAATGAAACAATGGCATATTTGAACTAGGCTGTTTCTTTGCATGGTAAGGGCCTCTTTAGCTGTATAAGGTTAAAGAGGCTTTTTTATCTTATTATCTAGCTATGGAGATGGCCTTACCTTCAATTAACTTGCTATAAATTACCAAACCACATGAAAAGTCTGCGTGACGAAATTTCGCGTTTAATCTTGCGCTCGAATAAAACACCGATTCATAATCGGCATTTGATGAGCTTAATAAGATCAGATTGTAAGGAATGAAGCATGCTGCAGTGGTTAAAAGCAAGATCAGGAAAAATGTTAGTCGTGATGTTCTCACTATGGAGTTTGGTCGGCTACGTCTTGTACCCAGCAACCATTGTTTAATATAAATCCATCTTACCAGTAAAGGCTTCAGGCCTTACAGCTATTGCTGGGCAGAAGGTTTAAGATACTTTTTCTTACTTGAACTGATGCCACTAAGTCATTTTAGCTAAGAAGCTTTTTTCCAGAGACGTGTTATGCCGCCATGCTTTGGGACAGAAGCGACTTAACGGTTTAGCCACGGTCATTGATTTTGCTCGCTTTGGGACAGTAGTACGATAAATGCAATGAGTTTTCTATAAACGAGTATTGCAGAATATGAAATAAACCAATAGTCTAATTAGTGAGCGATGGCGGTGTCATCGTGCCACAAGGCGAAGTTCTGAGTATCTCAGGGTTTTGCCAATACACAATTTTTTTGAGGTTCTGTAGGGAACTTAAGAGGAAATACTAAATGACTATTCTAGCTCCAGAGGAAGTGCTACCTCGCGCCAATTGTACTATCGTGCGCCATGAATCATACGGTTCTACTAGTACAAATCAAACTGAGATCGTACGCTCTATCAAGGCAAACTTTGATAACGACTCTCATCTCCAAGCCTTTACAATTGCTGTTCATGCCAACCCTGAGGGGTCGCCACAAGAGCAAGAGCTGGCTTACCTCATTGAATACAGTGATGGGCATATAGAGTTGTTTGATAAGCACTCGATGTCGATCAATCGCTCTCCGAGAGAAAGCGAAGTTCTCTCGATGATCCGAACGCTTGTTTATCTGGGTTTTGGCGATCGCCTGTTTTACTGCACGAAACGTCTATATACGCAGGTTTTTCAACAAACCCCGCTCTTAACTGTAACTGTGATTAAGGCGAAGGGTGTTAAGTCGCTGCTCCCTCATTGGCATGAGTTTACATCGGTGAATAATGAAGCTTATGAAACCTACTCTAAGTCTATTTATAAAGCAAAGGAGTGGGACAGAATAGCTGAGTTGACGCAAATCTCAATCAACGAGGCTCAAGTTCTCAGCTCAATTGATTTCGTTGACAATCTTCGTTCTGATGATGAGGTTATCGTGGGATATGTCGGGCGTAGCTTCAAGAAGTGGATCTTTGTTTGTCGTCGTGGACGCAAGGCTTACTTGACCTTTTGTGACGAGCGTACAATTCATTTGGCTTACCACTCCATGGTCGGCAAGTACAATATGAAAGCTTATGGTGACTTCATAAAAGAAAGCGTTGAAGAGAGCTACGCTCAGCGCTTAATTAGTGTTAATCAAGGGCAGTTCATCACGGATTTTAATGAACACCATCATAAGTGGTTATTTGAGCGCGTAATAGATAATTTGGTGGTGATTTAAGGTTGTTTAGAACGAGGGAGGATATTATCCTCCTTTTTTCACCCCCCGCCAACGGGTGACCCTCAAGAAGTTACCTTAGAATACAATGTGGCGTTAGCTTGTTCACTCGATGAAGTAAAAGCATTCAGTATTGATTCGTTTGTTGTAACTGAAACGAACAAAGAAAAGAACCCCTTCAATTCTTGGATTAAATCAAAGGGTTCAGATAACATCAGCACCATCTTGAGTACTCCAATATTGGTTAATGAGCCTAAGATTCTGCTCTATCAGTTTGTAGGCTCTAAGAAAACAGCGTTGAGCTATGACAATGTCCTTCCTGTCAAAAAAGGCAGTGCCGTTTATCGTGATGTCTTTATACCTGTTAAGCCTTCCGTTCAAGTTGGGGAGCGTTTAGGTTGGCCTACAGAGGGGTATTTCTACCACTTTATTGATGATGAACTTATCCATGAGTACAAAATCGCGGGTAATAACAAGTGGGGTTTCAATGTCACAGAGTCCACTAAAGATGGGCTCAGCGATGAAATCATCGTACCCAAACCACAATCTACGATTTTACTACCTTATAAAATCGACAATCAAGTGATTGCCAGGCAACACCTTTTGTATAAAAAAGAGAAACTCTCACAAGACCTACTTTTGGGTGATATTTCGGCGAAGTGGCTCGATGAATACGCTTGTCTTCTTGATATGGATACGGTGTTTTCCACTCGAACAGCACCGATTTTAGAAAAAGAGAAAGAGAAGGATGGTAAAGTCATTTACATCATTAAGAGTGGGGATAGTCTGTCTAAAGTCGCGCACAGACAGGGAATAACACTCGAAGAATTACTGACTTTAAACCCTAGGTACAAGGGCTCTCCAGATAGAGTGAATGTCGGTGATGAAATTATCATTGAAGTTGACCAAATGACACAATTTGAACCTGAGTATCATACCTGTCAACTTGACTCTAAGACGAATCAACGTGAAACATGGAGTAGTATTGCTGCGTTATATAATCTTTCGCCTAAGTCCCTATTAGGGATGAACCCGCACTATGATGCCGACCCTTCTGCGTTATCACTTGGTGATAAGCTTCAAGTGACATTACCTAAAGAGTCGAGTGGTCAATATTCCGCTCGTTCTCCTTTGCCTGCTGAAGACGTGACAACATCAAAAATAGTGTTTGCTCATTCTTCGTTCAGAGCCGTTATCAACATCGGACAACTTGGAGTTATTGGCTTTTGGTGATGGAGAGGCCCTTAGTAATGGAAGTAAAGGTCTTGAAGTCAAAGTCGTTCAAGAGGCATTGATTGAATTGGGTTTCGATTTAGGTCCTGCGGGGGCCGACGGAGATTTTGGCAAAGCGACAGAAAGCGCTATTACACAGTTTCAGAAGGGTTATGAACCGACGCATAACACGCATGAAACTTATAAAATTGGTGAAGTCGATGGGATTGTAGATAAGAACACAGCTCTTGCTTTGGATGAGGGCGTCAGTGAAAATTGGCAATATATTGATGATGCTATGGATGAAAAATGGTTAACTGTGCCCAAGGGACAATTTACCTTTGATAATGAGGGCGATGATATTGAGTCATCCGCTTACTTCTCAAGAAAAGCCCACGTCCCTCATAATTCAGACGGGGTAGTGATTGGTCAATCGGGCGTTACGATTGGGCGAGGTTTGGATTCAGGGAACCCACCCACAGGAGCAACCGGGCAGTCACCTTCTAAATTGCACTTAAAAGAGCTATTTCAAGTGTCAGAACTGACGTCAGAATTGTCCGATTGGTTACTCAGTGTAGAAGGTGTGAAAAAAGAAAGCGCCCTAGAGTTACTTAACAATTCAAGCTTGGAGAGCAATGAGCTTACATTAACACGCAAGCAGCAACACTTAATGTTTAATACTGTTTATGAGTATATGGAAGAAAAGACTCGTATTTTGTTAACGAAGTCAGATGTTCAAGCTAAATTTGGGGTTGTTGATTGGGCCAGTTTACCTCTTAATGTTAAGGAGGTCCTAGTCGATTTGACTTATCGTGGGGACAACAGCCCAAGAACAAGAGAAGGGTTTGTTCCTGCTTTAGTTGATTTTGATATTCTTAAATTTAAAAAAATAATGTTCAATAGCAACAACTTGTGGGTTGGAGTTGATTTGAACAGGAGGCTAAGACGTGAAAAACATTTATAAGAGTATGTTCTGTGTTCTTGTTGCTTTTTCTAGCGTAACATTTGCGAGTGAAAAACTTCCTTCTAGCTCAGACATTAGAGAGTTAAAGCAAAGTTATGATAATCGTACAGGTAAAGTTGGTGATCTTATTGCCTATATTCCGACAAAAAAGCCTTGCTTGAATGTTTTATCTAAAAATAAGCATGTAGAATTCTGCTTTATCGACTCAACGGCAGAAGATTTAGGTAAGAGCGATAAGGCAGGTTTTTTCATTACTCTCTCAAGTATTGCCAACGAGAGCGTATCTTTTGAATATCATACGATGTGGTACTCAAAGAGGTGTAGTTATTTTACATTCGAAGAACAACCAACTTGCGAACAGCCTTATACTAATTAAGTCTTCGACTTAGAGGTATTATCAAACATTTTAGCTAGTTCAATGGTACCCATCGCGCTAGCTCGCCCCCTTTTATTTTGCAAAACCTGAAGTTATTCATTAATAGCTAAGTTAGCAAAGGGACTGGTATATTTCTGTCCAATAACTATTTAGGTATATCAGCCACACCTTATAAACCAAGGTTAAACCCCAGGGCAAAACTGTCAGCTCTTGCTTAAGCCAGTACGGCTTAGATTAGTTGATAAGTGTGAATCATTCTTCTGCCTTCG
>NZ_JAKRRY010000219.1 GCF_026191675.1 Vibrio qingdaonensis | reverse complement strand
TACTTTGAGCGTGAGCGGCACCAACAACCTCGGCGCGGTTGCAACCACGGTGACAGACAGCAGCGTGTCGATGTCACGACTTAAACCCACGTTAACGGGGGCGACGTTTAACCCCACGCATCAAGCGATTGGTCAAAGCGTTGAGGTGACCTTGACGTTTGATAGTGAGATGGAGTCGGCGACGGCGACATTAGGGGGCCAACCGATCA
>NZ_JAKRRY010000218.1 GCF_026191675.1 Vibrio qingdaonensis | reverse complement strand
ACGATAGAAGAGTTAGGAGAAATCGGGGCTGCTCAAGCTTATGTGTGGATACGCGATCGCTTGAAACTGGATGTCTCGGAGCGTCTGCTATTTCGCTTAGAGGGAGCGTTAGTTCAACGGCATTGGATGTGCTTAGGCGAGGCGAAACAACAAGCGTTAAGAGAGCGAGTTTTTATGTTGTCTCGCCAATAAAGAGGGAAAACAACCAT
>NZ_JAKRRY010000217.1 GCF_026191675.1 Vibrio qingdaonensis | reverse complement strand
AATAACGTTGTAATGGCTGGGCTACCTGGATTCGAACCAGGGAATGCTGGCATCAAAAGCCAGTGCCTTACCGCTTGGCGATAGCCCAACAGGATTGTTTCAGTGTCAATCACACGTTCTTAATTGGGTTAATTGAATAACACATTAAGAAATAATGGTGCGGTCGGAGAGACTTGAACTCTCACACCTCTCGGCGCCAGAACCTAAATCTGG
>NZ_JAKRRY010000216.1 GCF_026191675.1 Vibrio qingdaonensis | reverse complement strand
TGATGCGACTGGCGCGTGGAATTACGAAATCGACAACACCGACAGCTCGGTGCAATCACTCTCAGAAGGCGAAACCCGCACCGAGACGTTCCAAGTACTCAGTGAAGACGGCACCACGCACAACATCGTCATCACCATTACCGGCGTTAACGATTTACCAAGCATTGTCAGTGGCGCCAGTGATGACGCCACCGAAGACGCGGTGGTCGACTTAGATACT
>NZ_JAKRRY010000215.1 GCF_026191675.1 Vibrio qingdaonensis | reverse complement strand
GGCTCTACCGGTACGTAAGATAAGTGACGTGCCAATGGAACATCGTCTTGTACTTGCTGATAACTGGCTCTATTGACTTTTTTTCCTTCAGGAAAAGCGTGCTTATCCAATTGCGCTTTTAACTTGGGGTAAGCATTAAGTTGCGCGTCACTGAGGGGTGTTCTGCGTGCAAAGGAAGAGATAGCAATCCAGTGAGCTTTAAGCAATTCCGCCTTGAGCGCACTAAGA
>NZ_JAKRRY010000214.1 GCF_026191675.1 Vibrio qingdaonensis | reverse complement strand
GGATAACTTTGAGCAGCGTGTTGAAGGGAGCTTCGCTGCCCAAGATGACCTCGTTTCTCACTACCAAACAAATCGGGTAAAAGGTCATGCGATATAGGACTTTAAATGTGGATGAGAGACGTGAAGACATACACTATTAAAGCAATGCTAAATCGGCGGATTTATCGGGTGGTTCAACCTCGGTTAGTGCAGATGGAGGTAATAGCAAAGCGCTAAAAGGCAGTACGTTTTC
>NZ_JAKRRY010000213.1 GCF_026191675.1 Vibrio qingdaonensis | reverse complement strand
ATTGATGGCAGCAGCTATCAAGATATTGTTGTGACCATTCAAGGGGTGGACGGTGCGCCAACTATCGTCAGTGGTGAATCCGCTGAACTGACCGAAGATGTGGGTGCGGTGGGCAATAACCTTATCGCCTCTGAGCAACTGGTGATTAGCGATGAAGACGCCGGTGAAAATGTCTTTAACGCAGGCGCGGGGACGTCTGTGGGTACTACGTTAGGTAGCCTGTCTATTTTGGCTGA
>NZ_JAKRRY010000212.1 GCF_026191675.1 Vibrio qingdaonensis | reverse complement strand
GGCTTGTTCTAGCAAACCTCAAGTGTAAACAATGTTGAAAGCATGCTCTAGTTAAGAGCAACGTGCAGCAACCCAGTTGCTTTGAGTTTAACGGCAGTAGTTGCTTTGTCAGTGTTGTAAGACGTTCGTTCACAGCGAGTGAGTTTCTAACAAGTTACTCAAACGGACGCCATACGCTTGGCGGTTTTGGTTTGGAGTTGCGTGCGCTTGGTTAGTTAGTCGCAAGCGCCGCTTAGTAA
>NZ_JAKRRY010000211.1 GCF_026191675.1 Vibrio qingdaonensis | reverse complement strand
CGAAAAAGACCGCACCGAAGTCACTGAAAAACGGATTGAGGAAGATGTGACTTTCGTTGCCCACGGACGGACACAAAAAGCAGTGCCGCGAAACCTCGAGGGCTAAAGCGAACGACTAATTGGTACTGCCACCGGAAAGAACGTTAAGCAGTGGGGCTTGTAGCTACATAGCTAAAGGGACAATGATTTGACCACTAAATTTCTAAGTGCAACTAACGCCCTGCTAAGTGGCGCTAACG
>NZ_JAKRRY010000210.1 GCF_026191675.1 Vibrio qingdaonensis | reverse complement strand
TCCTAAGCGGGTAACCAACGGTATCCACATTTTTGCATACTCTTCAAACTCAGATACTTTGAAAGGGTCGATAATATACCTAACGTAACATGTAACCATTGTGTTCAATTCCTTTTGATTGATGAGCACCTAACGCCTGCTTAAGTGGTGAGTAACGTACCACTCAAGCTAAGTTTTACGCCGTAATCACTCAAGCCTAAATTAACGCTAAAAGTACCAAGCGTTACGAATCTGCTTGAAGCA